>CAJFVX010000045.1 GCA_904420585.1 Candidatus Howiella intestinavium | reverse complement strand
TCTCTCGTTGTTTAATTTCCAAGGTCCTGCTGCGCCCCACCGCTCCGGGACAACCCCCTCGCGACGGTGCCTGATTATAATACCACTGCGGCTTTACAAAGTCAAGGAAAAAATACGGGTTTTTGCGGGTTTGTTAAAAGGTTGTTGACTTTTGGTAAAACAGGGCATGGATTTTAGTCGGATTGCCCAGGGAAATGTCTGGATGTTGGATACAGCCCTATGATTCCCGGAGATAAGGCCAACCGGCCGGGACAAAAATGTCCCGGCCGGTTCTAAAACTGGGCAAGCCCTATATGATAGATAAAGGGGCCTTACCGATTAGTAAGCCACGCCCTGGGCAATCATGGCGTCGGCCACCTTCTTGAAGCCGGCGATGTTGGCGCCCGCAACCAGGTTGCCGTCCACGCCGAATTCCTTGGCGGCGTTGTAGGCGTTGTGGAAGATGCCCTCCATGATGCCCTTCAGCTTGGCATCCACCTCTTCAAAGGTCCAGCTGTAGCGCATGGAGTTCTGGCACATCTCCAGGGCGGAGGTGGCCACGCCGCCGGCGTTGGCAGCCTTGGCCGGCCCGAAGAGCACGCCGGCCTTCTGGAAGGCCTCGATGGCTTCGGGGGTGGAGGGCATGTTGGCGCCCTCGGCCACGGCCATGACGCCGTTGGCAATCAGCTGGGCAGCCTCCTCGCCGTTGAGCTCGTTCTGGGTGGCGCAGGGCAGGGCGATGTCACACTTGACCGACCAGATGCCCCGGCAGCCCTCGGTATAGGTGGAACCGGGCACCCGCTTGGCGTACTCGGAGATGCGGCCCCGCTCCACTTCCTTAATCTGCTTGACAACATCCAGCTTGATGCCGTCGGGATCCACCACATAGCCATTGGAATCGGACAGGGCGATAACCTTGGCGCCCATGCTCTGGGCCTTCTCGGTGGCGTAGATGGCCACGTTGCCCGAACCGGAGATAACCACCGTCTTGCCCTCGAAGGAGGTATTCTTCATGGTCTTCAGCATCTCCTGGGTGAAGTAGCAGACGCCGTAGCCGGTGGCCTCGGTACGGGCCAGGGAGCCGCCGTAGGTCAGGCCCTTGCCGGTGAGCACGCCGGTGAACTCGTTGCGCAGCCGCTTATACTGGCCGTACATATAGCCGATTTCCCGGCCGCCCACGCCGATGTCGCCGGCGGGCACGTCGGTATCCGCGCCGATGTGCTTGGACAGCTCGGTCATGAAGCTCTGGCAGAACCGCATGATTTCGCCGTCGGACTTGCCCTTGGGGTCAAAGTCGGAACCGCCCTTGCCGCCGCCGATGGGCAGGCCGGTGAGGCTGTTCTTGAAAATCTGCTCAAAGCCTAAGAACTTGATGACCGAGGCGTTGACCGAGGGATGCAGCCGCAGGCCGCCCTTGTAGGGGCCGATGGCCGAATTGAACTGGCAGCGGAAGCCGCGGTTGACCCGGACCTTGCCCGCATCGTCCACCCAGGACACCCGGAACTGAATCATGCGCTCGGGCTCCACAATCCGGTCGATGACGCCGGTATCGATGATGGAAGGATCCTTCTCCACCACCAGCTCCAGGGACTCCAGCACTTCGCGGACGGCCTGCTGGAACTCGGGCTCGCCGGGGTTGCGGGAGCATACCTGGTCGTAGACCTTGTTCAGGTACTCGTTTTTGATGCTCATTTGACAAGACTCCTTTTCAAATAAAATCAAATGAAGGGCCGGCCGGGAAGAACCGACAGGCAGCCGGCGGAAAGGGCGCTGCCGCCCTGCGGCGCACACCTTATTATATAGGGTGCGCTTTACCGCTTTTGGATACTAAAATAATAGGCGCGCCGCCGGCGATTGTCAAGAATTTTTTCGCGCCGCCGGCCCGCCTGCCGCCCCGTATTCCGGCCGTTTTTTCAAATTGTATTTCACCGAAAAACAGGCCGGGTTGAATATGCATAAAAATTCTAACGCACCTCTTACATAAATAGATTGAAATTGACAAGAGGTTGTGCTACAATGTCTACAATAACGCGGAAAATGAGACGCATACAGCATCCTATTTTATACATATTTAACGAACTTTTATACCGTATTTGTGTATTCTGGATGTCCCATGCGGACGAATCCGTGTTGTCCGCATTTTAGAAAAGAAAGGGTGTATCGCATTGAAACAGGTTTCCTCTTCCCACACAAAAAATATCGCTTTATTGGGCCACGGCGGCTCGGGTAAGACCACGCTGACCGACGCCATGCTGGCCGCAGGCGGCGCCATCGCCCGCGTAGGCAAGGTCGCCGAAGGCGGCTGCGTCACCGACTTCGACCCGGAGGAGAAAAAGCGCGGCGCGTCCATTTCCACCGCCATTGCGCCCCTGATTTATAAAGATTACAAGCTGAACCTCATCGATGCGCCCGGCCTGTTCGACTTTGCCGGCGGCGTGCGGGAGGCCCTGGCCGCCGCCGATTCGGCCCTGATTGTCCTCTCGGGCAAGTCCGGCCTGACGGTGGGCGCCGAGCTGGGGTACAATGAGGCCAAAAAGCAGGGCAAGGGCTGCGCCTTCTTTATCGGCAAGCTGGATTCCGGCCACGCCAACTTCCGCAAGGTGCTCTCCGCCCTGACCGGCAGGTACGGCGCGGCGGTCTGCCCGGTGGTCGTCCCCTCCATGGAGGGGGAGCAGGTGGCCTGCTATGTGGATTTGGTGACCAACAAGGCCTACGCCTATGACGGACTGATGGCCAAGGAGGTCCCCCTGCCGGCCGACGAAACCGTATCCCACCTGCGGGCGGTTATGCTGGAGGCCATCGCCTCGGCCGACGAGGCCCTGATGGAAAAATATTTCGGCGGGGAGGAATTTACCGAGGAGGAAATCCTCACCGGGCTGGCGGAAGGGTTTGCCGCCGGCGAAATCTGCCCGGTCTTCTGCGGGGTCAACCAGACCGGCGCGGCCGTGGATTTGCTGGTGGACATCCTGGCGAAAATCGCCCCGGCGGCGGGCGCCGTCCTCTGCGAAAAGGACGGGGAGCCGGCCGAGCTGCCCTGCGATGCCGACGGGCCTTTGGCCGCCCTGGTCTTCAAGACCATCGCCGACCCCTTTGTGGGCAAACTGTCCTACTTTAAGGTGGCTTCGGGCAGGCTGGCGGGGGACAGCAAGGCGGTTAACGCCCGCACCGGCGCCGAACTGCGCATCGGCAAGGTCATGTGGATAAACGGCGGCAAGCAGGAAGACGCCGACTATATTGGCGCGGGGGACATCGGCGCCGTATCCAAAATTGGCGACCTGCTGACCGGGGACACCATCTGCGCCCCGGGCGCCGTGTATAAGCTGGAGCCTCCGGCCTTCCCTGCCCCCTGCCTGTCCATGGCCGTAAAGGCCAAGAACAAGGGGGACGACGAAAAAATGGCCGCCGGGTTTATCCGGCTCATGGAGGAGGACCCCACCCTGCGCTTCGCCCCCAACCACGAGACCCACGAGCAGATCCTCTCCGGCCTGGGAGAGCAGCATCTGGACGTAGCCGTGTCCAAACTCAAGAACAAATTCGGCGTGGACGTGGAACTGGCCCCGCCCAAGGTGGCCTACCGGGAGACCATCCGCAAAAAGGTCAAGGTGCAGGGGCGGCATAAAAAGCAGTCGGGGGGCCACGGCCAGTTCGGCGACGTCTGGATTGAGTTCGAGCCCTGCGACAGCGACGATTTGGTCTTTGAGGAAAAGGTATTCGGCGGCGCGGTGCCCAAGAATTTCTTCCCGGCGGTGGAAAAGGGCCTGCGGGAAAGCGTCCAGAAGGGCGTGCTGGCCGGCTATCCCATGGTGGGGCTGAAGGCCACTTTGGTGGACGGCTCCTACCATCCGGTGGACTCCTCCGAAATGTCCTTTAAGACGGCGGCGTCTTTGGCCTACAAGGCCGGCATCCCCGACGCCTCCCCCGTGCTGCTGGAGCCCATCGGCACCCTGAAGGTCTACATCCCCGACGACAATATGGGCGACGTCATCGGCGACATCAACAAGCGCCGGGGCCGGGTGCTGGGCATGAACCCGGCCGAGGACCGGATGCAGGAAATCGTGGCCGAGGTGCCCATGGCCGAAATGAGCGATTTCTCCACAGCCATGCGCTCCATCACCCAGGGCCGGGCCAGCTTTACGCTGGATTTCGCCCGCTATGAGGAGGCCCCGCCCATGGTGGCCCAGAAGGTCATCGCCGAGGCTGCGGCGCAATAAAGGCAAAAAACAGAGGGCCGCCCGATTTGGGCGGCCTTCTCAGCTTGTCGGCAAAGTCGGCAAGCTGCAGAAGAGGGGCGCCCCCCTTCTAACATTCCCCCGACGCACATGTCGCCGGCTTGGACAATTTTATAGGGTTCTCGACAGCCTGGGGCCGGCGTCCGGGGGACGCCGGCCTTTTTTCCTTTGTCATACACCGGTCTGCGCAACAGTTTCCATCTTTTTGCCCACTTTTATCATAGAGCGAATAGAAGGAGGCGGGGTTCCATGAAAAGAAAACAAACAGGCGCCGCCCTTTTGGCCGGCGCGTTGCTGCTGCTGAGCGGGTGCGGCTTTTCCGGCAAACCGGCTGATGCAGACCTCTCTGCCGCTTCGGCCTCCTCCCCGGCCCCTTCGGCTTCCCAGGCCGCCGAACCCTATGAAGCCCAGGCGTCATCCGAACCGCAGGCTGTATCCGAAACGAAAGCGCCGGCACCTGCTTCCTCCGCAGAACCCGCTGCGGATGAGCCTGCGCCGGAGGCAGAGCCGGATAAAGGTCAGGAAATGCGGGAGCGTATCGAAGCCCTGCAGCCGGACCAGCAGGCGGTTTATGCCTACGCCCAGGACCAGGAGCTGGCCCTGATTCCCGTCGACCGGGAATTTGAGGTGGGAACCGAGAGCTTCCTGACGCTGCTTCACAATGCCGGCGAATTGTCTATCGGCTATGCAGGCGGCCGGCAGGATTACCGTTTGGAAAAGCTGGTGGACGGGGAGTGGCAAGATGTCCCCTACAACCAGGAAAACCTTCCCGCCGCCTCCGACGAATATACTATAGAACCCTATGATATACATTTCAAATACTTTGACCTGACCATCTGGCAGGCCCGCTGGATGTCGGCCGGGCAGTTCCGGATTACCCAGACCTGCTGGCTGGAGGGTGAAACACTTGACCTGACCTTTTATTTTTCCCTGTACGGGGAGGGAAATCCCCTGGATCCCCTTTTGGAAGAGGCGGCGGTTTACGGCGACCAAAACAGCCCCCGGCCGGACGGCGGACAGCTTTTGCTGGCCCCTGACAAACGGGCTTACGGTTGGTACGAAAACTACACCTCCGATATAGATCCCTATTATTATATTGAAATTGATGCCCATTATTATAATGAGAGCGAACTCCCGGTGGACGTCCTGGTCTCCCCGGCGTTTACGCTGGAGAAAAAGGAAGAGGAGGGCTGGCGCCTGCTCCAGGGAAACGCTTACGCCTATACGCCCGATGACCTGCTGCCCTACACGCCCTACGAAGCCGAGACGCAGACCGTACAGCCCTACCATCAGCACCAGGTGATTCTGCCCCTCACCGCCTTTGATATCACCCAGCTGACCCTGGGCGATTATCGCATATCCCTCTACGCCTTAGGCAAAGATGAACCGCCCCTCATCTTCCACTTTTCCCTGGAAGAGACGATTCCGGAAGCCATCGCCATGTTCTAAACCATGCGGCCTATACCCGCTCCGGCAAATCTGCCGGGATGGGTTCCCCGGCGTAAAATAAAGCCGGCCAAAAGCCGCACGCTAACGTCCTGCCTATACCGGGCCGCCCTTTCAGGGGAAACCGAAACGGCATCTGATGAAAAAAGCCCCGGCGGGTTTGCATTGCCCGCCGGGTTCTTTTATGCCTTCTCCTCCCCGGCCAGCAGGCGGCGGATATGCTGTAAGGGCATATCCGTCTCCCCCTCCCGGAACAGCTCGTTTGCATGGTGCCAGTCCACAATCCGCCGCCACATCTCCACGGCCTCCCGCCGCCGGCCCAGCCGCTCCAGCATGGCCGCCCCGTTATACAGGCAGGCTATCTGGCGCGGGTTATCGGCATAGGCCTTTTCCCAATAGGAAAGGGCGGATTCATACGCCCCGGCCCCTTCGGCCAGGTCCCCGGCCAGGGTGTAGAGATAAAAGTTCCCCGGGAAGCGCTTCAGGGCCCCCCGCAGCAGCCGGCCGGCCTCCCCCTTGTCCCCGGCCTGCATATGGGAAAGGGCCAGCAGATAGACGGCCCACCAGTTGTCCGGCTCGGCCGCCGTCATCCTTTGATACCGCCGGACGCACACATCCGCCCGGCCCCGCCAGCAAAGCAGCCGGATGTACTGGATGTGGGTGCGGTAGTAGTCCTCGTCCCGGCTGTCCTTAGCGGCACAGAGGATGTTTTCATACATCTCCTCCGCCCCCCCGGCCGAGGAGATGCTCCGGCGGGCCAGCAGGACGGCGTAGTCCCGCCGGTCGGCCAGGGTGGCCGTGCCGGCCTCCAGGGCCTGTTCGTAGGCCTGGGCCGCGGCGGCAAAGTCGGCGTCGTCGCCGGTACATTCGTAGCGGGTCAGCAGCCGGGCCCGGGCCGCCGGGTCGTCGGCGGCGAAGAGGGCGTCGATGGACACCCCCAAACAGGCGGCGATGGCGGGCAGCAGCTGGATGTCGGGGCAGCAGGCGCCGGTCTCCCATTTGGAGACGGCCTGGCCGGACACCCCCAAAGCCTCGGCGAATTTCTCCTGGGACATGCGGTGCTTTTTGCGCAGCCGGGCAATCTGTTCATGCAGCCGGATGGGATAGACGGCGGGCATGGCAAAGGCCTCCTTTGTGGGGATTTGCGGGCGGCAGGCCGCCCGGGTACGGTTTTATTGTACCCCTGTTGTCCGCCGCCGTCCACCGGGCGGCGGTTTGCGCCCCTCCAACCGGCGGTTGGGGACCGGCCGGGCAGAAGGCGGCCAAGCCTTTCGCCAATCGGCGCATATGCCGCCGGTTTCTGCAGGCAAAAGGCTTTATTGGTTTTTTCGGCAGTATGCAATCCCCCCAGACGCAGTACTTGTGTTTTCCTGCATCTGGGGGGACTTTCTATTATCCGCTTTTTCCCCGGCGTTCAGCATGCCGGGGCTTTTCTATGCTATGGCTTACTCCTCATCGTCGGCGTATTCGTCCTTGCCGCAGCAGCGCTTATACTTCTTGCCGCTGCCGCAGGGGCAGGGGGCGTTCTTGGGGATTTTGCCCTTGCCTTTCACCGTCTTGGCGTCGGGGATGCTGTCGTCCCCGCCGGAGGAGCCGGTCTCCTTGGCCACCTGCTCCCGCTTGACCTCCTCGTTGGTGCGCAGCTGCACGCTGAGAATCATGCGGCTGGTGGCCTCCCGGATGGAGTTGGTCATGGCGTTGAACATATCGTAGCCCTCGTTGCGGTACTCCACAACCGGGTTGTGCTGGCCGTAGGCCCGCAGATGGATGCCCCGGCGCAGCTCATCCATGGCGTCGATGTGGTCCATCCAGTGGGAGTCCACATTCCGCAGCAGGATAACCCGCTCCAGCTCCCGCATGACGTTCTCGCCGTACTTCTTCTCCTTGAATTCATACAGCTTCCGGGTGCGGTCCTTTAAGAACTGGGCGATTTCCTCCTTGGAGGTGTTCCCCAGCTCCTCGGGGGTGTACTGGAAGTCCTCGGGGGTGGCCAGCCAGCCCATGAAGTAGGCACGCAGGCCGTCCAGGTTCCACTCGTCGTGGACCTCCTCGGACAGATAGCGGGTGCAGGCCTCGTCGATGGTCTCGTCTATCATGCCCATGATGGAGTCCTTGACGTTCTCCCCGTCCAGCACCTTGTCCCGCTGGGCGTAGATGAGTTCCCGCTGCTTGGTCATGACGTCGTCGTATTCCAGCACGTTCTTCCGCTGGGCGAAGTTGCGGCCCTCCACCTTCTGCTGGGCGCTCTCGATGGATTTGGACAGCATCCCCATCTCCAGGGGGGTGTCCTCGTCCACCTTCAGGGTCTCCATGAGGTTGAAAATCCGCTCGCCGCCGAAGAGGCGCATGAGGTCGTCCTCCAGGGAGATGTAGAACCGGGTGCAGCCCGGGTCGCCCTGCCGGCCGGCGCGGCCCCGCAGCTGGTTGTCGATACGGCGGGATTCATGCCGCTCGGTGCCCAGAATGCATAAGCCCCCGGCCTCCCGGACCTTGTCGGCCTCGGGGGCCACCTCGGCCTTGAACTTGGCGTTGAGCTCGGCAAAGAGCTCCCTTGCGGCGATGATGTCCTGGTCCTCGGTCTCCCCGTAGCCGGTGGCCTCGTTGATGAGGACGTCGCTGTAGCCCTGGTGGCGCATCTCGGCCTTGGCCAGATACTCGGCGTTGCCCCCCAGCATGATGTCGGTACCGCGGCCGGCCATGTTGGTGGCGATGGTCACGGCCCCGTACTTGCCGGCCTGGGCCACGATTTCGGCTTCCTTCTCGTGGTGCTTGGCGTTGAGCACGCTGTGCTTGATGCCCCGGGCCTTCAGCAGCTTGCTGAGGATTTCGGATTTTTCGATGGTCACGGTACCCACCAGCACCGGCTGGCCCTTTTCGTGCCGCTCCACAATATCCTCGATGACCGCCCGGAACTTGGCCGCCTCGGTCTTGTAAATCACGTCGGGCAGGTCCACACGGGCGATGGGCTTGTTGGTGGGGATTTCCACCACGTCCAGCTTGTAGATTTCCTGGAACTCCCGCTCCTCGGTCATGGCCGTACCGGTCATACCCGACAGCTTGTCGTACAAGCGGAAGAAGTTCTGGAAGGTGATGGTGGCCAGGGTCTTGGACTCGTGCTCCACCTTGACCCCTTCCTTGGCCTCGATGGCCTGGTGCAGGCCCTCGTTATACCGCCGGCCGAACATCAGGCGGCCGGTGAACTCGTCGACGATGACCACCTCGCCGTCCTTGACCACATAGTCCACGTCCCGCTTCATGATGCCGTTGGCCCGGATGGCCTGGTTGATGTGGTGGGCGATGGTCATGTTCTCGGCGTCGTTTAAGTTCTCGATGCCGAAATACTCCTCGGCCTTCTTGACGCCCTTAGGGGTCAGGGTGGCCGTCTTGGCCTTTTCGTCCACCACATAGTCCCCGTCGTACTTCTGGTCCTCGTCCTCCTTGTCGTTCATCTCCCGGACCCGGTTGACCGTCAGGGACTTGGCGAACTGGTCGGCCCTGTCGTACAAATCGGTGGACTTATCCCCCTGGCCGGAGATGATGAGGGGGGTGCGGGCCTCGTCGATGAGGATGGAGTCCACCTCGTCCACAATGGCGTAGTTGTGGCCCCGCTGGACCTTGTTGTTCTTGTAGATGACCATGTTGTCCCGCAGGTAGTCGAAGCCCAGCTCGTTGTTGGTGGCGTAGGTGATGTCGGCGTTGTAGGCCTCCTTTTTCTCGTTGTTGTCCATGCCGTGGACAATCAGGCCCACCTTCAGCCCCAAAAAGCGATAGACCTTGCCCATCCACTCCGAGTCGCGGCGGGCCAGGTAGTCGTTGACCGTGACGATGTGCACGCCCTTGCCGGTCAGGGCATTCAGATAAGCCGGCAGGGTGGCTACCAGGGTTTTGCCTTCACCGGTGCGCATCTCGGCGATGCGGCCCTGGTGGAGGATGATGCCGCCCAGCACCTGTACGGGGAAGTGCTTCATGCCCAGCACCCGCCAGGAGGCCTCCCGGCAGACGGCGAAGGCGTCGGGCAGGATGGTGTCCAGGGATTCGCCCATCTGCAGCCGGTCCTTCAGCACGTCGGTCTGCTCCCGCAGCTCCGAATCGCTCATCTTTTCGTACTTGCTTTCCAGCTCCAGCACCCGCTTCTGGATGGGGGTAATCCGCTTGATTTCCTTTGCGCTGTAGTTTCCGAACAGCTTGGTGATAATACTCATAGGTTGCACTCTTTCCTTCCGGCCGCCTGTCTGCGGCCTTGTGTGATGTTTCCCCGCGCGCCTGTACGGAACGGGCGGGCCCAGCGGCAGAGAACCACCGGGCGGAGTCTTTTCAGATCCCCGTTTATGCTTCGCGGGGGTAATCCCCCGGGCCGGGCCGGCCCCCACCCGGACGGCTGCCCGCACGGGTACACGAATCAAATCCATTATACCATAAAACCGGCAAAAGGGAAGTATTATTTCTGTCGGAACTGCCCGAACGGTTGCCTTTTCGGCCTTCCCGTATTATAATGTGGATATTCGGTCGGTGTATGCGGCTCCGTCCGGTTTCTGTTCACCCCAACGCTTATGAAAACGGGAGGTTGCCCCATGCATATTCTGTCGGTTATCTGTCTTTTGCTGCTTATTCCCTATGTGGTCATTGCCCTGGCCTTTATGCCCAAGGGGAAGGGCAGACAGCTGTTCAACATGATTTACTCCTCTGTGGCCCTGGGCGGCGTGGGCGCGCTTATCTTTTTCTTCTGCCGCCAGTACGTCACGGCCTACGCCGGCTACCCCGACGTCCAGGCCCAGCAGCTGGATACCATGGTCTGCTGCCTTTTGCTGATGATTCCGGTTACCCTTCTGCTCATCATCCTGAATATGGTCTTAAAAAAGCCCAAAGGCGGCCTGCTCTTCTTTATCGCCATGGGCCTTTCGGTGGCCGACGGGGTGGGCGTCTGCCTCTACGCCTTCTTTTCGGAGAATATCTACGCCACCTTCCTGCCCATGGCCGTTCCCGCGGCCGTACTGCTGGTGCCCCTGCTCTGCGCCCTGGCCGCCGGCGGCCTGCTGCCCTTTGAGGGCAAATTCGGCCGGGGGGTGCACTGGACGGTACAGACCGTCCTCTTCCTCTGCGTGACCGGATTTATCCTCTACGGCGCCTGGTCCCTCCACACCCTGCTGGGAGGCGACTGGTGGGAGCTTTCCCGCTTTTCCCCCATCGCCCTGGTGGCCCTTATCATCCCCGGCATCCCTCTGGTGCTCTTCTTCCGGGATATGGTGAACCGTTCCGACCGGACGCCCCGGCCGCCCCGGAAAAAGCGGGGAAAAAAGAAGGCCGCAGCCTAAGGGCGGTGCATATGCCCCGGCCCAGACGATTCCATAGGTTTTCCGACAAGCTTGAGGACGCGGGAAAAAATCCCGCGTCCTTTTTTGCGCCTGCCGTCCTTTTGCAAACCGGTTGATACAGGCGCCTGGGCCACGCTATAATAAACAGGCTTTTAACCTATCCGAAACGAGGTGGTATAACATGACCGAGCGGGAAAAAATGTACGGCGGCATGATTTTCGATTCCCACGACCCGGAGCTTGCGGCCGAGCTGAAGCGGAGCCGCCGGCTGTGCGACCGGTACAACGCCCTCTCCGTCGACGATGAGGAGGAGCGGCTGGCCATATTAAAGGAGCTTTTCGGGACGGAGGATTTCGGGGACTTCCGGGCCATGGAGCGGCCCATGTATATCGACAACGGCCGGGACATCACCATCGGGAAGAATTTTTATTCCAACATCTATTTTCATTTCAGCGGGGGAAACCGGGTCACCATCGGGGACAATGTGATGATAGGCCCCTGCTGCACCCTGGCCACCGGGTTTCACTCCCTTGTGGCCGAAGAGCGCCGGATGCAGACCGATGAAAGGGGCGGCACCCACAGCTACGAATACGGCGGGCCCATCCACATCGGCAACGACGTATGGATTGCCGCCCACGTCACCATATGCGGCGGCGTCACCATCGGCAGCAATGTGGTCATCGGGGCGGGCAGCGTGGTTACAAGGGACATCCCGCCGGGGGTGCTGGCCTTCGGCAGCCCCTGCCGGGTCATCCGCGAAATCACCGAAGCCGACAGCATGTATCGAAAAAGAAAGAAGGGGGAATAGGCATGACCAGCAGGGAACGCAGGGAAAAGGGGATGCTGTTTCTCGCCGACGATGCGGATTGGGTGGAAATGAAGCAGGCCAGGCGGCTTACCCAGGAGTTGAATACGGTGGACCGGGCGGATTTTGACGCCATACGGGGGATTGTGAACCGGCTGTTCGGCAAGTCCGACGAGACCACCTTTGTCAACCCGCCCTTTTACTGCGATTACGGTTTCAATATTGAGGTGGGCAGGAACTGCTTTATCAATTTCGGCGGCGTCTTTTTGGACAATGTGAAGATAAAGCTGGGGGACAACTGTATGCTGGGGCCGGGTGTATCCCTCTACACCGCCGGCCACGCCCTCCATCCCGATTCCAGGAAGTTTGGGTATGAATACGGCATGCCGGTGACCATCGGGGACGACGTGTGGGTAGGCGGCCATACGATTGTATGCCCCGGCGTCACCATCGGCAGCAATGTGGTCATCGGGGCGGGCAGCGTGGTTACACGGGATATCCCCGACTGGTCCTTTGCCGCCGGGAATCCCTGCCGGGTTATCCGAAAGATTACCGAAGCCGACCGGAAGTATTACTTTAAAGACCGGGAACTGGACGAGGAAGTGGACGCCGAGCTCCGGGCAAAGCTGGAAGGGATAAGATAAAAGAAGCCGCCGCAGGAAGCCGTAAGGCCTCCTGCGGCGGCTTTGCTTTCGCGTCCTGCGGGACGCGAGCCGGGGCCTTCCCCCGGCGCCCCGCCCGCTTTTTTGTAAAAAAGCGGCCAAAAAACTTTTATTTTGCGGATTCGGCCCGGTTGATGGCGCAGAGGACGCCCTTCACCGAGGCCACGTTGATGCTGTGGTCCAGGCCTACGCCGAAAATATTCCGGCCGGCGGGGGTTTTCAGCTGGATATAGGCGATGGCCTGGGAGTCGGCGCCGGAGGATACGGCGTGCTCGCTGTAGTTGACGAACTGGTAGCCGTCAATGCCCGCATGGTGCAGGGCCCGGAAGAAGGCGTCGATGGGGCCGTTGCCCTCTCCCACCACCTGATGGGGCCGGCCGTCCGCCTCAATGGTGCCGGCAAACCGGATGCGGCCGTCCCGGGAGGATGCCCCCGAGAAGGCGTATTCGGTCATGCGGTATTTCTCGGGTATCTCCAGATAGCCCTCCCGGAACACCTGCATGAGTTCCTCGTTGGAGAGTTCCCGGCCCAGCTGGTCGCACTTGTGCTTGACCATGGTCCCGAATTCGGGATGCATCTCCTTGGGCAGGGTTAAGCCAAAGGCGTGCTGCATGACAAAGGCCGCGCCCCCCTTGCCCGACTGGGAGTTGATGCGGATAATGGGCTCGTACTGCCGGCCCACGTCGGCCGGGTCGATGGGCAGGTAGGGGATTTCCCACTTGCCCGTGCCCGAGGTCTGCATGTACTCGGTGCCCTTGTTGATGGCGTCCTGATGGGAGCCCGAGAAGGCGGTGAAGACCAGTTCCCCGGCGTAGGGGTGCCGCTCATGCACCTGCATGCGGGTGCATTCCTCGTAAATCCGCCGGAGTTTGGGGATGTCGGTCAAATCCAGCTCCGGGTCCACCCCCTGGGTGTACATATTCAGCGCCGTGGTCACAATGTCCAGGTTGCCGGTGCGCTCGCCGTTGCCGAAGAGGGTGCCCTCCACCCGCTCGGCCCCGGCCAGCAGGGCCAGTTCGGTGGCCGCTACGCCGGTGCCCCGGTCATTGTGGGGATGGATGCTGATAATGGCCCGCTCCCGGCCGGGCAGGTGCCGGATGAAGTATTCCACCTGGTCGGCGTAGGTGTTGGGGGTGCACATCTCCACCGTGTTGGGCAGGTTGAGGATGACCTTGTTTTCGGCCGTGGCCCCCAGCTCATCCAGCACGGCGGCGCAGATTTTCACCGCGTTGTCCATCTCGGTGCCCGAAAAGCTCTCGGGGGAATACTCGTACCGGATGTTGCAGTCCCCGTCATAGGCGTCGGTCAGTTCCTTAATCAGCTTGGCCCCGTCCACCGCGATTTGGATGATGCCGTCCATATCCTTTTTGAACACCACCTTGCGCTGGAGGGTGGAGGTGGAATTATAAAAATGCACAATGACGTTTTTGGCCCCCTTGATGGCCTCGAAGGTCTTTTGAATCAGATGGGGCCGGGCCTGCACCAGCACCTGGATGGCCACGTCGTCGGGGATGTGGCCCCCCTCGATAAGCTCCCGGCAGATTTCGTACTCGGTTTCGGAGGCCGAGGGGAAGCCCACCTCAATCTCCTTGAAGCCCATGTCGCAGAGGGTGTGGAAGAAGGTCAGCTTCTCCTCCATGTTCATGGGGTCCACCAGAGCCTGGTTGCCGTCCCGCAGGTCTACGCTGCACCAGATGGGGGCCTTTTCGATAACCCTGCCCGGCCACTGGCGGTCGGGCAGGTGAATCTGCTGGAAGGGAATGTACTTTTTGGCGCCGTCTTTCATTTTACTCATGGGAAATGCCTCCTTAGTCTGCCTGCCGTTCCGGATTGTATGATAGATTTGCGGAAGCGGGCAACAAAAAACCCCGCCCCCGGTAAAGGGGCGAGGAGAAAAATCCACGCGGTACCACCCTTGTTCAGCCGTCCGAAGACGGCCCTCGACAGCCTCTATCAAGGCCCGGCCTGTAACGGGGCCAACCGTCCCGCCCTAAGAAGCCCATGGCTTTTCAGGCGGACAACTCGGGGATGAGCTATCCATGCATATCCGCCCGCCGGCTCGCACCTTCCGCCGGCTCTCTTAAGACACGGTATATGCATCTTTTTCCCGTCATCGTTTTTCTAAAAGCAGGTTTTAAATTTGCCATTATTATATGCCCGCCGCAGCCGGTTGTCAACAGGCAAAATTTGATTTTTTATCCCCCCGGCCGTTCATATAGAATTTACATAAAATCTCCTTTCTATTCCCCGGTAATTATCGTATAATATAAATAGAAGCAAAGGATTGTAAAGTCCACTCCACAAGCGGAAAGGCGGGACATCTATGAAACTGACCTTTATCGGCGCCGACCACGAGGTCACCGGCAGCTGCCATTTTCTGGAGGCCTGCGGAAAGCACATCCTGGTGGACTGCGGCATGGAGCAGGGGCCCAACGTCTACGAAAACCATGAAATCCCCGTCCCGGCCGCCCAGATTGACTACCTGCTGCTGACCCACGCCCACATCGACCACGCCGGCCTGCTGCCCCTTTTATACGCCCACGGGTTCCGGGGGAAAATCTACACCACCGCCGCCACCAAGGATTTGGCCGGCATCATGCTCCGGGACAGCGCCCACATCCAGATGTTTGAAGCCGAATGGCGCAACCGGAAGGCCAGGCGTTCGGGCAAGGAACCCTATGTCCCCCTGTACACCATGGAGGACGCCGAGGGGGTTATGCCCCTGTTCTGCGGGGTGGCCTACGGGAAGAAATTCTCCCTCTGCGACGGCATCGAGGTGCGCTTTACCGACGCGGGGCATCTGCTGGGCTCGGCCAGCGTGGAGGTCTGGCTGCAGGAGGGGGATATCCGCAAGAAAATCGTCTTTTCCGGGGACATCGGCAACTTAAATCAGCCCCTTATCAAGGATCCCCAGTATATAAGCGAGGCCGATTATGTGGTCATGGAATCCACCTACGGCAACCGCCGCCAGGGAGAGCCCCCCGACTATGTGGGGGAACTGGCCCGGATTATCCAGGAGACCTTCGACAAGGGGGGCAACCTGGTCATCCCCTCCTTTGCGGTGGGCCGCACCCAGGAACTGCTGTACTTCCTGCGGATTATCAAGCAGGAGGGGCGGGTGCGGGGGCACGACGGCTTTGAGGTCTATGTGGACAGCCCCCTGGCGGTGGAGGCCACCCATATATTCAGCCGGAACGTGGCCGACTGCTTCGACGAGGAGGCCATGGATTTGGTCAGCCGGGGCATCAACCCCACGGATTTTGCCGGGCTGCGGCTGTGCATCACCAGCGACCAGTCCAGGGAAATCAATTTCGACCCGCGGCCCAAGGTCATTCTTTCGGCCTCGGGCATGTGCGAGGCCGGCCGCATCCGCCACCATCTCAAGCACAACCTCTGGCGGCCGGAGTGTACGGTTTTGTTTGTGGGATACCAGGCCTACGGCACCCTGGGGCGGGCCATCCAGGAGGGGGCGGAGGAGGTAAAGCTGTTCGGGGAGCCGGTGGAGGTGCGGGCCCGCATCCTGACCCTCAGCGGCATGAGCGGGCACGCCGACCAGGCGGGGCTTATCCGGTGGGTGACCGCCTTTTCGGAAAAGCCCCGGCGGGTATTTGTGGTACACGGGGAGGACGCCGTATGCGACAGCTTCAGCGCCCTTCTGCGGGAGGAGTACGGGTTATCCGCCACGGCGCCCTACAGCGGCACGGTCTACGACCTGGCCGCCGACGTCTGCCTGGAATCCCCGCCGCCGGTGCGGGTGGTGGAAAAGCCGGCGGCCCGGCGGGCTTCGCCGGTATACGCCCGGCTGCTCTCGGCCGGTCAGCGTCTGCAGGCGGTTATTCAGCACAATGAAGGCGGCGCCAATAAGGATTTGGCCAAATTCGCCGACCAGATTCTCGCTTTATGCGACAAATGGGATAGATAAAAAGGAAAAGTTTTTTGGCCGCTTTTTTTCAAAAAAGGGATTCCCCTGTTAGGGGAAATGTCGCGCAGCGACAAAAGGGTGCCCGCCTCTGGAAGAGGGGCGGGGCGCCGGGGGAAGACCCCGGCTCGCGTCCCGCAGGACGCGAAATCCCTTTGACACGCGAAGCGAACGAACTCCCTCCATGCAATCGTCAAAACCGGCGACATGTGCGTCGGTTTTGACCTACGACAAATCCCGCCGCCGCGGGATTTGTAGGGGGAATGTTAGAAGGGGGCTTGCCCCCCTTCTATAAAAACCCGCCGGCCTGTGGGCCTGGCGGGTTTTTTCTATACGTTATAAATTTGCAGCCCCCGGCGGCGGGCGTAGGCCAGCGTCTGATACGCGCCGCCCCAATCGTGGGTCACATGGCAGAGGGCGGCCTGGGACTGCTCCACCATCCAGCGGTTGCGGCGGGGGATGGCGTACCGGGGCGGCACATCCTCTAAACCGGGGTAGAGGACCGTGTCAAAGTATCGGCAGACGCTTTGGGGAAAATGGTTGCGGGGATAGGGGTGCACCAGGATGCTTTCCACACCCGGCATCCCCGTTTTCATATCCCAGAGGATTTCGGCGCAGAGCCGGTCAAAGGAGCCGCAGCCCCCGCAGAGGAACCGGCGGTACCCGGCCGCCAGCAGCCGCCGGACAGCCGCCCGGACGGCCGGGGCCAGGGCCGCCTCGTCGGGCAGGTACCGGTGGCCGATAAATACAGCTGTGTTTTCCATCGTCTCAATCTCCATTTAAAATGTTTTAGGTGTAGTATCACTATATCACATTGTGAATATCTCCACAATATTCAAATGGAAATTTGAGAAATATAATTGTAGTAGCCTTTTGAAAGGCGGTGGCTGCAATTATTGATTTTAGCCCCCTATGGGAAACCATGAAGAAAAAGCAAATATCGCAGTATTATCTTTTACAAAACGGCATTGATAATAAAACGCTGGACACCCTAAAGAAAAACAAGAACATTACCCTGCTGACGATGCAGAAGCTATGTTTTCTTTTGGATTGCACGCCCAATGACATCGTGCGGTTTATCAAGCCATGAAGGACGTACCTGGTTGTGGGTGCGTCTTTTTTATGTTACTAGAATAGATAGCCAAATATCATTTTCGCAATCACACATATAAATATATTTGTTGTTTTTGTTGATAAATACTTTTATATGTGTTATTATAATTATATGGGGAGGGAGCAGGCATGAAAAGTTATTCATCACGGGAAGTTATCAAAATGCTGAAAGAGGATGGCTGGTATGAGGTGAACGTAGAGGGGAGTCACCATCAATTTAAACATCCAACAAAAAAGGGCCGTACTACAATAAAACATCCTGACAAAGACATTCCCATCAAAACACTAAGACGCATTGAAGAACAGTCGGGGCTAAAATTTAGGTAACCATGCTTCTATGCCCGGCTTATCTAACAAAGGAGGTCATTTTCATGAAAAAAGTAGAACGTTATTTCTATCCTGCTGTTTTCACTTATGAACAGGGACAGGAAATCGCCGTTGATTTTCCTGATCTAAAATGTGCCACCAGTGGCACGAATGATGACGATGCGCTTTTATCCGCACGAGAACTGCTTGGCTGTGTTCTTTTCGGATTGGAAGAAGACGGTGAAGAAATCCCTTCTCCCACTCCACTGGCAGATGTGGAAGTGCAGCCTAACGAACGGGCCGTATTGGTGGATGTTTATATGCCTTCTATCCGCCAGGCACACGTGAACCGTTCCGTCAATCGTACAGTAACACTGCCTGCATGGCTCAACGCCGCCGCATTAGAACGCAACATTAACTTTTCACAAGTATTGCAAGATGCTTTAAAATCTCAACTGCATTTAGGATAGGTGAGGAATTACCTCTTTCCCATATGCAGAAGAAACCAAGCTGAAAACGTGTCGGCTGCTTTCTTGTTTTCAAATCGATTGCCCCTGTGCCATCTTTGGCCCGTGGCCCGCATAAAACCCGCCGCCCCCTCCGGGCTTCTGCTCCCGGAAAAGGGCGGCGGGCTACTTTTTTATACAGCGGCGTCCCTCTTCATCTGCCGGCCATCGGGGCCGTACCGCTTGCGCTTGCCGGTGAGGACGTCGATGTGGATTTTCCATACGGCCGTGGCCTGTAAGCTCCGGGCGATGGCCGCGTCAAACTCTCCCATATTGGCCGGGGTGTGCCGCTGGCACAGCAGCCGCAGGGCGTGGATTTTCTCCTTTTCGTCGGCCACCTCTTCGGCCCTCCCCTCCAGAATGGCCGACTCAAATTCGGTGGTGAATTTGTCCGGCATCCGGTGGGTGTAGCCCACGCAGGCCATGCAGACCGCCGGGTTTTCCCGCAGGCAGTCCAGCTTCTTTCCCTGCATGGCCGCGTGGAAATACACCCACGCCCCCTCCCGCACAATGGTCAGGGGGACGCAGTAGGGTTTTCCCTCCGGCGTCACCATGGACAGCACCGCCCATTCGCAGCCGTCCAGGATTCCTTCGGCGAAATCCCGGGGCATTTCCCTGTCTTTCCTGCGCATTTTCCCCGCCTCCTTTTTATTCTTTTTCGGTGGTAAGCCCGGCCAGGGTCCGGCAGAGCACCGTAAAATCGATGGGCTTGGAGATGTGGGCGTCCATGCCGGCCTCGGCCGTGGCGGCGATGTCCTCGGCAAAGGCGTTGGCCGTCACCGCCAGGATGGGCACCTTCGCCGCATCGGGCCGGGGCAGGGCCCGGATGGCCCGGGCCGCCTCGCAGCCGTTCATTTCGGGCATCTGCATGTCCATGAGGACGGCGTCGAAATAACCGGGTTCGGAAGCCTTAAAGGCCTCCAGCGCCTCCCGGCCGTTCCAGGCCTTGGTCACCTTAGCACCCTGGAGCTCCAGAATTTCGGCGGCGATGTCCATGTTGACCTCGTTGTCCTCGGCCAGCAGGATTTTCTTATCCGCCAGGCTGTAGTCCGCCTTCTGCCCTTTCGGCGCATCGGCGTCGGTCTCCTCCCCGGCGGCCTCCAGGGGCAGCAGAAGGGTGAAGGTGCTGCCCTGGCCCAGCCGGCTTTCCACCGTAATCTGTCCCCCCATCTGGGAGACGATGCTCTTGACAATGGGCATGCCCAGGCCGGTGCCGCTGACGTTTTTGGCCCCGAAGCGGGTTTCCCGCTCGTAGGGGATAAAGATTTTATCCAGAAAATCCTCCGACATGCCGGCGCCGGTATCGGTTACGGTAATTTGATACTTGGCGTGGGCCTGGTTCTCCACCTGCCGCACCGCCACCGACACCCTGTCCCCCGGCTGGGTGAATTTAAAGGCGTTGGACAGCAGGTTGTTTAAAATCTGGCTGAGGCGGAAGGCGTCGCCGTAGACCGTCTTGTCCTTTACGTCGATTTCCACCCTGTAGTCCTTGCCCTCCTGCTGGGCCTGGTGCTGGAAAACCCCCGTGCACTCCTCGATGCAGGCCGGCAGGTTGATTTTCTGGTTGTCCAGGGACAGATGGCCCTGCTGCAGGCGGGACATTTCCAGTATATCGTTGATAAGCCCCAGCAGCTGTTTGCCGGCGGCTTCGATTTTTTTAAGGTCGTCGGCCAGCCTGTCCGGCTCCTCCAGGTGCCGGCCGGCCAGTCCGGTGAGGCCGATGATGGCGTTTAAGGGCGTGCGCATGTCGTGGGACATGGAGGAGAAAAAGCTGCTTTGGGAGGCCTCGTTCTTCCGGGCCGTGTCCAGGGCGTTTTCCAGCAGGCGCATCTGCTGGAGCTGCCGCTGCTTTTCGGCGTCGATTTGGCGGAAGCAGAGCACCGCCTCCCCGGGGCTTAGGGACTCGTCGATGAGCAGCCGCACATTGACCCAGCGATAGGCCCCGTCAAACAGCCGCAGGAAATCCCCGCCGTAGTCCCGCACCCGCTTTGCCGCCAGTTCCCGGATGTTGGCGATGGAAAAGCTGGTCAGAAACTCCTCGTAGGCCGCCGGCTCGATGACGCCCCCCGCCGTGCGGATGAAGTCGTCGTAATCCCCCTGTTCAGGCAGGCGGGCGCGGATATAGTCCGAGCCCTTAATCATATCGTAGGTGCCCTTTTGGTAGTTCACCCGGTAGATGGCGTAGTAGGAATTGCCCAGCACCCGGACGGTGTGGTTGGTGCGCTCCATCCGCCGGCCCAGCCGGTACTCCCGGACGCTTAGGGCCGCGGTGGCCATAAGGAAGATAAAGAAAAAGCCCATGTACCATAAAGACAGGTTCCAGAAATCCTCCAAAAGCACCCGGTGGGGGATGGTGACAATGGAAATCCAGCCGTTGCTGGCCACATCGTAGTAGACCCCCCGGCGTTTCCCTTCCAAATCGGTGACGTAGGCGTCGGCGTCGGTGAAGGTGCCGCTCTGGATTTTCTCCACCAGCCCCCTGGTGTAGGTTTCCAGCGCCTCCCGGTCGGCGGTGAAGGAAGTGTCCATATAGAGAACCTGACCGCCGGCATCGCAGAGGTAGTAGGAGCTGCCGGCCGGCAGCTCCTGGGTATTGGCCCGCACCTGGAAGTCCTCGGGGAAGATGTCAAAGGCCAGCACATTGTCCCCGCCGCACTGCCGGGCGATGGTCACCACCAGGCGGCCCAGGCGGTCGTCCATATAGGCGTCGCTGAATACGATGTCCCCGCCGGCCGCCAGGGCCGTCTGGTACCAGTCGGCGCCGGTGGGGTCGGCGCCGGCGTACCGGGCGGGGTCGGGGGTGTACAGGGCGCCGTCTATGACGGCGTATGGATGGATGGCGCCGGTATCCACCGACGCGGCGGCGTGGCCGGCAAAGGTGTCCAGCCAGTCCTGGATGGCGGCGGCGTCCGGCTGTCCCGCCAGCAGCTGCTCCATGTACTGGGTCTCCAGGTTGATAAGGGTCTCGTAGGCCGTGATGTTCCGCTCCTCCTCCACCGCATAGGCCGTGGCCATGCCCCCGCCGATTTCCTGGGCGTTTTCCAGCAGCTTGCCCTGGAGCAGGTGGAGGCTCACCACCGACAGGGCGATAAACAGAGCCAGCAGCACAAGGTTGAAGCGGATTTTGGAAAGGGCCTTGAAAAAGGCTTTTTTCCTCATCCCTCCCACCTCCGCAGCAGGCCGCGCAAATCCTCATAGGCGGCGGCGGTCTCGGGGGCCAGGGCGGCCGCGCCGGCCAAATCCCCCGCCCGCAGGCACTCCACCTGCCGGCTGAGGGGATCCAGCAGCCGGGTCAGGGAGAGATTGGCGCAGACCCCCTTGAGGGTGTGGGCGGCCGTGAAGGCCCCGGCCGCGTCCCCCGCCCCGAGGGCCTGGCAGAGGGCTTGGTAATTGGGGTCCTCCGGAAACCGCCGCAGGTATTTTTCCAGCAGGGCCTCGCTGCCCATAAAGCGGGCCAGGGCGTCGGCCACATCCACGCCGGCGGCCTCCAGGGCCGCTTTGTACGCCGGGGTCATAGGGCACCGTCTCCTTCCTTTTCCGCATCTTTATAGAGATGCCGCAGCTGTTTTTCCACGGCAAAGAAATGTTCCAGCAGCCGGGGGTTGAAGGTCCCGCAGCCCCCCTCCCGGATGATTTCCAGGGCTTTTTCAAAGCTGTAGGCGTCCTTGTACACCCGTTTGCTCACCAGAGCGTCGTACACGTCGGCCAGGGAGACAATCTGGGCCGGCAGGGAGATTTGGTCCCCTTTTAGCCCGTGGGGATAACCCCGGCCGTCCCACCGCTCGTGGTGGTGCAGGGCGATGTCATAGGCGTACCGGAAGGCCTCGTGGGCCCGCATCTGGGGGATGCGCTCCAGCAGCCGGCCGCCCTGGAGGGTATGGGTTTTCATGATTTCAAATTCTTCGGCCGTCAGCTTCCCCGGCTTGTTGAGAATGGCGTCGGGGATGGCGATTTTCCCCACGTCGTGCATAATGGCCGCCAGGGCTATCTGGTCGATTGCAAAGGGGGAAAGCCCTGCGCCCAGGGGGGTCTTGCGCAGCATAAAGGCGGTGATGTCGTGGATGCGCCGGACGTGGGAGCCCGACTCCCCGCTGCGGAATTCGATGGCGGTGGAAAGGGCCTCCACCATGCCAAGGCTTAAGGACATAATTTTCTTATCCTGCTCGGCAATCTCTATCTTCTGGCGCTCCACCTGGCTGCCCAGCCTCTCCCTGGCCCGGAAGAGTTCCATGACCGATTCCACCCGCCGCCGCACCACATAGGGCACCACCGGCTTGTATATCAAATCCATGACCCCCAGGGCGTAGGCCTCCCGGGTGACGGCGTCCCCCGTCTCGGCCGTGATGAGGAAGATGGGCACCCGCTTGGGTATCCCCTCCGCCGCAAGGATGCGCAAAAGGGCCAGGCCGTCCATCTGGGGCATGACCACGTCCAGCAGCACCGCGCAGAGGCGGCCGCCCAGAGCCCGGATTTTCTCCAGGCCCTCCCGGCCGTTTTCGGCCTCCTGGATGCGGCAGGCGTCCTTAAAGATTTCGGCCAGTATGGCCCGGTTCATCTCCACGTCGTCCACAATCAGCAGGGTATCGGGCAGGGGGGGAATGGATAGTTCTCTCTCGGTCATGTAAAAGACCTCCTCGCTTGCAAATCCGTGGGGCAGGCTTGTCCGCCCGCCGCCCCTTAGAGGGCGGGGGGCCGAATGCCGCCCGTCTGCAGCTTTTCCAGGATTTCGGCGTCGGCGGGGCAGAAGGGATAATGGGATATTTCGGCCGGGGTTATCCAGCGCATGTCGGTATGCTCCAGCAGCCGGGGCCGGCCGCCGGCGATGCCCGCGTGGAAAAGGGTCAAATGGACTACGGCGTCCTCGTAGGTATGGGTGACCTCCATGCAGATTTTCCCCACCCTCACCGCGATGTCCAGCTCCTCCCGGCATTCCCGTATAAGGGCGGCCTCCTTTGTCTCCCCCGGCTCCACCTTGCCCCCTACAAACTCCCAGAGCAGCCCCCGGGCCTTGTGGGCCGGCCGCCGGCAGATGAGGAACCGGCCGCCCTCCCAAATCAGGGCGGCCACCACCTCCAGCCTGGGAACCATAGGCCTTTCCTCCTTATCCTTTGGACGTTTTTTTCATTTTAACACAATCCCCTCCAAAAGGCCAGAGCCGGCCGGATGCGTATTGTATTACAGGTTCAAATATGCTATAATTTCTATCAAACAGAATGTTATATTTATAGGATTGTCCAGAAAAGAGGCGAAGGGAATGCAGGAAACAGAAATTTTACAGGCCAGCCGGTTCATGCGCCCGGACGATGAAATCGCCGTGCTGCATACCCGGTCGGGGGCCTGCGGCCTCCACGCCCACGATTTCATCGAATTCGCCTATATCGACGCAGGCAAGGGGTATCATATCATCAACGGCCAGCGGGATACTATCCAGAAGGGGGATTTCTTTATTATCAACACCTATGTCCCCCACGAGTACGCCCCCGACCCGGGCACCGAAATGGTGGTATACAACTGCATCTTCCAGCCGGATTCCCTGGGCTTATTCCTGGGGGAGGAAAATGACTTTGTCAACGTGGCCTACCGGTATCTGCTCCACAGCTTCTACGCCGAGGAGGCCCCCCGGCACTATATCAAGTTTACCGGCGGGAAATCCCGGAAAATCAACCGGCTGCTGGCGGATATGCACGAGGAGTACCAGGGCCGGGAAAAGGGGTATAAACAGGTGCTCCACTCGGATTTGGTCAAGCTGCTGATTCTGGCCTTCCGCATGTACGAGCAGGACGGCGCCCAGGTCCAGAGCCCGCCCATGCTGAAACAGCTGGTGGTGGAAAACGCCCTGCAGTATATGCAGGCCCACTACAGCGGCGAAATCACCTGCGAGTCCCTGGCCGAGCGGGCCTATATGAGCGTCAGCCACTTCAACAAGGTCTTTAAGGAGGGGACGGGGCAGACCGTCCTCCACGCCCTGCGGGACATCCGCATAAGAGAGGCCTGCCGGATGCTGCGGATTACCTCCCTGCCGGTGGCCCAGGTGGCCCAGCAGGTGGGGTACGCCGATTTAAAGCATTTTTATAAACTCTTCGGCCAGCTCACCGGCTCCACCCCGGGGGCCTATCGGCAAAAGCAAGCCGAATAGCCTATAGTAAAAAAGCGAAATGCCCCATGCGGCAGTTCGCTTTTTTTGTGTATAATGTACGTATGGGGCAGAGAATGCCCATGGAGTAAAGACTACAGGGAGGAAAATCCAATGAAAAGGAAATGGTTCCGGCTGTTATCACTGGCCCTGTCGGCGGCCCTGCTGGCGGCGGCCCTGCCCATAGCGCCCGCGGCGGCGGCATCGGACGCGGAGGTTGTAAACCTCAGGACGGATTACATGGAAGAACCCATGGGCATCGACACCGAAGCCCCGGTCTTCAGCTGGGAGATGGAATCGGCCCAGCGGGGGATTCTCCAGACCCACTACCAGATTGTGGTGAAAAAGGACAGCCTGGAAGGGGACACGGTCTGGGACAGCCGCAAGGTGGAGGACGGCCGGTCGGTGAACATCGCCTACGCCGGGGAGCCCCTGGAATCCCAGACCAAATACGTCTGGACGGTACAGGTATGGGACAATCTGGGGGGCACGGCCCAGTCGGCGCCGGCCTCCTTTGAAACCGGCCTCTACCAGCCGGAAGACTGGGGGGAGGCCCAGTGGCTCAAATATTCCACCGAGGAGGAAGAGGTGAACCCGGACGCCGACGCCGATTACACCTACGCGGCCGATTTCCAGATTATCCGGGACAATTTCAGCCTGCTCTTCTCGGGCAAAGACGCCAATAACTACTTTATGTGGGCCATCAACACCAATGGCGCCGACCACCCCTATCTCCGCCGGCATGTCAAGGTAAACAGCAACTATGATGTGGTAAACGATATTCCCCTGCCCGCCCAGTTTACCAAGGAATCCCTCACCGGCAGCGAGCACCGGCTTTCCATTTCGGTGTCGGGGGATAGGGTGACCACCACCCTGGACGGGGAGACAGTGGATACCTACACCGACGGCACCGGCACCCTGCAGCTGGGGGATTTCGGCATCCGGGTGCACAATGAATCCGTCCGGCTGGACAATGTAAAGGCGGCCGTGGCTGCCGACCAGGGGGAAACCCTCCTCATCGACACCGATTTTGAGGACGGGGACAATCCCTTTGCCGGCGGCCAGATTGTGGATGTGGAGGGCAACGCCAAGCTGCTGGTGGACGCTTCCTCCGAGATGTTCGTCTACCAGAAAAGCGAGGCCGAGACCCCCGATGTACACTATACCTACGAGCTGGATTTCCAGCTGACCCACGACAATATGGGCCTGATTTTTGCCGCCAAGGACAGAAATAACTACTTTATGTGGGCGGTGAATACCAACAATGCCGACCAGCCCTACCTGCGGCGGCATATATTTGTGAGCAACAGCGCCGTCTATACCGAAGATATCAATCTGCCGGCCCAGTTCACCAAGGACAGCCTCTTTGACGAGGAGCACCACATCGCTGTGGCGGTGGAGGGGAACGTGGTGACCACCTCCATCGACGGGGTGGCGGTGGATACCTATACCGACAACACCGGCCACCTCTGCGAGGGATACTTCGGTTTCCGGTTCTACAATGAGGGCGCCCGGGTGGACAACGTCCAGGTCACCGGCGCGGACGGGGAAATCCAGCTGACGGCCGGCTTTGACGACGGGGTCAACCCCTTTGACGGGGGCGATATCGTAGAGGTAGAGGGGGATTGCAAGCTGTCCTTAGAATCCTCCCAGGAATACAAGGTATTTGAAAACCGGATTTCGGCGGCCACGGCCTTCCGGAAGGAATTCACGGCGGCGGATAAGGAAATCGCGTCGGCCCGGGTGTATTACAGCGCTCTCGGCGTGTCGGATTTGTACATCAACGGCCAGCGGGTGGGCCGCCAGACGGCCGAGGGCATGGAGTACGACGAGTTAAAGCCCGGCTGGACCGATTACGACGACACGGCCTTCTATCTGACCTACGACGTCACCGATTCCATCACCGCCGGCGCCAATGCCATGGGGGCCGAGGTGGCCTCGGGATGGTACAACGGCGTCATCGCCGTGCGGGGCGGCAGCTTCTACTCCAAGCAGCCCAACGGCCTGATGATAAAGCTGGACATCACCTATGCCGACGGCAGCACCGATACCATTGTCACCGATACCAGCTGGCAGGCAAGCCGGGATACGGCGGTGACCTACGCGGATATTTACAATGGGGAAACCTACGACGCCCGGAAGGATACCATCGCCGACTGGTCGACGGCGGGGTACGACGCGGCGGACTGGATTCCCGCCAGGAAAAAGACCGATTTTGAAGGCAAGGTTATAGGGGCCATCGGCTCCACGGTGCAGACCCGCCCCGAGCTGAGCCGGACGCCCGAGAGCGTCACGGTCTACAGCGGGATAAAGGACAACGGCTCCACCTACGGGGAAATCGACAATGTGGAGAACCCCACCCTGCCCTTCACCCTGCAAAAGGGCCAGACGGCCATCTTCGACATGGGCCAGAACATGGTGGGCTGGGAGCAGTTCACCGTAAAGGGCGACGCCGGCACAGCCGTCAATATCGAATTCGGCGAGATGCTCAACGATTCCGGCGAGGAAAGCCGCAAGAACGACGGCCCCAAGGGCAGCGTCTACAACGCCAACTATCTGGAGGCCAAGGCCTCCGGCCAGTACGTCCTGCGGGGAGATGCGGAAGGGGAGACCTACAATCCCCGGTTCACCTTCTACGGCTTCCGGTACGTGCAGGTCACGGCGGCGGCCGATGTGGAAATCCTGGATTTGGATGGCGTGGTAGTGGGCAACGCCAATGTGGAGACGGGCAGTATCGAGACCAGCGATGCGGCGGTCAACCAGCTTTTCAGCAACATCATGTGGGGCATGCGGGACAACTTCTTAAGCACGGCCACCGACTGCCCCCAGCGCAACGAGCGGCTGGGCTGGACGGCGGATACCCACATCTTCTCCCGCACGGCCACCTATAACGCCGACACGGCCGGTTTCTACCGCAAGTGGCTGCAGGATATGCGGGACTCCCAGTTCGGCGAAGAGGCGGGAGAGCTGGAAGGGGCCTACCCCGACGTGGCCCCCAACACCCACATTGTGGGCGGCGGCAACGGCGGCTGGGCCGAGGCGGGCATCATCGTGCCCTGGAACGTCTACCTGATGTACGGCGACACCCAGCTGCTGGAGGAGCACTTCCCCTCCATGGAAACCTTTATGGACTACCTGGCCACCCGGGGGGACAGCGAATGGAAGTACAACGGCGGCGGCGCGGCCTCAGGGGACTGGGTCTCCCCCGAGCTCAACGACGATTCGGTTAAGCGGTATATCTCGGTAACCTACTATGCCTATTCGGCCCTGCTGATGGAGAAGATGGCGGCGGCCATCGGCAATACCGAAAAGGAGCAGGAATACGGCCAGTTATATGAGGATATCAAGGCCGAATTCAACGAGCGGTATGTGAACACCGACGGCTCCTTAAAGGTAGCCACCCAGACCACCTACCTGCTGGCCCTGAAACTGGATTTATTCAGAAACAGCCGGCAGAAGGAAGTGGCCCTGGACATCCTGCTGGATAAAATCAAAAACAACGGCAACCGCCTGTCCACCGGGTTTATCGGCACCTCCATCCTCAACCAGACCCTAAGCGATGTGGGGGCCGACGACATGGCCTACACCCTGCTGCTTCAGCGGGATTACCCCTCCTGGCTGTACAGCGTGGATCAGGGGGCCACCACCATCTGGGAAAACTGGGACAGCTACACCATCGAAAACGGCTTTAAGGACCCGGGCATGAACTCCTTCAACCACTACGCCTACGGCGCGGTGGGCGAGTGGATGTACCGGTACATGGCCGGTATCGAGGCCGACGAAGAAAACCCGGCCTTCAAGCATGTCATCCTCCAGCCCACCCTGGATAAGCGGGCGGCTGCCGACATCCCCGACAACCAGAAGCGCATGACGGCGGTGAGCGCTGATTATCATTCGGCCTACGGCCAAATCGCCAGCGCCTGGACGGCCGACGCCGACGGCAATCTGCTGACCTACGACGCCACCGTTCCGGCCAACACCACGGCCACCCTCTACCTGCCCATTGCCGAAGACCAGGTGGATTTGGTGCTGGAGAGCGGCACGCCGGTGTCCGAGGCAGAGGGCGTGGAATTCGTGGAATACGCCGACGGCGCGGCGGTCTATACCCTGGGTTCGGGCAGCTATTCCTTCCGGCTGGAGGGGACGGTCAGCGGCGTGACCGTCACGGCCGATGCGGATACGGCCGCCCCCGGCGATACGGTACAGTTTACCGCTGCCGTTACCGGAGACGGGGATTTTGACAAGGCTGTGACCTGGAGCGTAACCGGCGGCGTAACCGGTACGGCCATCGATGAAAACGGCCTGCTGACCATAGCCGCCGACGAGACGGCCAATACCCTCACCATAACGGCGGCCTCTGTGGCAAATCCTGCCGTGACCGGCAGTATGGAGCTGCCGGTGCAGGCGGCGGCCGGCGGACTGGATGTAACGGCGGAAATCGATTTCCTGGTGACCGGCAAGACGGTGCAGTTTACCGCAGGGGATGCAGAGGATGTCACCTGGAGCGTAACCGGCGGTGCCGCCGGCACGGCCATCGACGAAAACGGCCTGCTGACCCTGGCCGCCGACGAGACGGCCGAAAGCCTTACGGTGACGGCGACAGCGGCGAACGAAACCGGCTCCCTCGCCCTGCCGGTATTTAAGCTGGGCGACCTGAACCGGGATAAGACCGTGGATATACAGGACGTCATGGCGGCCTGCAGGGTGCTGGCCCGCAAGGCGGCCGACACCGAACCCACGGCTGGGGAAATTCTGTCCGGCGACACAACCGGGGACGGGAAGGTAGCCATCGAGGATGTCATGGGCATCTGCCGCATTTTAGCCCGGGGTGCGTAGCGGCGGGACCTCCTGCCCGTTTCTGCGCAGAACGAACCGGCCCCTGCGAGCGCTCGTACAGCTCGCAGGGGCCGGTCTTATTGCATAGGGCGATTATTCCAGCCGGAAGGTGCAGCCCACCGTATAGTCGGTCATGCCCATGGAAAGCCGGTAGGTTCCCGGCGTCAGGGGCTGGGCGAAGCAGTCCAGGGGATAGGATTGCCGGCTCTCCCCGCCGGGGAGCAGCAGGATGCCGATAGACGCGAAAGCGGTATCCTCCCGGAAGGGCACGGTCTCCCAGCCATCCCCCACCTGCCGCTCCAGCCGGAAGGGTTTGCCGTATATGTAGGTTTTCTCCCCGGCGTTTCGCAGCAGGATTTCAACCGACGGGCTGGAAACAGGATAGCTGTCCTGCACCGGCGCGGCGGTGACATAGGCGGCGGCCTCGGCGTCGCTGTAGGCCGGGCCGCTTCCATCCGGGGCGGCGGCGGAACCCGCCGAACCGGCATGGGATACGACTGCCGATTCCACCGGCGCGCTGGCTGCGGCAGAGGCCATGCCTCCCTTATCCGGGACTGCGGCGGCGGACTCTGCCGAACCAGCCGGGGCGCCGGATGCCGATTCCGCCGGCGCGCTGGATGCCGTGCCGGCGGGACGCTGGTTTCCACCGGCCGGCTGTCGGCTTCCCGGGAGACCGGCGCCTGGTCGGATACCGGGGCGGACCCGGGGGAAGTAAGCTGGGCGGTATCGCCGCTCCCGGCATTACAGGCGGCCGACGCAGCCATCAGGACAACCGCGCACAAAAGGGCCAGCAGATTCTTTCTCTTCATAGGACTCCCTCCTTTTCTTTTAACCGGTAATGGTAAAATGGCAGACAAACCGGGGGTCCCCCTCCGCCGCCGGACCCTCCCAGAGCCGGTATTCCCCCGGCTGCATGTCCAGGTCGTAAGTATACAGGAAGCGCTGGTAACCGGAGTGGGGCGCCACGGTGGTGGGCAGGGGATTGTCGGGCTGGGGCACGGTTTCGCTCACCGTAACCCACTGGCCATCCGTCAGCCGCTGCAGCCGGACATAGCTGCCGTTCCAGTCGAAGGTAAAGGACGTGTCGGCGTTGTTGACATACCGGAACCCCAAATAGCCGTCTGCAGAGGCGGCCGAACGCTGTTCCGGCACCAGGGCCGCCTGGCCGCCGCCGGGCAGGGAATAGACCGTATCGCCCCGGGCTGCAGCGTCCTGGAAGATTGCATCCAGGTTTTCCGCGGGCGGGGGATTGCCGTCGTCATACAGCCGGAAATAGCACTTGAACCGGGGCGCATAGGCATTGCCGGGCTGCCCTTCCAGAATCCGGTATCGGCCGGCCGTGAGCCAGTCGGAGCGGTATATGCGCAAATCGAAGTCCTTTACCTGCCGGCCGTGGGGCTCCACGCTGGCCGCGATTTCCGGTACCAGGATGGGGCTGACCGCCGTGGGGACCTGTACCCATACCTCCCCCACCAGCTTTTCCAGGGAAAAATCCCGGCTGTCCGGCCCGTAGTAAAACGCCTGGTCGCTGCAGTTGATAAATTCCGCCTGGACGGCGGCGGCGCCTACGGGGTACTCCCGCTGCAAAGGCACCAGGGCCACCCGCTCATTTTCCGAAAGATAGAGGATTTCGTCCAGGAAGACCTGGTTCTCCCGCATCAGGCCGTCCAGATACACCCGCTGGGGACAGGCTGCCGGCGCCTCTGTATCGGATACAACCGTATCGCTGTGGGAGGATGCCGGCTGTGCATCCCCTTCCGCCGGCAGAGAGGCGGGGGCGGGGGAAGCAGAAGCAGCAGAATCACTGGAAGCGGCAGAGACGGCAGAGGCAGCGGAATCAGCCGGCTCCGAAACCGTGGAAGACCCGGTGGACGCAGGGGCGATGGCCGTACTCTGGGGCAGGGAGGATGGCAAATCCTCCCCATCTGTGGTAAAATGGGGGGTACAGGTCCCCGCCGTGCAGACAAGCGCTGCGGCCAGGGCGCCAAGCAAAAATTTGTGTTTCACGGTTTCCAGCCTCCTTGTGATGGTTTCTATTTTATAAGTGGCCGGATTCCATGGCTTTGCTGCATACGGCAAAAGATTCTTCCGGGAGGCGGTGTTTTTGTCCCATCTGGGTCTGTATCTGCATATTCCCTTCTGCGCGTCCAAGTGCGCCTACTGCGATTTTTACTCCTTCCCCGCCCCGGCGGAACTGCTGGACGCCTATACCGACGCCCTCTGCCGGGAGCTGGCCGCCTGGAGCCAGATCTGCCGCTCCTTTACGGTGGACACGGTGTATTTCGGCGGCGGCACCCCCTCCCTGCTGGGCGGCCGGCGGCTGGCCCGTATCCTGGAGAGGGCGGCGGCCGGTTTTTCCCTTGCCCCTGACGCGGAAATCACCCTGGAGGCCAACCCCGCCGACGATTTGCGCCCCACCCTGCAGGAGGCGGCGGCCGCCGGGGTCAACCGCCTGTCCCTGGGGGTGCAGAGCGGCCGGCAGGCCGAGCTGGATTTTCTCGGCCGCCGCCACACCCCGGCCGACGTCTGCCGCACGGCCGCCGACGCGGCCGCCGTGGGCATTTCCAACCTCTCGGTGGATTTGATGCTGGCCATTCCCGGCCAGACCCCCGGGAGCCTGGAAAACTCCATCAAATTTCTCACCGGCCTTTCCCCCGCCCATATATCGGCCTATCTGCTGAAAATAGAGGAGGGGACGCCCTTTTACCGGCAGCGGGATACCCTCCCCCTGCCCGACGAGGATGCGGCGGCCGATTTGTACCTTTTGGCCGTAAGGGAACTGGCCCGGCGGGGGTACCGGCAGTATGAAATCTCCAATTTTGCCCGGCCCGGCCGGGAGAGCCGCCACAACCTGAAATACTGGAACGGCGAGCCTTATCTGGGCCTGGGCCCGGCGGCCCATTCCTATCTGTTTGGCCGGCGGTTTTTCTATCCCCGGGACGTGCGGGGGTATATAGAGGGGCGGGGCGGCCGGGCGGACATATGGGAGAAGCTGGGCCTCCCTGCCCCGCCGGCGGCCCTGCCGCCCCTTGACGAGGGGCCGGGGGGAGAACCGGCCGAATACGCCATGCTCCGCCTGCGGCTTGCCGACGGCCTGGATTTTTCCCTCTTTGCAGAAAGGTACGGCCGGCCGCCGGCGGCGGGGCTGGCCCGGCGGGCGGCCCGGTATGTGCAGGCCGGCTATATGCGGCTTGGGGACGGGCGGCTGGCCTTTACGCCGGAGGGCTTTCTGCTCTCCAACCCCATCCTGGCCGACCTGCTGGACGGGGAGATTTAACGGGAATTTAACCGGCTCCGGCTTGCCTGCGGGGCAGCCGGGGGTGTATCCTGTACCCATCTGAAATGGGGGGAAGGGTATGCGCATCCGCACAAAGCGGCTGATTATCCTGGGCGTCATCCTGGCGGGGGGACTGCTGCCGGCCGGATTCGCCCTTTTGTTCCCGGATACGAACATGACGGGAATTTATATCGCATGGGGAATCGGGGCCGTCCTGGCCGTTGGGGCGCTGATAGCCAGCTTTTTTATACTCTACTGCCCCCACTGCGGCAGGACGCTGGATTTGCGCTGCTGGGGTTCCCATTGCCCCTACTGCGGCGGGGCGCTGGACGAGAGGGACGGGGGATAAAGGCGCCGGACATAGTCAATTTCCCTCTCGAAAATAACAGCAGAAAATCCAAAGACAGCCTCTGCCTGTGTTGACCAGGGGAGCCTGTGCGCCAAAAGCATTGCGGAACCTGCCGTCTGCATCAACCGAGACAAAAAACGGGCATCCTATCTCCATCACCGCCATTGCAATCTCCGTCATTTTTAGATATAATGATGGAGATAAAAGGGAATGAAGGAGATTACCATGCGAGAATTCGACTATACAAAAATTCCCGAGAAGCTGCTGACACCTGAAATTGTGCAGATGATGGGGAGTATCCACGAGCATAAAGGCAGGCAGGAATTATTTCTGGAGGCAAACACCGATGAATTGAAAAACCTTCTGGAAGTCGCACGCATTCAGAGTACCGGTGCGTCTAACAGAATCGAGGGTATTTTCACCAGTGATAAGCGTCTGGAGGAATTGGTAAGGCAGCAGGCAGAACCCCGTAACCGCTCCGAGCAGGAAATTGCCGGTTATCGGGAAGTGCTGGCCACGATCCACGACAGCTACGAATACATTGCCCCCAATCCAAACGTTATTTTGCAGCTTCACAGAGATTTGTATTCTTACGCACAAGGCGCCGCCGGCGGAAGGTACAAAAATGCAGACAATGTGATTGCAGAAACGGATGCCGAAGGGCATCAAAAAACGAGGTTTATTCCCATTCCCGCATTTCAGACGGCAGATGCCATGGAAGAACTGTGCGCCAGATTTTGGGAAGCATGGAATGCTGATAAAATAGACAAGCTGCTTCTTATTCCCATGTTTATCCTGGACTTTCTGTGTATCCATCCCTTCCATGATGGCAATGGGCGTATGAGCCGATTGCTGACGCTTCTGCTGTTTTACAAAGCGGGATACATTGCAGGCAAATATATCAGCATGGAAATGCTGATTGAAAAAACCAAAGAGACTTACTATGAGGCACTGCGGGACAGTTCGACTGGTTGGCATGCAGGCACAAACAGTTATGCGCCATTTGTAAAATACTACCTGGGAATTATGCTGAAGGCCTATAACGAGTTTGAAAGCCGGGTGGAATATTTAAAACACCGGGGCCTTTCCAAGCCGGAACGGATTAAAGCCGTAATCGCTCAAAAAGTCGGTAAGATTACGAAGAAAGAGATTATGGAACTTTGTCCGGATATCAGTAAGGTTACGGTGGAACGCACTTTGACGAATTTAGTAAAAAGCGGCTACATTGCAAAAGTCGGCGCAGGCCCCGCCACCGGATATGTCCGTATATAAGATTGTATCTCCATTTCCCGCATCCTGCCGGACTGTCAAAAAGCCAGGCAGAACTCCGTAGGCAAACCGGCGGCATATGGGCAGGCTTCCCCGCAGGGCAGGCCCCCTTGCCCGGGAAAGAATCCGATTCAGCAAAGCGCGCATCCCCTTGGAAAACTGCATGCAGAGAATGAAAACCGTCCAAATCGGCGACATGTGCGTCGGCCCCCCGACAAATCCCGCAGGAGCGGGATTTGTCGGGGGAATGGCAGAAGGGGGCCGCCCCCCTCTGCGGCTTGTCCCCAGACGAAAACCGCCCCGGCCGATTGGCCGGGGCGGTTGCTTTTATTTCGCCTGTCCGTCGTCCGTTTCCTCATCGGCGGCGGACAAATCCACCTGGAAGCCGGGGGTAAAGGGGGCGTCCGCCCCCTGCCGCCCCTCCGGGGCAGCCTCCTCCGGCGGCGGGCCGGGCAGGTCTTCGTCCTCAGCCGGCGGCCAGAGCGGCCCCTCCGCCGGCGGGCCGGCAGGCCAGAGGCCTCCCTCCGGCTCCCCGGCCGGGGGCTCCTCCTCTTCCGCCTCCAGGGCGGCCAGGAAGGCCTCCTCCTCGGCCTGGTCGGCGGCAAAGCGATGGGCCAGCCGGTCGCCTTCGGGGTATTCCACCCACCAGCGGTCGGGGTGCCGGCGCCGGCGCAGCAGCACAATGGCCAGATACGCCCCCAGCACCACCAGGGCCCCCAGGGTGATGATGCAGCCTATGGGCAGGCCGGGCGTCATATACTCGAACCGGACGGTGTGGGCCCCTTCGGGCACCCGCACAGCCATGAAGCCCACGTTGACCTTTTCGATTTCAACCGGCTGGCCGTCCACCGTGGCCGTCCAGCCCCCTTCCTCATAGGGCACCGAGAAGAAGACCAGATTTTCCCTGCTAAGCTCCACCTCGGCGGTGAAGCCCCGGCTGTCGGCGGCAAAGGACTTGGCCGCCGTCTTTGCCCGGGCGGCGCAGTCGGCCGCAAAGGCTTCGCTGGAAAGGTCCAGGTACTCCTTGCCCACAGAGGAGCCCCGGTCGGACGAAGACGCATCCGCCTCGCCGTTGGTCACCATGTAGTCGGCGCTTAAGGGCCGCAGGATGTCGGCGTGCTTTTCGGCCTGCTCCTCGGTCAGGCGCATGGCCCTGAGCATAATCTTGGCCCGCTGGTCCTCCTCGTAGGCGTCGCACTGCAGGTCGGTGATATAGTAGTCGTAGGTGAAGCCGTAGGGGATGTAGTTCTGGTTCTCATAGATGGAAAACCCGTCCTCCTCCCCGTAGTAGGTGTAGCCGGGCATCTTGGTGCCGCCGTTTTCCACAAAGCTCTTGCCCTCCGGCACCAGCAGGTACTTGACCGACAGGAAGGGCCGGATGGCATAGGCCTCGGTCTTTGGCCGGCTGGCCACGCCCCGCTCCACCCCCACGTAGGGGTAGTATTCCATAACCGAGGCGGGGACGATGGAGTGAAAGGCCTGGATGCAGGGGTAGCCCAGGTACATGCCGGTGTTGTCCACCCCTTCGTAGACGTCGATGCGGTATGCGTCCTTGTCGCCGGGCAGGTTCAGCTCCCCCTCCACCAGCTGGGGGATGAGCACATCGTCCACATCCTCCGACAGGGTCTTGCCGTTGCCGATGAAGAAGGCCGCATAGATGACCGTCACCACGCAGATACAGCCGGCGGCAATCCGGGTAAAGGAGCCGGGGGCCCGCCTGCGCAGGGGCAGAATCAGCTTGAGGATAACAAGGGAGGCCACCGCGATGGCGCATGTGACCCAGAATCGGATGAGGTAGACATAGCTTCCCTCGCTGTCGGCTGTGAAGAGGCCGAAGCGGGTAATCTGCCCATCGGTCACCTCCGAGGGGAAGAGGCCGATGACCAGCACCATAATCAGGGTAAGGGCAAGGGTCCACTTGAAGGCCCGGTCCCAGTCCACCTCCTTGTCCTCCAGGCCCATGGCCGTGGCCAGGCACATCATGAGGACGGGCATGTAGAACCAGCGGGCGTAGTAGGCCGAATTAAAGGCGTAAAAGGCGCTGTTGAGCACCGGCACCAGGGCCATGATAATCAGGACGATGAGCACCCGGCGCAGCCAGTGCCGCTGCTTGTTCTGCAAAAAGCCGATGACCCCCACCATGCTGAAGACGGGCAGCCAGCCCCCCAGGGAGGACCACTGCACCTCGGCGCCGGGGAAGAAGACCGGCCGGGCGGGCAGGTCGGGGGGGAAGAAGAAGCACTGGATGATGTTGGTGAAAATCTGCTCCTTGCCGTAGAGGATGGCGTCCCAGCCGTAGAGGTGCTCGTTCACCCGGCTGTTCTGGATGACCGAGAAGAAGGCGGGAACCAGGATAAAGGCCGCAAGGCCCAGCCCCAGGAGGATTTCAAAGAGGAAGGCGAAAAAGCGCCGCACCTTCAGCCTCCAGCAGCCCGAAACCGTCCGGACAAACCAGTAGATGACGCAGAAGACGGCCATGCCGAAAAAGAAGAAGTAGTTGGACACGGCGCAGATAAAGACGGCCACGGCCAGGGCCCCCCGGCGGTTGTCGGCGATGAACTGCTCCACCGCCAGCAGCAGCACGGGGAAAAAGACGATGGCCTCATGGAAGTGGTTGAAGAAGATATTGTAGACCGAGAAGCCCGAAAAGGCGTAGAGCAGGGCTCCCAGCATGGCCGACGAGGGCGTCCGGGTAAACCGCCGGATGTAAAAGTAGGCCGTAAAGGCCGACAGGGCGAATTTTAAGATGAGCAGGGGGGCGATGAGGTAGGGCACCATCCAGTTGGGGAAGGGGATGGTCAGCCAGAAAAAGGGGCTGCCCAACAGATAAAAGCTGTAGGACCCGATAAAGTTGACCCCCAAATCGGTCTGCCAGTTCCAGAAGATATTGCCCTCCTTTACCATCTGGTGGCACATCTGGTAAAAGGGAATCTGCTGGACGTTGAAGTCGCCGTAGAAGAAGAAATAGCCCTGGTCCATGATGATAAAGGGGATGAAAAATACCGCAGCCGTTCCCAGGGCGATGAGCAGGGTCTGCCAGTGCAGCTCCTTCTGCCGGCCCAGCACCGGCATGCGCTTATAGGCCGGGCCGGTCTTGCGGGGCGCTGCCGCCGCAGGGGGATTCATATAGACGTCCAAACCGTCAGCTCCTTTCGGGGGGATCCGGATAAGGCGGGTCGGCCGGCGGGTCACCGCCGTGGCCGGAGGGGCTGTCCTCCTCCAGAATCCGGTCAAACTCCTCCTCCTTAAAGGCCGCTTCCCGGGCCTGCTGCCGGGCCTCCCACTCGGCAAGGAAGGCCTCCTCCGCCGCTTTATCCTCGGCAAAGCGCTGCGCCAGCTGGTCGCCCTCGGGGTATTCCACCAGGAAAGATTCGGGGCGCCGGCGGCGGAGCCAGACAACCCCTGCCATATACGCCGCAAAAAGCACCAGGGCCCCCACCGTGATAAGGCAGCCGTTTTTCAGCCCGGGGGTCATGTAGCTGAACCGGACGGTGTGGGCCCCTTCGGGCACCCGCACAGCCATGAAGCCCACGTTGACCTCCTCAATTTCAGCCGGCTGGCCGTCCACCGTGGTCGTCCAGCCCTCCTCGTAGGGCACCGAGAAGAAGACCAGGTTTTCCCTCTCCAGCTCCACCTCGGCGGTGAAGCCCCGGTTGTCGGTGGCAAAGGACTTGGCCGCCGTCTTGGCCCGGGCGGCGCAGTCGGCCGCAAAGGCCTCGTCGGAAAAATCTAGCTCGGGTATGCTGGAAGCCTCTTCCCGGGCCTGGGACATGATTTCCTCCGCCGTCAGCCCGCTCAGGTCGGTGCCCTGCAGGCCGCCCGCCGTGCTGCCGCTGACCCGGTAATCGGCCCCTAAATCGGTGAGGATGTCCCCATGCCGCTCCACCTGCTCGTCGGTTAAAAGCATGGCCTTGAGCATCAGAAGGGACCGCTGGTCCTCCTCGTAGGAATCGCACTCGGCGTAGGTCATGTAGTAGTCGTAGGTGAAGCCGTAGGGGATATAGTTTTCGTTTTCGTAAATATCGAAGCCGTTCTGCTCCTCCAGGAAGGTGTAGCCGGGCATTTTGGTCCGGCCGTCATCCTCCACAAACTGCCGGGTGGTGGGGGACAGCAGGTATTTCACCGACAGCAGGGGCCGCACGGCATAGGCCTCCACCTCCGGCCGGCTGGCCACCCCCCGCTCTACCCCCACGTAGGGGTAATACTCCATGATGGAGGCGGGGACGATGGAATGGAAGGCCTGGATACTGCGGTAGCCCAAGGCCAGGCCGGTGTTGCTCAGGCCGTCGTAGACGTCGATGCGGTATTCGTCCGAATTGCCGGGCAGGGTCACCTCGCCCTGGATGAGCCGGCCCAGGTAGTTTTCCTCTATATCCGCCCGGGAGGGCCGGCCGGTCTGCACAAAGAAGAAGCCGTAGGCCGCCGACAAAAGGCAGATGCAGGCCGCCGCCGTCCGGGTGAACTGCCGGGGATTCTTTCTGCGCAGCCGCAGAATCCATCCCAGCAGCACAAGGGAGAGCACCGCCGTGCCGCAGATGACCAGGAACTGGATGAGCTTGTCGTGGGAGGAGCCGGTGTCCTTGTCGAAGAGGCCCCAGGAAACCACCTGGCCATTGCTGATTTCGGCCGGGAAAAAGGCCAGGATGAGAATCATAATGCCGGTGGCCGCCGCCGTGAAGGTAAAGGCCTTTTTCCAGTTTACCTCCCGGTCCTCCAGGCTCATGGCCGTGGCCAGGCACATCATGAGGACGGGCATATAGAACCAGCGGGCATAATAGGCCGCGTTGAAGGCGACAAAGGCGCTGTTGAGCACCGGCACCAGGGCCATGGCGAGCAGGACCAAGAGCATCCGGCGCAGCCAATTGCCCTTCTTGGCCCACACATAGCCCACCACCCCCGTCATGCTGAAGATGGGCAGCCAGGCCGCCGAAGAGGACCAGCGCAGGTTCTCGTCGGGCAGCAGGATGGTGTTGCCGGTGATGTCCGGCGGGAAGAAGAGGCTGCGCAGGACGGTGCCGTAAATGTGCTCGTTGCTGTAGAAGAAGGCGGTCCAGCCGGCGCTGATGGAGTCCACCCGCCGGTTCTGCATCACCGTCAGATAGGAGGGCACCAGCAGGAAGGCGGCCAGGCCCACCCCCAGCAGGACCTCGGCGATAAAGGCCAGAAAGCGCTTTAAAGAAAGGTCCCAGGCGCCGGCGAACATGCGGATGAACCAGTAGATAACGCAGAAGACGGCCATGCCCACAAAGAAGAAGTAGTTGGACACGGCGCAGATGAAGACGGCCACCGCCACGGCGCCCCGGCGGTTGTCGGCGATGAACTGCTCCACCGCCAGCAGCAGCACCGGGAAAAAGATGATGGGCTCATGGAAGTGATTGAAGAAGAGGTTGTGCACCGAGAAGCCCGAAAAGGCGTAAAGCAGGGCCCCCAGCATGGCCGCCGAGGGCGTCCGGGTAAACCGCCGGATGTAGAAATAGGCCGTAAAGGCGGCCAGGGCGAACTTCAGCATGAGCAGCGGCCCGATGAGATAGGGCACCATCCAGTTGGGGAAGGGGATGGTCAGCCAGAAGAAGGGGCTGCCCAACAGGTAGAAGCTGTAGGAGCCGATGAAGTTGACCCCCAAATCGGTCTGCCAGTTCCAGAAGATGTTGCCCTCTTTTACCATCTGGTGGCACATCTGGTAAAAGGTGACCTGCTGGACGTTGAAGTCCCCCCGGTAGAGGAAGATGCCGTGGCTGACCAGCATAAAGGGCAGGATAAAGACGGCGGCGGTGCCCAGGGCCATGAAGAAGGTCTGCCAGTGCAGCTCCTTCTGCCGGCCCAGCACAGGGGTCCGCTTATAGGCCGGCCCCCGCTTTGCCGCGGGCGCGGCCGCCGGGGGGGTCATATACGTATCCATTGGCGGTGGCTCCTTTCTGCCGGACGGCCGCCGGCGGGGGCTGGGTCTTCCCGGAGGGCGGGAGCCGCATCCCGCTCGGCCCCAGGACGCCCTTCCAGGGCAGGGGCCTGCCCATCCGTCTCATCCGGCGAAGGGCTGCCGAAGGCCCGGACATCCGTCCCCCCTGCCGTCCGGTCTTTCCGCCGGCTTCCCAGGAAATAGGTGACGCATTCATAGACGCTCCAGACGAACAGCAGCATATTGATAAAGGACAGGACGATGACCAGTTCATGGGAATAGGAGGACCAGAAGGGCTCGATATTCCGCTGGGCCCCCAGGACCATATCCAGCAGGACAACGGCCTGGTTGACGCAGGTAAAGCAGCTCAAAGCGGCGAAGAGGCCCAAAAACCGCCTGTTCCGGGTGGTGAGCCAGGCCATCAGGGCAAAGGGCACCACAATCACCTGGTACCGCTCGTGCATGCGGGTCATGAACATAAACAGGCACTGCATCATGAGGAAGCCGCCCACCCAGCCGTCCAGCCGGGCGCGGCCGAACCGCCGGTAGGACAGGATATAGAGGGCTGCCACCAGGGCCACCGAGAGAGCCGCACAGATAAAGCTGAAATGGTTCCAGGTAAACCCGCCTGCAATGGGTTCGATATCCTTCAGCCCGGTGGTCCAGTTGAGGCCCAGCATGCTGTAGAAATTATAGGCGTGCAGGGAGCAGTAGGGGTATTTGTTGGCGCTGCCCAGGTACACGTCGAAGAAGAGCATGGGGTTCCTGCCCCCCACCATAAAGGGGATAAAGACCACGGCCACGGTGACCGCAGCGGCCGCCAGGCTCTTTACAATCCGCTTCCAGTCGGGCAGGTTGCGCAAAACGAGGACCAAAAGGAAGGGCGGGGTGAAGAAGAGGCTCTGGAACTTGGTAAGCCCCGCCACGGCAAAGGCCACGCAGGCCGCCACAGGACGGTCCCTGTCCAGCAGGTAAAAGGAGACAAGCAGCAGAAAGGCCATAACGCTGTCGCTCTGCCCCCACATGGCGGCGTTGAAGAAAAAGCCGGGATTCATGCACCACAGGAAGGCGGCCAGAAGGCCGGTGGGCCGGCCGAACCGCTTGCGGCAGATGTAGTAAAGCAGGGCGGCGCAGGCTACATTGAAGAAAATCGGCCAGAATTTCATCAGGAACATCTGGAGGAATACGTGCAGGCCCTTGCCCGCGGAGCCGTAGCAAAGGCCGGTGATATACAACAGAATCAGGTAAAGGGGCGGATAGTCCAGATTGATGTCCTCCACCCGGCTGTAGATGGTAAACAGGCCGTTCTCGGCGGCGTCCAGCCCCCAGTTCCTGTACCAGTAGGTGTCGTAGGTATTGATGTAGCCCATGCCTACCACCACCTGGGTCAGGAAGGAAAAGGACAGGATGAGCACCAGCATCCAAAAGGCCTGCTTATGGGTTATACGCAGTTCCATAGCTTGTCCTCCTCAAATTTGCATCCATGCAATCATTGATATTATACCAGCGTATGGTATAATATGAAAGATATTTTTATGCAAACTTTTGCATCTTTTTATTAGTGGGCCCGGCGGGGGATTTTGTTGCAAAATTTACCACGCCTTTGGGACAAGGAGGATTTTTTGCATGTCCAGTCATTTTTACGCCATGCTTTTTCGTATGAAATATATTGAGCGGTGGGGGCTCATGCGCAACACCCGGCCGGAGAACCTGTCCGAGCACTCCCTGGAGACGGCCTTCATCGCCCACGCCCTGGCCCTCATCGGCAGCCGGCGGCTGGGGCGGGACCTGGACCCCGGCCGGGCGGCCCTGCTGGCCATGTTCCACGACGCCCCCGAAATCATCACCGGGGACCTGCCCACGCCGGTCAAGTATTTCAGCGCCCATACGGCCGGGGCCTACAAACAGACAGAGGCCGCCGCCGCCGAACGGCTGCTGGACCTGCTGCCCGACGACCTGCGGCCGGATTACGCCGGGCTGCTGGCCGGCGACGAGGCCTACCGTCCCCTTATCAAGGCGGCCGACAAGCTGTCGGCCTATATCAAGTGCATCCAGGAGGAAAAGATGGGCAACGACGAGTTCCGGGTGGCCGGCGAGACCATCCGCCGGGCGGTGGAGGAGATGAAGCTGCCCGAGGCCGACATCTTCATGGCCGAATTCCTCCCCGGCTTCCGGCTGACCCTGGATGAGCTGACCGGGGGGCAGGCTTGCGAAACCGACAAAAGTCGTGTATAGTTAGTGTATGTGCATATAAGGAGGTGAGGGGCAGCGGTGTGGACGCGCAGGGAACTGAAGCGGCAGGCGCGGGGCGTTTTCAAACCCCACTACTGGCGGGTGGTGCTGGTCTGCCTGATTGCTGCGTTTATCACGGGGGAATACGGCTCCACCATCTGGTCCTTTGACGTCTACAACGACCGCGCGGGAATCGAGGCCGGGGTGCTGAAAACCACCATTTACACGGTGCAGCGCACCAACGCGGATATCATCGAGGACTTCCTCCGGCTGGTGGGGGACCAGGCCAACTGGGAGCCGCCCCCCGAACCCGAGGTCCCGGCGGGCGAGGAGGATGATGGCGCGAAGGTTATCGCGGCCAATTCCAGAGGGGTGCTGGCCTCCCTTTTCAACAACATCACCCGCTCGGGCTCCATCGCCCTGGGGGTGCTGGACTCCTTCAGCCAGATGCTCTTTCAGGGACGGGTGGTCCGGGGCTTTGTGGCCCTGGGGGCCGCGGCCATCAGCTTCCTCTTCTGGTTTTTCATCAAAAATCCCCTGATGGCGGCCGAACGCCGGTTTCTGATGGAAAAGCTCAGCTACCCCCAGACCGGTATGCGCCGGGCCCTGCTGATGGTCCGGGTGGGAAAGCTCTGGAATACGGCCAAGGTCATGTTTATGCGCTCCTTTTTCCTGGCCCTCTGGTGCCTGACCATTGTGGGGGGCGTCATCAAGAGCTATTCCTACATGCTGGTGCCCTTTATCGTGGCCGAAAACCCGGCCATCGGCTGGCGGGAGGCCATGGGGCTGTCCAAAACCATGATGCGGGGGAACAAGTGGAAGGCCTTCCTTTTGTCCCTTTCCTTCCTGCCCTGGCAGCTGCTGAACTTTTTCACCCTGGGCTTTTTGAACGTCTTTTATACGAACCCCTATATGACCGCCGCCGAGGCGGCCCTCTACCGCACCCTGCGGGAAAAGGCCCTGGCCGACGGCATTCCCGGCGCAGAGCTGCTGAATGACAGCCGGCTGTTCGAGACCGGCGGGGCCGACCGGTACCCGGAGGAGGCCTTCCCCCTGCCTGACCGGCAGCGGCGGAAGTGGATAAAATCCGACTACCGGCGGGACTACAGCATCTGGTCCCTCATCCTCATCTTTTTCACCTTTGCCGCCGCCGGCTGGGTGTGGGAAGTCATCCAGGGGCTTTCGGCCGAAGGCTTTGTCAACCGGGGGGTGCTCCACGGGCCCTGGCTGCCCATCTACGGCGTGGGCGGGGTAGGGGTGCTGGTGCTCTTAAAAAAGGTCCGGAACCACCCCGTGCTGACCTTTTTCCTCACCGTCCTGTTCTGCGGGGTTATCGAGTACGGCACCGGCTGGTTCCTGGAATGGGCCACCGGCACCCGCTGGTGGGATTATTCGGGCTATGTGCTGAATCTCAACGGCTTCATCTGCGCCGAGGGCCTGCTGGTCTTCGGGCTGGGGGGATGCGCGGCGATCTACCTGCTGGGGCCGGTGCTGGACGACTGGTACCGGAAAATCCCCTTTAAGCTGAAATGCTTTATTTGCTGCCTGCTCATCCTGCTGTTTGTCTGCGATCTTATCTATTCCTGCTTTGTGCCCAACACGGGCAAGGGCATTACGGATTACAATTTCGTGGTGGAGGGCCTGCTGCCTGCCGTTTTGGCCCGCGGCCCCCTGCCGCTGTAGAACGCCGGCCGCCGGACGTATCAGGTCCGGCGGCCGGTTTTTATCTTGTCGAAAAACGGATAAAACCATCCAAACCGGCGGCGGGATTTGCTGGGGGATGTTAAAAGGGGGGAAAGTCTCCTTCTAAGCTTATGGATTGATTTTTTTTGCCGACCTTTGCTTCCGTCTTTTACCAGAAGGGACGGCCGGCGAAAAAGCATATTTTTCTCCATTTGACAGATACTACATGTGCTTGCAGCGTATCGGCCGGACGGCCGATTGTATACAAGGATTTTATCTGGAATTACGGGAGGAATATGCTATATGAAAGCAACCGGTATCGTTCGCCGCATCGACGACCTGGGTCGGGTTGTCATTCCCAAGGAAATCCGCCGCACCATGCGCATCCGGGAGGGCGACCCCCTGGAAATCTACACCGACAACAACGGGGAGGTCATTTTCAAAAAGTACTCCCCTGTGGGAGAGCTGGCCGCCTTTGCGTCCCAGTACGCCGAGGCTTTGGTGGGGAGCACCTCCTGCCCGGTGCTCATCTGCGACCGGGACCACTGCATCGCAGCGGCCGGCATCTCCAAAAAGGAGGTGCTGGAGCGGCGGGTGTCGGGCCAGCTGGAAGAGATTATGGAGGAGCGCCGGACGGTGGCCTACGGCAGGGAGGACGTCCGCCGGCCCATGGCCCTGGAGGGCATTGACCGCCCCATCGGGGTGGCCGCCCCCATCCTGGCCTCGGGGGATGTGTCGGGAGCGGTGGTGCTGCTGGGGGACGGCCAGACCGGCCCTTCGGACAGCGACGTCAAGCTGGCCCAGGTGGCCGCCGCCTTCCTGGGCCGCCAGATGGAGGGCTGAGGCCCCGGCAAAACCGCCGCCAAGCCCGCTGGCAGAGACGGCAGGCCCCAGAAGGGGGCGCGCCCCTTCTCAGCTGTCCCCTGCAAATCCTGCTTGGACGGGATGTGCAGGGGACAGGAGCCGGCCCGCATGCCGCCGGTTTGAACCATGCAGCAGGCTCTTCGGCAGCCTGCGGACCCGCCGCAAAAAGCGGATTTATGCAATGATATATAAACAATTGTGTTTTGGGCGTTTTCATGGTATACTCGAAGGCGAAAACAGGGGGTTATCTCTTCTGTCCGCCGGTGTTCTCCTCGGTATAAGCATCCGGCGGGTGATTATAGCCCCCAAATGAAAAACAAAGGGGAAACAGCCATGACAAACGGCAAAAACACCAAAAGGGCCCTGCTGGCCAGCGCCCTGTCCCTGGCGCTGTGCTGCGCCATGCTCCTGGGCACCACCTTCGCATGGTTTACGGACAGCGTGACCAGCACCGGCAATCAAATTGCTGCGGGCGACCTGAAAATCGATCTGGTACATGTGGGCGGCGGCGCGGACGGCCGGGACGTATCCCTCAAGAAGACCCCCCAACATAAGATTTTTGACTACGGCCTGTGGGAGCCCGGCTACACGGTGATGGAGACCCTGCGGGTGGTAAACGCCGGCAGCCTTGCGCTGCAATTTCGCCTGGATGCGGCTGCCGTCGGTGCTGCCGCCGGGCCGAAGGGTGAAAAACTGGCGGACGTCATCGATGTGTATGTGTATGAGGGCGATGGCATTCCCCCGACGGATTCCTTTGCGGACATGACCGTGGCCAACGGCTGGCGGAATGCCGGCACCCTGTCTGGCCTGATGGCCGATGGTGACGGTATCGCCCACGGCGTGCTGCTGCCGGAAGAGGCGGAGCCGGCGAACGGTGAGCCTGTGGGTTCTGTTCAGATGACGATGGCGCTGCACATGCGGGAGACGGCCGGCAACGCCTACCAGGGCCTGTCCCTGGGCGATTTGAACTTCCAACTCCACGCCACCCAGTATACATATGAGAAGGACGGCTTTGGCAGCCAGTATGATGAAAAAGCCTTTGCGGCCGTTTCAAGCGCGGATGCGTTTATGCAGGCGGCGGAAAACAGCGCAGTCATTCAGCTGACCGACAATATCGAACTGCCCGAAGACGTTTATTTCCCCAAAGACACGGTTTTGCATATGAATGGGAAAACCCTGACTGTGGACGGGGCTTTGAAGGCGGCTGTGGGAACTTCCCTGACAGTGCAGGGCAACGGCACCATCAACGGCGTGCTCTATGCGGACAGCAAGTTTGGCAAAGGCGGTACGCTGGTCATCGATGCCGGTGAGGATTTTTCTGTTTATTCCAGTTCCGATAATGGCTGGGCTGTGTACGGCGGAGCCGGCTCCAGCATTGTTATTAACGGGGGAACATACAGCACATCGGAGAAAAAAGGCACCTCCGGAACCATCCATACCATCGGCGCTTCGCTGGCTGTCAATGGTGCAGTTGTTGATGTGGGGCCGGGTTCTGTGATGAACGCCTACGGCATCTACTCAAACGCACGGGAAAACACGCTCACCAACGTCACGGTAAATGGAAAATACAGCAAAGCGGTTTATTTGAACAACGCATACGGCAAAACGGTTATCAGAGGCGGCACTTTTATCACCAATAAAGCGGTCGACGACAGTACGCCGGAAGATCCGATGCCTGTCAACCCCACCATCTATTATCAAGGCGCATTGGATATTTCCGACGCGGCAATTACCCGCATCGGCACCGGTATTCTGTACGACAAAACATGGCCTAAGCCTACAGAGGTGGAAAACCTGACGATAGACAACTGCACCTTTACTGTGGTTGGCGAGAATAACAGCTTCAAGGATATCGATTTTGACAAAAATTAAACCGGGCAGGCCGCCCGGCGCTGAAGTATGAAATCGGCGTTCCGGCAGCCGGGATGGCCGGCGATTTGACGGATATGCCTGTGTGCCAAAAACGGCACCCATGCCGCCGGTTTCTGCGATAAAAAGCTTCCATTGGGTTTTCGGCAGTCTGGTGCGCCCCGCTTTGCGGGGCGCATTTTTATGCGGCGTGGGAACAGCGCCGCATAAAAATATGGAAAGGCGGACGTGTGCCTCCCGGCGGGGATGGACGGCGGCCTCTGGAATATAAGCAGAAGAGGGATGAAAGGCCTGGGCCGGCGCTTTCTTTTCCAAAAGGGGAAATTTTACGGCAGTCCCCCGCTTGTGCAGGGAAATTTTTTGGGGTATAATGACTGTATTCTGCATATCATGCTGTAATTTTGAGAAAAGGAAGGATAGACGGGGGAGAGCCATGCGGATTTTGATTTTGTCCTGCAACACCGGCGAAGGACACAACGCCGCCGGGCAGGCCATTGCGGAGGCGGCCCGCCGGCAGGGCCATGAGGCTGAAATGCTGGATATGATGCTGCTCAAGGGCAGGCGCACCTCCCGGCTGGTTGGAGGGGGCTATGTGGCCCTGGTCAAGCACGCCCCCCGGATCTTCGCCGCCCTGTACTGGGCGGGGGGCAAGCTGACCTCCCCCCGCCGCAAGTCCCCGGTGTACTGGGCCAACCGGGGCATGGGCAAACGGCTGGCCGCCTATCTGCGGGAGCACCCCGCCGACGTGCTGGTCACCCCCCATCTTTTCCCCGCCGAGGCCTTTACCTATATGAAGCGCCACGGCCTTTTATCCCTGAAGACCGTGGCCGTGTCCACCGACTACACCTGCATCCCCTTCTGGGAGGAGACCGAGTGCGACTGCTACGTCATCCCCCACAAGGATTTGGCCGGGGAGTACGCCCGCAAGGGCATCCCCGCCGAGAAGCTTTATCCCATCGGCATCCCCGTGCGGCCGGCCTTTTCGGTCAAAAAGACCCGGGCGGAGGCCCGGAAAATCTGCGGGCTGCCGGCCGACGCGCCCATCTATCTTATCATGGGAGGCAGCATGGGCTTCGGCCGCATCCACTTTTTCGTCTCCGAACTGCGCCGGGCCTGTAAAGACGGGGAGCATATGGTCATCATCTGCGGCAAAAACCGGCAGCTTTATAAAACCCTTACCCTGGGCTTCGGCGGGGACCAGCGGGTGCACATCCTGGGTTACACCGAAAACGTATGGGATTATATGGACGCCTGCGACGTAGTCTTCACCAAGCCCGGCGGGCTTACCAGCACCGAGGCGGCGGTGAAGAACATTCCCATGGTGCACACCGCCCCCATCCCCGGCTGCGAGACCAAGAACCTGGCCTTTTTCGTAGGGCGGGGCATGTCGGCGGCCGGCCGGAAGATGCAGGCCCAGATTGCCGCCGGCCAGGCGCTGCTGCGGCCAGGGAAGCGTCGGCGGGATATGGAGGCGGCCCAGGCCGCCGGCACCAACCGGGAGGCCGCCCTGGAAATCGTCCGGCTGCTGGAGGATGCGGCGGAAAAGGAGGCCGTGTGATGGACTGGAAATACCTATTCTTTATCCTGCTGGGCTATTTTTCGGGCAGCGTGCTCTACGCCCGGATGCTGCCCCGATTCCTAAAAGGCGTGGACGTCACCCGGCAAAGCGGCGACGGCAACCCCGGCACGGCCAACGCCGTCCGGCTGGCCGGCTGGCCGGTGGGCCTGCTGAGCCTGGGCCTGGAGCTGGCCAAAGGGGCGGCGCCCGTATTCTTCGCTGCCCGGAACCTGGATATGTCCCAGACGGCCTTCGCCCTGGTGCTGGCCGCGCCGGCTTTGGGCCACGCCTTCCCCTTCGGCCGGTTTACAAAGGGGGGCAAAGCCATCGCCGTATCCTTCGGCTGCCTTTTGGGGCTGCTGCCCCTCTGGCAGCCCCTGGCCCTGCTGGCGGGGCTGTACATATTCTTCTCGGTGGTGCTGGTGGTATCCCCCCATCTTTTCCGCAGCGTGCTGGTCTTCGGCCTTTTGGCCGCCGGCTGCTTCCTTTTGAAGCTGCCCGCCCCTGTGACCCTGGGCTGCTGCCTGCTTTCCGCCCTGGTCATCCTGCGGCATCTCCTCCGCTACCAGGGGGAAAAGCCGGCCGTCCGGCTGTTTAAAAAGGCCTAAGAAACTGCCCGGATACGGAACTCCCCATCACCTTCCTTTTCCATACCGCTGGATAAAACCCTAAAACGCCGCCGGGCCGCCTGCAACAGGCGGCCCGGTTTTTTTGTTACAGATGGGACAGGGTCAGCAGCAAAGGGATGGTCAGGATGGAAACCACCGTGGACAGGGGGACAATCCGGGAGGCCAGGCGGGCGTCGCCCCCGAATTTGGCCGCGAACATAACCACGTTGGCCGCCACCGGGGCGCTGACCGGTATCATGCAGCAAAGCAGCATATCCCCCGTCAGGCCGCAGAGCTTAAAGGCGCCCAGGCAGATAAGGGGTATGGCCGCCAGCCGCAGGCCGATGGCGGTCCACATTTTGCCGTCCCCCTTTTCCGGCCGCAGGCTGGCCGCCGCCAGGTAAGAGCCGATGACCACCATGGCCAGGGGGGTATTCAGGTTGGAAACATGGGTCAGGGCGCCGGTGAGGGCGCCGGGCAGGGGGATGCCCAGAAAGAAAATAAACAGGCCGATGAGCAGGCCGATGACGCCGGGATTGAGAACCGCCTTTTTCACCGACATTTTCCCTCCGGTAAACAGGCGGAGGCCCACCGTCCAGATAAGCAGATTGTGCACGGCCACGTAGACCGATACGAGAAACACACCCTCAGCCCCCAGCAGGCCGTCGGCCAGGGGCAGGGACATGAAGCCGCAGTTGGAGAAGGCCGTGGATGTGCGCAGCACCGACCGGGCGTTGCCGCCCCATTTGCGGAACCATATCCAGCCCAAAAGGAGGCCGGCGGCATGGGCTCCAAAGGCACAAAGGGCCATGATTCCCAGGGATTTGGCCATATCTAGGGTAAAGGTCACCTGGCAGAAGGAGTCGATAATCACCACCGGGGTCACGGCGTAGAACAGGATATTGACAATTTGGTCCACGCCGGTCTCCTTCACAAGGCCGGTGCGGCAGAGAATATAGCCGGTTATAATCAGCAGCAGCATAATGACAACCTGGTTTACCACGCTGCCTGCGTAGGCGAGAATTTCCATGCAGTCTATCTTCCTTTTGCTTATGTATTTTTGCCGGCCGGCGGCCCGCGCCGCAAAGGCAGGGACGTCCTGCCCCGCGGGGCCGTCTGCAGACATGTTCGGGTGCGGCGCCCCCCAGCCGGCCTGCAGGGCCGGCCCGGGGGATGACCGCTCTTTACAGTGCCCGCAGCCCCGGATTCCAATGGGGATATTTTCCCCGGCGGCCGGCCCCCCGCTTTCCCCGGATTTCGGCCGGCCGGGCCGTGCGCTTTCGCCCGGATGTGCGGCCGGGCGTCTTTATGCTTTGGAAGCCGGAGAAGAACCGCCGCCGGCCGGCGGCATCCAATCGGGCAGGCCCAGCATCCGGCAGGCGTTCTCCCGGCACCGGGCGATGAGGGTCTCCGGCGTCTCTCCCCGGATTTCGGCCAGCCGGGCCGCCGTGTAGGCGATGAGGGCCGAGTCGCACCGTTTGCCCCGGAAGGGCACCGGGGCCATATAGGGCGCGTCGGTCTCCAGCAGCAGCCGGTCGGCCGGCAGCATGGCGGCCACCTCCACCGCCTTCCGGGCGTTTTTAAAGGTGGCGGCGCCCCCCAGGCCGACGTACATGCCCAGTTTCACCACTTCCGCCGCCATTTCCGGGCTGCCCGAGAAGCAGTGCACCACCCCCGCCGGCCGGTATTTTTGCAGCAGCTCCAGGGTATCCCCATGGGCCTCCCGGTCGTGGATGACCACCGGCATACCCCGTTCCGCCGCCAGTTCCAGCTGGAAGGCAAGCCAGGCCCTCTGGATTTCCCGGGGCGGGCAGGTGTCCCAGTAATAGTCCAGGCCGATTTCCCCCATGGCCAGGGCCTTCGGGTGGGCGGCCAGGCCTTCCAGGGCCGCCCGGTCGGAAGCCCCCGGCAGGCGGTAAGCGCCGCTTTCATCCCGGGGGATTTCCTCCGGATGCACCCCCACGGCGGCGTATATCCAGTCGTATTGTTCGGCCAGCCCCAGGCTTTTTTCCGAGGAGGCAAGGTCGCTGCCGCAGTTGAGCACCCGGCCCACCCCCCGGTCGTACAGGCTCTGAAGCACCGTATCCCGGTCGGCGTGGAAGGCGTCGGCGTCGTAGTGGGCGTGGGAATCGAAAATCCGGCCGGGGGCGGCAAATCCCGCCGCGGCTTTTTGGAGGTCATAGGCTTCCATTCTCTTCTCTCCTTTTGTCCGGACACAAAATCGTCCCGCCTCCCGCGCCGGGAGACGGGACATCCGCTTGCCGACAAAGTCGGCAAGCTGTAGAAGAGGGGCAATCCCCCCTTCTAACATTCCCCCTACAAATCCCGCGGCAGCGGGATTTGTCGTATGCGGAAACCGACGCACATGTCGCTGGTTTCCGCAATAAAAAGGCTTTGCTTGTTATTTCGATAAACCGTGCACCCCGCCGCCTTTTGTAGAAGGCAGGCGAAAACTTTTTTAGTGGATGGCACAGCCGGCGGGGAGACCGTCGGCAAAGAGGACTTTTACCGTATCTTCCGGACCGTCGGCCGCCAGAATCATGCCGCAGCTTTCTACGCCGCAGAGTTTGGCGGGTTTTAGGTTGGCCACCAGCACGATGGTGTGGCCCACCAGTTCCTCCGGCTTATACCAGGGGGAGATGCCCGAGGCCACCGTCCGGGGCTGACCCGAACCGTCGTCCAGAGTCAGCTTTAAAAGCTTCTTTGACTTTTTCACCGGCTCGCAGGCCGTGATAACCGCCGTGCGCAGTTCCACCTTGGCAAAATCGTCGATGGTGATTTGGCTGAGGCTGGCCACATTGGCCGGCTTTTCCTTCTCCGCCTTCCCGGCCGCAGCCTCGTGGGCGGCGCTGGCGGCGGGGTTGATGGCCTCCAGTTCGGCCAGCTCCTTCTCCACGTCGATGCGGGGGAAGATGGGGGGCAGTTTGGCAATAGGCATACCGGCCTTTAAGAGTCCCCAGTCGCCCGCGCTCTCCCAGGTGTACATGCTGTCGTCCCCGCCCAGGGTTTCCCGGATTTTGCCCGCCGTCTCCGGCAGGAAGGGGGCGATGAGCACGGCCGCCACCCGCAGGGTCTCGCAGAGGTTGTACAGCACCGCGCCCAGCCGGGCCTTGTTGTTTTCGTCCTTGGCCAGGGCCCAGGGGGCGGTTTCGTCGATATACTTGTTGGCCCTGGAAATCAGGGCGAACAATTCGGTGAGGGCGGTGGAGAATTCCAGCTTGTCCAGGGCCTCCTCCAGGGCGATTTTCACCGCCTTTGCCTGGGTGATGAGGTCCTCGTCAAAGTCCCCGGCCAGGCGCTCGGCGGGAAGGACGCCGCCGAAATACTTGCCCACCATGGCGGCCGTCCGGGAAACCAGGTTGCCCAAATCGTTGGCCAAATCCGAATTGATGCGGCCGATGAGGGCCTCGTTGGTAAAGACCCCGTCGCTGCCGAAGGGGATTTCCCGCAGCAGGTAGTACCGGATGGCGTCCACCCCGTACCGCTGGCAGAGGACCACCGGGTCGACGACATTGCCCTTGGATTTGGACATCTTGCCCCCCTCCAGCAGCAGCCAGCCGTGGCCGTAGACCTTTTCGGGCAGGGGCAGCCCCAGGGCCATGAGCATAATGGGCCATACGATGGTGTGGAACCGGACGATTTCCTTGCCCACTAAGTGGATGTCGGCCGGCCAGAACTTCTGGTACAGGCTGTCGTCGTCCGAATTGTACCCCAGGGCGCTGATATAGTTGGAAAGGGCGTCCAGCCAGACGTAGACCACATGGCCGGGGTCGAAGGTCACGGGGATGCCCCAGGAGAAGCTGGTGCGGGAGACGCAGAGGTCCTCCAGGCCGGGCTTGATAAAGTTGTTGAGCATCTCGTTTTTCCGGGAGGCGGGCTGGATAAAGTCGGGGTGGGTCTCGTAGTATTCCACCAGCCGGTCGGCGTATTTGGACAGCTTCAGGAAGTAGGCCTCCTCCTCGGCGGCCGTCACCTCCCGGCCGCAGTCGGGGCACTTGCCGTCCTTTAGCTGGCTCTCGGTCCAGAAGGATTCGCAGGGGGTGCAGTAAAGCCCCTTGTAGGTGCCCTTGTAGATATCCCCCTGGTCGTAGAGCTGCTTGAAAATCTTCTGGACGCAGGCCACATGCTCCGGGTCGGTGGTGCGGATGAACTTGTCGTAGCTGATGTTCAGCAGCTTCCACATGTCCTTGATGCCGGATACGATGTCGTCCACAAAGGCCTTGGGGGTGACCCCGGCCTCCTTGGCCCGGTCCTCGATTTTCTGGCCGTGCTCGTCGGTGCCGGTGAGGAACATGACATCATACCCCTGCATGCGCTTATACCGGGCCATGGTATCGGCGGCCACGGTGGTGTAGGAATGGCCGATGTGCAGCTTGCCCGAGGGATAGTAAATGGGGGTTGTGATGTAAAATGTGTCTTTTTTCATGATGTTCCTCCTGCAAAATATTTTTTTGGCCCCAGGGGCCGCGGGATTTGCCGGGTAGAAGGGCAGAAGAGGGACAAAGCCCCTCTTCTGCAAGCGCATGTGTCCTGTATCTATGGGCCGGCGGGAAATCAGGGATTTTCCCGGGGATTCTCGTCGGTGACGCCCATGCTGCCGTCGATGGCGGCGGCCACGTCCCGGCCGCTCCAGTAGTTGTCATCGATGAAAATCCGGGCGCCGTCGGCTGCGGAATCGCACTTGATAAGCTGTCCGTCGGTGTCCCCCGCAGCGGTCATGACGTTGCCGGTGATGGAAATATTCGCATCCGCCCCGATGTGGCCGAAGCGGATGGCCCGGTCGGCTATATTCCTCATGGTATTGTTCCGGATGACGATTTCGCCCCCGGTGGTGGCGTCGGGCGTCGTCTGGGTGCGGGCGGTCTGTACAGCCACGGCGTTATGGCCCAGGTTCTCAAAGGTGCAGTTTTCCACCGTCACCCCGTCGGCATTGACCACGTAAATACCCTGGTAGGCGTTTTTCACCGTGCAGTTCTTAAAGGCCAGATTGTGGTAGACCGTGCCCTCGGCCCCAAAGGAGGCCAGCTTGTTGTCGGCCGAGGTATCGGCCGTGCCCGTCCCCTCAAAGGTGCAGTTTTCAAAGGTGACGTTGTTTACCTGGATAAACTGCTCGCCGCTCCAGCCGCCGATATTGACCGCCTTGGTAAAGTGGATGTTCTTAAAGGTCAGCCCGTCGATTTCGATGTAGCTGTAGAAGCTGCCCACCGTGCTCTCGGTGGTCTCGCCGGTCACCGGGTTGGTCACGGGTTTGCCCGGCTGGCCGTAGATATGCCCGGCGGTGATGGACACGCCGGCCACGGTGGCATTGCCATCGCCCTCAATGGTGAGATTCTGAATGGTGCGGCGCAGCCGGGAGGTATTCCCGTCCATGGCTTCGCTGTTTTTGGTCTGGCTCAGCTGGATGGTGCCGTAGCTGCCGCCGGCCAGCTGTACGGTGGTATCGGCGGCCGCGTTGTCCAGCACGTCTTGATAATTGCTGGTGTTGGCCGCCGTGGGATACGCTGCGCCGGCGTCGTACTGGCTGCTGCCAAAGCCGTCGGCCTCGTGGGTGTACTGGGTGGCCAGGATAGAGACGTCGGCCGAAAATTCTTTCTTTTGATACTCGTTGCCCGCCTCCTCATACATGCCGTAGACCAGGATAAAGGAGATGCTGTCCTGCCCGTCGACCGGCAGCAGGGGGAATTCCAGGCCCTGGCTGATGGTGGAAAGCTGGCTCATGGGGCGCTGCTGGAACTCGCCGGTGATTTGGCCGTTCTCCACCCGCAGGAAGTCAAACCACAAAGCGTCCATAAGACCGCCGTCGGTGAGGGTGAAATCCAGCTTGATTTTGGCCGCCAGGGTGCCCTCGCTGCGGACGGTCAGCAGCTTGGCATTGGATTTGCCCGGCTCAAAGTTTTCATCGCTGATGATGGGGGTGTCGTCTTTGGCCAGGTCCTGGGGCGTGGCCTCAAAGGAGAAGGGCCGGCCGCCGTTGACCTCCTCAATGGTAAAGGTATCATCCCCCGGCGCGTCGGCCAGGTCATAGGCATAGGCACCGATGGAAAGCTTTCCCGACTGGATGTGGTTGCCCGTGTTTATCACGCTGTCGGTAAACCAGGCAAAGGTTGTCCCCACAAGCAGGGCTGCACTGATGACCAGGGCAAGGCCGCTGGCCGCAAGGGTACGTTTTGTATGTTTCATGGTACGGCCTCCTTATATCCATTCTTTTCAGATATAAAAGCTGCTGCCGCTCTCCCAGCGGAAAGGCTGTTTTTCTAATTATATCCAATCCTTTCACAAATTGCAACGGCTCCCCTGGATTTTCCGCCCCCTGCGGGGCCAAATGCTCCCAAAGGCAAAACCGGCAGCCCGGATTTTACTCCAGGCTGCCGGTCAGCAGCATCAGGGCGGCAAGGGCCGCTATGGGGGCGGTTTCGGTCCGCAGGATGCGGGGGCCTAGGGTGGCGGTCTTGGCCCCGGCGGCTGCGGCCTTGCCGGCCTCTTCGGGGGAGAAGCCCCCCTCCGGGCCGATGAGGATGGCCGCCCGTCCCCCTTTTTCGGGCAGGGAAGCGGCCGCCAGGATGTCCCGCAGGGGTTCCCCGCCCGCCTCATAGAAGAAAAGGGCCAGGTCATAGTCCTGTAAAGCGGCGGCGCAGCCCGCAAAGCTCAGGGCGGGCATAACCTGCGGCAGGATGCCCCGGCCGCTCTGGCCCGCGGCCTCCCGGGCGATTTTGCCCCACCGCTCCACCTTCTTTTTCATGGACTTTTCGTCCGGCCGCGAGACGCACCGGCTGGACAGCACCGGGACTATCTCGGACACCCCCAGCTCCACCGCCTTCTGCACCACCCCGTCCAGCTTATCCCCCTTTGGGACGCACTGGTAGAGGGTCACATGGAGCCCCGGCTCGCTGGCCGTGGGCCGGGTTTCCCGTATGCGCAGCTCCACCCGGCCGGGGGCGGCGGCGGCGATTTCGCAGAGATAGTCCGTCCCCTTTTCATCGCAGACGGTAAGCGCCTCCCCCGGCCGCATCCGCAGGGATTTTACGATGTGGGAAGCGTCCGGCCCCTCTATGACCGGGTTTTCCCCGATGGTGGGCAGAAAGAATCTGGGCATGGGTATCCCTCCGTCCTCAGTCGCCGAAGCTGATGCCCAGCCGGCGGGCCTCGGTGACCACCTGGCAGTCGGGGGGAACCAGCTTCAGCCGGCCGGCCACCTCGGACAGGGGCACCGGCACAAACTTATTGTCCACATAGCCCACCATGTACCCGTACTGCTCCCTGGCAATCAGGTCGGCGGCGGCGGCCCCCAGCAGGCTGCAGAAGATGCGGTCGTAGGCGTTGGGGCTGCCCCCCCGCTGGAAGTGGCCGGGCACGGTGACCCGGATTTCCTTGCCGGTCTTCTCCTCCAGCTCGGCGGCCAGCCGGTAGGATACCGACGGATAGGCCATGGCCGCCCGGGCCGCCTTGAACTCCTTCTTGCGCATTTTGGATTCTTCCACCGACAGCGCCCCCTCGGCCACGGCCAGGATGGCGAACTTATTCCGGTTGTTGTTCCGGCGGGTGATGGCTTCGGCCACCCTGTCGATGTCGTAGGGGATTTCGGGCAGCAGGATGACGTCCGCCCCGCCGCCGATGCCGGCGTAGAGGGTCAGCCAGCCGGCCTTGTGGCCCATGAGCTCCACGATGAACACCCGGCTGTGGGAAAAGGCCGTGGTGTGGATGCACTCGATGACGTGGGTGGCGATGTCCACCGCCGAGTAGAAGCCGAAGGTCAGGTCGGTGCCGTAGATGTCGTTGTCGATGGTCTTGGGCAGGGTGACGATGTGCAGCCCCTCCCCCGACAGCAGGTTGGCCGTCTTATGGGTGCCGTTGCCCCCCAGGATGACCAGGCAGTCCAGCCCCAGCTTCTGGTAGGTGCGCTTCATGGCGGCCACCTTGTCCACGCTGTTCTCGTCGATGACCCGCATCTGCTTATAGGGCTGCCGGGAGGTGCCCAGGATGGTGCCCCCCATGGTCAGGATGCCCGAAAAGTCGTTGGCTTCATAGGTTTTGTATTCGCATTCGATAAGGCCCCGGTAGCCGTCGGTAAAACCGTAGAACTCCACCTCGTCGAAGGCGTTGTCCAGGCCCTTGGCCACCCCCCGCAGGGCGGCGTTCAGTCCCTGGCAGTCCCCGCCGCTGGTCAGCAGGCCGATTTTCTTCTTCTTTCCCATATGCACATTCCCCTTTCTATTGCCCCTGTGCTTCCACAGGGTGGCTCTGCCGTTCCCTTTCCACCGCCCGCTGCCGGCGCACCGACGCCGCGTGGGCCCGGCGGGCCAGCTCCAGCTGGGAGTTGACCGGCTCCTCCTCTCCCGGACAGACCAGCTTATACTGCCGGTTTTTATCCTGGATGCGGGCATTCTGGTTGTCGGCCCACATGAGCTCGGTGATGGAAAGCAGCCGCCGTTTCAGATTGGCGTCCTCCACCGGGAAGAGCAGTTCCACCCGGCGGTTGAGGTTCCGGGGCATGAGGTCGGCGCTGCCTAAGAGGATTTCCCGCCGGCCGCCGTTCTCAAAGATAAAGATGCGGCTGTGCTCCAGCAGCTGGCCCACGATGCTCCGCACTTCGATATTCTCGCTGACCCCCTTGACGCCGGGCACCAAAGAGCAAATGCCCCGCACCAGCAGCTTGATTTTCACCCCGGCCTGGGAGGCCTCGTACAGCCTGTCCACCATGCCCTTGTCCAGCAGGGAGTTGATTTTGATGAAGATGCCGGCGGGCAGGCCCTTTTTCTTATGCTCGATTTCCCGGTCGATACGGCTGTAGACAAACTCCCGGATGGACTCGGGGGCGGGCACCAGCTTCTGGTAGTCGGGGAAGCGGGAGTAGCCGGTCAGCCGGTTGAACAGCTCGCTTGCGTCCCGGCCGAACTCCTCCCGGCAGGTGAACATGCCCATATCGGTGTAGAGCCTGGCGGTGGAGTCGTTGTAGTTGCCGGTGCCCAGGTGGAGGTAGCGGCGGATGCCCCCCTCCTCCCGCCGGACCACCAGCAGGATTTTACAGTGGGTTTTCAGCCCCTCCACCCCGTAGAGCACGTGGCAGCCCGCCTTTTCCAGCTTGGCCGCCCAGGCGATGTTGTTGGCCTCGTCGAACCGGGCCTTCAGCTCCACCAGCACGGTGACCTGCTTGCCGTTCTGGGCGGCCTTGATGAGCCCGTCGATAATGGGGGACTGGCCGCTGACCCGGTAGAGGGTCTGCTTGATGGCCAGCACATCCGGGTCCTCGGCGGCCTGCCGCAGGAAATCCACCACCACATCGAAGCTTTCATAGGGATGATGGACAAACCGGTCGTGCTCCCGAATGGCGGCGAAATAGTCCTCCACCCCCACGAAATCTGCCGGGACCACCGGCGTGATGGGGGGCAGCCGGAGGCTCTCGCCCCCCGGCATCATGGCGAATTTCATAAAGCCAGCCAGGGCCATGGGGCCGGGGATGTCCACCACGTCCTTCCGGCTGACGTGGAGGGCCTCCAGCAGGAACTCCCGCAGCTTCTCGTCGCATTCCTGCTGCAGCTCCAGCCGGACAGGCGCCCCCCGCTTGCGCTTCTCCAGGGTCTTTTTCATGGCGGTCAGCAGGTTTTCGGCGTCCTCGTCCACCTCCAAATCCGAGTTGCGGGTCACCCGGAAGAGGGCATGGGCCTCGATGATGTGCAGCTCGAAGAGGGAGGATAAGAAGTAGGTGATGATGTCCTCCAGCAGGATAAAGGCCCGGCCCTCCTGGCAGGGCAGTTCAAAGTGCCGGGGCAGGACGGTGGGCACCTGCACCAGGGCGAAGTAGGACTTATTTTCCCGCCGCAGCCGCACGGCGATGTACACCGCCTTGTTGAGCAGCAGGGGCAGGGGACGGCTCTTGTCCACGGCGATGGGGGTCAGGACGGGGAAGACCATATTGTAAAAATAGTCGGACACGGCCTTGTACTGGTTTTCGTCCAGCCCGTCGGGGGGGACCAGCCGGATGCCGGCCTTCTCCAGGTCGGGCAGGATGTGCTTTTCGTAGCAGGCGTACTGCCGGGCCACGAAATTGCCCGCCTTCTTGCGGATTTTCGCAAGGTTTTCCTCCGGGGTCAGGCCGGACTCGTCCGGCTCGGTTTCCTTGTCCTGGATTTTCTCCTTGATGGAAGCCACCCGCACCATGTAAAATTCGTCCAGGTTGGAGGCGGTGATGCTTAAGAATTTCAGCCGCTCCAGCACGGGGTTCCGGTCCCGCTCGGCCTCCTCCAGCACCCGGACGTTGAAGTCCAGCCAGCTGAGCTCCCGGTTGGTAAAGGGGCTCTTTTTCTCGCCCATGTACATATACCTCCCTAATCTGTATATACCGCTTTCCGCTTTGGCGATAGAATGGTCCCGATATTAAATTTAGTATAGCACACAGGGAAGGTTTGTACCACGGATTTTAACTAAATTTTACCTAAAAACCGTATTTTCTCCTCCTGCGGCGGCCAAAACACGCAAAACCCCGGCCGAAGCCTGCAGGCTCCGGCCGGGGTGGGATGGATGGGGAAGCTTATTCCTCTTCTTCCGAACTGTGCTCCTCCTCCGAGTCGGGGCGGGAGGAGTGGGACTCGTGGGAGGAAGAATCCTCGGAGGTTGTGGTTGATTCGCTGGTGGTCGTGGAGGGGCGCTCGGTGGTGGTGGGAGGCGCCGTGGTAGCCGGCGGCGCAGTCACAACGGGGCGGGAGGTGGTGGTCGTGGTGGTCACGTCAGAGGAGGAGGCCACAAAGGAATTGACAAAGACCCGCACGCTGGATTCGGGGTGCAGCTGGGCGCCCTCCCCCGGATCCACTTCTACCACCGTGCCTTCCGGCTTGGTGGCGTCGTACTTTTCATAGAACTGCACCGAGCCGGGCAAAAAGCCCAGTTCCAGCAGCTGGATGTAGGCCGCGTCCCGGGTCAGGCCCACCAGGTTGGGCAGGGCGATGGTGGAGGGCCCCAGGCTGATGCGCACCTGGATTTTGGTGCCCTTGGTGACGGTGGTCCCCGCCGCCGGGCTCTGCTCGTAGACCGCCCCCCGGGGCTGGGAGTCGTTATAGCTTTCGGAGACGATTTCAAACTGGTAAATATCCCGGTACTCGGTATTGTCGGTGAGCTGGGCGAAGGTCTGGCCCGCCAGGTTGGGCACGGTATAGAGTTTTTCTCCCGACTCCTCGGGCTGGGCGTTCCCCACCGAACTCATGGAGGGCAGGGCCAGGCCGCTTTGGTTTCCCCCGGGGAAGAGGTCGTCCCGGAAGATGGTCATGGCCAGCACGGCCAGCACCACCACGATGACCCCCGCCGTGGACAGAGCGGCAATAAGGCCGTACCGCTTGTTGCCGCCCTTTTTCTTTTTGCCGTTGCCCCCCCTGCCCTGGCCGGCTTCGGCCGCAGGCACCAGGTCCTCCCGCAGCTCATCCATGGACTGGGTCCGGTCCTCCGGCAGAATCTGCAGGGCGTTGGCCAGGGCCGTCAGCACATGGTGGGGCAGGGACTGGGCGATTTTGGAGGGGATATTCATATGGTCGTCGGTCACCCGCTCGGTGGCCTCGGGGGGCGGATTGCCCACCAGCACCCGGAAGAGGGTGGCCGCAAAGCCGTAGACATCCGTCCAGGGGCCGGGCTGGCCGTCGAACCCGTACTGCTCGATGGCGGCAAAGCCGGGGTAGAGCTGGGCGGTCATATCGCTGCGGGCCGTCCGGGCGGCGGGGATGAGGAAATCCTTTAAGCGGATTTTCCCGTCCCGGCCCACCAGCAGGGTCTCGGGGGAGATGCCCCGGTGGACGATGCCGGCGTTATGCAGGGTCTTTAAGGCCGAAAGCAGGGGCAGGAAGAGGGGCCGGGCCTGCTCCCAGGTCAGCGTCCCCCCGTTGCGCAGGAGGAATTCCCTGAGGGTGATGCCCGATACGGCCTGCTGCACGAAATAGGCCGTGCCGCCCGCCTCGAAGACCTCCACTGCCGGCAGCAGGGCCGGCAGCTCCCGCAGGCGGGAGAGGGACCGGGACAGCTCCAAAAAGGCAAGCATCCCCTCCTCAAAGGGGAACTCCGAGCCCTCTGCCTTCTGCACCGTCCCGTCGGCCAGGCGCTCGCACAGGCCGGTGGGGAAGTACTCCTGAATCCAGACGATGGTGTCGCTGGTATTGTCCCAGCCCAGATAGGTAATCCCCTGGCCGTTGGTCTCCAGCACCTTGCCCACCAGATACCGGCCATCGCCGATAAAGGTCCGGGGAGGCAGGGCCGATTCCGGATGGGGGCTTTGCTCGTCGTACCCGCATATGGGGCAGATCTGCTCGCCGCCGTTGTCGTTCATACAGCCCATACAGAGCCGGTCGGTGTTTTGCATGACAGGTTTCATCCTTTCCCTCTTTTATACACATATATACTAAGACGCGGAAATGTCCATACCATGCCCATAATTTTCCGCTTGCCGCCTTTGTCGGCAAGCTGCAGAAGAGGGGCGAGCCCCCTTCTGACATATCCCCGGCCGACGCACATGTCGCCGGCCCGGACGGTTCCATAGGCTTTGGGGCAGCCTGACAGTCTAATCGTATACAGTATAGCACATCTGTCAATAAATAGGAAGTTACGATTCGGTTTCATTTTCCTTTCAAAAATTATTTCGCCGCCCCTATTGACATATCTGTTCTTACTGTATATACTGTACATGTACAGTTAAGGAGTGAAGAAAGGCATGCAGATCTTCATCGACAATAAGAGCGGGGCGCCTATCTACGACCAGATATACACCCAGATAAAGAGCCAAATCATCAGCGGGGCCCTGATGGAGGACGAGGCCTTACCCTCCATCCGGAACCTGGCCAAGGATTTGCGCATCAGCGTCATCACCACCAAGCGCGCCTATGACGAACTGGAGAAAGAAGGGTTTATTTACACCGTGGCGGGCAAGGGCTCCTTTGTGGCGCCCAAAAATACCGAGCTGCTGCGGGAGGAAAATCTCAAGAAAATCGAGCAGTATATTGGGGAGATAAACCGCCTGGCGGCCTCCTGCAATTTAAGCCGCAAGGATATTCTCGAACTGTTTTCCATCTTAAGCGAGGAGGAAACGAGTCATGGATAATGTATTGGAAGTGCGCAACCTGAGCAAAAAGTACCGGGGCTTTACCCTGGATAAGGTATCCTTCGCCCTGCCGGCCGGCTGTATTCTGGGGCTGGTGGGGGAAAACGGGGCGGGCAAAAGCACCACCATCCGCCTGCTTCTGCGCATGATAAGGAAGGACGGGGGCGGGGTGCGCATCCTGGGGGCGTCGGACGGGGACGACCTGACCCCCGTCAAGCAGGACATGGGCGTGGTGCTGGACGAGGTGGGCTATCCCGAGGCCCTGACCGCCCGGCAGATGGAGCGGATTTTTTCCGGCATCTACACCCGCTGGTCGGAAGAGGACTTCGCTTCGTATATGGACCGGTTTTCCCTGCCCTGGGATAAGCCCTTTAAGGAATATTCCAAGGGCATGAAGATGAAGCTGGGGATTGCCACGGCCCTGTCCCACGGGGCCCGGCTGCTGATTCTGGACGAGGCCACCAGCGGCCTGGACCCGGTGGTGCGGGACGAGGTGGTGGAAATCCTGTCGGAATTCACCCGCAATGAACGCAACGCCGTGCTCATCTCCTCCCACATTGTCAGCGACCTGGAGAAGCTCTGCGACTACATCGCCTTTCTGCATAAGGGAAAGCTGCTGCTTTTAGAGGAAAAGGACCGGCTGAGCGAAAGCTACGGGGTGGTGCGCTGCTCCGAAAGCCAGCTGGCGGCCCTGCCCGCCGGGGCGGTGCTGGGCAAGAAGGTGTCGCCCTACGGCGCCGAGGCGGTGGTCCGGCGGGATAAGGTTCCGGCCGGCCTGCAGGTGGGCCCGGTGAGCATTGAGGAATTGTTTGTCTATATGGCCAAAGGGGGTAAATAGCATGAAGGGTCTTGTATATAAGGATTTGCTGATGCTGAAAAAATACGGCATGGCCTTTTTCGTCCTGGCGGTGGTCTTCTGCGCCGTGGCGGCCATGAATGAAGGCAGCTTCTTTTTCTTTCTGTATCCCGTCCTGATTGCCAGCATGCTGCCGGTGACCATCCTGTCCTACGACGAGCGCAACCGGTGGATAAGCTGCGCCGACACCCTGCCCTGTTCCCGGGGCGCGGTGGTTTCGGTCAAGTACCTGCTGGTGCTTTTGCTGCTGGCAGTCTGCCTTATCCTCAGCCTGCTGGCCCAGGGCGTCCGGGCGGCCTATGTGGGACAGTTCCAACCCGAGGGCTTCCTCTCCATGGCCGCCCTTCTCTGCAGCGTGGGCCTGCTGGCGCCCTCCCTGCTGCTGCCGGTGGTCTTTCGGCTTGGGGCCGAGCGGGGCCGCATCGCCTACTATATCATCATCGGCGCCCTCTGCGCCTTCTTTGTGACCCTGGGGATGATAACCTCCGACAGCACAGCCGACCTGCCCGCCGTCTTTGCCATCCTGCCCGGCTGGGGGCCCCTGCTGATTCTCCTGACCGCGTCGGCCCTGCTTTTCTTCCTCTCCTGGCAGCTGTCCATCTATTTTTATAAAAAGCGGGAGCTGTAAGGAGGATTATCATGACGTTTACCTTGTACAAGCAGGTGCGGGAGGACGATGCCCTCCGGGAAAGCTTTATGGATTTAGCCCGGCGGGTCTTCGGCCTGTCCTTTGCCGACTGGTATGCAGCCGGCTGGTGGGGGGACCGCTACATCCCCTACGTCCTGGCCCAGGGCGGCCGGGTGGTATCCTGCGCCGCGGTCAACCCCATGGACTTCCGGCTGGAGGGCCGCCGGCGGCGGTATATTCAAATCGGCACGGTTATGACCGACCCCGGCTTCCGGGGGCAGGGCCTGGCCCGGCGGCTGCTGGAGGAAATCCTGGCCGACTGGCAGGGCAAGGCCGACGGCGTCTACCTCTTCGCCAACGATACGGTTCTGAATTTTTATTCCCGTTTTGGGTTCCGGCAGGCGGCTGAGGTTCAGTATACCCTCCCCGTCAGCCCCGGCCCCGGGGATTTCGTCCTCCTGGATACCGGCAGCCCGGCCGGGCAGGAGATTCTCCGGCGGTGCTATGCAAAGTCCAACCCCTTTTCATCCTTTTCCATGGAGGATAACCTGGGGCTGATCATGTTCTGGTGCGGCTGCCTGCCCGGCTGCGCATACTATTCCCCCTCCATGGACACGGTGGTGCTGGCCGAGAGGGAGGGGGATACCCTTTTCTGCCACGACATCTTCGGCCATCCCGGCCGGCCTTTGGGCGAGGTGCTGGCCGGCCTCTGCCGGCAGGAAAGCCGGGCCGAACTGGGCTTTGCCCCGGCGGAGGCCGGGGACTGGGCCGTCACGCCCCTGGCGGGGGAGGACACCCTCTTTGTCCTGGCGGGCGGGGAGAACCCCTGCGCCGGCCGCCGGCTGCGGTTCCCCTCCCTGTCCCACGCCTGAGGCCGCCGCCGGAAAGCGCTCCCATGCAACATTTGATAACGCAGTATGCGCCCGGCATATTGAAATGGCTGGATATTCATGGTAATATAAAAGTATCTGAGAGGCCGTCGCCGGAATAAACGGGCTGGAATTTTTTATAACTCCCGCCGCCGGCCCTGCAGAAAAATATAGAATTGGGAGTGAAGGGTATGTCTCAAAAAAGCACCAAGCGGGCGCTGGCTGCAAGCGCCCTGTCCCTGGCCGTTTCCCTGGCCCTGCTGGCGGGCACTACCTTTGCCTGGTTTACCGACAGCGTGACAAACACGGGCAACGTAATCCAGGCGGGGAATCTGTCCATTGACGCCCTGGCCTACGACCTGGATGCCGCAGGCAACAAAACCTATACCATCGAGGGGGTCAACGGGGGCCAGCCCATTACCTTTGCGGCCGGCGCGCAGGATCTGAAGAAAGATACCTCCGCCATTATCGACGAGACCCTGTGGGAGCCGGGCAAGTCCTCGGCCAAGCTGCTGGAAGTGGTCAACGGCGGCTCTCTGGCCGCCAAGATTCAGCTGGAGTTCACCCTGGAAGACGGCGGCCTGATGGACGCCCTGTGGTTTGATTTTGTACAGATAAAAAACGGGGCGGCCGTGGGCCGGTTCACCCCCCGGGATATGCGCACCATAAACGATGTGGCCGACACCATGGACGACACCGTCCTGCTGCCGGAGGAATCCCTGCAGTTCGTGCTGGTTTACGGTATGTATGAGGAAGCCGGCAACGAATATATGGGCAAGGACTTTGCCGCCAATGTAACCATCCGGGCCGCCCAGGCCGCCGTGGAACAAGACGGCTTCGGCAGCAGCGAGTACGACTTGCAGGCCGACTATTACGCCGAGGTTTCCACTACCGAGGAATTTGCGGAAAAGGTGGAGAACCTGCAGCCCAACGAAGCCCTGCGCCTGACCGACGACATCGACTTCGGCACGCAGAACATCCCCATGAGCCAGTCGGGCACCACCAACATCGACCTGAATGGCAAGACCCTTACCGCCGACAGCGTGACGGTAACGGACGGGGAAAACCTCAACATCCAGGACGGCGGTCTGGAACTGGCCGCCCAAGCGGTCACCAACAGCAGCATCTCAACGGAAAAAGGCGGCCGTGTGCTGCTGAACGGCGTCGACTACAAAACCACCGGCACCGCCGTATACGCCGCAGGCGACGGTGCCGTGGTGGACATCATCGATTCCGTCATCGAGTGCGCCGGCTACTGCGTGACCACCAACGCGAGCACGACTGAAAACCACAACCCGGTCTTCAACATCCGCAATTCGACCCTGACCTCCACGGATGTGGGCACGGCGGTGCTGGTCAATGTGCCCTGTCAGCTGAATATGACAAACTGCACCGTCAACGGCACCATGCACGGGGTGGTCGTCCGGGGCGGCACGGCGGTGCTGGAAAACTGCACCCTGACCCTCACCCAGGAGGACGACAGTGTGCTGCACTACTTTGATAACAGGGACTGGGGCACCGGCAACGAGATTAACCTGGCCGCCCTGACCCTGGGCAACAAGGGCGGGGGCAATTACCAGTATTATCCCACCAACTGCACCCTGATTAACACCAAGCTTATCTCGGTAGGCCCCTATCCCACCCTGTACGCCTATGGAAACACGGGGGAGGGCCTGGGCGTTACCCTGACCTATGACGCGGCCAGCGTGGTGGGCGAAATCATCAAGGGGAACGACGCCGTCACCGTCATCGGCCCTGGGGAATAATCTATCCCATTCGCCGTTTTTATCCATTCCAAACCGACCCCCGGCCCGCCTATGGGCCGGGGGTTCCGTTTGTCCCATTTCTCGGGGCCGGCGGCATGCGCGTCGGCCGGGGCACACAGCAAATGCCGAAGGAGCGGGCGGGGGGGTTACACCGCCTTGCGCACCAGGGCGGTGAGGACGGTGATGTCGTCCTCGTGGCCGTCGTCCCGCCGGCGGCGGGCGGCCGATGCGATGGATTCGGCCAATTCCCTTATATCCCCGTCTTCAAACTGCTCCAGCTGGGCGCAAATCCAGTCGGTGCCCCCGCTCACCGCCCCGTCGGACAAAAGCACCAGCAAATCCCCCGGCACCAGTTCGATGGAGGCCCGGTCAAAGCTTACGTCCCGCAGGATGCCGGCGGGCAGGGAGGAGCAGGAGGCCTTGCCCGTCCGCCCCGACCGGCGGACCAGGGTGGGGGCCGCCCCAGCCTTGCACAGTTCCGTGCGGCCGGTAAACAGGTCGATGCAGGCCACGTCCAGGGTGGCCAGGGACTCGTCGGTGGATTTAAAGAGCATGGCCGCGTTGACAATCCGCAGAGAGCAGTCGAAGCCGAATCCGGCCTTTAACAGCCGGGACATAAGCCCCGCCGCCATGGCCCCGTCCACCGCCGCCCGGCCCCCGGTGCCCATGCCGTCGCTGAGCACCATAAAATACCGGCCCCGGCCGTCCCGGAAGGTATCAAAAGCGTCGCCGCACAGCCGGGCGTCCCCGCAGGCGTACTGGCAGGCCCCCAGCTCTATATCCAGCGCCGCCTTCTCGGAAAAGACGGCGTGGTACTCCTGCCGCCCCTTGTTGACGCAGGGCGGGTCGAAGGTGCGGCCGCAGGCCGCTTCCACCAGCTGCATCAGCTTGGCCCGGTTGACCTGGGCAAGGCCGGTATCCCGGATGCGCAGTTCCACCGTCATGCGGCCGAACTGGTCGATACAGCAGCCGCAGTCGGCCGTCAGTATCCCGGCCGACCGCAGCACGTCGGCGATTTTGCCCGCCAGCTCCACGTCGTACTGCTGGGCCGTCTCGAACTCCTCGGCCAAATCGGCCAGCATGTCCGACACCCCTTCAAACTGGTCGGACACCACCTGCCGCACCTCGTCGATGCGGTTCTCGGCCGCCTGCCGGGCGGCGAAATCCTTAAAATGGTCCGCCAGGGCCGCCCCTACCGCCGCCGGGCGCAGGCAGCGCTCGCTCCATTCCCCCGTCACCGATTCCTCCGGGGCCGCCTCCCCCCGCTTGACCGCCTTGGTCATGTCCACCAGGGCCGTCAGGGTGTCGGCCCTGGCCGTCTCCCAGCAGTGCAGCCGCAGGGCGCAGCCCTTGCAGGCGTCCTCCTCCACCCCGGACAGCACGTCGGTAAAGTCGGGCGCCCCCTTGCGCCGCAGGCGGCCGGCCACCTCCTCCACCGTCCGGGAGACGTTATGCAGGGCCTCCGAGGCAAAGTCCAGCCGCATGGTCAGGGATTTGCGCAGGCTGTCCAGCCGGGGCAGCTCGGCCGGCGGGGAAAACAGGTCGGCCAGCCGGCTCCCCAGCTTCCGGGGCAGGGCCAGAAAGGCCGCCGCCGCGATGACCGTCTCGGCCACGGCCGCAAGGGACTGGACGCTGCCCCCCGCCAGCACGGCCCCCAGGCCGCTTGTGAGCAGAAAGGCAAAGGCCGCCGCCAGTTTTCCCAAATGGGAGAAGACCCCGCAGAGCAGCCCCCCTGCAGCGTACATGCCGGCCATATATAAGGTGTCGGCGCCCCCGATTTCCCCGCAGAGGCTGACGGCCAGGCCGGCCGATACCCCGGCGATGGCCCCGGCCGCCTCCCGGCCGAACCGGCCGGCGGCCAGCACCAGCAGGACGGCCAGCACCCGGCCGATGGATATATCCCCGATTTGAAAGGGCACCAAAGCCATAAGCCCGATGCTGACAGCGATGACCGCCGCCGCCAGTTCCTGGCTGTAAAGGCCGGGGGAGGGCTTGTCCCGCAGCGCGCAGGCCCGGTGGATAAAGTAGGCCCCCGCCCCCGCCAGCAGGCTTTCGGCCCCAATCATGACGACCGCCTGCGAAAAGCTTTTGCCCACGGCCCCCGCCGCCCCGGTCACCGCCGTGGCCGCCAGGGCCACCAGGGCCGAGTAGAGGGGCGTCCGGGTGAATTTTAAGATGCCGTGGAGCAGCCATTTGATGGAGGCCGCCGCCAATACGGCGGTTATGTACCGGAAGGCGTTTCCTCCCGTCACGGGGATGAAGTACCCCAGCAGCGCCCCCACCGCCGCCCCCAGGGTATAGGCCGCCGGCACGCCGCCGATGACCGCCAGGCCGAAGGGGGCGTAGGTCCCGAAGACCGCCGTGCGCGCCCCCAAAAATCCGCCGGCCGCCCACAGTATCTGCCCCAGCACCCCTTTGGCCGCCTGCTGCACCTTTTCCCATACGGCCGACTGGACCGGCCGCGCTTCCTGCTTCAAACCGCTCACCACCATATAAAGTCGGACGTTTTCCCGTCCGCCGGGCCGGTTTCGCCGGCCTTGTCCTGTTTCCCGCCGGCTTTATTTCCCGGCGGGGCGGGAAATAGGCTGGTGCGGGCCTTATACACCCGATTATAGTCCCGGCGGGCGGGGATTTTTTGTCAAAGCGGATTGCTAAAAAATGGAAATCACTGCCGGATAAGGGGGATTGTCCCAAAACCCCTTCGGGAAATATGGAAGGGCGGCGGATGTTATCCACAGCCGGTGGTGGAGTTGTGGAAAGATTTCCGGGAAATACCGCAAGATGTAGGCGCAGAAAAAGTCGAGAAGTTTTTTGGGGGGAATGGGGGGGATGTTGACAGGCCCGCGGCCCCTGTGGTAAACTGGGTAAGACAGGAGGTGGCGAAAATGACCGACGCAGAAATGCTGGAACAATTTCAAATGCTGACAGAAACGGTGTCCAGGATGATAGACGCTTCCGAGCACCGGATGAAGGTCTACATGGAAAATCAAATCGGCAAAAGGATAGACAGCCTCTTTGACGGTTATAAGCTCACCCATGAAAAACAGTGGGAGCTAGAGCGTGAAACCGAAAAGCTGAAGGAGCAGGTAAGCGACCTGTAAAACCGCCTCGCCCTGCTGGAAAAGAAAATATCCGCCTAAAACCGCCCGTTCCCCGCGCAGCATAGGGGGAACGGGATTTTTTTGCCTCCCAACCCGGCCCTACGGCTTTACGCGGCCGGGGGATTGTGGTATGATAGGAAAGTGTATATAAAGAGGCGGTCTGCCGCCTGTATGAGGAGAAAGGACGGTTACTTATGGAATACACCTTTGCCAACCGGGTGGCGGGTTTAAAGCCCTCGGCCATCCGGGAAATCTTAAAATTCACCTCCCAGCCGGGGTACATCCCCTTTTCGGCCGGCAACCCGGCCCCCGACGCCTTCCCCGTGGACGACATCGCCCGGCTGTCGGCCAAGCTGTTCGAGACCCATCCCATCGATGCGCTGCAGTATTCCATCACCGAGGGCTACGGCCCCCTGCGGACCCATCTCATGTCCTACATGAAGGAGAAGCACAATGTGGGCCGGGATTTTGACGACATCCTCATCACCACCGGGGCCAACCAGGTCATGGAGCTGACGGCCAAGGTCCTCTGCAACGAGGGGGACACGGTCATCTGTGAGAATCCCAGCTTTATCGGCTCCCTCAACGCCTTCCGGTCCTACGGCGTCAAGCTGCGGGGGGTGGAGATGGAGGCCGACGGCATGGATATGAACGCCCTGGAGCAGGCCTTACAAGAGGAAAAGCGGGCCAGATTTATCTACACCATCCCCAACTTCCAGAACCCCACCGGCGTCACCATGTCCTATGAAAAGCGCAGGCAGCTCTACGCCCTGGCCAAGAAGTACGGCGTGCTGATTCTGGAGGACAACCCCTACGGGGACACCCGCTTTGCCGGGGAGGATGTGCCCTGCATCAAGAGCCTGGACGAGGACGGGCTGGTCATCTACTGCGGCTCCTTCTCCAAGGTCATGGCCCCGGGCATGCGGGTGGGCTACGCCATCGCCCCCGGCCCGGTCTTCTCCAAGCTGGTGGTCTGCAAGCAGGTGGTGGACGTACATACCAACATCTGGTCCCAGATTGTGGCCCACGGCTTCATGACCGAATGTGACTACGACGGCCATTTAAAGAAAAACCAGGCCCTCTACGGCAAGAAGGCCCGGTATACCATGGATTTGATGGACAAGCACTTGGCGCCCTACATCAGCTACCAGCCCATTGAGGGGGGGCTCTTCCTCTGGTGCCGCCTGCCCGACGGGGTGGACATGAACGCCTTCTGCAAGGAGGCGGTCAACCGGAAGGTGGCCACCGTGCCCGGCTCGGCCTTCTTAATGGACGAAAACGAGCCCTGCCAGTGCTTCCGCATCAACTACTCCACCCCCACCGACCAGCAGATTGCCCAGGGTATGGAGATTTTGGGCCGCCTGGCGGCCGAGACCTGCGGCCGGTAAAGGGCGGCGGGCAAGCATAGGTAAAGGAGACAAGGAATCATGAGCGAACAAACCCCCGCCCCCCAGCGCAAGAAGCGGATATACAGCGGCATCCAGCCCAGCGGCATGCTGACCTTGGGCAACTACCTGGGGGCCCTCAAAAACTGGAAAAACATGCAGGAGGAATACGACTGCATCTACGGCGTCATGGATCTGCACGCCATCACCGTCCGGCAGGAGCCGGCCAAGTTCCGCCAGCAGATTTACACCACCTGCGCCCTGCTGCTGGCCGTGGGGCTGGACCCCCAGAAATCGGTTCTGATGGTGCAGTCCTGGGTGCCGGCCCACGCCGAGCTGGCCTGGATTCTCGACTGCTACACCCAGTTCGGCGAGCTGTCCCGCATGACCCAGTTTAAGGACAAGTCCCAGAAGCATCCCGAGAACATCAACGCCGGCCTCTTCACCTATCCCGCCCTTATGGCGGCCGACATCCTGCTCTACCAGGCCGACCTGGTGCCGGTAGGGGCCGACCAGAAGCAGCATCTGGAGATAACCCGGGACATCGCCCTGCGCATGAACAATCTGTACAGCGGCCTCTTCACCCTGCCCGAGCCCTACATCCCCCCCGCCGGGGCCCGGGTCATGTCCCTGCAGGACCCCACGAGGAAGATGTCCAAGTCGGACGAGAACCCCAACGCCTGGGTGGCGCTGCTGGACAAGCCGGAGGACATCATGCGCAAGTTCAAGCGGGCGGTGACCGATTCGGAGGCCAAGGTCTGCGTAGGCGAGGGCAAGGAGGGCATCAACAACCTCATCGGCATCTACGGGGCCGTCACCGGTAAGACGGCCGGACAGGTGGAGGCCGAATTTGAGGGCAAGGGCTACGGCGACTTTAAAACCGCCGTGGGCGAGGCCGTTGTGGAGGCCCTGCGGCCCATCCGGGAGGAGTACGACCGGCTCATCAACGACAAGGGCTATCTTTTGTCGGTGTACAGGGAAGGTTCCGAACGGGCTGCCCGTCTGGCCGCCCGCACCCTTTCCAAGGTACAGCGGAAGCTGGGCTTCGTGTCGCCGGAAAAATAAATATGCGGGCAAGGGCCGGGATAGGGAGTATCTTACCCGGCCGGTCTGCCGGCTGTTGAACCGCAAGGTAAAAAACTGAGGCCGGACAACCCTTTCGGGCTGTCCGGCCTGTTTTTTGCGCGCTTTGCCTGCAGCGGGGGGGGTAGCCGGCTCGTGTGAATGTGCAGTCGGTAACCGTTACCCCTGCGGGAACGTCATCGTAGTCCACAAGATACTTATCCCCGTCCACAAAAGCAAAGCTGTTGTACCTGGAGGCGGGGCTTCCCCATGTGAAATCGCAGCCCTTCACCTGGCAGTTTTCAACGGTATACCCTTCCGGATAATCCGTATAACACAGAGGGACAGGGACAGGGCGCTGGCCAGCAGGGACTTTTTCGAGTGTTCCATTTACAGGTTCCGCCTTTTTTAGTTGCCGGCGTTTATCCCAAGGTCTTGATGCCCCCGGACAAATGCCGGCAGCGGAATGATTTTCTTCCTTTCGGGGCCCCACAGGCACACATATCTGCATAGGCCCGCGCCCTTGGGATCCGCCGGTCTGGCGGGAGGAAAAGCGGTTGCCTTTTATTCGATGATCAGCTGGCCCTCGTTTCTGTCCGGATAATACTTGCTCCCCGTCAGGGTATTTCCGGCCACCTCGCCGCTGATATCCTGTTCGTTATGCACGGCGTGCAGCGTGCCGGTGAAGGAGCAGCCGCGCAGGGTAACGCTGCCGGCGCTGCTGTTCATCCAGGTGCCGGCAATGCCGCCGATCTCCAGCTTGTTTTCATCAAATATGGAATTGGTCAGATAAACGTCGCCTGTGCTGATGCAGTTTGCAAAGGTATTGCCATAATGTGCGATACCGGTGATGCCGCCCACATCACATGTGGAACCATATACATCGATGTTGGATACCACATTGGAAACCGATTGCCTTCCTTCTCCCATGAAGCCCACCACGCCGCCGACGTAGGTCCGATACTCTTCGGATTCAGCCTTGACATAGCTGCCTTCCACGGCGTCAATGGTCAGATCGGAGAGGTCGGCATAGGCGTTTTTCCCAAACATGCCGCCGACATACGCATAGCCGTCTACCTGAATCGTGCCGGTCAGTTTGATATTGCTGTAGGCCGATGTATACGGAGTGCCCGCCACAACGCCCACATCCAGATACCCCTTCACCTGGGCGTTGTGTATAGTCAGATTGCGGATTTCCCCGCCCTGGGTGAAGCCGAAGAAGCCCACGTCACTGGAAGAGGCCATATCGACCTTCAGGTTGCTCACCGTATGGCCGTTGCCATCAAAAACACCCTGGAAGGTATGACCCGGCCGGCCAATGGGCGTCCAGTTTTCGCCGCCCAAATCCAAATCCTTCTCCAGCGTGACGGTATAGTCCTTATAGGTATTGCCGGCGTTGACCGCGGCAGCAAAGGAAGCCATCTGCTCGGGTGTTTCGATGGAAACGGCCTTGGCCTGCGCGTCTGTGTTCCCCTCCAGGCCCTCGTCATCGGTGCCGCCGCTCCACGCATAGGGCGCCGCCGCGTCGTACTGATTGGATCCGAAGCCGTCTGTCTCTTTGGGGGTCTGTTTGGCCAGGATGGTCACGTCCGCCGCAAAGCTGTCGCCCTGGAATTCGTTGCCCGCTTCCTCGTACATGCCGTACACCAGGATGAACTGGAGGTTGTCGCCGCTTTCCAGCAGCGGGAATTCCAGCGCTTCCATGGATTTCAGCGTATTCATGGGACGCTTGGTAAAGGTGCCGTCCACAGCGCCGTCCACCACCCGGATAAAGTCATACCACAGCGCCTCGGACAGGCCGCCGTCGGTCACGCTGAACTGCAGCTTTACCTTGGCGGCCAGGGTGCCGCTATTGGTCACGGTCAGCAGCTTGGCATCGGACCGGCCCGGCTCCCAGTTTTCCTCGCCGATGATGGCGCCGGGAACCTTTTCGATATCCCGCGGTTCGCCGAAGCCGAAGGGCTGGCCGCCGTTAACCGCTTCGCCGGTGGCGTCGTTTTGAATGGTAAAGGCCGTGTCGTCGGGATCTACCTCGGCCACGGTGGCCGTAATGTTCAGATTGCCCGACTGGATAATGTTGCCGGTATTGGTCACGCTGTCGGTAAACCAGGCAAAAGTCGTGCCCAGCAGCATGGCGCAGCAGAGGGCCAGGGACAGGGCGCTGGCCAGCATGGCCCTTTTGGTATTTTTGCCGCTTGTCATGGTTGTTCCTCCTCTGTTTTTTCGTTGGGGCTTGGCCCATATGAATCGCACGCAGAAGGCCAAACCGCCATTTTCATGTTCGAGTATAGCACGGAAACGCTAAAAACACAACCAATTTGAAAATATTTTTTTGATAATATATCTTTGTGTAAAATCCGAACCCCCGGGCCTTTGCGGCGATAATACCTCCGGCTCGTTTTTCCCCCTGTTCACCCGTGCGTTGCAGCAGGGGCCGTCCTCAGCGGATATCGTAGACGCTGCGCAGAATCAGTTTTTCCCCCGGCTGTCCCCGGAGGATTTTTACGGTGCGGGTTCCGGCGTCCATATCAAAGTAATTGTCCGACAGCACCACATCCGCATCGGCGAAATCGATTTCCACCGACCGGGCGTAGGCGGCGGCGGACACGGTGATCGTATCGCCCCCAATCTCGGCCTGTAAATGGGGGTCGGCAAAGGCAAAATGCTTGGGCGGGCAGAAGAGCGCCGTGCCGGCCGAGATAAGGCCGCCGTCCTCCCCGTACAGGGAAAAGGAAAGGTAGCTTTGGTATAAGGGCGCGTCGGCAAACACCCGCTTTTCCAGCCAAAGGGAGGAAAGGGGCACCGCCTCCACCTTTTCCGTCCCCTGCCGGATGACCGAAGCGTCCGGCCTGCGCAGGGACCAGCGCACCTCCCCCCGGAAGGGCGCCATGGTCTCGTTCTCCACGCACAGGTGCATGGACTTCTCCACATCATAGGGCTCGGCGTTTACATTGGGGTTCTGGGTCATAATCCCCTCTTCGCAGCAGGAGACCGCCACCGGCGAGAAAAACCGTTTGGCGTAATAATGCAGCGCCTTCCAGCGGCCGAAGTAATCTATGGAAGACCAGCTGGCCACTGGCCAGCAGTCGTTGAGCTGCCAGTAGACGGCGCCCATGCAGCGCCCCCGGTTCCGCCGCCAGTGCTCCACCCCGTACTTAATGGCCTCCGCCTGGAGCAGCTGGGAGGCGTACAAAAGGGTGGAAAAATCCGTGGGGTAGAGGAAGGTCTGGGCCAGATAATGCATAATCTTCCCGTTGGCGGCGTTGTTGCGCTGATGCTTTTCCATCACATAGGAGAATATATTGCGGTCTTCGGGAAGGGTGAAGCTCTCCACCGTCTTAAGTGAGGGGAAGGACTGGAAGCCGAACTCCGAGGCATACCGGAAAAAGAACCTGCGGTAGGCCGAAAAGGGCTCGTTGCCATGCCACACCCCCCAGTAGTGGGTATCCCCCCGGTCGGGACTGTTGGGTTCATCGAAATCCCCGCCGGAGGATGGGCTGGCCGGCCAGTAGAAGGTATTCGGATCGTATTCCTTCAAAATTTTCGGGAAGATGTACTGATACATCTTCACATAATCCGACTTCTGTTTGGGGCTGGATACCCACTTTCCCTGCTCCACGAACATCTCCATCTCGTTGTTCCCGCACCACAGCCCCAGGCTGGGATGGTGCCGCAGGCGCTTGATGTTGTCAATCAGTTCGGCGCGGATATTCTCCTCAAAGGCGTCGCTGAGCTCGTACACGGCGCAGGCGAACATGAAATCCTGCCATACGATCAGGCCCAGCTGGTCGCACAAATCGTAAAAATCGTCGCTGGGATAGCAGCCGCCGCCCCATACCCGGATGGTGTTGAAACGGGCGGCCGCGCAGTCCCGCAGCAGCCGCTCGGTTTTGGCCCGGTCCACCCGGGTGAGGAGGTTGTCCTCCGGGATATAGTCGGCGCCCATGGCGAAGATGTCCACCCCGTTGACCCGGTGGGCAAAGCCCTCCCCCCAGGCGTCCGGCTCCCGGTGGACGGTCATGGTGCGCAGGCCGATGCGCTTTTCCCACACATCCAGCAGCTGCCCGCCGGCCGACAGCTCCACCCGCAGGGTATACAGGGGCTGCGCCCCGTAGCCGTTGGGCCACCAAAGCTGGGGGTCGGGGATGCGAACCCGCCCGGACAGAGGGTCGCAGGCATACCGTCGCCCGTCGGGGGCTGTGACGGCCGCCGTATAGGTCCAGGCCGGCCCGGCGTCGGAAAGGCTTTGGACCTCCACATCAAAATTCAAATCCACCACGCCGTCGTGATGGTTCTGGGTCACATATACCCCCTTCAGTCGGGCCGTGTCCGCCCCTATAAGGGAAATGGGGCGCCAGATGCCGGCGTCGGGCAGGCGGGGACCCCAGTCCCATCCAAACATGCAGTGGGCCTTGCGGATGTGGGGGAAGCCCACCATGGCGTCGCCCGTGCCGTCCGCCCGGCAGCGGGCGTACTGTTCCTTTATATACCGGGTGGGGGAGGCAAAGTGCACAGCAATGGTGTTCTCCCCCTCCACCAGGAATTTTTTTACATCCAGCTCCCATGTGCGGTGCATGTTGTCGGCCTGCAAAACCGGGGTGCCGTTGAGAGAGACAGTGGCCAGGGTATCCAGCCCCTCGCAGCGCAGCAGCAGGACATCGCGGCCCAGCAGCCCGCCGCTTACCGAAAAGGTGCGGGTATAGACAAAATCGTGCTCCATCAGGGGCAGCAGGCGGTTCTCATTGTCCCGGTAAAAGGGATCCTCGATGCGCCCGCAGCGCAGCAAATCCGCATAGACCGACCCTGGCACCTTTGCCGGTATCCAGTCCGTCTCCCCCGAAATTTGCAGGGACCAATCCCCGTTCAGCGAAAGGGTTTCCATATGCCGTCATGCCTCCTTGTACAGTACCCCCGGCGGCTATATCCGCCCGTTTTTTCCATTGTAGCAAGCCCCCTATTTTAAGTCAACGAAAAAGGGGGCCTTTTCCCGCCGCCGCACATGCCGCCGGTTCCTGGGTTCAAAAAGCTATCTGCCGGCCCACCGGCGGAGGGTGCGTGCGTCGGCTATAAACTGCTCCGGGCTGTCCCCGGGGACAAATTCCAGCAGCAGGCCGTGGCCGCCGGGGATGCGGGCGGCGGCGGCCAGGTACTGCTTCCAGTCGGCCGCACCCTGGGCCAGGGGGAGCCGCAGGGTCTGCCCTTCCCGCTTCACCCAGTGGAAGACGTGGATATGGGCCAGCCGCCCGTCCATCTGCTCCAGCTCCTGCAGGTTTTCCTCTGCCGGGATAACCCGGGGCTGCCAAAGGCTGCGGATGCCGCAGTCGCCGCACAAATCCAGCAGCCGCCGGGCGCCGGCTATACAGTCGGTAAGGGTGCCGGGGTGGTACTCATAGGCCACCCGGATGCCGTATTCCCCCGCCATGCCGCAGATTATCCGGGTTTCCTCGGCCGCCGCCTGGTAATAGGCCTCGTCGGCCGCCGCCGAGCCCCTGTCCCCCGGCCAGACCCGGATAAGGGGTGCACCCAGGGCCCGGGCGGAGGCCAGCACAGGGGCAAAATCCCGCCGGGGGTCGCTGCCGGCCCCCACCCGGTAGTAGGAGCCGTAGGCAAGAACCCGCAGGCCCTGAGAGGCGGTGACTGCCCCCACCTGCCGGGCCGTCTCCAAATCCCCCGGGGGGACGTGGATGTCCCCTCCCCACTCGATGCCGTCCAGCCCCGCCTGCCGGCAGAGCCGGACGATTTCTTCCGGCGGCAGCTGCCGGAAGGTTACCGATACAAGGCCTATATCCATACTGCCCAACCCTCCTGTATGCCTGTTCCTGTTCCGGCCGCGTCCTCTCCGCGGCCCTTTGGATTATACCACGCCTTGCTTCCCCGCCGGCTTGCTTTGCCCCCGGGGGCCTGTATTTCCGGCCCGGCCCCGGGGTGTCTCTGTGGGTGGGCGGCGGGGCCGGCGGCCCGCCCCTAGGCCATGGCCTGGAGCATGGGCAGGGTCACTTCCTCCCCCATGGGCTCCCCGGCCAGGTACCGCCGGAAGGCCTCCACACAGGCGTCGGCCATGCGGTAGAGCTCGTTGCCCTTGGAGCCGGCGATGTGGGAGGACAGCAGCACGTTGGGCAGCCGGTAGAGAGGGGAGTCGGCGGGCGGCGGTTCCATGGTGGTCACGTCCAGCACCATATTGATGTCCGGGCGGGCCATGGCCGTGCGCACAAGGGCCCCCTCGTCCACGGTGGCCCCCCGGCCGGTGTTGATAAAGGTGGCCCCCTCCCGCATTTGCCTAAGGAGTTCCTCCCCAATCATGCCCCTGGTTTCGGGCAGCAGGGGCAGATGGTTGCTGACCACCAGGGACTCCCGGAACAAAACCGGCAAATCCGCCTTTTCCACCCCCAGCTCCCGGGCCCCGGCGGCCGACAGGTAAGGGTCGTATACCAGTACGCGGAAATCGTAGGGGCGCAGCAGGGCCGCCAACCGCCGGCCCACGGCCCCGGCGGCGATGAGGCCTACCGTCTCCCCGTAGCTGCCGCCGCCCACATAGGGCTGCCCCTCCCGCTCCGGCCGCCGGTATTCCCTGACGTTGCGGAAGTAGCCGCAGCCCGCCAGCAGGATGTGGGCCAGGGTGAACTCGGCCACCGGCAGGGCGTTGGCCCGCCAGGCGCTGACCACCCGGACCCCCGCCTCCAAAAAGGGCTGTGCAAAGCCCTTGACCGAACCGGCGGCATAAAATACCGCCTTTAGATTGGGCAGCAGCCCCAGGTCGGCGGGGGTGAGGCTGGGCATCCCCCAGGTGGTAAAGATAACTTCGGTATCCCGCAGCCCCTCCCGGTGCTCCCGGAGCATGGCGGCCGACTGGATGATGTGGGGATAGACGGGGGCCAGGGCGGCGATTTGCTCTCCGGCTCCGCCGCCATAGACCCGCCGGATGTTGTCCGGAGATGCGCAAAAATAGACGGCCAGCATAGCATGTGACTCCTTTTCTCCATATAAAAGATAGCATAACGGCCCGCCCGAAAAGCGGTATGCAGCGGGCGGGCCGTTTGTTTCCGGTATTCCTTACGGTTTCCGGTTCCGCCGACGGCAGATGGCCGTGGCGGAAGCGCCGGCGGCCAGGACGGCCAGGGCCCCAAAGCAGAGGGCGGCGGCGTCTCCCGTCTTAAAGTTATCGCCGGCACCGTTCTGGGAGGTTGGCCGGCTGTCATCGCCGGCGGCGCCGGTGCCGTCGGTACCCGCCGTGCTGTCGTCCTCCGCCCGGTCGGTGGTATCCCCGCCCTGGCTGCTGTCGGGCGCGGGGGCGGTTTCCTCGTCCCGGGAGGTGTCCGAGGTATCCGGCGACCCGGAAGTGTCGGAGGTATCGCCGGAGGTGCTGGAGGTATCGGAGGTGTCAGAAGTATCCGAGGTATCCGATTCGTCGGAGGTATCCTCCCCGGATAGCACCGTGACCCTTCCGTCCTGCAGGCCAAACTGGCCGCTTACCTCCTTGGGCGTCCCCTCTATGCCGGTGACCACCGAAGCGGCTTCCAGGTCAAGGGTGTAGTCCCCCGCCGGCGCGCCGGCCTGAATCCGCAGGGGAATACGGACAAGGCCGGCATCGTCGGTAAGGGATGCGCCGTCCCCCGCCAGGCAGAGGAGGCTCACATAGATATAGCTGCCCTTATCATCGCTTTTGGGGATGACATCCGTCCCCCATTCGCCCCCCAGCAGGCAGGGGGAGGGCGTGCCGGCCGCCTCGTCGGCCGCGCCGTAGCTTTGGACGGAAAAGACGTCGGCGTCAAAGTAGATTTTCGCCTGGACGGCGCCCAGCAAATCGTCTATTTCGCCCTCCCCGCCGGGGTCTTCCACCCCGGCGAAGTCCGAAAGGCTGAGGGTCAGCTCCAGGCTGTCCCCGGCCTTGCCGGTCCCATCCGACAGGCTGAGGGAAGGCTTTCCGGCCGCCGAGGCCGTCGCCGCAAACATCGAGCAGAGCAGCGCGAAGGCACTGCAGAAAACCAATATCCGTTTCATGACTTTACCCCTTCCTTTCGCTCAGCCGCAGGGTCTGGGTCTTTTCCCAGGCGTCGGCCGGGTATAAGAGCATCTCGTTTACGCCGATCCAGTCGCTGTAATTACTCTCCGCACAGCCGGTGAAGACCAGCCGGATGTACCGGATGCCCACCGGGCTGTCAAAGGCGAAGGTGTGGTTGCCGGCCGTCTCGCCGTCTACCCTGGCCACCGTGTGCCAGTGGCCGCCGTCGTCCGAGATTTCCAGGGTGTACTGGTAGGGCCGGCTTTTGTAGATAAGCAGGGTGATTTGGTCTAAGCCCATTAAATCGCCCAAATCCACCACGGCGTCGTTGGGGTACTTGTAGGCCGCCCAACGGGAGCCGGTGGCGTCCTCGGTCCAGATGCCGTTAAAGAGGTTCTGCACCTCGTTGCCCTTCTCCTGGTTGGTGGCGGTGGCCGATACGGGGCCGATATAGTACCCATCGGCCGGGGCGTCGTCGGTAAAGCTCTCGGTGACCTGCAAATCGGCATAGGGGTCGGTATAGTCCCCGCCCATGTACACGAGGATTTCATTGACGCCCGCCCAGTCGCTGTAGTCGCTCTGGTCGCAGCCGGTGAAGGTCACCCGCAGATAGCGCACCGGCACCGGATTGGAGAGGGTAAAGGTGTGGTTGGACGCCGCCTCACCGACAGGTTCGGCCAGGGTGTGCCAGGTGTCCCCGTCGGGGGATACCTCCAGCGTATAGACGTAGGGCCGGGATTTGTAAATCATCAGGGTGATTTTGGAAAGGTCGATGGCGCTGCCGAAGTCGGCCGTGATGGCCTGGGGATACCAGCAGGCCGCCCAGCGGGTGCCGGTTTCCTTTTCGGTCCAGATGCGGTTGAAGGCGTTGGCCGCCTCGTTGCCCTCCTGCTGGTCGGTGGCCTCGGCCTTGACATAGCCGGCGTAGTAGCCGTCGGCCGGCTGGTCGCCCGTAAAGGCGCTTTCCACCGTCAGGTTCTCATAGGGGTCGGCCGGTGGCTCGGGGGTATCGGCCGCCTCGTAGACCAGCAGCTCGTTGACGCCGATCCACTCGCTGAAATTGCTCTGGGCGCAGCCGTTGAAGGTCAGGCGCAGGTACTGCACCGGCACGGCTTTGGAGAAGGTGAAGGTATGGTTGCCGGCGGTCTCGCCCTGTACGGCGGCGATGGTGTGCCAGGTGTCCCCATCGCTTGATGCCTCCACCCGGTAGCTGTAGGGCCGGGCGTTGTAAATCATCAGGGTGATTTTTTCCATTTGCAGGGCGCTGCCGAAATCGGCCGTGGCCGACTGGGGATACCGGTAGGCCGCCCAGCGGGAACCAGTGGCGTCGTTTGTCCAGACCTTGTTAAAGAGGTTCTGCACCTCGTTGCCCGTCTGCTGGTTGGTGGCCGTGGCGGTGGCCGGGCCGGTATAGTACCCGGCCGCCGGCTCGTCACCCGTAAAGGCGCTTTCTACCGTAAGGCCGGCGTAGGGGTCATCCGGGTCTTCGATGGGCTCTTCATAGGCCCCCTCGGTATAGACCAGGATTTCCTTGATGCCCACCCATTCGCTGTAATTGCTCTGGTCGCAGCCGGTGACGGTCAGGCGCAGGTACTGCACCGGCACGGCCTCGGACAGATGGAAGGTGTGGTTCTCGGCGGCCGTCCCCGCCACTTGGGCGATGGTCTGCCAGCTCTCCCCGTCGGGGGAGGCCTCCAGCCGGTAGGTATAGGGCCGGGCGGCGTGCACCAGCAGGGTGATGTCCTGCAGGTCGACGGCTTGGCCAAAGTCGGCGGTGGCCGTCTGGGGGTACCGCATGGCCGCCCAGCGGGAGCCGGTGGCGGCGTCGCTCCAGACCTTGTTAAAGAGGTTTTGCGCCTCGTTGCCCTCCTGCTGGTCTGTGGCCGTCACCGATACGGCCCCTTCATACCAGCCCTTCGCCGGGGCCGCGGAGGAGAAGGCGCTCTCCACCGCCAATTCCCCGTAAGGGGGGGTGGGCTGGGGTTCGTCCGGGTCATCGGGGTCCTCCGGGTCGCCGGTCTGCTCGTACAGCAGGATTTCGTTGATGCTTATCCAGATGTCGCTGTAGTCGGCCGCGTTGCTGCCGGTGACGGTCAGCCGCAGATAGCGGGCGTCCACCGGCTGGGCAAAGGTGAAGGTGTGGTTTTTGGCCGTCACGTAAATGTCGTCCACAATGGAGACGGTGTACCAGTCCTCCCCGTTCTCCGATACCTCCAGCTGGTAGTAATACTGCCGGCCGTTCAGCACCATCATGGTGATTTGGCTGAGGGTCAGGGTCTTGCCCAAATCCGCCGTGGCCGTCTGGGGGTACCGGTAGGCCGACCAGCGGGAGCCGGTGGCGGCGTCGGTCCAAATCTTGTTGAAGAGGTTGGAAACCTCGTTGCCCGCCTGCTGGTCGGTGGCCGTGGCGGTCACCGGGCCGGTATAATACCCGGCCGCCGGCTCGTCATCGGAATAAGATACCGTCACCTCGGTGGGCACAAAGATGATATCCTTGTGGGGGTCTTCATAAATGTCATCGATGTTGCGGACGGCGTCCTCCCCGGTGTAGGGGTATAGGAACATCTCGCTGAAGGAGGTGAAACCGCCGGTGTAGGTGGCCGCGCCGTTAACCCGCAGCCGCACATACCGCGCGTTCACCGGGTCGAAGGTGTGGGAGAAGTAGGGGGCCTTCTCGGTGTTGTCCATGCGGTCCACCAGGGTGACCCAGCGCTGGCCGTCGTCGGATACGTCGATGGCGTAATGGTAATCCCGGTCTTCCAGGGGATAGAGGTTGATTTTATAAAGGGGTACCAGGGCCCCTAAATCGCCCATAAGCCAGTTGTTCATGCCGCCCGCCGACCAGCGGGTGCCCTTGGCCCCCGATACGTTGTGGTCGAAGATGCCGGAGGGCTTATTGCCGTCGTCCGAGCTGGCCGTGGCGGTGATGGGGCCGTCATAGTAGCCCTCCTCCACGTGGAAGCGGGAGTATTCCCTATCCTGGCTGTCCAGGGGGACTTCCAGATAAGCCGCCTCGTAGTCCTGGCACATGCGCATGAGGGCCGAGGCGCCCATGAGGAACAGGCCGGTGCCGAAGGAGTTCATCAGCTCTTTGGAATATTCCTCACTGACGTAGTTTTGGGGGTCGGCGGCCTCCTTTTCCATGTAGCCGATTTTGCCCGGCTCCACCATGCAGACGCCGGTCAGGGCGTCATAGGCCTGCAGCACCACGGGCAGGTAGGTATCCGCGTCCAGCAGCCCCAGCTGCACGCCCACGGCATAGCCGTAGAGGTAGCCGGCCGTGCCGGTGGTCTCCATGCCGCCGTAGTACTGGTCGTCGTTTAAGCAGGCGTTCCAGGTGCCGTCCTCCCGCTGGTATTCCTTTAAGGAGGCGGCCAGGGCCAGGTAATCCTTAAGATACCGCTGGTAGATTTTGCTTTCGGTGTCCGGCAGGTAGGACAGCTGCCGGGCTAAATAGGCGAAGACCCAGGCGTTGCCTCTCGACCAGAAGATGGGCTGGCCGCTGTCGGTCTTCTTGCCGATGTAGCTGCCGTCCCGGTACCACAGGTCGTATTCCGGGCTGTAGAGTTTATCGTACCACTCCTTATAGGAGGCGAACTCGGTATCCGAATAGCTGCTGTCGCCGGTGCGGCGGGAAAGTTCGGTGTATACCATGCCCGACATAAACAGGGCGTCGCACCACCAGTATTCCACCTTACCCAAATCCACATTATAATCGGCGTTGGCGATGGTGCCGGCCAGTTTATAATCCGGGTCGGGGGAGAGGGCGTCCAGCCCCAAATACATCTGGCTGATGGCGTAGTCGTCCCCGAAGTCGGTGAGCTGGCCGCCGCCTACCTTGTAGGCGAAGGATTCGGCCGTATCCCGGCAGTTCAGGTAGTAGTCCAAATCGCCGGTGGTCATATAGGCGTCCATGACGCCGATGTAGTAGACGCTCTCCTTCCAGCCGATGGTGGTCACGCCGATGTTGTCCTCGAAGTAGTCGTAGACCTGCTTCATGGTATCGGCGATTTCGGCCGACTTGTACTGGTCGGTGGTATTTGTAAGCTCCTTGCCGTAGAGGCCCGGGGTCAGATAGGTGCGGCGGGCCGGCGGGTTGACCTCCGTAAGGTCGGCGCCCATGGCCTCCAGCTCGATAAGGGCCGCCCACATCTGGGAATTTTCGTCCTCGTGCCGGGTCAGGTTCTTGAGTCTTACATAGCTGGTGGTCACCGGCTCGAATTCGAAGGTCTGCTTGTCCCCGCCCTTTTCCAGGGAGAAGGTCTGGGTGCTGCCGTCGGAAAATTCGGCGGTGATGGACTCCCAGTAGGTGTCGTGGGGCGGGTTGCCCGAGAAATCGGCCCGCAGCACGAAGCTTAAGGCGTCCACCGAAACCTCCCGGCCGAAGTAGACCACGTACTCCGCGTCGTCATTCCGGCCGCAGCCCCAGGACTGGTAGGGGTAGTCGTTGTGGTTGTAGCCCGTCTCGGTTACGCCGTCGATGGCGTTGCGGGCCTGGAAAATGTTCTTGTTTTCGGTCACCCGGTTGGCGTAGGCGTGGGGGTAGGCCTCTATGGTCCCCTTTTCCATGGCCACAGAATTGTTTACAAGGTCGGCCGTGTCCGCGTCGTACTGGTTTATCTCGTCGGCGTAGATAAAGTCATAGGGATTGAGGGCCAGGTTCGGCGTTCGGCCACTTCCTCGTCGGTGGCCGGCCGGGCCTTGACGGTATATTCCGACCGGCCCCAGATGCCGTCGGGATAGGCCTCGCCCGTCTGGGGTACCTGGAAGGAAAAGTTGCCGTCCTCGGCGTAGAGGAGGGCCGGGCCCATGTCTTCGGACAGCTCCACCCAGAAGTACTGGTAATCCGACTGGATGGCGATGGTGTCGCCGTATTCCAGGGGGCCGCAGGTGAGTTGGTCGGTGGCCGTGGACACCACCCGGTCACGGCTCATAAGGGTGATGGACGCCGCGTCGGAGGGGTTCTCCACCACGGCGGTGTAGGTGGACATGCCCGCCGCGTTCTGCCCGGTTTCGCCGCCGGGCTGCGGGGCCGGTTCCTTCAGAAGTTTGCGCAGAAGCATGGCGTCCAGGGCGGTAAATGCGCCGCTGCCGTCCAGGTCGCCGGCGGCCAGCTGCGCGTCGGTGGCCGTATCCGTCGCCATGCAGGTGCGGATGGCGTTGACATCCCTTTGGTCCACGCTGCCATCCCCGTTTACGTCGCCCTCCAGAATATCCAGCCTTTGCAGCAGGATACGCAGGTCCCGGTCATCGGCGCTGCCGTCGCCGTCCAGGTCGCCGGCGCTTAGGCTCCGGCCGGCCGCGCCGCCCTTCAGAATCCGCTGCCGCAGCAGCACGGCGTCGGCGGCCGTCACACGGCCGTCCCCGTTCATGTCTCCCGGCAGCCCGGTCTCGCTGGCTGCGGCCGGTATCCCCGCCGAGGCCGTAATGACCAGGGACAGCGCCCATGCCAGCAGTCGTTTGCTTATCTTCATCTCCCTGCCTCCTTACGTTTGCTGTGTTGCAGGTATGCTTCTTTCTTACCTGCCGCTGTCTATAGGATAACATGTATAAAATTCCTATTCAATTGCAATAAACAACTTTATTATTTGCAATTTTGAACATAATGATGTATACTGGAAGAAAACCGGGATTCCGGTCCCTGCCGGCGGCCTTATGGTATTGCGATTATTCCGGATTTGGAATATAATTGCAATGATAATACCAACAGAAGGAGTCGCCGCCATGGAATATATGTCCGCAAAAGAGGCCGCCGAAAAATGGGGGATTTCCCAGCGGCGGGTGACCGTGCTCTGCGCCGAAAACCGGATTGCCGGGGCCGAACGGGTGGGGAATATGTGGCTTATCCCCCGGGCCGCCGAAAAGCCGGAGGATGGCCGCAGGGAAGGGCGGGAGAAGAAGGACGGCCGGCGGGTAAGACCCTTTCTCAAATGGGCCGGGGGCAAGGGGCAGCTGCTGGGCGAAATCGGGAAATACTACCCCTTTGCCCACGGCCATACGGTCAAATACGCCGAACCTTTCGTAGGGGGCGGGGCGGTGCTCTTCGACATCCTGGACAAATACGCGCCGGAAGCCGTCTATATCAGCGACAGCAATCCCGCCCTCATCAACGCTTACCGGGTTATCCGGGACGGGGCCGGCCCCCTGATGGAAATCCTGGAGGAGATGCAGCAAGCCTTCCTCCCCCTGGATACGGCCGGGCGCAAGGCCTGCTACACGGCCGCCCGGGACCGCTATAACGCCCTGGAAATCGGGGAAGGGGAGCGGGCGCGTTTGGAAAAGGCTGCCCTGCTGGTATTTTTAAACCGGACCTGCTTCAACGGCCTCTACCGGGTGAACCGGAAGGGATTTTTCAACGTGCCCATGGGGGCCTACAAAAACCCCCTTATCTGCGATAGGGAGAATCTGCTGGCCGTATCCCAAAAGCTGCGGGGGGTAAAAATCGTCTGCGGGGACTACCGGGAGGCGGCGTCCTTTATCGACCGGGACACCTTTGTCTATTTCGACCCGCCCTACCGTCCCATTACCCGGACGGCCAGCTTCACAGCCTACACCGAAAACCAGTTTCTGGACGCCGAGCAGGCCGAATTGGCCCGGTTCGCCGGCGAGATGGGAGAACGGGGGGCCAAAGTCCTCATCAGCAATTCCGACCCCCGCAACGCCGACCCGTCGGACGCCTTTTTCGACACCCTCTACGCCGCCTGGCGGATAGAACGGGTGGAGGCGGCCCGCATGATAAACAGCGACAGCCGGGCCCGGGGGCGGATAAAGGAGCTGCTCATATCCAATTTTTAAAAGGGGGGACGGGGATATGGACAAGGTGCTCTACTCCTATCACGTGGGGCAAAGCTTCTGGTACGACTACAAGGTGAGCACGCCGCCCAAAGCCCAGCGGTTCAGCGTCCACACCCACGACATGCTGGAGGTCAACTACATCCTGTCGGGGCAGGTGCGGTTTTCGGTGGAGGGCAACCTCTACGGCGTGCAGCCGGGGGACGTGCTGATTATGCGGCCGGCCGAGACCCACATGCCCATCATCGACGGGCCGGCCCCCCACGAGCGGGTGACCGTCCACTTTACCCGAGAGTACCTAAGCCAGTTTTTCCCCGACTGCGGCCCCCTGCTGACCCCCTTTTTTGGCCGGAAAATCGGGACCTATAACCAGTACCACAGGGAACATTTCGCCTCCTCCTTAGGGTGCGACGCCCTCACCGCCATCGGCCGCAACGCGGAAGACAGCTTCGACGAGCCGGGGTATATCCACATCCATCTCATGACCTTCCTGTCGGAACTGGACCTGGCCTGGCGGCGGCGGAACCTGAAGGAGGAAAAGACGGTGCCCACCGCCCTGTCCGGCCAGCTGCTGGACTATATCAACAAGCACCTTTTTGAGGAGATATCGGTGTCCTCCATCAGCGAGCACTTCCACATGAGCGCCACCCACATCAACCGGCTGTTCCGCCAGGCCACCGGCACCACGGTGTGGAAATATGTATCGGCCAAGCGGCTGGTGGCCGCCCGGGAGAAAATCCGGGCGGGCGAGACGGCCGAGGAGGCCAGCCGCTCCTGCGGCTTCGGGGACTACTCGGCCTTCTACCGGGCCTACCGGCTCCGCTTCTCCTCCACCCCCCAGGCCGACGCCCGGCGGGACGCCGGGAAGGAATAGGGGAAAACACAGATAAAACAGAAAGAAACCGGCGCCCCGGGAAGTCAAAACATCTTCCCGGGGCGCCGGTTTTTTATCATTGCCCCATGTGTTTTACGCAAGCCGCTCCGGCCTTCTGATTTTGCAGCCGGCCTTTAGCCGACCCTCGCCAGCACCCGGCAGATTGACATGATGTCATCAATCAGGAAGCGGCCGTCCTCGTTCATGTCCCCCCGTTCCATTTCCTGGTCGTTGGGTTCGTCGCCGGTACTTTTCCGGGCCAGGACGCGGCAGGCCTCCATGACGTCCCGAATGTCTATGGCGCCGTCGCCGTTCATATCGCCCTTTTCGACCCTTTGCACCGCTTCCTCTACGGTCAGGTCCAGGGCTGCCGCCACCCGGGTTTCGCCCACGAATATCTCATCCAGCAAAAAACTTTCGCTGCTGCCGTTGCGCACGCCGACGCTGCCGTGGGTCAGTTCGTCATTGTATGTGACGTTTGCCAGCTCCCCGTTTACATAGGTGGTGAATCTATCCCCTTCCACCCGGATGAGGATGTCGTTGTACCCATTGGCCTGCAGGCCGGGAATGCGGTATTCACCCAGCACGGCATAGCCCGAATCCCCGTGGGCGGAACTGAAGACGTGGGTTTTCAAAGTACCCGTATCCGAACGGAACTGCCAGAGATAGAAGGTATTTTCGTCGGTGGTGCGGAAGGTGATGTTGGCCGCGTTGGCGGTGATCTTCACCCTGGCGGTAACGGTGTAATCCGTCCACTGCTTTGCTTCCCCGGTATTATAAAACACCTTGTCGCCGTTATCTGCCACGGCCGCGCCCTCCTCCACCTGCAGGCCGGCCAGGGTGCTGCCGCCGTCGTCAAAGGTATCCCTGTACATTTCCTCATAGACAAAGCGGTCCAGGGCAAAGTCCTCTGTAAGGTTATAGATGCCATCGGAAGTGTCGGCGGTCAGCCGGCCCTGTCCCGGCGCTGCGCCGGTCAGGGTGCCCTTTTCGTCCACCGTAAAGGCCGCCGGATTGTCCGCCGCAAAGGAATCCGCCTGTAAATCTATCTCGTCCCCCGATTCCAGCAGGCCCTTGAGCGCGGCTTTCGCGGTGGAGCCCGGGTACAAATCCCCCTCCACCGAAATGTATACGTCCTGAATCTTTGCCACCGCACAGGTGACGGTAAAGCTGGCGGAAGCGGTATAGGACACCGGTATGCCCTGCATATCCATATCCTGCAGTTGGGCCGTCACGGTGATGGTGGCGGTGCCCGCGGCGTTGTAGGAAAGATTGCCCTCGCCGTCCACTGAAACGGCTTCCGGATTGCTGGAAACATAGCTTAGGCTGCCCGCATCGGCCGCGTCCATTTCCTCCCCGGCGGCCGTGGTAAAGGTGGCCTTGACCCTATCCGTCTGCCCCACATAGGACTTGGCGGGGTCGGAGGGGCCGGCCGTCAGCTTGCCCGGCGTGGGGACGGCCACCGTGTGGCTGCCCGAACCCAGCTCCACGCTGTAATAGCCATCCGTGATATCCGCCTGTATGAGCCGGCCGTCCACCGAAAGATAGCCGTGGTCCTGGCCCATGGAGGGCACCATGACGGCCGCTTTCGTATTGGCCGGAATCACCACAGTGGCGGTGATGGCGCTGGCGGGGTCCCTTGTGTCAAAGGAGGCCTGCACGCTTCCCCGCAGGGTGGGGATTTTGACCGAGGCGTACTCCAGACCCGCCGGCTGCAGTTTCACCTGGAATTCGCCGTAGCCGGGGGCTGTGGGCTGGATGCCGAAGATGCCCCGGACAATCTGGCTGCCGGGGGCGGAGCCCCAGGGATGGGAATAGGTCATATTGGGTTTATTGGTTTCGTTCCAGGCCTCTGCGGTGATGGTGGCGCCCAGGGTGTCAATCATATAGGCCCAGGTCCGGTCCCCCGGCTGGGCGCTGCGGTCCATCATCAGCTGGTTGGCCAAATCCCCGGCCCCTGCCCGGTACAATCCCTCCAGCAGGAAATAGGAACCGTATACGCTCATGCGGATTTTCCCCTGGCTGCGGATGTAGCCGGCCATCTTGTCGGCCGTGGCCCCATCCGCATATACGCCGTTTGCCAGGGCGTAGGCCGTGGCGTGCTGGGCGTAGTGGTCGATGGGCTCCCCTTCTCTGGTCAGGCCGTCCCGCATGGCCCCCATCTCGGGGTCGTAGAGGTATTTCAGCATGCCGGCCTTCAGCTTTTCGGCCTTTTCCCTGTAGGCCTGGGCGTCCTCCCGCCGGCCCAGCTCCTCTGCGATTTTCGCCATGTCCGTAAACCCGCCGTAGGTCACGGCGTTCATAACGGTATTGTACCAGGCCGCGTCGTATTCGTAGCCGTCCCGCTCGGAGGCCGGCCAGTCCACCAGCAGGGCGTTGGTGCCGCTGGATATGCCGTTGGAGGTGACCAGGATGGCGCCGTCCTCCATGTCCACAATGTTTTTGTCCGCGCCGCAGTCCACCAGGTTGGACTTCAGCTTTTCATAGGCGGCCGTCATGGCGTCCCTGTTGCCGGTGTAGAGATAATCCTGCCAGACCGAACCCGCCATCAGTATGACATATTCCACCGGCCAGGTCCTGTGGGTTATGAGCCATTCCATGGTAAACCGGGAGAGGGTGTAGTCATCCTCAAAGGAGTAGGAGGACATCTGGTTGATAAGCAGGTCCCCCTCGTAGGCCCCCCGCTCCCGGGACTGGGAGTCCACCATCAAATCCTGGTTGGTGGCCTTGACGGTATACTTCATGGTGTCGTAAATCCGGTTCAGCAGGTCGTCGGAGGATTGGAAAGCCGATTCCTCCTCGCTGAAATCCTGCCGCATGGCCAGGCCCTTCACATCCGACCTGGTCAGCGTCACCCCTTCCGGAACATTTAATATCTCAATATAGCGGAAGGTTTTCATGCCGATATTTTCAATGGTCTGTTCCCCCTGCTTCAGGGTCCAGGTCTCCTCGTACTTGTTGCCGGTGTTCATGTTCCACTGGACGTCGCCGGTCTCGGCATTGCCCTCCTCGCCGTAGTGGAGGGTGATGGCCTGGAATGCGGGGCTGTTTATTTCCAGATGCAGGCCGCCCACGATTTCCTTGCCCAGGTCCACAAACCAGCGGCCGTCCCCCATATCCTTCACCACCGCCGCATCCTGCAGGTAGCGGTTCACATTGTCGGCGTCATAGGGGTTTAATTGGAAACCGGAATCTATATTCCCCTTGTTTACCGGCGTGGTCCAGCCGGAATCATCAAAGCCCGCTGTATCCCAGCCGCAGGGGTAGAAGGCGGCGTTGATGTTCTCGGCGGCGGCGTTGAAAAAGCCCGTGCCGATGCTCTGGCCGCTGTCCCCGAAGGCGGCCGTCCCGTCCATGGCCTTCCAGCTGCCGTCGGCCGAGTTGACCAAAACCTCGCTGCCGCCGTCCTTATAAAAGACGGTCATCTGGCACAGGAAGGCCTGCTCGCTCTGGGTATAGCAAACGGCGCCTATGGCGTTTTCGCCGTCGGCCAGCAAATCGGTCACATCATAGGTGTTGTAGTACAGCACCCGGCTGCCGCTTTCAAAATCGGTTCCGTACCGGGCCGGGCCCAGGCCGACAAATTGGCCGTTAATATACAGATTGTATACATACTGGCGGCTTCTCTCGGGGGATTTGGCCGTGACGCTTACAATGGCCTTTTCCACCTGGCTTTTGCCCCGCAGGTTAAATTCGCTGCGCAGGAAGGCGTAATTCCCCTTGGGGGCGATTTCCGGGTCCACGGCCTCCCCCGGATAGACGGCCGAGGCGTTCAGCCGTATCATGGTGGAAATCTTTCCGTTTTCCGTGCCGTTGGGGACGTATAAAGCCCCCTCTTCCACCCGGAATTTGTTGTCCTCGGTAAAATCCTTCGGCATCTGCCCGTCGTCAAAGTCCACCGTATAAAGGCTGTCCCCCGCCTTGGTGCCGGCCGCGTCCGAAATGGGGTATACGTCGATGTTGTCCACATACCCGCATTCGCTCCGGCCGTGGCGGAAACCGATGGAGCCGTAGGAAAGCCCGCTGTCAAAGGTTGTCGTTCCGGCTTCCTTCCACCCGTCGCCGGTGTCCACGTATACGGTGGCAGTCTCCCCGTAAACGGCGATTTTCCCCCGGAAGAATTCGCCGTCCGGCAATTGGATGCCCTTGTCGGCAAGCTTAATGGCCGAGCCGTAGGCCGTCACGTTTCCATTGCTGATTTTATGGGGATTCAGGGTGTTGCTGTCCGGGCGGAACTGGATCAGATAGCCGTTGGCGCTGTCCTTGGCGCGGAACACAACCCCCAGGGCCACCGAGGAGCTTATGTCCATTTCCACCGCGTAGTTGGTCCATCCGTGGTTCTGGAAGGGGTCCTCCCTATCGGCGCCGGCGGCATGGGGGTCCACCCAGATGCCCTCCCGGCTCTGCCAGCCGGCGCCTACCGCCGTGGTAAAGGCCTGGGGCTCGGACAGGGGGCTCTCCAGGCCGTCCTTGTCCTTCAGCTGGACGCTCCAGTAATACAGGCTGTTGTCCTGCAGCAGGTCGGACAAGCCCGCCTTCACATAGGTGGAATCGGCCGAGTCCACCCAGCCGGTGTCCTTTATATAGGACCCGTTCTGCATATCCCTGGCCGTGGCGCCCACCACAATGCGGTAGGCCGTCTGCACCTCGTCGGGGTCGTCGTCCACCATGGCCCAGGAAAAGGAGGGGTCCTTTTCCTTTATGCCGTAGGGATGTTCCAGCAGTTCCACCTTGGTGTTGGCGGGGGCCTTGGGGGCGGTCCCCGTTTCCGCCGCCAGCACAGAGGCCCCGGGGCCAAACACAGTGGATGTAAGCATAGCGGCTGCAATCAACGTCGCGGCTAACTTTTTCAAGCTGTCCACCCTCTCTTCTAAATTGTATTCTATTCCGGTGCGGTTGCACGTGATGTATAATATGTTATCATGTATATCGCGTTATTTCTATACAATTTCACAAATTACAATAATAATTTATAGAATTACAATATCCACCCGCCCCTGCGCCATACCGGCCGGCGGATAGGTAAAAGGGGCCTGGGTAAGCCGGGAGGATGAACAGAAAGAAAAAACGCACAGCCGCTGTTTTGGTTGTGGTATCCGGATTGGGGCGCGGTGAAATGGGGCCGTGCCGCCAGAACACGGTTAAGCTATAATACGCAGCAGCATCCCGATTTTTACCGGTTTTCAGCGAGATTCAGGCGATTCAATACAAATGTAAAAATCCCCGCAAGCCTTTGAACATACAGCTTGCGGGGTTTACTTGAGAAGGGTTGACAAAAATCCGGCCAAAAGGCGGATACAACCCAAAACGCACCTCACAAAAGTGAGGTGCGTTTTTGGCAAGCGGCGGTCTGCCGCTGGCGCGCCAGGAGGGACTCGAACCCCCGACCTTTTGATTCGTAGTCAAACACTCTATCCAGCTGAGCTACTGGCGCACTTGACCGCTTTTGCGGTACCTGAAAATAATAGCACAACCTCTCTCAAAAATCAAGGCCCAAATTTATTTTTTCCCGGTATATTCTGTAGCGTTACAATAGAAGTGAGACCAAGGGGATAGAAAAAAGCGATTGAGAACGTTAGAATAAAGCTACCACACCCAAACTAACG
>CAJFVX010000044.1 GCA_904420585.1 Candidatus Howiella intestinavium | reverse complement strand
CTACTAAAAAAGAACAGAAAACACACTTGTGTAAGCCGTTAAGCCCAGTGTTTTCAAGGGCTGGAGAGGACGGGCTACATTTTACTATCCCAACTGGTGGGGCGATATGCCCCAGGCCCTGTACACCTTCCTGGAAAGTTACGATTTTTCGGGCAAGACCATCATTCCCTTCTGCCCCCACGGCGGCAGCGGATTTTCCCGCACCGAAGACACGATTGCAGAATTGCAGCCGGGCGCCACGGTCAGCGAAGACGGCCTTGCCATCTCCCGCAGCCAGGTGGCGGACAGCGCGGAAGACATAGCCGCCTGGGCCGAAAGCCTGGGATTATAGCCGAAAAGGAGGCCTTCCCTTGCGAAAACTACTTGCCGTTATACTGGCCCTGGCCCTGACGCTGGGTCTTACCGCCTGCGGCCCTGCCGGGGAGCCGATCTCCCCTGCTTCTGACGCCGCCCAGAGCGGGGCAGAGAGCATGCCGCAGAAGAATCCGTCCAACATCCTGATAGCCTACGCCCCCACGGCGGAGGGCGATGTCGTAGCCCGGGCGGCCGGCCTGCTGCAGGATACCCTTGGAGGCGACCTGTTCCGGATAGAAGAGGGGGCGGAAGGAGATTTTACTCCCTACGAATTTGTCCTGCTTGGCTTTGCGGCGGAAAACAATACCCTGCCGGAAGCTGTACAGGATTTTCTGACGGTCTGCGATTTCGGCGCCAAAACCATTATCCCCTTTGTGGCCGGCGACGGCAATACGGCCGACTCCCTTTTTTCCGCCATCTCGGCGCTGCAGCCCGGCGCCCTGATGGGAGACAGCGTCCTGTCCCTTTCCGATGATACCGGGGAGGCCGAAATCACCCAGTGGGCCCGGAAACTGGGGCTGGATGACGCCGCCTTCACACCCGAAAGCGGCGACGGCAGCACGGTGGCCACCGCCGCCGTAACCCCGGGAGAACAGCAGGTGCTCTACCTCTGGGAGGAGGGCAATGCGCCGGCCGTCACGGAATACACCGTAAACAACGGCGGCTATTCCGACGACCCGGATTTTCGTCCCTACCTGACCAGCTTCCCTGTGCCCGAGGGGACGCCGATAAAGGGCGCGGTGCTTATCTGTCCCGGCGGGGCCTTCCAGTACCGCAGCGACCAGCCGGAAGGTGTGGACGTAGCCGAAGCCCTCAGCGTCCTCGGCTACCAGAGCTTTGTGGTGGATTACCGCCTGCGCCCCTATACCCAACAGGAGGGGGCGCTGGATTTGGCCCGGGCGGTACGGTTTGTCCGGGCCCACGCGGCCGAATACGGCATCGATCAGGAGGACATAGCCGCCATGGGCTTTTCGGCCGGTGGTATTCTCAGCGGCGAGATGCTGCTGCATTTCGACGGCCAGGTGAATGGAACGGCCCTGGACGCCGCCTACACGCCGGATGCGCTGGATGCCGTATCGGCCGACGCAGCGGCCTGCGGGATGATCTATTCCTTCTACGGCCGGCTGAGCGTGGGAACCACCGATGTGGAGCTGCTGCGTTCCGGCAGCCTGCCCCCCACCTTTTACTGCTACGGCACCCGGGACCCCTTCTATGAACAGTTCCTGGCCAACGCCGACGCGGCAGAGGAAGCCGGGGTCTCGGTGGAACGGCTCCAGCTGGACGGTATGCCCCACGGCTTCGGCGCCAGCGGGGATTGGATTCCCACCTACGACAGGTGGCTGACGCAGGTTTTTTCCGGAAGTTAAAGGCTATACCGGCAGGGGACGTCCCCCGTCCGTTTTCCATAGATAAAGCAGCCCTTCCCCGCCGCGGCCAGGCGGGGAAGGTTCTGCTTTTTGCCTTTATTAGAGGGAGAAAGAAGGAAATGTATCAGCTATGGAGGAAAAATCGGAAAAGTATCTTTTTGAAGCCATGCCGGTGGCAAAAGCAGTAGCCACCCTGGCCATCCCCACCATCATCAGCCAGGTGGTCACCATGATTTACAATCTGGCCGACACCTTTTTCATCGGCCAGTTGGGAGATCCCACCATGGTAGCGGCTGTCTCTTTGGTGTCCCCCTGGTTCAACCTGCTCACCGCATTGGGCAATCTATTCGGCCTGGGAGGCAGCAGCCTGATTTCCCGGATGCTGGGGGCAAAAAACCATAGGGATATCAAGCACGCAGCCGCTTTCAGCGTATGGGGCGGGGCGGCGGCAACCCTTATCTTTTCCCTTATCACCTTTCTTGCCCGCACACCCCTTTTAAACTTTCTCGGCGCCAGCCCGGATACCTATGGCTACGCGGAAAGCTATCTTATCTGGGTGGTGGTGTTTGGCGGGGTGCCCACCATGGTCAGCCTGACCCTGGGCCATCTGCTGCGCAGCGAGGGACATGCAAGGCAGGCCAGTATGGGCATGATGTTCGGCGGCATCCTCAATGTGGCGCTGGATCCGGTGCTTATCTTCGGCTTTCATATGGCCGTGGCCGGCGCCGCCATTGCCACCGCCCTTTCCAACGCCGCATCGGTGGTTTTCTTTGTCATCCAGTATATCCGGCCGGGGGATAAAACGGCGGTTTCCCTGCTCCCCAAATATTTTACCTTCCGGTTTGCCCGCCCGATTTTCTCGGTGGGATTGGCCTCCGCCCTGGCCACCACCCTGGGCAACGCCTCCAACATGGTCATGGTGCGGCTGGCCTCCGGCTACGGGGACATCCCGGTAGCGGCCTACGGCATTGTCAAACGCATCGACCAGCTGCCCCTGAACATCTCCATGGGACTCTGCCAGGGCTTTATGCCCCTGGTAGGATACAACTACGCTTCCGGCAGCTATGAGCGGATGCGCCGGGTTTCGGTCTTTTCCTGGAAGGCGGCCCTGGTGATGTCCGCCTGCTTTGTGGCCTGCTTCGCTGTCTTTGCCCCGCAAATCCTGCACCTGTTTATCCCCGAGGCCCAGACCAGCGCTCTGGGTGCCCGCTTTCTGCGCATCGCCTGCCTGGCGGTGCCGCTGACCTCGGTGAATTTCCTCATCAGCTACACCTTACAGGCCATGGGCAAGGGGGTACAGTCCGCCGTCCTGACCTTCAGCCGGCAGGGACTGCTCAATATTCCCCTGCTCCTGCTCATGAATGTGTTCATCGGGCTGTACGGCATGATTTGGACACAGCTGGTGGTAGAGGTCATCATGCTCCCGGTCTCCCTGGGTATGTACGCCCATACATGGAAGCGGCTGAACACCCCGGAGAAAAAAGCATCATAACCTTTTGGTTTTAACTGCACAACCAACCGGAACTTCCGTCGGTGGAGCAACCAGTTTATAATAGGGGTTGTAAGGAGATGAAATATAGATGCAGACAAGAGTATTGGGCAGGGATTTGACCGTTTCGGCCGTGGGGCTGGGCTGCATGGGTTTCTCCCACGCCTATGGTGCCCCCATGGAGGCAAAAGAGGTTATCCCCCTGCTGCGGCAGGCGGTGGAAATGGGTTATACCTTCTTTGACACCGCAGAGGTATATGGCACGCCGGAGGATCCGCACAGCAATGAATGCATGGTTGGCGAGCCTCTGGCGCCCTATAGGGATAAAGTAGTTATCTCCACCAAGTTCGGCCTGCGCTTTGACATGGACAGCGGCATCTTCCCCTATCCTCTGATTCCCGACTCCCGGCCGGAAACCATCCGCAGGTCGGTGGAGGGCTCTCTGAAGCGCCTGCAAACCGACCACATCGACCTCTATTTTCAGCATCGCATAGACCCGTCCGTCAGCCCGGAGGAGGTGGCCGGCGTCATGGCCGACCTGATAAAAGAGGGAAAAATTACCCATTGGGGGATTTCCGAAACCGATGCGGACTACCTGCGCCGGGCCCATGCCGTTTGTCCGGTGACGGCGGTGCAGAACCGGTATTCCATGATGGCCCGGCACTATGAACCCCTCTTCCCGGTTTTGGAGGAGCTGGGGGTGGGACTGGTGGCCTTCTCCCCCATGGCCAACGGCTTTTTGACCGGTAAATACGGCAAGGGCGCCCAGTTTGATGCGAAATACGACTACCGTGCTTCTATGCCTCAGTTTACCGACGAGGCCGTGGAGCAAAACCGGAGGCTGCTGGAGCTGCTTTCCGGCATGGCGGAAGAGAAGAAGGCCACGCCGGCCCAGATTTCCATGGCCTGGATGCTTTGCAAAAAAACCTGGATTGTCCCCATCCCCGGCACCCGCAAGCCGGAGCGGATGCGGGAAAACGCCGGGGCGGCAGATGTGTCCCTGACTCCCGATGAGGTGCGCGCCCTGGACGAGGCCCTGGACAACATGGAGATGTCGGCCGTATTCGGCGGGCATTGATAGTTTGTTTTACCTGGTATATAATAGCAAAAATGGAGGTATTGGTGATGGAATTCGCAGTTTTGAACAACGGGGTAAAAATGCCTATGGCGGGTATCGGCACCTTTTTGCTGACCCCGGACGAGGCGGAGGCCGCCGTATGCAGCGCGCTGGAATGCGGCTACCGGCTTATCGATACCGCCAACGCCTATGTAAACGAAAAGGCGGTGGGCCGGGCCATGAAGAAATCGGGGCTTCCCCGGGAGGAAATTTTCTTAGAGACCAAGCTCTGGCCCAGCTTCTATGAGCAGCCCGACGCGGTGGAAAAGACCCTGGAGCGGCTGGATACCGACTACATCGACCTGCTGCTGATTCACCAGCCCGCCGGCAACTACATCGCCGGGTACAAACTGATGGAAAAGGCCTATAAAGAAGGCAAGGTCAAGGCCATCGGCCTGTCCAACTTCACCGTGGAGCAGATAAAGGAAATTCTGGATATCTGCGAGGTCAAGCCCGCAGTTCTCCAGACCGAGGCACACCCCTACTCCCAGGAGAAGGCGCTTAAGCAGTTCCTAGATAAGGAAGGCATTGTTATCCAGGCCTGGTATCCCCTGGGACACGGGGACAAGGCGCTGCTTGCCGAACCGGTGTTTGCCGAGCTGGCGGAGAAATACGGCAAGACAAGCGCCCAGATTGTCCTGCGCTGGCACATCCAGGACGGCAACATCGTCATTCCCGGTTCCAAGAATCCGGCCCATATTAAAGATAATTTTGACCTCTTTGCCTTCTCCTTAACCAAGGAGGAGATGGAGCGGATCGCCGGCATGGACCAGAAAAAGCGGTACTACACCAGCACCCCCGAACTGCTGAAAAGCTACGCTGCCATGGTTCTGCCGGTGGACGAACAAAAATAGAAAAAGGAGTGCATACTTATGCGGAAAAATTTCGGAGCAAAACCCTGGCTGTATCCCCAGCCGGTGCTGATTATCGGCACCTACAGTGAGGACGGCACCCCCGACGCCATGAACGCCGCCTGGGGCGGCCTGTACGATGCCGACAAGGTGGTGCTCTGCCTGAGCGCGGGACACAAGACCACCGCAAACATCAAGGCAAAGGGCGCCTTTACCGTCAGCTTTGCCGACGCCGCCCATGTGGTGCCTTCCGATTACGTGGGAATGGTTTCGGCCAACACCGAACCCAACAAGCTGGAAAAGGCCGGCTTCCATGTGACCAAAAGCGAATTTGTAGACGCGCCCCTCATCGACGAACTGCCGGTGGCCCTGGAGTGCAAATTGTTAAAGGTGGCCGAGGACGGGAATATCATCGGCCAGATCGTCAATGTCAGCGCAGAGGAAAGCGTCCTGGGTGCAGACGGGAGCATTGACCTGACCAAATTCCGCCCCATTTCCTTTGAGCCGGTTCACAACGCCTATCATGTGCTGGGGGAAAAGGTTGGCGACGCCTTTAGCGACGGCGGAAAACTGCGGTAAGTCGCAGAAAGGATGATTGTACATGGATAAAGTAACGGCCGGCCGGGATGCCATGGGCACCTTCGCGCCCAAGTTCGCCCAACTCAACGACGATGTTCTGTTTGGAGAGGTCTGGTCCAGAGAGGAACAGCTTTCTCCCCGGGACCGGAGCCTTATCACCGTTTCCGCCCTGATGGCCAGCGGTATTCTGGATTCCTCTCTGCTCCACCACATCCAGCGGGCGAAAGCAAACGGCGTAACCCAGACCGAAATGAGCGAAGCTCTAACCCAGCTTGCCTTCTACGCGGGCTGGCCCAAGGCCTGGGCCGCCCTGCGGATGGCCAAAGAAGTTTATGGGGAGGAATAATATGGAACGGCCCTTTGTCGTCTGCCACATGTTCACCTCCCTGGACAGGAAAATAGACGGCGATTTTTTCGGCGCACAGGCGGCTGCTCCCGCCCTGGCTGAATACGGCAGCCTGCGGGGATTCTATGGCTGTGAAGCCACCCTTTACGGCACTACCACCATGCTGGGCGGCTTTGCCGACGGCCCGGCGCCGGCCCTGCCGGAAGAGGACCAGTCCTTCCCCGTTCTGGATTATGTAAATCTATCTGGCCGGGAAAAAGGGAATTTTATCGTATCTATAGACCCCAAAGGTGTTCTGGGATTCCATTCCAACATCCTGGAAAAGAAGGGTCGTCCGGCAGCCCACATTATTGAAGTCCTGACCGAGCAAGTTTCCCCCGCCTATCTTGGCTACCTGCGGCAGCTGGGTATTTCCTATCTTTTTGCGGGAAAGGGCGCTTTGGACTGCGGTCTTGTGCTGCGCAAGCTGAAAAAACTTTTTCATATTGAACGGCTGCTGATCGCCGGGGGCGGCACAGTCAACTGGTCTTTCCTGCAGGAGGGGCTGATTGATGAGCTGAGCCTGGTTATCGCGCCGGTTGCGGACGGCGGCACCGATTCGGTTTCCATCTTTGAGCGGGCGGATTTTCTGCCCCCGCATGAGCCGGTGGCCTTTCGGCTCATGGAGGCCAAACCCATCGCCGGCGACGGCCTCTGGCTCCGATATGAATTAGAGAACAACTGACGATGGGATTTTAAGGATTGAGAAGAAAAATCCCGTTATTATGTTGTCAAAGCAGTTTCGGCGTCTTGACGTGGACAGAGTAGTGCCGAATTATAAAAGCCTTGGCCGCTGCAGAGTTGCAACTCTGCAGCGGCCAAGGCTTCAGTATACTAACCCAACTCAAAAATACGGCATTACGCCGTCCATGTCGACAATATGATGGTGGAAAATTTCTTTTCTATTCCCCAATCTACCGGGAGAAACCAGCCGCCGGTTAATTATGAAGATGATTACAGGGCCCGGAATCGACGGTATCGTTTTTCGGGTAATGTGGTGTAGTCCTCCGCCATCAGTTCTTTCAGCTGCCGCTCCAGATAGCCGGCCATGGCGGCTGCAACCTCTTCCGGGTTGTGCTGGGCACCGCCCTCCGGCTCGGGGATGATTTCCTCAATAATTTGCAGTTCTTTTAAGTCGGCCGCCATAATTTTCATGACCTCGGCCGCCTGCTCTGCCCGACTGGCATCCTTCCAGAGAATGGAGGCAAACCCTTCGGGAGAGAGAACCGAATAGCTGGCATTTTCCAGCATGGCCACCCGGTCGGCTACAGCCAGCGCCAAAGCGCCGCCGCTGCCGCCTTCACTGAGGACAATGCTGACAATGGGGATCTGCAAATCCATCATTTCGGCCAGGTTTTCCGCAATGGCCTCACCCTGGCCGCGCTCCTCCGCCCCCTTGCCGCAATAGGCGCCCTGGGTATCCACCAGGCAGATGATGGGACGTCTGAATTTGGCAGCCTGCTGCATCAGCCGCAGGGCCTTCCGGTATCCTTCCGGATGCGGGGCGCCGAAATTGCGGCGGGTCCGCTCGGCAAGATCCTTTCCCTTTTCCTCGGCGATGACCGTAACCGGCATGCCGTTAAAACGGCCTACGCCGCCGATAATGGCGCCGTCATCCCCATACCGCCGGTCGCCGTGCAGCTCGATGAAATCCGTAAAAAGCCGGCTCATAAAGTACTGGCTGGTAGGCCGTTCCATCTGCCGGGCCAGCTTGACCCGTTCATACGCAGTTTTAGGCATGGGCTGCCGCCTCCCTTTCCGTATTTTCCGCGTCGGCAGGCGCATGGAGAGCCAGCAGGCGGCCCAGGGTTTTGCGCAGATGCTTCCGTTCGCAGATCATGTCCACAAAGCCGTGTTCCAGGGCGAATTCGGCCGTCTGGAAGTCTTTGGGCAGCTTCTGTTTGATGGTCTGTTCAATCACCCGCTTGCCGGCAAAGCCGATAAGCGCCCCCTTCTCGGCCAGGATGATATCCCCCAGGCTGGCAAAACTGGCCGTGACGCCGCCGGTGGTGGGGTTGGTGATCACCGTGATATACAAAAGCCCGGCGTCGCTGTGCTTTTTCAAAGCGCCGCTGATTTTGGCCATCTGCATCAGGGAGACAATTCCCTCCTGCATACGCGCGCCGCCCGAACAGGTAAAAATCACAATGGGCAGGCCATGGGCGGTGGCGTATTCCACCGTACGGGTGATGCTCTCCCCTACCACATAGCCCATAGACCCCATCATGAAAAAGCTGTTCATGATGCAGACGGCGGTCTTCATGCCCTTTATCTCCCCTACGCCGCAGAGCACCGCGTCGGTATGGCCGGTGGCCTCCTGGTTTTCCTGCAGCTTTTCCTCGTAGCCGGGAAACTGAAGGGGATTCGGCTCGGGAATGTCATACTGCAAAGGCGTAAAGGTATTTTCATCAAAGGTATATCCCACGCGTTCCTCCGGCGTCAGGCGGAAGTGGTAGGCGCACATGGGGCATACCTTCATATTGCTGTCCAAAAGCTTGGCGTACAGCGCCCGGCCGCAGCCGTTGCATTTGGCCCAAAGATCATCCGGTATATCCGGCTTTTTTTCGGCTTCCTCCGCGCTCTCGGATACAGCCGCAGCCGTTTCGGCTCCGTCTTTGGGGAAAAACTGTTTTTTCAGATTAAATAAATCCTTGAGCATACAGGGTGCACCATCCTTTCCGTTCACTCAGACCTGCGGGAGCGCCTGGATGTGCAAAGTCCAGGCTTCTATCAGGCCGTCAGTTTTCCTGCATCAGCCGTTCAATCGTGCCGGTATCGTACTGGCCCGACTTAAACTCCGCGCTTCTGAGCAGGTCGTACAGATAATAAATGTTGGTCTCCACCCCGTCGATAATCAGTTCCATAAGCGCGCTCTTCATCTTGGCGATGGCCTCGTCCCGGGTGTTGGCCCAGACAATGAGCTTGCCTATCATGGAATCGTAGTACATGGGCAGTTTATACCCCTGATACAGGTGGCTGTCAAACCGGACGCCGTTGCCGCCGGGGACACAGAGCTGGCCGATGGTGCCGCCGCAGGGCATGAAGCCCTTGGAGGGGTTCTCGGCATTGATGCGGCATTCGATGGAATGGCCCCGGATAACCACATCCTTCTGGGAAAAGCCCAGAGGCTGCCCTTCGGCAATGCGGATTTGCTGCTTGATTAAATCCAGGCCGGTGACCATCTCGGTGACCGGATGCTCCACCTGGATGCGGGTATTCATCTCCATAAAGTAATAGTGCCCGTCCTTATCCAGCAGAAACTCCACCGTACCGGTATTTTTATACCCCACCGCCTTGGCCGCACGGACGGCCGCCGCGCCCATCTCGGCCCGCAAATCCGGGGTCAGGGCCACGCTGGGGGTCTCCTCAATCATCTTCTGCTTGCGGCGCTGCATGGAGCAGTCTCGTTCGCCCAGATGCACCACATGGCCGTGCTCGTCGGCCAGGATCTGGAATTCGATATGCCGGGTGTCGGTCAGATATTTTTCAATGTACACGCCGCCGTTGCCGAAGTAGTCCAGGGCCTCCTTGGAGGCCGTCTCAAAGGCTTCCTCCAGCTCTTCAGGGGCGTTCACCAGGCGGATACCCCGCCCGCCCCCGCCGGCAGAGGCCTTAATGAGCACCGGGTACCCGATTTCCTCGCAAAGTTCCCGGGCCTTCTCTGCCGTGGCAACCTCCCCGTCCGAGCCGGGGATGGTGGGCACACAGTTTTCCTTCATGGTCTGCTTGGCGATGGCCTTGTCCCCCAACAGCCGGATGCTGTCTCCGTCGGGGCCGATAAACTTGATGCTGCACCGCTGGCAGATTTCCACAAATTCGGCGTTCTCGGACAAAAAGCCGAAGCCGGGGTGGATGGCGTCCACATTATTGAGCACCGCCGCGCTCATGATATTGCGCACGTTTAAGTAGCTGTCGGCCGAGGCCGGGCCGCCGATGCAGACCACCCGGTCGGCCATGTAAGCGTGCAGGCTGTCCCGGTCGGCCTCGGATACAACCGCCACCGTCTCAATGCCCATTTCGCGGCAGGCCCGGATAATCCGGACAGCGATTTCACCGCGGTTGGCAATCAAAATCCTCTTGAACATGTACAACTCCCCTGTCGGGCAAAATTCCTGCGGGCCCTTTACTTATCCTGCCCGAACATGAACATGAATTCGCACTCGCAGACCAGCTTGTCGCCCACATAAGCCTTGCCGGAACCTACGCCGGCCCGGCTGCGCAGCTTGATGAGCTCGGCCTCCAGCCGCAAATCGTCCCCCGGCTGGACCATGCCGCGGAATTTGGCCTCCTTGACGCCGCCGAAAAAGGCGATTTTGCCCTTGTTTTCGGGCAGACAGAGCACCGCCACCGCGCCCACCTGAGCCAGGGATTCCAGAATCAGCACGCCGGGCATGACCGGCTGGCCGGGAAAATGGCCCCGGAAGTAATCCTCCTCCGGCCGCACATGCTTCATACCCACCGCCCGTTTGCCGGGCTCCAGCTCCAGGATTTCATCGATGAGCAGGAAGGGGTCCCGGTGGGGGATAATCTCTTTTATCTGTTCTTGATTCAGCATGGGTATAAACTCCTTTTACGCCTTTTTCAGCTTGATGAGGGACTGGCCGTACTCCACCTGGTCGCCGTCCTTCACAAGGGTTTCCACATAGACGCCGGACACCTCGCTGGGCACGTCGCAGACCATCTTCATGGCCTCCACGGCGCAGACCACCGTATCGGCCTCCACCTTATCGCCGGGCTGCAGGGGCTTTTTCCCCACCTTTTCCAGCGAGCAGAAAATTCCCACCATGGGGCATTTCACATACAGAAAATCGTCTTCCGCCGCTTTCTCCTCCGCTGCAGGAGTCGGAATGGATACGGCCGACGGCACGGCTGCGGGCACGACAGGAGCCGGAATCGCCGTCTCTGCCGCCGGGGCCGCCCCGGACAGCCCCACATGGTTGTTTTCCAACCGGATGCGCAGGCCGTTTTCCTCCAGCTCCATAGCCGAAAGGCCGGAAGTTTTTATCATACTGATTAACTGATTGATAGTTTGCAGATCCATATCTCATCTGTCCTTTCCAGCGGCCGGCCGCAGCCCGCCGCACAGAAATATGCGTCCGCCTGACGCCGCCGTTCTATTCGGCCTTTTTGAAAAGCAGGGTGCCGTTGTGACCGCCGAAGCCCAGAGAATTGCTCAGGGCGTACTCCAGCGGCTGCCGGCGTCCCTCGCCGGGCACATAGTCCAAATCCAGCCCCTCGCCGGGGTTCTTCAGGCCGATGGTCGGGGGCACATACCCCTCCTGCAGGGCCTTGATGCAGACCACTGCCTCCACTGCGCCGGCCGCGCCCAGCATATGCCCTGTATTCCCCTTGGTAGAGGACACGGGGATTTTATAGGCCGCCTCGCCGAAGACCGTTTTAATGGCCGCCGTTTCCATGGCGTCGTTGGGCGGGGTGCTGGTGCCGTGGGCGTTGATGTAGGAAACCTCCGACGGGGCGATACCGGCGTCTTCCAGTGCCAGCTGCATGGCATTGGCCGCCCCCTCCCCCGTCTCGTCGGGCAGGGTGATGTGGAAGGCGTCACAGGTGGAGCCGAAGCCCACGACCTCGCCGTATATTTTAGCCCCCCGGGCCTTGGCATGCTCATATTCTTCCAGAATCAGCATGGCCGCGCCCTCGCCCATGACAAAGCCGTCCCGGTCCTTGTCAAAGGGGGTGGAACAGTTGGCCGGGTCGTCACGTGTGGACAGGGCCTTCATGTTGCTGAAGGCGGCGATGGCCAGAGGCGTGACAGTGGCCTCCGCCGCGCCGGCGATAACCGCCTTGGCCCGGCCGTCCTGAATCAGCCGGTAACCTTCACCTATAGCATGGGTGCCGCTGGCGCAGGCTGTAACCACGCAATAGCACTCGTTTTTGGCCTTATAGCGAATGGCGATATTGCCGCTCAAAAGGTTGCCGATAATCATGGGAATCAGCAGGGGCGATACCCGGGAGGGGCCCCGGTCCAGCAGCTTGGCTTCCTCTGTCTCGATGGTCTGCAGGCCGCCGATGCCCGAACCGGTGATGACGGCCAGCTCGGTTTCCCCGATAAGGTCGTGGTTTAAGCCGCTGTCCTCCCAGGCCTGGACGGCAGCCGACACGCCCAGTTGGCAAAAGCGATCCATCCGGCGCTGTTCCCGCTTGTCGATATACGGGGTGGGGTCAAAATCCTTGACCTCAGCCGCCAGATGCACCTTAAAGTCCGCGGTATCGAAGTGGGTGATGGGGCCGATGCCGCACTGGCCGGCCTGAATGCCCTTCCAGAATGCGTCAACCGTATGCCCGATGGGGGTCACGGCGCCCATGCCGGTGACAGCCACACGTTTCTTGTTCTGCAATCCAATCATCTCCATATCCGGACGGATACCGCTGCCCGCGCCGTCCTGCTTAAAATTTAGAAGGTCATGCCGCCGTCCACCGGGATAACCTGCCCGGTGATGTAGGAGGCCATATCGCTGGCCAGGAAAAGGGCCAGGTTGGCGATATCCTTGGGCTCGCCCAGACGGCCCAGGGTGATGGCTGCGGCCATCTTGGCCTTGATGTCCTCGGGCAGCACCTCGGTCATTTTGGTCTGTACAAAGCCCGGCGCGATGGCGTTGACCGTCACGCCCCGGCTGCCCAGTTCCTTGGCCGCCGTCTTGGTCAGCCCAATGACGCCGGCCTTGGAGGCCGCATAGTTGGCCTGGCCCACATTGCCGCCGATGCCCACCACCGACGAAATGCTGATAATCCGTCCCGTCTTCTTGCGGAACATGTGGGCGCCGGCGTGGCGGGTAAAGTTAAAGGCGCCCTTCAGGTTCACGGCGATGACCTTGTCAAAATCTGCCTCACTCATGCGGACCAGCAGGCCGTCCTTGGTGATGCCGGCGTTGTTGACCAGAATATGAATCTGGCCGAAGTCGGCCGCAATCTCCTTGACCACAGCGGCTACGCCGTCAAAGTCGGATACGTCGCAGGCGTAGCACTTGGCCCGCACGCCGTAGCCGGACAGTTCGGTTTCCAACTCGGCGGCGCCATCCAGATTGATGTCCACGACGGCCACGTCCGCGCCGTTTTCGGCAAAAGTACGGGCGATTTCCCGGCCGATTCCCTGTTTGCCGCCGGTGACGACGGCGCATTTGCCCATAAGCAGCTTAGCGTCCATTTTGTACCTCCGCTATCGTATTTGTCAGACTTTCGTAATCCTCTACATGCAGGGCGGGAATGCTCTTGTCAATCCGCCGCATAAAGCCGCAAAGGGTGGTCCCCACCCCTACCTCAATAAACAGATCCGCTCCGGCCTCCAGCATATTCCGCACGGCCTTCTCCCACTGCACCGGACTCATGGTCTGCCGCCGGATAAGGTCGGGCAGCTCGGGCAGAGAAGCCGGCTCGCCGGTCACATTGGCATAGAAGGGCAGGCGGGGGGCATGCAGTTCTATATTCTGCAAAGCCTCGCCGATTTTCTCGGCCGCCGGCTTCATCAAAGGCGTATGGAAGGCTCCCGACACCTTTAAGGGCACCGCCCGCAGGCCGTTTTCCGCCGCCGCGGCCAGGAAGACCTCCAGGGCGGCCTGCTCGCCGGCCACCACCGTCTGCCCCGGGCAGTTATAGTTCACCGGCAGGATGAGGCCGGCCTTCTCAGCCGCCTCCACACAGGCCATCACCTTTTCCATTTTGCCGATGGCGGCTATCATGCCGTCCCCCGGCCGGGCGGCCTCTCCCATCCACTTGCCCCGCTTGGAGATGAGGTCCATGCCGGTCTCAAAGTCAAAAACTCCGGCCGCCGTCAGGGCTGCGTACTCGCCCAGGCTGAAGCCGGCGGTCATGGCCACCGCGTCTTGGCCGATTCCTTCCACCAGGGCCGCGTATCCGGCCATGCTGACCGCATAGATGCAGGGCTGGGTCAGTTCGGTGCGGGAAAGGTCTGCTTCACTGCCATGAAAGCAGGCCTTCCGGATATCCGCCGGGGCCTTGTCCAATACGGCCTTGGCCGCCGGGCTGTTTTCATATAAGGAAAGTCCCATGCCGGGCTTTTGGGCGCCCTGGCCGGAAAATACCACTGCAATTTTCATCTTCCGTCATCCTTCCCGCCGGCCGGCATCAGTCGGCCAGCAGCTTCTGCGCGCCGGCCAGCACCTGGGCCGCCTCCGCAAACATCTCCTTGATAATCTCGGCGGCGGGCTGGATTTTGTGCACCATCCCCGCCACCTGGCCGGCCATCAGGGAACCCATTTTGTCGTCCCCATCCACCACGGCAGCCCGCAGGGAACCGGTCAGCATCTTCTCCATCTCTTCCTTGTCGGCCTTTACGTCCTTTTCCATGGCCACAATCTCCCGGGCCAGCTTGTTCTTAATGCAGCGCACCGGGCTGCCGGTGGTCCGGCCGGTAACCGTGGTGCCGATATCCTTGCAGTCCAGCACAGCCTGCTTGTAATTGGGATGGATGTTGCACTCTTCAGCCGCCAGGAACCGGGTACCCACCTGCACCCCTTCGGCCCCCAGCATAAAGGCCGCCGCAATGCCCCGACCGTCGGCCACGCCGCCGGCGGTGAGCACGGGGATGGATACCGCATCCACAATCTGGGGGGTCAGGGCCATGGTGGTCAGTTCTCCGATATGCCCACCGGCCTCGCAGCCTTCGGCCACCACCGCGTCGGCACCTACCCGCTCCATGCGGATGGCCTGGGACACGCTGGCGATGACCGGAATAACCGTGATACCAGCCGCTTTCCAATCGGGAATGTACTTACCCGGATTGCCCGCGCCGGTGGTCACCACCGGCACCTTCTCCTCCAGTACCACCTGGGCGATGTCGGCGGCATGGGGGCTCATAAGCATAATATTTACGCCGAAGGGCTTATCCGTCAGTTCCCGGACCTTGTGAATCTGCTCCCGTACAAAATCAGCAGGGGCGGAGCCGGCCGCGATAAGACCCACGCCGCCGGCGTTGGAAACCGCCGACGCAATGTGGTAATCTGCGACCCAGGCCATCCCCCCCTGGATAATCGGGTATTCCGTATGCAGAAGTTCTGTAATTCTCGTCTGAAAAGCCATGATTTCACGCTACCTTTCTTATAAACTGCCGCATGATTGCAGTTGCCTCTCCCCCTGTATCTTGGCTTTGGAAAGGCCTATTCCCCTTTGGAATTCTATTTCCAGCGAACCAGAGCCGAACCGTAAGTCAGCCCTCCGCCGAATCCGGCCAGCAGGACCAGGTCGCCCGACTGCAGACCGCCGGACCGCGCCAGTTCATCCAGCGCGATGGGCACACTGGCAGAGGAGGTGTTCCCCACCCTGTCCACATTCATATAGAATTTCTCTACCGGTATATCCAGCCGCCGGGCGGTGGATTTGATAATCCGGGCGTTGGCCTGGTGGGGGACAATGGCCTTCAGCGCAGAAGCTTCTACCCCCGCCTGCCCCAAAGTATACTGAATGGTATCGATGAGCGCCCCCACCGCAAAAGAAAACACCTTGTGCCCATCCATATAAAGTTTGGTATGCATCGGTGTTTTGGCGGGATAAAAGGGCGTTTCAGGTATCGGCCAGTTGCAGACAAGCACATTCTCATCGTCGTTGCGTCCGGAAATATGCACAGCCAGAATTCCCTCTTCCTCCGAACGGCGGAGTATGAAAGCCCCCGCCCCGTCACCGAAAAGGATACAGGTTCCCCGGTCTTCCCAGTTGGTGATGGTACTGAGCGTATCACTGCCGATGACCAGGGCAGTCTCCAGCCCAAGGGTCTCCATCAGGCCCCTGGCCGTGGCCAGCGAATAGATACAGCCGGTGCAGTTGGCGTTGATATCCAGCGCCGGAATATCCCGCGTGACTCCCAGAAGCTGGCGGATGCGGGGCGCGCATCCGGGCACCTCACAGTCGGGCGTAATGGTCGAGCAGACAATCAAATCCACCTCATCCGGCTGCATGCCGGCCATTTCCAGGGCGGCCTTGGCCGCATCGGTCCCGAGGGATACGGTTGTTTCCTCATTTTCAATAATGTGACGTTCCCGGACGCCGGTATGGGTGTAAATCCATTCATCCGAAGTATCGATAAAGTTTTCCAGTTCCCGATTGGGCACGATTCTTTTGGGAAGTGCGCTTCCCGTGGCGATCAGTTGAATAGCCATTCTCCGCACCAGTCCTTATTATTTTGCCTTTGCATACTTATACAATTATATTTTATTATACAATTCCAAGCAAACTTTGTCAATGCGGTTTCTGTCGAGTGTAACGATACACTTCTGTCGAGTGTAACGATACACTTTCCCGACCCGTTCCCCGCCGGATAGAAACAGCGCCGCCCCGCAGACTTTTTGGTCTGCAGGGCGGCGCTGCATGGAAATAGAAAGGGCTGGTATGCAAAATGGCGGCGGGGTATGGAGAACACCGCCATTTGCTATATTGGTGTACGGTTCCGGCAAAACTGTTGCAGGTTTTATAAAAAATTTTTTTCGCCGGCTTCTACTGCTTATACATATCCTTGAAAGCCGCATAGGCCTGCGGGCTGTCCGGCTCCGCCGTTTTCCGCGCCGGCGGTGCGGCAGGCGGCAAAACCGGCTGTTCGGTAAAAATGCGCAGGCGGTAATGCCCGCCGGGCGTCACCGGCCCGAAGAGGAAGCAGCCCTCCTCATCCGTAAAGCAGGCCGAGCAGGGGCCCTCCGACGGGCTTATCCCCTTTTCGTACAGCTGCACGGCGGCTCCCGGCACCGCCTGCCCCGCCGCGTCCAGCACCACGCCGGAAATCATACCGGCGGTGTCCTTTTCCGCCCGGATGACGGCGCTGGCCTGACCCTCCGGCGGCACGGTAATATCCAAATGCATTAAGTGCCCCATCTCTATCGCCCCCTGGCGGCGGCTCATTCCAGCCGCCCTGCTTCACATTCAGTATATGCCACAGGTGGGCGAAAGGTACGGGGCCTACTGCGACAGGCGTTCTCTGATCATATAGGCGGCCTTGTAAATATCCCCGCCGCCCATGGTGATGAGAATATCCCCCTCCTGGGCGATGTCGCTCACATAGTCGGCCACCGTCTCAAAGGTGGGCAGGACGACGCAGTCGGACAGCCCCGCCGCAATATCCTCCGAGGACACGCCGTAGGTATTGGTCTCCCGGGAACCCATAATGGGGGTTAGGATAACCTTATCGGCGATAGAAAGTGCCTTTATAAAATCATCCAGCAGCAGGGCGGTGCGGGAGTAGGTAAAGGGCTGGAAGATGGCCACCACCCGCTTGCAGTCCATATTTTTAGCGGCCGTCAGGGTGGCCTTCAGCTCGGTGGGATGATGGGCGTAGTCGTCGGCCAGGGTGACGCCGTCGAACCGGCCCAGGATTTCAAACCGGCGGCCGGCGCCGTGGAACACCGCCAGCGCGTGGGCGATGGCGGCCGGCTCCACACCCAGATAACGGGCAGCGGCGGCGGCGGCCAAGGCATTGTAGATATTATGCCGGCCGGGGATTTGCAGTTCGATGGAGGCCAGCTTTTTCTCCCCCTCCATCCAGTCAAAGGCCATGCCCACCGGGCCGTGGACGATATTGGCCGCGTGGTACCGGTTCTTTTTATCCATACCAAAGGTGATGACCTCGCCGGGGGCGCCTTCCGCCGCCTGCATAACCCGGGCGTCGTCCCCGTTGACGATGGCGGCTCGGCCGGCCATATGCACAAACTTGCTGAAGGAGGCGGTCAGGTTCTCCATGGTTTTAAAATAGTCCAGATGGTCGTTATCAATATTCAGCAGCACGGCAATGTCCGGGGACATCTGCAAAAAGGTATCCACAAACTCGCAGGCCTCGCAGACCATATATTCCGATTTCCCGGCGATGCCGTTGCTGTCGATAAGGGGCAGGCGGCCGCCGATGACAGCGGTGGGGTCATAATCGGCCATAATCAGGATTTGGGTCAGCATGGAGGTGACGGTGGTCTTTCCGTGGGTGCCGCAGACCCCCACCACCATATCGTACTTCCGCGTAAGGGCCCCCAGCAGCAGGGAGCGCTCAATGGCGGGAATCCCCTTTTCGGCCGCCGCCTGCCGCTCGGGATTGTCCGCGCCAATGGCGGCCGAATAGACAATCAGCTCGGCTCCGCTGATATTCTCCGGCCGATGGCCCATATACACCGGTATGCCCAGTTTCCGGATACGCTTGAGGGGGTCGCTCTCGTTGTTATCCGACCCGGTGAGGCTGTATCCCTTGCTGTGCAGGATTTCGGCCAGGGGGCACATACCCGACCCGCCGATGCCTATCATATGAATATGCTTTACCTTGTCTATCAGCGCATCCACTTCGTTTTGCTGTTTCATCCGTCATTCCACCTTATTTGCAGGCGCAGGGGTGCGCGCCCATTTTCTTTTTTCCGGTACACCCGTTTATTCCGGATGTATCCATTTTTATTATAGTACGTTTCGGCCGTAAAATAAACATGAAATTTGCCGGCGGGTTCTCCACCGGGCCCTGCGGACATAAAAAGCCGCCGCATCTGAAAAAAGCAGGATGCGGCGGCGCCCCTCAAACCAAAAGTTCATCCAACGTGCCGAAGGTGTATCCATCCGCCTCCCACTTGGTCAGCAGTTCGTCCAGTATCTCGGCATTGGTCTTGGAGGTACTGTGCAGCAAAACCACCGCGCCGGGATGGATACGGGGCAGCAATTTAGCAAAGGCTTCCTCCTTGGTGGGCTGGTCGTCCTGATACCAGTCCACATAGGCCAGACTCCAGAAAAAGGTCTTGTAGCCCAGCTCCTTGGCCTGCCGCAGGTTCTCCTCGCTGTATTTTCCCTGGGGCGGGCGGTAGTATTTGGGCATATCCTGGCCGGTGGTCTCCTTGTACAGAGCCTCCAGGTCGGACAGCTCCTTGGCAAAGCTTTCCTTGTCGGCTATCTTGGACATATCCGGGTGATGGTAAGTATGATTGCCCACAATATGCCCTTCGGCCACCATGCGCTTGACCAACTCCGGGCTGGTTTCTATATAGTTCCCCACCACGAAAAAGGCTGCCTTGATACCGTGTTTCTGTAGGGTATCCAGTATAGAGGCGGTGTATCCGTTTTCATAGCCCGCGTCAAAGGTCAGGTATATTTTCTTTTGGCTGGTGTCCCCCAAATAGCAGGCATTCAGTTCCTTCAGGGCCGCAGCCGATGCATTGCCCACAGGGGGCTGCCCCTCTGTCTGGAAGCTGAGTCCCCAGTTGCTGCCCGCCGCAGCCGACGCGGCGCTGTAGGCCGACATAAAATGATTGCCCGCAAACAGCAGCAGCCCCAATACAGCCAGACAGGCTGCCAGGGTGACTATCTGCTTTCTCTTCAAAATGATATACATAAGCTTGGCGCCTCCCCTTCCTCCGCCGGCGGCCACCGCGCCCGGCGGTACAGTAAGAGCATATGCGGCCGCGCGGTGCGGCAGAACCGGAAAATCCCCGCCGGGTCGGTTCTACCCAGCAGGACAAATCCATACAATGTTACACATAATGAATGAGCAAAGGGGTGTCGCCTGTTGGTTATGGATGCGAAGCCTTACGCAGGCCGCGGCCTGGATGCGGGACAGGTGGAGCGTTCCCGGAAAAAGCACGGCTCCAACAGCCTGACCAAGCGGAAGCGGAACAGCTTCGGCCGGCAGTTTCTCCAAAGTTTTGGGGATCCCATTATCAAAATCCTGCTGGCCGCTCTGGCTATCAATGTCCTGTTTCTCTTCCGCAACGCCGACTGGTTTGAGACGGCCGGCATCGCCGCAGCCGTATTTCTGGCTACTTTTGTGTCTACCCTGTCGGAATACGGCAGCGAGTCGGCCTTTGAAAAGCTGCAGGCCGACGCGGCCAACGTCACCTGCCGGGTGCGCCGGAGCGGCCGGGTGATGGAGGTGCCGGCAGCGGATATCGTGGTGGGAGATTTGGTGCTGCTGCAGGCCGGCGAACGGGTGCCGGCCGACGGCTTTTTGGTGGAGGGCAGCCTGCATGTGGATCAGTCGGCCCTCAATGGCGAAAGCAAGGAGGCGGCCAAAACGGCAGGCGAGGGCCAGCCGGCCGACTTAGAGAACTTTCTCTCCAAAAGCGGCCTTTTCCGGGGCAGCGTGGTTTGCTCGGGAGAGGGCCTTATGCTGGTTAAACGGGTAGGTGACAGTACCTTCTACGGCCACATGGCTGTGGAGGTCCAGGAGGAACCCCGGGAAAGCCCGCTGAAAGTGCGGCTGGGACATCTTGCGAAAATTCTGAGCCGCATCGGCTATGCAGCCGCCGTGGCCGTCTTCTTCGCCGACTTTTTCCACGCCGTATACATCGACAACGGCATGACGCTGGCGGGCATGATGCAGGAGTTCAGCCGGCCGGGTGCCCTCTTCTCCCACCTGCTCCACGCGGCCACCCTGGCCATTACGGTGGTGGTGGTAGCCGTACCGGAAGGGCTGCCCATGATGATAACTGTGGTGCTCTCCTCCAATATGCGCCGGATGCTGAAAGATCATGTACTGGTGCGCAAGCTGGTGGGCATCGAGACCTCCGGCAGCCTCAATATTCTCTTCACCGACAAAACCGGCACCCTGACCCGAGGCCGGCTGGAGGTAAAAACCTTTATAGACGGCAGCGGTCGGGAATACGAAAGCCCGGCGGCCCTTCAAAAGCAAAAGGGATTATGGGAACTGACCGCCCTGTCGGCGGTGTACAATTCCGGCAGCAGCTACACGGGGAAAAAGGCCATTGGAGGCAACGCCACCGACCGGGCCCTGCTGGAATACGCCGCAAAGGGGCCGGTTCCAAAAGGCTACAGCCGGGCGGCCCAGGTGCCCTTTGACAGTGCGCGCAAGTTTTCAGCTGCGGAGGTCAGAGGCCCCAGAACCCTTTGGCTAGTCAAAGGAGCGCCTGAAAAGCTGCTGCCCACATGCGTCGCCTGTTTCGACGGAGAGGGCCACACGCAGCCCTTTGGCCGTCGGACGCGCATATTGCAAAGGATGGACGCCCTCACGGGCGCAGCCGTCCGTATGCTGGCGCTGGCCGTATCCGACCGGCCGGTAGACGAAAATGGAAACTTTGCCGGGCTGACTCTCATCGGCCTTGTAGGCATCCGGGATGAGGTGCGTCCGGAGGCCAGGGCGGCCATACGGCAGGTACATGCGGCGGGGGTACAAGTGGTCATGATAACCGGCGACAATAAGCAGACGGCCGCAGCCATCGCCCGGGAAACCGGCCTTATCACCGGCAAGGAAAAGGAGCAGGCCGTCTACACCAACGAAGAGCTGGCCCGGCTGGAGGACAGCGAACTGAAACAACGGCTGCCCTATATACGGGTGGTGGCCCGAGCCCTGCCCAGCGATAAGAGCCGGCTGGTACGGCTGGCCCAGGAATGCGGTCTGGTGGCCGGCATGACAGGGGACGGCATCAACGACGCCCCCGCCCTAAAAAAGGCCGATGTAGGCTTTGCCATGGGAAACGGCACCGAAATCGCCAAGGAGGCCGGCGACATTGTTATACTGGACGACAACTTCGCCTCCATATCCAAGGCCATCCTCTATGGCCGCACTATTTTCAAGAGCATACGGAAGTTTATTGTTTTCCAGCTGACCATGAACCTGTGCGCGGTGGGAGTATCCATCATTGGCCCCTTTATTGGTGTGGATACGCCTGTGACAGTCATCCAGATGCTTTGGATCAACATTATCATGGATACGCTGGCCGGGCTGGCCTTTGCCGGAGAGCCTCCCCTGCCCGACTATATGAACGAGCCGCCCAAAAAACGGGATGAGCCGATTATCAACCGGTACATGTACCATCAAATTGTCTGCACCGGGCTGTTTACAGTGGGGCTCTGCCTTTTGTTTTTAAAACTTCCCTTTTTCAATCACATGTTCGGGTATGAACGGCAGCCGGCCTACTTTATGAGCGCCTTTTTCGCCCTTTTTATCTTTGCCGGCATCTTCAACAGCTTCAACGCCCGTACCCACCGACTGAACCTTCTGGCACACCTGCCTAAAAACAAGGCCTTCATCGGCATTATGGGCACGGTGGCCGTTGTACAAATCCTGCTTATATACTGGGGCGGTCCCTTATTCCAGGCCTATCCCTTACAGCCAGGCGATTTGCTTTCCATCATCCTGCTGGCAGCCCTGGTCATCCCGGCGGATATTGCCCGCAAGCTTATCCTCCACGCTTTTCATCGCAAAGGAAATATTTGAGTATCCCCCTGTATCATGCAGGCATTTCGGCATGGTACAGGGGGACTTTTTGCGGTTAGGCATCTTACGGACTCATAGGACAGGATATCCATTCTCTTTGTCCTTCTGCAGATGAAACGAGTCCCCGGCCTGCTTCTGAAACAGGCCGGGGACCATCTTGATTGTAAAACTCTTATGTTACGACGCAGATGTCTGACGGCTTGCAGCGATGACCCGGCAGATAAGCATGATATCCTGGATATCAATCGTCTCATCACCATTCATATCCACAGCTGCCATTTCTTCCGGCTTAGGATCTACGCCCGTATTTGCGCGGGCCAACACCCGGCAGGCAGACATGACGTCCTGGATATCTACATCGCCGTCGCCGTCGCAGTCACCCTTGATAACAGCCTCGCCCTGTGTAATCGTAACGGTCACTTGATCCATTACGGAAGTGCCCTCGATGGTGGCCGTCACCTGCAGGGACTCGGCCGTCTCGTCGGCCGCAACGGTCAGCAGACCATCGGCAGAAATGGAGGTCCCTTCGGCGCCGCCTTCCACAGACCAGACAATTACCTCATCGCCAGTGGCGTTCCCGCCGGAAACCTGGGCAGTCATCCGCAGGGTTTCACCAGGTTTCAGCTCGGCATTCTGCTGATCAATGGTCAGGGCAAGATCCTGCTGAACGGTAACAGTTACCGTATCCTCAACAGAACTCCGGCCTTCAATGGCGGCCGTCACCTGCAGAGAAGCAGCCGTTTCATCTGCCGCAACAGTCAGGAGACCATTATCGGAGATGGTGGTACCTGCTGTGCCGCCTTCTACAGACCAGACAATCTCTTCATCGCCGGCCACACGGGTACCGGAAACTTCGGCAGTCATTTGCAGGGTTTCGCCAGGATTCACTACAGCGTCACGGGGACGAACGGTGACATCCAGTTCCGGCTGGACGCGTTCCAGCTCAAACCAGTTGATGTTGAAGCCGCCCTGTATGAAATCCAGGCGCAGCACGGTCTTGCCGGCGGGAAGTTCGATGGTGGTTTCACCCGTATCACCCCAAGCCTGCCAGTCACCGGTATTGGGGAAGTCGGTCAGGTTACCCAATGTCTGGCCGTCTATGGAGAACTGGATGTTTCCATCGCCATTGGTACTGGCCACACGGCCGCGGAGGATATATTCGCCCGCTTTCTCTACGTCGATGCGGTAACTCAGGTAACGGCCTTCATAGGTATCCTTCGGGTTATAGCCGCCGTCTACATCCTCACAAAGTTCCATACCAACGTTAATATCCCTTTCAGACCAATCCGCCGCCTTAATACGGGTGACTTCAGTGGCAGAAACAGTGTGATAGGTAGGATTGATAATCTCGCGATCCACGGCGTTGGTCTTGGAAATCATTTCCAGGATACGGGTTACATTCCGCTCCATGGTTTCCCGGCTGACCATACCGGCCTTTACGGCGTTAAGCAGATGAGGCGGATTTTCCGGCGTACCCATCTTGATGTCGTTGCCGGCGTTGGCCTCACGGGCGGCGGTACTGTCATTCCACCAGTCAGTCATGACCATGCCCTTAAAGCCCCATTCTTCCCGCAAAATATGGGTCAGCAGATCCACGCTCTCGCTGGTCTCCACGCCGTTAATCAGGTTGTAGGAGGACATGATGGTCCAGGGGTCGGCTTCCTTGACGCAGATTTCAAAGCCCTTCAAATAGATTTCCCGCAAAGCGCGCTCGGAAACCCGGCTGTCCTGATAACCGCGCTCATTTTCCCGATTGTTGGCGGCGAAATGCTTGACGGCAACCGCTACTTTTTCGGACTGTACGCCACGGGTCAAAGCCGCAGCCATCTTACCGGAAATCAGGGGATCTTCCGAATAATACTCAAAGTTCCGGCCGCACAGGGGATTGCGGTGGATATTCATGGCCGGGGACAGCCAAACGTCGGCTCTGTTCTGCTTGGCCTCCACTGCAATAGCTTTTCCGACCTCTTCCAGGATTCCCGGATCCCAGGTGCAGGCCAGCAGGGTCGCTACCGGGAAAGCGGTGCAGCTTTCGGCCAAACGCACACCGGCAGGGCCGTCGACCGTTTCCACGCCGGGAATCCCATACTCCGGCAGATAACCAATAATACCGGTGCCTTCGGGCAGTGCGGCCGCGTGGCCGCCGGAAAGGAATACCAGATCCTCATCCGAAAGCTGATCCACAAAGACATCCATCAAGGAGGGATCCTTGACGACGTCGGCAAACATGATAACATCTTCGTCTGCCGCTGCAGTGTCGGCAGCAGCCGGCTGGGCGGCCAGAGTCTGTACAGATGCCTTGGCGGACACAGCCTGTACGGAAGCGGTATTCACAGCGTTTACCGGCGTCAGGGCAAAGGAATCGATGTTGCCCATGTTCTTGCCGTCATTGACCTCAATCTGCACAATGCACTTACCCTCAGGCAGTTCAATGGTGCCGGCGTCCAAATCGATGAAGTTGAAATACTGGTTATCCGGCAGTTTGGTCTCCGGGATCGTCCATTCAAATCCTTCCTGCTCTACACTGTTGACATAACAGGTAGCGGCATCCGTGGCACCGACCAGGCCGTGAGCAGCGCGGGCCGTCAGCCGGTAGGTGCCCGCCTGCTGCACATCAAAAGCGTAGGAGATGTAAAGGCCGCCTGTGTGCAGCCAACCCAGGGACTTTCCGCCGGCAGCGTCGCCGGCCGTTATGGTTTCAACCTGGACGTCGGCCGACTTGTCTGCAAAACTTTCAGCCTCAAAGGTAAGGCCGGCAGCCGGCAGGGTTGTATACTCAATGGGATCGATTTCCATATCCCCTTCGCCGGGCTTGATGGTAATATAATCCAGCATGCCGCGGAAGGTATCGCCCTGCTTGAATTCAACCCGGATAAAGTTCAGGCCCTCCTTCAGCTGCAGGGTGGCATAGCCTATCTGTCGGATATTAAACTGGCCGCCGGTAGAAGGCAGCGGAAATTGGATACCTGGCTGGATGGCGTTGTTCACGCGGAAGGTTATCCCATCTTCCTGCATGCTGTCCTGATTGCCGACACCAAGAGAGATGGCATAGGGGCCGGCCTCGGGAGCTACCACCGCATAGTCCAGCCAGCGGTTCCCTGCACTGGAAGACTGGATGTACATAGCGGCAATATGGTCCTCCGGCGTGGGATTGTCGCTAAACTGCAGCGCCACGTGGTACTGCTTCTTGTAGTAGTCCTCTGCCTCAATTTTCACTTCCTCGGTGGAACTCAGCTGGACAGCGTAATCGGTAGGCTGCTCCAGATACTCATATTCGCCGTTGGCCAGCAGCCGCTTTTCCAGGCGGTTGGGGGTCAGCCGCGCAGTCAACTGTTCGGTCACCGTATCCATTTCCACCGTATAGGCGCCCCGGATACCCTTTTCGCCGGCGTCCTTAATGGAGTTGCCCACGTACACGTTGTAATCGCCGGCTTCCAGTATGTAGGCCGACTTATGGCCGGTTTTGCCCGTATCGTCGTAGCTGGCCATATCGTCAATGGCATAGGTCATGGTCACCGTCTCGGTATCGCCCGGCTCCAGCAAATCGGTCTTCTGGAAGGCGGCCAGTTCCTTGGCAGGGTTGCCCAGCTTGCCCTGGGGCGCGCTGTAGTATACCTGGACGACTTCCTTGCCGGCCACATCGCCGGTATTGGTCACATCGGCCGTTACCGTAATATTTTCGGCGTCATTGGCGACCTTCACATTGTCGATGTCGAAAGTGGTATAGGACAGGCCGTAGCCGAAGGGATACATAACCGTCTCATACTCGGGGTCGAAGGTCTCGAAGTACCGATATCCTACATAGATGTCTTCCTCATAGCTGGTGACCGTAGCTTCCTGGTCAAAGTTGGAGGAAGAGGGGTAAGCGTCATAACTCTTGGCAAAGGT
>CAJFVX010000043.1 GCA_904420585.1 Candidatus Howiella intestinavium | reverse complement strand
TACGCTGTCTCTTGCCTTTGCTATTGCCCGTAAAGTATATTTCAATGTTGTTTTAAATTACTGCCTTATGTGGCGTTAGCATTTGCCGCACAGCTGTTTTTCCCAGCTGTGCGGCTTTTTTGTGCCACCGCAAATCCGGGAAGATAAAAAACGGATCGGCCGGCCGGCCGATCCGTTTTTCAATAGGGGCAAACCCCTTATTCCTCATTCAAAAAGCTTTCGATGATATACCGGGGCCGGCGTTTGACCTCGCTGTACACCTTGCCCACATACTCCCCGATGAGCCCTAAGCAGAGCAGCTGGATGCCGCCGATCATCCAAATGGAACCCATAAGGGTGGACCAGCCGGCCACCGTGTGGCCCAGGATTTTGGTGATCAGGGCGTAAATCAGCATAAACAGGCTGAAGATAAAGAGCACAATCCCCAGAACCGTCACAAACCGGATGGGCTTGACGCTGAAGGAGGTGATGCCGTCGAAGGCGAAGGAGAGCATCTTTTTCAGGGGGTACTTGGACTCGCCGGCGAAGCGTTCCTTCCGCTCATAGGTCACAATGGCGGTGGGGAAGCCCAGCTGGGGGACGATGCCCCGCAGGAAGATATTGACCTCCGAATACTGGGACAGGGCCTCCAAGGCCCGCTTGCTCATGAGCCGGTAGTCGGCATGGTTGTCCACAATGTCCACGCCCAGCAGCCGCATGAATTTGTAGAACCCCTGGGCCGTGCCCCGCTTAAAGGCTGTGTCCGTGGCCCGGGAGGAGCGCACGCCGTAGACAATGTCGTTGCCCTCGTAGTAGCGGGCCACAAACTGATCTATGGCGTCGATGTCGTCCTGCAAATCCGCGTCCATGGAAATGACCATGTCGGCGTACTGCTTGGCCGTCATCAGCCCGGCCAGCAGGGCGTTCTGATGCCCCCGGTTCCGGGAGAGCTTCAGACCGCTGAACAGGGGGTCGGCGTCGTGGAGCTGGCTGATAATCTGCCAGGTCTTGTCCCTGGAGCCGTCGTTGACAAAGAGCACCCGGCTGTTTTCCGCAATGGAGCCGGCGGCTATCAGGCCGGACATCTTCTCCTTTAAGCGGGCCGACGTCTCGGGCAGAACCTCTTCCTCATTATAACAGGGGACCACAATATACAGAACGTCCGCCATGTTGTCACATCCTTTGGATAATTGTTGTGGCTTTCATTATACTCTATTTGGTTATAAAAAACAAGAAAGCCGCGTAAAATGTTTGAAAAATTGTCACCACGCGCAAAACCGCCCTTATTCGACGGTCTCCGGCGCCGATGAAGACGTCCCGGCATCGGCGGGATACAGGGCTTTTGCCATTGCCTCCACCGCCGCCGCAAGGGAGGCCCCCGGCCGCTCCAGCAGGGCAGTGTCGATTTCATATACCCGGCCGGCCTGTAAGGCGGGTATCCCGGCAAGGCTCTCGTCGGCCAGCAGGGAGGCCGCCATGCCGGCAGGGCAGAGAATCGCCTCCGGGGCGGCGGCGGTCAGCGTGTCCGTCGTGTATGCGTAGCCCTCCGTACCCGCAAGGGCGTTGGAGCCGCCGGCCAGTTCCAGCAGGTCTCCGGCCCAGGTGTCCCCGCCGGCGCAGAGGCCTTCTCCCAAAAGCAGGGCGGTTTTTACCGGCGTCTTTCCGGCGGCCGCCCCGGCTGCGGCCCCGGCCTCCGTGCCAAGGCGTTCCGCCGTGCGGGCCGCGTTGGCTGCCCCGGTCTGGCTGCCGCTGATAAGCACGGAAATCTGCTGATAATAGTCCTCCAATTCCCCATACCGCAAGGGGGAGGGGATGACCGCCACGGGGATTTCCTGAAGGGCCAGGCTGTCGGCATCGGTGCTATCCGGCTGGGCGCTTGTGAGGATAAGGTCGGGGGACAGGCCGATAATGGCCTCCACATCGGGCAGGGCCGGGGAGCCGAGAGCGGGCAGGCCGCCGGCGTCGATACCCGCGCCCACCCCCACCAGGGAGGCGGTGGCTCCCAGCTCCTCCAGGGCCTCGTATATGGCCGGCGCCAGGCAGACAACCCGGCCGGGGGCTTCTTCCAGGGTCACGCCCCCGGCCGTGACGGGAAATTCGGGGGTGGAAGAGGCCGCAGCCTCTTCCTTCTTATTATCGCAGCCCCCGGCAAACAGGCAGCAGAGGAGGGCAAGGGCCAGCCCTGCCGCCGCCAGGCGCGTTATCTTCCGCAAATTATGCATAAACCCGCTTCCTTTCTCTAATCCAGGGGCAGGCCCCGCAGCAGGCGGGACTGGGCGAAATCCATAAACTGCCGGGCCACCCGGGGGGAGCGGCCGCCCCGGGACAGGGCCCACCGCTCGGCCGCCGCGTGGAGGGCGTCGGGGGAGATGTCCAGCTTCCGGTCGGCGGCCATGCCGTCCAGAATTTCGTAGAACTGGGCCCGGCCGGGGTTTAGGAAGGTGACGGTGATGCCGAACCGGTCGGAGAGGGACAGCTGCTCCTGCATGGTGTCGGCGGCGTGGACCTCGTCCCCCTGCCGGTCGCTGTGGTTCTCCCGCACCAGGTGGCGGCGGTTGGAGGTGGCGTAAAGCAGCAGGTTGTCCGGCCGGGCGGAGAGGGAGCCCTCCAGCACGGCCTTCAGGGCCCCGAAGCTGTCGTCGGCCTGGTCGAAGGAGAGGTCGTCGATAAAGACAATAAATTTCAGCGGCAGGTTCCCAAGGGCTTCCGAAATCCGGGGCAGCTCCCGCAGGCCCTCCTTGGGCAGCTCCAGCATCCGCAGGCCCTCCGAGCGGTACCGGTTGAGGATGGCGTGGACGGTGGAGGACTTGCCCGTCCCCCTGTCGCCGTAGAGCAGCATGTTGGAGGCCGGGTAGCCCTTTAGGAAGTTCTCGGTGTTCTCGATGACCTTCTGCCGGGGCAGCTCGTACCCCTTTAAATCCTCCAGCCGGATGGGGTCGGCATGGGCGATGGGGGTCATGCCGCCCTCCCAGAGAAAGGCGGCGTATGCGGTGTAGATGCCGCAGCCCTGCCGGCGGTGATAATCCGAAAGAAAGGCCCGGCGGCTTTCGTCGTCGGCAAGGGAGAAGAGGGGACCGGGCTCTCCCGGCTGCCACAGGGGCAGGGAAGGGGCGTCGGCCGCCGCTTCGGGGGAGAGGGCGGCCAGCAGCTGGAGCGGGTCCAGAAGGGCCAGTTCCTTCAGGGCGGCCATATCCATTAGGGCCGCCCGTTCCAGGGACTCCGGCGGGGTTTTGCCGGCGGCCAGCAGGCGGGTATAGGGGTTGTCGTCCCGCAGGACGGCCTTTTCCATCTCGGCCGCCGCATTTTCGGTGCAGCCGGCCCCGGCGCAGGCGGCGAAGACGCCGGCAAAGGCGGCGGCCAGGGCGTACCGGTCGGGGCAGGGGGTGAGAACCAGCCGCAAAAAGGCGGCGGGCAGGGGCTGCTCGACTACGCCGCGGTAAACCGAAAGGCCGGAAAGCCGCAGGCGCAAGCTGTCTATGTTCATGGGTTCCGCAGGGGACATAAGGGGTATCCTTCCTTTCCTTTATCCGCCGGGAAAGAAGGGGAAAAATGGGTTTTTCCCCCGGCGTATTCTGCAAATCTAGCTAAAATTATATTATCCATCCCCATAGGATAAAGTCAAGTAGAACATTGACATCGCCGCCGGAATGTTATATCATAACCTGTAATAAAAAATGTCCCGGCACCGGCGGCCCGGAAGGCGCGGCCGGCGGGGAATTTCCGGATAGAAAGGAAGGGGTTTGCATGTCCGTCACCGGCGCCGAAATCATGGTAAAATGTTTGGAAAAACAGGGCGTGAAAGTCTTGTTCGGATATCCCGGCGCGGCCATCTGCCCCTTTTACGACGCACTGCGGGACAGCTCCATCCGCCACGTGCTGGTGCGGCAGGAGCAGAACGCCGGCCACGCCGCCAGCGGATACGCCCGGGCCTCGGGAAAGGTGGGGGTCTGCGTGGTCACCTCCGGCCCCGGCGCCACCAACCTCATCACCGCCATCGCCTCGGCCTATATGGATTCCATCCCCATCGTGGCCATCACCGGCCAGGTGCGCAGCGACCTGCTGGGCCGGGACGTCTTCCAGGAGGTAGACATCACCGGCGCCTGCGAGCCCTTCACCAAGTACAGCTACCTGGTCAAACGCACGGCCGACCTGCCCCGGGTCTTCCGGGAGGCCTTCCACATCGCCTCCACCGGCCGGCCGGGCCCCGTGCTTATCGACATCCCGGTGGACGTCCAGCAGCAGTCGATAGAGCGGTTCAGCTACCCGGACAAGGTGGACATCATCGGATATAAGCCCAGCCTAAACGGCCACGCCGTCCAGATTCAGCGGGCGGCCGAGGCGATAAAAAAGGCCAGCCGGCCGGTTATCTGCGCCGGCGGCGGGGTGTTCTCGGCAAAGGCTGTGGAGGAACTGCGGGCCCTTGTGAACGAGACGGGCATTCCCACCGTCTGCACCATGATGGGCATCGGCGCCCTGCCCACCGCCCATCCCTTAAACCTGGGGATGCTGGGCACCCACGGGGTGAAGGGGGCCAATACGGCCATTCACCAGGCGGATTTAATCCTGCTCTGCGGCGCGCGGGTAGGGGACCGGGCCATGGCGGCCCCGGACCAGATTGCCAAACACGCCAAGATTATTCATATCGATATCGACCCGGCCGAAATCGGCAAGAATATGCCGGCTGCCATCCCCATTGTGGGAGATTTGAAGCTGGTGCTGGAAAAGCTGCGGGCGGATGTACGGGAAGCCGGCGTGACCTGCCCCGCCGATTGGGTGCAGGCCTGCATGGCGGCCAAAGAGCCCTATACCCGGCATTTTTCCACCTCCCTTGTGAACCCCAAGGCCCTCATCGGGCTTTTGTCGGACAGGCTGCGGGAGGATTCCATCCTGGTGGCCGACGTGGGCCAGAACCAGATTTGGTCGGCCAACCACTACCAGGTGAAAAAAGGGCGGTTCTTAACCTCCGGCGGCATGGGTACCATGGGGTATTCGGTGCCGGCGGCCATCGGGGCCAAAATGGCCTGTCCCGACCGGCAGGTGGTGGCCGTCTGCGGGGACGGTTCCTTCCAGATGCAGTTTATGGAACTGGCCACCCTTTGCTGCCAGGGGCTGGATTTGAAGATTATCGTCATGACCAACCACCGGCTGGGCATGGTGCGGGAGCTGCAGGACAACGGCTACGGCGGCCGCCAGAGCGGCGTGGATTTGGCCGGCAGCCCCGACTTTATCAAGCTGGCGGAGGCCTACGGCATCCCCGGCCTGCGGATTTCCTCCGACGCCCAGGCGGAGGGGACGGTAGAAGCCCTGCTGAACGCCCCCGGCCCCTTCCTGCTGGAATGCCAGGTGGATGAAAAGGAACCTTCTTTATAAAGATAAAGCAACCATGGGCGGGCGGAGGCCCGTCAGAAGAGAGTGAACGCAATGGAGCAGACAATGAAAACAACCCTGTCGGTGATGGTGGAGAACCACGCCGGCGTCCTTTCCAAGGTGGTGGGGCTTTTCTCCCGCCGGGGCTTCAACATCGATTCCCTGGCCGTGGGCGAAACCGAGGATTCCACCATCTCCCGCATCACCATTGTGGTGGACGGGGACGAGCATATGGTGGAGCAGATTGAAAAGCAGCTGAACAAGGTCATCCCGGTCATCAAGGTCAAGAGCCTGGTGGAGGGCAAGTACATCAGCCGGATGCTGACCTTCTTCAAGGTGAGCTTTGCCGCCTCCCGGCGGTCGGAGCTGATGAAGATAGCCGAGCTTATGGGGGCCCGGATTGTGGACGTTTCCAAGTCCACCCTGACATTGGAGTTTACCGACACGGCCGAGCGCACCGAAACCCTGGAATCCCTCTTAAAGCCCTACGGCATCAAGGAGGTCGTCCGGACGGGGGCCATCGCCATTGAAAAGGGGGAGGCGGTCACCCGCAGCCAGAAGCGGCAGAAGGGGCCGGAGGATGCGGCCTATATCGCGTGACATCCGTATAAATCCGCACGGCGGCGCAGGAATCCTGTATTGCCGCGCGAGTCTATAGAAATTTATTTTTGGGAGGAATCCACTATGCCGAAAATCTTTTATCAGAGCGACTGCAACCTGGACCTGCTCCAGGGCAAGACGGTAGCCATCATCGGCTACGGCAGCCAGGGCCATGCCCACGCCCTCAACCTGCATGAGAGCGGTGTCAACGTCATTGTCGGTCTGTACAAGGGCAGCAAGTCCTGGGCTACCGCCGAGGCCGCCGGCCTGCAGGTGGCCACCGCCGCCGAGGCCGCCGAGAAGGCCGACATCATCATGATCCTCATTCCCGATGAGAAGCAGGCCGAGCTGTATAAGAAGGACATCGAGCCCCATCTCACCGAGGGCAAGGCCCTGGCCTTCGCCCACGGCTTCAATATCCATTACGGCCAGATCGTGCCCCCGGCCAATGTGGACGTCTTCATGATCGCCCCCAAGGGCCCCGGCCACACCGTCCGCAGCGAGTATGTGGCGGGCAAGGGCGTGCCCTGCCTGATTGCCGTGCAGCAGAACTACACCGGCCGCGCCCAGGAGATTGGCCTGGCCTATGCCGCCGGCATCGGCGGCGCCCGTGCCGGCGTGCTGGAGACCACCTTCCAGTGCGAGACCGAGACCGACCTCTTCGGCGAGCAGGCCGTGCTCTGCGGCGGCGTCACCGCCCTGATGCAGGCCGGCTTTGAGACCCTGGTGGAGGCCGGCTACGCCCCCGAGAACGCCTACTTCGAGTGCATCCACGAGATGAAGCTGATTGTAGACCTGATTTACGAGGGCGGCTTCAAGAAGATGCGCTACTCCATCTCGGACACCGCCGAGTTCGGCGACTACGAGACCGGCAAGCGGCTGATCACCGAGGATACCAAGAAGGAAATGAAGAAGATCCTTCACGAGATCCAGGACGGCACCTTTGCCAGCAAGTGGATCAATGAGAACAAGGTGGGCCGTTCCCACTTCAACGCCTGCCGCCGGATGGCCGCAGAGCATCAGCTGGAGTCGGTGGGCGTCGAGCTGCGCAAGATGTACTCCTGGAACGAGGAGAAATAAGCCTTTTCCAAACGATAAAAATGCCGATGCAGTTTATCCTGCACCGGCATTTTTAGTATGCAGAGGGTTCCATGCATCCCTTGTTTTGTTTTATGCATAGAACAAAAAGCCGCCGGAGCTGCCTTGCGCCGGCGTATATTTTTATGTTTATTCGTATTGCAACAATAGAAACGACGGGTCAGGCCCGCAGAGCCGTTGAAAATCGTTCCGGCCTGTCCGGATAGCTGCCCAGCCGTCCGCCATAGGCTTAAAATAGATTTTTGCGGGGACGGCCGCCAGCCGATTGTTCGAAGGGCCCCGTCACCCTATATTTTTGATTTTTGCCCGGCAGGCGGCGCAGATTTCACGGCCGTCCACTTCCACCAGGCCCTCCGTACCCCCGCATAAAACGCAGCCGGGTTCATACTTTTTCAAGAGGATGGTATCCCCTTCCACAGAGATTTCGAAATAGTCCACATTATCCGTAATCCCAAACTTTTTGCGCAGCTCCTTGGGGATGACAATGCGTCCCAGTTCGTCAACCTTACGTAAAATTCCTATCGATTTCATATTTTTTGCCTCCTGTTATTCGGTGTGATTTGGCGGAGTCTATTGCTTCAACAACCTTATCATACTTCATTCGGCGAATTCTGTCAATAGAAATATTACATTTTTTTACAATTCCTGGCGGTATAATACAAATATTGGAAACATAGAATGAGTGGGGAAGAGGTTAGGCGTTTAAGGGGTAAAAAACTTTACTTGTTGTAAATTGGGAGGACGGGTCGGCGTATGATGAATTATGTCTGGGGCGGTCTGATTCTGGTATCCATTGTCTTTGGCGCCTGCACGGGCCATATGCAGCAGGTGACCGAGGCGGTATACAGCGGGGGAGCGGCGGCGGTGGAAATGACGCTGACCCTGGCGGCGGTGATGATGGTCTGGGGCGGGCTGATGCAGGTGGCCGAGCGGGCGGGGCTGACGGGGCTTATCAGCCGGGCCTTATCCCCCTTACTGCGCCTCCTGTTCCCGGGGATGGATCCAAAGAGCTCCGCGGCGAGGGCCATCTCCATGAACGTATCGGCCAACCTGCTGGGGCTGGGCAACGCGGCCACCCCCTTCGGCATGGAAGCCATGCGCCGGCTTCAGGAGGAGAACCCCTTAAAGGATACCGCCAGCCGGAACATGATCACCTTTGTGGTGCTCAATACGGCCTCCATCCAGTTAATCCCCACCACCATCGCCGGCCTGCGGGCCAAGTACGGCAGCGCAAATCCCATGGACATCATGCCGGCGGTCTGGCTAGTATCCCTGTCCGCCCTCATAGTGGGGCAGGTATTAAACCGCCTGCTGGCCGCCCGGGCGGAAAGGAGGGCCCGGATATGCAGGTAATCGGCGCATGGGCGGTGCCGGTCATCATCGGGCTTATCCTGGTTATGGGGCTCTGCAAAGGTGTCCGGCTCTTCGACGCCTTTCTGGAGGGGGCCAAGGGAGGGCTTTCCTCCCTTGTGGGCATCATCCCCTCCCTGGTGGGACTGATTGCAGCCGTGGAGATGTTCAAGGCTTCAGGCGCCATGGATGTGCTGTCCGCCGCCCTGTCCCCCGTCACCGACTTTTTGGGGATACCCCGCCAGGTTTTGCCCATGGTCCTGCTGCGGCCGGTGTCGGGCAGCGGCTCCCTTGTGCTGCTGGACAGGATTTTAAGCAGCGCAGGCCCCGACACTCTGGCCGGCCGGACGGCGGCCGTCCTGTGCGGCTCCAGCGAGACCACCTTTTACACCGTGGCGGTCTACTACGGGGCCTGCGGGGTCAGCCGCATCCGGTACACCCTGCTGGCGGCCCTGCTGGCCGACGGCGCCGCCGCCCTGCTCAGCGGTGTGGCGGTGCGGCTGCTCTTTCCGGGCAGCCTGTGAGGGGATGCCGGCAAAAGGCGGGGGGATACGGCAAAATCCGCCGACCGTCTGCGGCAGAAAAAGCGGCCGGCCGGATATATAATGGAGGGTGCACGCCGGAGGGAGGAAGAAGACCGGCCGGGGAGGCACTTTGCGGCCGGGTAAAGCCGCGCCGGAAAAGACATAAAAGAAAACATCCGCCCGGGAAAGGGCGGATGTGGAAGTTTGCCGGATTGGTTCACAAACGCTGCTTAAGCCTGCTCTTCAAACTGGTCCTTGCCGACCCCGCAGACCGGGCAGACCCAATCGTCGGGGATGTCTTCAAAGGCAGTGCCGGGGGCAATGCCGCCATCGGGATCGCCGACCTCCGGATCGTATTCGTATCCGCAGACCAAACATACATACTTTGCCATAATCGTTACCTCCGTTGTAAAAATGTATTGTCCGCCGCAGCGCGCGGCGGGGATGCTTTGGATAGTATCCCCATTATAGCATAAAAATAACAGAAGTTACAACCTGTAAAGATTGTAGTTTTTCTTTTAGGAAATATTCACAATTTGTACAACAAATAGTCCCAAATCGGCTACACTTGCCGGATATAATACAACACGTACCAAGGGAAAAGCCCCCAGGTACCACATAACAGTAAGGAGGCGGATCACATGTTGAACAAGAGCGGCAGACCCATCCTCGCCTGCATTACAGCGCAGTCTGCCTGCCAGAAAATCATCCGAACCGGTTTAGATATGGCCCGGCATCTGGATACGGCTTTGCAGGTTGTGACCGTGCAGCCCAAGAAGATGGAAGCCGAGCAGCGGGCCGAAGCCATGAAGTGTTTATACCAGCTGTCCAAGGACACCGGCTGTGAAATCACCATATACTACAGCGACAAGCCCGCGGCCCGTCTGGCCCAGCACGCCCTGGAAAACGATGTCATGCACATCATCACCGGCGCGGCCGACGGCGTCAACGATTTTGTCAGCCAGGTCAGTATCCTCACCGGCAGCATACCGGTTTCCATGGTAGGGGACGGCATTGTCTGCACCATGCCTGCGGCCATGACCCTGGCCGGCGCAGGCGGGAGCGACTATTCCCGTACATCCCGCGTCAGCCGTACCACGGCGTAAGAGGAGCCAGAACCCGTGCGCAGCGGCGGCATCCCGAAAGGGCGCCCGAGGGCAATGAAAAGCCAAGGGCGCGCCGTATGTGAACGGTTTCTATATAGATGGCGGGGCTTTGGGCCCCGCACAAGCCAGCTAATACCTTTCTCTCTCTCTTTTTTCCTCCGGAAAAGCAGCCGCGCTGCAGCGGCTGCTTTTTCATTTTGATTTTCCCTTGACCGGGAAAAATAAACAATATACAATGATAGTCAGGCCCCTTTGGGGCAAACTGTAAAAGAAATGTAAGGAGGTCGACGGTATGTTGGCGGATAATCGGAAGGTAGTTTTAATCGGCACCGGCATGGTGGGGATGAGTTATGCCTACGCCCTGCTCAACCAGAACGCCTGCGACGAGCTGGTGCTCATCGACCTGGATAAGGAGCGGGCCATGGGGGAGGCCATGGATTTAAACCACGGCCTGGCCTTTTCATCGGCCCGTATGAAAATCTACGCAGGGGACTACAAGGACTGCGCCAATGCGGATATTGTGGCCATCTGCGCCGGCGTGGCCCAGAAGCCGGAGGAATCCCGGCTGGACCTGCTCCAGCGGAATACCGAGGTTTTCCGCTCCATTGTGGATCCGGTGGCCGAATCGGGCTTCAACGGCATTTTCCTGGTGGCCACCAACCCGGTGGACATCATGACCCGGGTTACCTGCGCCCTGTCCGGCTTCAACCCCCGCCGGGTGCTGGGCACCGGCACGGCCCTGGACACCGCCCGGCTGCGGTATCTGCTGGGGGAATACTTCGGCGTAGACCCCCGCAATATGCACGCCTACGTCATGGGCGAGCACGGGGACAGCGAATTTGTCCCCTGGTCCCAGGCCATGCTGGGCACCAAGCCGGTACAGGAAATCTGCGCGCAGTCGGGAGGCCGCTTCTGCGATAAGGAGCTGGAGAAAATCTCGGTGGAGGTAAGGGAGGCGGCCCAGAAGATCATCAAGGCCAAGCGGGCCACCTACTACGGCATCGGCATGGCCATGGTGCGCATCACCAAGGCGGTGCTGGGGGACGAAAGCAGTGTGCTGACCGTGTCGGCCATGCTCCGGGGGGAGTACGGGCAGAGCGGTGTATTCGCCGGGGTGCCCTGCATCGTGGGCCGCAACGGCGTACAGAAGGTGCTGACCATGTCCCTGACCGAGGAGGAGCAGCAGGCCTTTGACCGCTCCTGCGCCACCCTGCAGGAGAGCTACGCCGGCCTGCGGCTGGACTGACAGGAGAATCTATAATATAAAAAGCCGGTTTGCAGATGATGGAACACCGCAAACCGGCTTTTCTGTTGTGCTGTATGGGCCCCAAAAGTTTCCGGGACAAAGCAGCCCTATTCTTTCAGGGCGATGATGGCCGCAAGGCTTCCCCGATGGCCGGCTGTGGCCCGGTGGGAATGGAAGATGTCGGCATGGCAGCAGGTGCAGATGCCGGCCACCGTGATGTGCTCGGGCAGCAGGCCTGCGGCCAGCAGCACCCGCCGGTTGGTTTCCCACAGGTTCAGCATATATTTGCCCTCCCCCTTGGGCTGCAGCAGCCCCTCCGGGGATACGTCGGGAATGGAGGAGAAGGCGGCCCGCAGGGGTTCGTCCACCTCGTAGCAGCAGGGGCCGATGGAGGGGGCGATGCAGGCCAGGATGTCGGCCGGCCGGCTGCCGTAGGTTTCCTGCATCACCTCCACCGTCCGGCGGCCGATGGCGGCGGCCGTCCCCCGCCAGCCCGCGTGGGAGCAGCCCACTACCCCCTTGACCGGGTCTAAGAACAGCAGGGGCACGCAGTCGGCGTAGAGGGTGCAGAGGGGCAGGCCGGGCACATTGGTCACCAGCCCGTCCACGTCGGTGTAATCCCGCTGGCGGAGGATGCCCTTGCCGGCGTCGGCGGCGGTGACCACCCGCACGTTGGCGCTGTGGGTCTGGCAGCCGAAGACCAGCTTTTCTTCATCCACCCCGATGGCCCCGCAAATCCGCCGGAAGTTTTCATATACCGCCTCCCGTTCATCCCCCATGAAAAAGCTGAGGCTTAAAGAGGCGTACTGCCCCCGGCTGACGCCCCCCAGGCGGGTGGAGAAGGCGTGGCGGCAGAGGCCGGTTTCCTCCAGGGCGGGGAAGGTGAAGTAACAGGGGCCGGCCTCCTCATGGAAGGTGACGGGCCCGTTAAAATGTATCTGCATAGCGGACACCTCTTTTAGATGATGAAGGGATACAGTACCATATGCCCCGTATCCGGCGATTATTTCAGCAAATCGAAGACGGCTTCCCGGGCGGCCAGCAGCCCGCAGACCGACGGGACAAAGGCAAGGCTCCCCGGCGTCTGCCGTTTGCCGCCGGCGGCCTTGGGGGTATCCGCCGCCGGGCAGCGGCGGCAGTCGCCGCAGGCAAGGGGCGGCCCGGGGGTTAAAGGCTCCTCATCGGAATAGATCACCTTCAGCCGGGGGACGCCCCGGCGTTTTAATTCCCGGCGCATGACCCGGCAGAGGGGGCAGACCGACGTTTCAAAGATGTCGGCCACCCGGAAGCGGGTGGGGTCGGTCTTGTTGCCCGCCCCCATGGCGCTGATAAGGGGGATGCCCCGGCGAAAGCAGTCCTCGGCCAGGGACAGCTTGGCGGCCACCGTATCCACCGCGTCGATGACGTAATCGCAGCCGGCCAGCAGGTCTTCCCCCTCCCCGGGCAGGTAAAAGACCTGCCGGGCGTCGATTTCGGCTTCCGGGTTGATGCGCAGGATGCGCCCGGCCATAACGGCGGCCTTGGGCTGGCCCACCGTGTCCTGGTCGGCGATGAGCTGCCGGTTGATGTTGGTGGCGCAGACCGTGTCCCCGTCCACCAGCCGGAACCTGCCCACGCCGGTGCGGGCCAGGGCCTCGGCGGCAAAGGAGCCCACGCCCCCCAGGCCGAAGACGGCCACCCGCTTTTGGGCCAGCTTTTCTATATTTTCTTCTCCCAGCAGCATGGCGCTGCGCGAAAATTCCGGCCGCATCCGGGACCTCCTTTCTGCTGCCTTACCGGCTGCCGTCGCAGCAGACGGTGGGGTCGGCTTCCACTTTGGTTTCCGTCCCGTCGGACACCGCCCGGATGCTGCCCTGCAGGTCGGTGCGCCAGAGGTTGGCGCCTATGTCTTCCAGGGCTTCCAGGGTGCTCTCGTGGGGATGGCCGTAGGAATTGTCCGTCCCGCAGCTGATGACGGCGTTGGTAGGTTTAACCTGCTGCAAGAAGGCGGCGGAAGAAGAGCTGTCGCTGCCGTGGTGCCCCACCTTTAAAAGGTCGGCCGACATATCATAGCCGCCCTCCAGCATTTCTTCCTCCACCAAGGCCTCGGCGTCGCCGGTGAGCAGCCAGCTGGTCTGGCCAAAGTCCACCCGCAGGACGATGGAATAGTCGTTGAGCTCGCTATACCCGCTGCCCGCCGGGCTCAAGACCTCTACGGATAAGCCGGATTCCTCCAGCAGCCTGTCCCCGGCGGCCGCCGGCGTCAGCCCGCAGCCCTCCGCCTCTACGGCGGTCAGAAAATCCTCATAGGTTTTGGTGGTGGGGACGTCGCCGTCGTCCAGCACCGGGGCGTAGACGTTGTCCACCTGGAATTGCTCCAGCACGTCATCCAGCCCGCCGATGTGGTCCTCGTGGGGATGGGTGGCCACCATGTATTCCAGGCGCTCCACCCCGGCCTCCCGCAGGTAATCGCAGATTTTTTCCCCGTCGTTATTGTTGCCCCCGTCCACCAGCATATGCCGCCCGTCGGGGAAGGTAAACAGGGCGGCATCGGCCTGGCCCACGTCCAGGAAAATGGCCGAAAGCTGCCCTTCCGCCGGGGCCTGGCCGCTGTCGTCATTCGGTATGGGCAGTTCGCAGCCGCCCGAAAAAGCGAGGCAGGCGCAGAGCCCCAGGGCTCCCGCCAGCTGAAAAATATGTCGCATAAAAGAATCCTCCCAAAGAAAAAAGCCGGACAAGCATGCCCTGCCCGGCCGGCTGCATAAGCGGTTTGCCTACAGACGGTATACGCCCGAATCCAGCAGTACGATTTCGCTGCCGCCGATTTTGATATACTGCCGCACCGGCTCCTCAAACTCGGCGTAGTCGTACACGGTGTACGATTTCAGGTTGACCTCCAAAATCTTCTGGTTGCCGGGGTTGCAGACCAGCATATTGTCCCCGTCGGCCACCCAGAGGCCCTCGGGGGCCGAGAAGGCCGAGCCGCTGCCGCCGCCGATGCGCAGCTCCTCCCGCATGGTGCGCAGGTTGAAGCGGATGAGGGCGTTGTTCTCGGGGAAGGAGGCCCACAGGGTATGCCCGTGCACCACCGCGTCGGCCGGGCCGTAGTCCCGGTATTTCAGGGTGCCCTGCCACTCCACCCTGGCGTCCTTATCCAGGATTTTGGCCGTGCCGTCGGGGTAGACGGCGAAGAGCCGCCCCTCGTCCAGCATGGCGGTTTTGCAGTTTAAGTAATCCCGCAGCTGCTTTTCGCAGGCCTTGAAGTTGTTGCCGAACTTGGTCAGCAGATAGACGTTGCGGGTCACCGGGTTCATGGAACCGCTTTCGAAGTTGACCATTTTATAGGCGACCACCACCTTGTCGTCGTAGGCGTTCTGCTGGGTGGCCATGATAAAGCCGCCGGGCATGGGCAGCAGATGCAGGGCTTCCGGGCCAAAGATACGTTTCATTTTGCTACATAACCCCTTTATCAATGTCTTTCCCCGCCCGAAGCCGGCGGGAAAACCGCAAATCTCTCATTTCTTACTATTTTACCCTATATTTCCTTTCAGGTCAATTGCCCAAACCTTAAAATTGCCCGGCCCGCCGGTCAGAATTTTACCCGGTAGACCTCCTCCAATGCCTTTCTTACCAGCCGGTAGTCCAGATGGGGGACCGACAGGGTGTGGGCGCTCTCCGAGCGGACGGTCACCCGCACCCGGCAGAGGTTTTTGGGGATATCCAGAGGGAACTGCAGCAGGCGGATGACCCCCACCCGGTCGCTGGAACAGCGCATTTCGGTCAGGGAAAACCACTTGCTGGAATAGGCCGTAATCCGGCTGCCGAAGGTGATGCCGCCCTTTGTATACCGCCGCAGGCTTAAGGAGACCATAACCAGCTGCAGCACCAGCAGCACGGCGGCCGTAAAGCGGATAAACCCGCCGAAGGCGGGGAAGAGCCGGAGGGCCAAAGCGGCCGCCGCCGGGATGGCGGCCAGCAGCAGAATGGGGAAGACAAGGAAGCGGGGCAGGGCCCGCAGAGGCGGCCGCAGGGCGATGGGGGCGCTTTCGGCGTCGGGGAGGATTTCCTCCAGCAGGCCGCCGATTTCTTTTTTCCCCGCCGCCGGGATGACCACCGCCGTCTCCCCCCGCCGCTTGCCGTAGCCGGCCACGCTGACCTTGACGGTGTAATGCCGCAAAAGTCCCATGACGGGGCTCTGCTGGATGAGGACGTCGTTGATGGCTTCGGCCCGAAAGAGGGTCCGCCGGCGGGCGATGAGGCCGGAAGAGGCGGTGAAGCGGTCCCCCTTGATGTACAGCCGGAAGGGGGCGGTGGTCACAAAGGCGTACAGGGCGGATACCGCGAAACCGGCCAGCAGCAGGACGGCCAGCATACTGGCCCCGGCGGGGATGATGGTTTCCAGCCGGCTGGCCGCCTGGGTCAGGGTGCCGTAAACCCGCTGGGAAAAGCCGGCCCCCAGCAGCTGGCCGGCCTTGTTGATGACCGGCGCGGCCAGCAGCAGGCCGGTGGCCGAGGAGGAGGTGGCCGCCGCCATGAGCAGCATCTTCAGGGTGGGGGCGTGGTACTGCCGCAGCCGGCCGGGGTCGGGATGGGCCCGGTCGGGTTTGGGCGGCAGCAGCTCCAGCAGGGCGGGGATATGCCGCCGGGAGAGAATCAGGTCAAAGTCGGATTTGCCCGGCCGGCCGGCCTCGGTGTCCAGCCGGACCACCAGGGCGTGAAACAGCCAGAAAAACGGCCGCATTTCCAGATACATGCTGGCGATTTTATCCTTTGGGATGATGGCCTCCTTGGTAAAGAAAAGCCCTTCCCGGATGCGGATATACCCCTTCTCCAGGGTCAGACGGCAGCGGTGCCATTTGGCCACGGCCACAGCCGTAATGAGCAGGGCCAGCAGGGCCTCCCCCACAATCAGGCGGGAGAGCACGCCGCTGCGGCCGTAGGAAAGCAGCCCCCGCAGCACCGGCAGCAGGAGCACAAAAAGATAGGGCTTCAGATAGGCCAAAATCATAAAGGGGTGGGAGCGGATAACCGTCTTCCCGCCGCCTTTGTGCAAAGAGGGGCCGGACATGGCCCGCCTCCTTTCGCCGCGACAGGGCCGTTTACCCCCTGTTGAATTCCCCCAGGCGGGCGAGGAAAGCCGCCGCGTCCTCCTTGCCAAGGGCGGGGACGGTGAGCCGGCCCCGGGCGGCCCGCAGGCGGATTCCCCGCAGGCCCAACAGCCCCGCAAGGGGGGTGGAGAACTGCTCCACATAGATGAGCCGGGGGCAGGGGAGCAGGTACTGCCGCCGGATAAGCACGCCCCGGGTGAGGGTCACCGCCTCTTCCGACAGGGTCAGCCGGTAGCTTTTCTGCAGGCGGGGGAAGTACCAGAACCAGGCCGCCCCGCTGAGGGGCAGGAAAATCCCCCAGAGAATAAGGGAAGCCAGGGGGAAGAAGGGCAGCAGGATGACGCCTGCGGCCAGCACGGCCAGGAGAACCAGGGTGAGGCGCCCCCGCCAGAGCCCCACCGCCTTGTCCGACAGGGTATAGGTGTACAGGGCGCATCCCTCCTTGTCACATTATCGCTGCTGTCCCTTTATCTTATCCCAGTAGGCCTTGAAGGCCTGTTCATTCTTATTCGCCCCGAAGGTGTAATAGACCGTCCCCTGCAGGGCGTCGGGCAGGTACTGCTGGGGGTAATAGTGGTTGGGGTAATCGTGGGGATATATATAGAATTGCCCCTTTTTCTGCTGATCTTCCCCGTCGAAGTGCTTATTTTGCAGCTGCCGGGGGATGGGGCCGGATTTGCCGGCCTGTACGTCGGCCATGGCCTGCTCGATGCCTATACAGGCCGAGTTGGATTTGGGGGCCGTGGCCACCAGCACCACCGCGTCGGCCAGGGGGATTTGGGCTTCGGGGAGCCCCACCATCATGGCGGCGTCCACCGCCGCCTTGACGATGGGCAGGATTTGGGGATAGGCCAGCCCCACGTCCTCGGCCGCGCAGACCAGCAGCCGCCGGCAGGCCGAGGGCAAATCCCCCGCCGTCAGCAGCCGAGCCAGGTAGTGGAGGGCGGCGTCGGGGTCGGAGCCCCGCATGGACTTCTGGTAGGCCGACACGATGTCGTAGTGGTCGTCCCCCTGCCGGTCGTACCGCATGGCCGACTTGCCCGAAAGCTCCTCCGCCCGTTCCAGGGTCACCGTGAGGGTGTCCTCCTCCCGGTCGGCGGTGAGCACGCAGAGCTCCAAAGCATTGATGGCCTTGCGCACGTCCCCGCCGGCTGCCCGGGCGATGTGTTCGGCCACGCCCTCCTCCAGCCGGATGGCAAAGCCCTTTTCCCTCTCTAAAAACGCTGCCCCCCGGCGGATGGCCGGCAGGATGTCGGCCGCCTCCACCTGCTTGAACTCGAAGACGGTGGAGCGGCTGAGGATGGCGTTGTAGATGTAGAAATAGGGGTTTTCGGTGGTGGAGGCGATGAGGGTGATGTCCCCCTTTTCGATGTACTCCAGAAGGGTCTGCTGCTGCTTTTTGTTGAAGTACTGGATTTCGTCCAGATAGAGCAGAATCCCGTCCCTTGCGGCGAAGCTGCCCAGTTCGGCTATCATGTCCTTGATGTCCGAGATGGAGGCGGTGGTGGCGTTGAGCCGGTGCAGCCGCTTGCCGCAGCCGGACGCGATGATTTCGGCCACCGTGGTCTTGCCCACCCCGGAAGGGCCGTAGAATATCAGGTTGGGGATTTCCCCCGATTCGATGATGCGCCGCAGGGCCTTGTTTTCACCCAGCAGGTGCTTCTGCCCCACAACATCCTCCAATCCCGCCGGCCGGAGCCGGTCGGCCAGGGGTGCGGCCATAGGGATGCCTCCTTTTCTGCTTGTGGAATCGGCCGGGATTTATGCCCCGGCCGGGTACATTTCATCCAGGATGCGCCGGCCGGCGGCCGTGCGGAAGATTTTCTCCCGGGCGGCGGCCACGGCGGCGGGGGAGGCCCCGTCCTCATACAGGTTGACCAGAAAATCCGCCTCTATAAGAATTTGACAGTCGGGGCCGTCTATATCCGTATAGGTGTGGTGCCGGCCGATGAGGCGGCAGACCCGTTGGGTCACCGTCGCCGGGAAGCCCAGCCGGCCCAGCATTTCCCGGGCCGGCGCCGGCCCCTCCTTTTCCTGATAGGGCCCGGCGCTGGAGCCGTATTTCTCCAGGCTGGGCTTTATGCCGATGTCGTGGGTCAGGGCGGCCGCCTCCAGGATAAAGCGGGTTTCGGGGGTAAGTCCTTCCGCCGCCGCCAGCAGGCGGGCGAAAGCGTGTACCTTTATAAAATGCTGGATGCGGGCGGGACAGCCCCGTTCCCAGCGGAACATGGCCTGGGTAAGGGCCTCCAGCAGTTTTTCTTCCCTTTCCATGGCCTTACCCCTCCTTACCGAAAAAGAGATCCAAAGCCCGGCGGAGGGATTCGTCCCAAAAGCCCCATTCGTGGACGCCCGGCCAGGTTTCGTAGGTGTGGGCATACCCCAGCTTTTGCAGGTGGGCGTGGAATTTTTCGTTGTCGGAAATAAGGCCGTCCTCCCGGCCGCAGCTGATGTACAGCCGGGGCCGCTCCTTTTCCGGCAGGGCCGCGCACCGGCCGGCTAGGTGGAACAGGTCGTCCCCTTCGGGCACCGACGGGCCGAAAATCCCGGTAAATTCCTTCCCGGGCAGGAGGGAATCGTCCCGGCGGCCGGTGTCGGTCACCGAGGAGAAGGCGGCGCAGCCGCCGTACTGCTCCGGCTTGGTGAGGGCGCATTTGAGGGCGCCGTAGCCCCCCATGGACAGCCCGGCGATAAAGCATTTGTCCCGGTCAGGGGCAAGGCCGAAGAGCCGCCGGACAATCCGGGGCAGTTCCTCGGTGATATAGGTAAAATAGGACAGGCCGTAGGCCATATCGGTGTAAAAACTCCGCTGCACCTCCGGGATGACCAGGACGGCCCCCTTTTCGTTGGCGTACCGCTCGGCGGAGGTGTACCGGAACCAGCAGGTGTGGTCGTCGCTGAGGCCGTGGAGCAGGTAGACGACCGGGACCTCCGCCCGGTTGACATCCGCCCCGTCGTAGGGAAGGGACACGGCCAGCCCCGTGCGCATCTGCATACATTCGGATTTTACCGAACCGTTAAAAAAAGCCATGTGCTAAGCCTCCTTATATATCCGCCGCCGGACAGGGCGGCCCATGCAGGGAACCCATGTCGCCGTATCTCCCCATGGACAGCCCCGCCTCCGAAAAATCCGGGATCGTGAAATCTCCGGGGCGGCCGCGCCGCCCCGGAGACCGGGTTTTTGTGTAAAGCAGGCCCGAAAGGGCCGGGACATTTTACTGATACAGGGGATGCCGGCTGCAGATGTCGGCCACGCCGGCCCGGATTTCGTCGGCATTCGCCTCGAAATCGGTGATGGCCAGCTTGATGTAGTGGGCGATTTTCCGCATATCCTCCGGCGTCAGGCCCCGGGTGGTGGCGGCGGGGGTGCCCAGCCGGATGCCGCTGGTGACAAAGGGCTTCTCGGGGTCGTTGGGGATGGCGTTCTTGTTGACCGTGATGTTGACGGCGTCCAGCCGGTGCTCCAGCTCCTTGCCGGTGACGCCGGTGCCCCGCAGGTCCAGCAGGATCAGATGGTTGTCGGTGCCGCCCGAAACCATGTTGACCCCCTCCTCGGCAAAGCCCTTGGCCAGGGCCTGGGCGTTGTCGATAATCCGCTGGGCGTATTCTTTGAATTCGGGCTTTAAGGCCTCGCCGAAGCAGACGGCCTTGGCCGCGATGATGTGCATCAGCGGGCCGCCCTGGTTGCCGGGGAATACGGCCTTGTCGATGGCCTTGGCGTATTCCTCCTTGCAGAGGATGAGGCCGCCCCGGGGGCCCCGGAGGGTCTTGTGGGTGGTGGTGGTCACAATGTCGGCGTACGCCACCGGGTTCTGGTGGAGGCCGGCGGCCACCAGGCCGGCGATATGGGCCATGTCCACCATGAAGACGGCCCCTGCCTCCTTGGCGATGGCGGCGATTTTATCAAAGGCGATGGCCCGGGCGTAGGCCGACGCGCCGGCCACAATCATCTTGGGCTTGCAGTCCAGGGCGATCCGGCGCATTTCGTCGTAGTCGATATACCCGTTCTCGTCCACGCCGTAGGGTACGAAATTGTAGGTGGCGCCGGAGGAGTTGACGGGGGAACCGTGGGTCAGATGGCCGCCGTGGGCCAGGTTCATGCCCATGACCGTATCGCCGGGCTTCAGCAGGGCGAAGTAGACGGCCTGGTTGGCCTGGGCGCCCGAATGGGGCTGGACGTTGGCGTGGTCGGCGCCGAAGAGCCTGCAGGCCCGGTCCCGGGCGATGTCTTCCACGATGTCCACGCACTGGCAGCCGCCGTAGTACCGCTTGCCGGGATAGCCCTCGGCGTACTTATTGGTCAGAACCGACCCCATGGCCGCCATGACGGCGGGGGAGACGAAGTTTTCCGAAGCGATAAGCTCAATGTTGTGCTGCTGGCGGGCCAGTTCCTTGGCCATGGCGTCGCCGACTTCCTTATCCGCGCCGGTGACAAAGCCGATGGTATCCATCAAATCTGCATACATAGCGAACGTCCTTTCCCATATAGCGTCATTATTTTTGCAGCCGGTTTCCCCGGCTTTTCAATAAAATTTATTATACATGAGCAGCCGGAAAAAGGCAAGACGTGGAAACAGTTTTATGTAAGGCGCCGCCGGGGCCAGGTCAGGAAGCCATGGCGGCCAGGGCCTCCCGCAGGGTCTCCAGAGGCTTCTGGCCCTTCAGGATGCGCACCGACAAATAGGGCTTCTGCCCGGCCGACAGCAGCACCCGGCCCTTTAAGGCCCCGGCCAGCTTGGCCGCCTGCTCGGTATCCAGCCGGGAAAGGTAGAGCAGCATGGTATCCTCCTTCTGCACCACCTCGGTGACATGCAGGGCCGCCGCCTGGTTGCGGAGCATGGCCACGTCGATAAGCCCCTTGACCGCCGCCGGCGGCTCCCCAAACCGGTCGATGAGTTCATCCAGCACGTCGGACATATCCTCCTCGCTGCGGATGGCGGCGATGCGCCGGTAGATCCCCAGCCGCTGGGGCAGGGACTCGATATAGCTTTCGGGGATGTGGGCCTGTACCCGCAAATCCACCGTGCATTCGGCGTCCGGCTCGGGGGGCAGCCCCTTCTCCTCGTTGACCGCGTCGGCCAGCAGCTTTAAATACATGTCATAGCCCACGGCCTCCATGTGCCCGTGCTGCTCCCCGCCCAGGATGTTGCCCGCCCCCCGGATTTCCAAATCCCGCATGGCGATTTTAAAGCCTGAACCGAATTCGGTGTACTCCCGTATGGCCTCCATGCGCTTGGTGGCGATGTCCGACAGGGCCTTCCCCCGCTTAAAGCAGAGGTAGGCGTAGGCCCGGCGGGCCGAGCGGCCCACCCGGCCCCGGAGCTGGTGAAGCTGGGAAAGCCCCATCCGGTCGGCGTCCTCGATAATCAGGGTGTTGGCGTTGGGCACGTCCACCCCCGTTTCGATGATGGTGGTGCAGACCAGCAGGTCGATTTCATGCTCCAAAAGCTGCTCCCACACCCGGGACAGCTCCTCCTCGCTCATTTTACCGTGGGCGATGCCCACCCGGCAGTCGGGCAGCCGGCTCTGCAGCCGGGCGGCTGTGGCCTCGATGCTCTCCACCCGGTTGTGGAGGTAGTAGACCTGCCCGCCCCGGCGCAGTTCCTTGCGGATGGCGTCCAGCAGGATGCCGGTATCCTGCTCCAGCACGTAGGTCTGCACCGGGTGCCGGTCCTCCGGGGCCTCCTCGATGGAGGACATGTCTCTGAGCCCCGACATGGCCATGTTCAGCGTCCGGGGGATGGGGGTGGCCGACAGGGTCAGCACGTCCACATTGGGATAGAGCTCCTTCAGCCGCTCCTTCTGGGCCACCCCGAACCGCTGCTCCTCGTCGATGATGACCAGGCCTAAATCCTTCCAGCCCACGTCCTTGGAGATGAGGCGGTGGGTGCCCACCACCATATCCACCTGCCCCCGGCGCACCTCCTTGATGATTTCGGCCTGCTGGGCAGGGGTGCGGAAGCGGGAGAGCAGCTCCACCTTCACCGGCATGCCGTCCATGCGCCGCAGGGCGGTCTGGTAGTGCTGCCAGGCCAGGATGGTGGTGGGCACCAGCAGGGCGCACTGCTTGCCGTCGGCCATGCACTTGAAGGCCGCCCGCAGGGCCACCTCGGTTTTGCCGAAGCCCACGTCGCCGCAGAGCAGCCGGTCCATGGGGACTTCCCGCTCCATATCCGATTTGATTTCCTGGATGCAGCGCAGCTGGTCGTCGGTCTCGTCGTACTCGAACCGCCGCTCGAAATCATTCTGCAAATCCGTGTCGGGGGAGAAGGCGAAGCCCTTGGCCTGCATCCGCTTGGCGTACAGGACGGTCAGCTGCCTGGCCATGTCCTTGACCGCCTTCTTGACCCGGGCTCTCGTCTTCTGCCACTGCTCGCCCCCCAGCTTGTGGAGTTTGACCCCCGCGTCCTCCCCGGGGCCGATGTACTTGGACACCAAATCCAGCTGGGTGACCGGGACGTAGAGCACGTCCTGCCCGGCGTACTTGATTTTAATGTAGTCCTTGGTGATGCCCTGGACGGTCAGCTGCTGGATGCCCTCGTAGATGCCGATGCCGTGGGCGGTGTGCACCACGTAATCCCCCGGCCGCAGCTCCTCCAGGGAGCCGATTTCCTTTGCATCCTTCCGGCGCTTTTTCAGCCGCCGGCCCGAGCCCGCCGCCTTGCCCTGGGAGATGAGGGTAAAGCCGGTTTCGGGTATCTCCAAGCCGGCCGACAGCCCCCCTGTGGTGATAAAGAGGCCGGCCGGCAGGCTGTCCGCCTTCCCTGCGTCTATATACTGGGCGGGGCGGCCGTGGCGGGTCAGTTCGTCGGCCAGGTTTTTGGCCGCCCGCTCCCCGCCGGCCAGGATAACCGTGGCGCCCTTCCCACTGCTGCCGATGTCCTCCAGCAGCACCTCCAACGAGCCGCTCCAAAGGGAGGACTGCTTCAGGTTGAAGTTGACCGCCGTGCGGATGGGCAGGTCGTAGCTGCCCCAGGCGAAGTTTTCCAAAAACAGGGCCCCGGCGTCCGAAAATTTCTGCAGCAGGCCGCCGTTGTCCAGGGTGTAGGTGTCCAGCCCCTCGCAGAGCCAGCCCTCGGCCATGAGGGCCGCCACATCCTCCCCCTGCTGCCAGAGCAGGTTTTTCATCCGGTCCCGGATTTTGGCGCTTTCGCTGACAAAGAGCAGGGCGTTTTCCGTGTAGTCAAAGAGGGTGGCCGGCCTCTCGTAGGCCAGGGGCAGATACCGGTCGGCGGCCACCCCCACGCCGTTTTGCAGGCTGTCTATATCGGCCTGCAGGCGGGATACCGCCTGGTCGGACAGCTTCCGCCGGCGGGATTTATGGAGGAAGGCTTCGATTTTGTCGGCCAAATCCTCCTCCGAATCAAAGAGCACCTCGGTGGCCGGGGCTACCCGCACCTGCTTCATGGCGTCGATGCGGCGCTGGCTCTCGGCGTCGAAGGCGGCGATGGAGTCGATTTCGTCCCCCCAGAATTCCACCCGGATGGGCTGGGGCAGGTCGGGGGTGAAAAAGTCCAGAATGCCCCCCCGCAGGGCGAACTGCCCCGGCCCCTCCACCTGCTCGGCCCGGGTGTAGCCGGCGGCCAGCAGCCGCCGCACCCCCTGGGCCGGGGACAATTCCTGCCCCGCCTTTAAGGTAAAGGTGCGGCCGTATAGCTCGGCCGGGGGGATGGTGAACTGGACGGCGGCGTCCACCCCGCAGAGGGCCACGTCGTAGTCCCCCTCCATAAGCCGGGAGAGGGCGCCCAGCCGCTGGTGCTCATACTCTCTCGACTGGCCGGTCAGGTTGCGGAAGGTAAAGTCCCGGGCGGGGAAGAGCACCGCCCGCTTGCCCATGACCTCCAAATCCTCTTTCAGCCGCACGGCCTCCCCCTCGTCGGCGGTGACCACCAGGGCGGGCATACCCCCGTCGGCCGTCAGGGCGTTTATCAGCAGGGCCTTGTGGATGTGGGACAGGCCCGAAAGGGCGGCCGGCAGCCGGCCCTTGATGACGGCCTCCAGCAGGCCGGGATATTCCCGCAGGCCCGTGGCCGCCTTATAGAGAAAGCGCATGTCCATCCTCCTTTTCCCTGTCTTCCTTATAGTATGGCAGCAGGCCGCCGGCCCATTCCAGCAGTTCCCGGAAGGCTTCGTCCTCGTCCCCCGCAGGAATCCCCCGCCGGTACCGTCCCAGGATGCGGCCGGCCGTATCCTCCCCGGCGGCGGCTAAGGCCATCTCCAGAGAGCGGCCGGTGGGGGGCCAGGCCCCCGTTTCCAGGTACCAAATGGCCCGCAGGAGGAAAAAGGCCGCCTTGTGGCAGCTTTCCAGAAAGCCGGCGTCCGAGAACAGCCGGCCGTGGCAGAGCCCGTGGTACAGGTTGGCCGCGCCGATGCGCACGGCTTCCAGGGCGGCCTGCCGGCCGGGCAGGGGTATAAAGGCCCGCAAATCCCCCAAAAAGGGCTTTGTATCCAGCATGAGGGTCAAAAGGTCATAGGCCGGCCAGGCCGTAAGCTGGGCCTTGCCGCAGACAAAGCCGCAGGCAAGTTCCCCTTCCGGCATATTCCCCAGCACGGCTTTATACCTGTCCAAATCCTCCGGGGAGAGGCTGTCCAGTACGGCCACCAGGTCGATGTCGCTGTCCGGCCCGGCTTCCCCCCGGCCCCGGCTGCCCTGGAGCCCCAAAAACAGCAGCCGGCCGCCGAAGGCGTCCTGCAGCCGGGCGGACAAGTCCGCCATCCAGCTTTGTATCTCCATCTGCATCCGCCTTTCCGCCCTATCGGTTGTAGAGGTTCATGGCCTTGTCGGTTTCGCCGGCCACGATGAGGGCCGCCGCCGCCGCGGCGTTGGCAAAGGCCCTGCGCATGTCCTCGAACTCTTCCGGCTGAAAGCGGGAGAGCACCCACTTGGCCAAATCGTAGTCGGGATGGGGCTTTTTCCCCACCCCGATTTTGATGCGGGGGAAGGCGTCCGACCCGGTGAGGTAGATGATGCTCTTGATGCCGTTGTGCCCCCCGTCCGACCCCTTGCGGCGGATGCGCAGGCGGCCGGGTTCTAAGGAGATGTCGTCGAAAAGCACCAGGGTGCGCTGGGGGGGGATTTTGTAAAAGGCGGCCAAATCCCGCACGGCCTCCCCGGAATTGTTCATGAAGGTCTGGGGCTTGCAGAGAATGCAGCGCCGGCCGCTGATTTCGCAGTCCCCGTATAAAGCCTTGCACTTGAGCTTCTTTATCTGCGCGCCGTACTTTTCCGCCAGTTCGTCCAAGGCTAAGAAGCCGGCGTTGTGCCGGGTTTCCTCGTATTGCAGGCCGGGGTTCCCCAGCCCCGCAATCAGCCAGTCGAAGCCGCCGGCAAATTCCTTTTTCTTTTTTCCTAAGCCGAACATACGCCCGCTCCTTTCTATAGCCAACACAAAACGCCCCGCAGCCGGCCGGCCGGGGGTAAAGGCGGGCGGTTTTCCCGGATGGGGCCGCCCGGATATTTCTCATTCCTGGGCTATTATACCAGAGGACGGCAGAGGCCGCAAGCGGCAAAAGGGCGAATTTAGCCGGCTTTTTGGCCGGGATTTTGCCCGCCGGCCCTCTCTTTGCATGGACAGACGGGGCAGGGCGTGTTACAATGGCTTACAAGTCCGGCTGCCCTGGATGAGCGGCCGTCACATAAGGAGCCCGCCCATATGCTTATCTGTATCCTGCTTCTTGTCCTTATCGCCCTCGTCGCCTTTCTCTGGTGGCAGAACAGCAGCCTGACCGTAAACCACATTACCTTTTCCAGCCCCCGTTTTCCGGCCGGGCTGGACGGCTATACCCTTTTGCAGGTTTCGGATTTGCACAGCAAGCGGTTCGGCCGGGGACAGAGGCGCCTGCTGCGCCGGGCGGCGGATGAAAAACCCGCCTGCATTGTTATCACAGGGGACCTTATCAGCCGGGGGGACAGGGATTTTTCGGCGGCCTTGGATTGTGTGAAAGGCCTTGCGGCCATAGCCCCCGCCTACTTTGTCCCCGGCAACCACGAGGCCGACCTGCCCGATTATGCCCGGCTGGGGAAGAATCTTACGGCGGCCGGAGCCGTTCTGCTGGAAAACCGCCGGGTGGAAATCCGGCCGGCCGGCGGGGGAGAAGGCGATACGTATTTCCACCTGCTGGGGGTGGCCGACCCCCTGCCCCGGCGGGAGGCCGTGACCATGGAGAAGCAGGCCGAAAGGCAGCTGCGGGCCGCCCGCACGACTGAACTTATCAAGCCCCTCCTGCCCCATGACGACGGCTTCTGCCTGCTGCTGCTTCACCATCCCGAACTGTGGGAGCCCTGCGCGCCGGCCGCGGACCTGACGGTAAGCGGCCATGCCCACGGCGGCCAGGTGCGCCTGCCCGGGCTGCCCGGCCTCTTCGCCCCGGGACAGGGGGCGCTGCCCCCATACACCGCCGGTTTATACCGGGAAGGGGAGCGGGGGCTGGTGGTCAGCCGGGGACTGGGCGGGAAAAAGGGGATACCCCGGATTTTTAACCGGCCGGAGCTGGTGTCCATCCGCCTGTGCCATGGGGAGCCAATTGCAAAAAATTCATAAAAGGATGGGAGGAAAACTCTGGACATTTGGGGAAATATCCGGTATAATCTATAAGATCTTATATTCTGACGGAAGTACAAAAGGGCCTATTGCCGGCCGCCGGCCGGATTCCCCGCGTTTTCCGCCTACCGAAAGGAATGGATTGAATCTATGAAGCTGCTGAAAAGAACCGCGGTGGGTCTGCTGGCAGCCGCTATGCTGGTCTCCGCGGCGGCCTGCCATCCCAAGGACGAGGTGGCCATGACCATCGGAGACGTGCAGATTACCTCTGCGCTGTATATGTGCGCCCTGATTCAGGCGGACGGCGAGGCCCGCAACACGGTGGACGAAGCCAAGGCCGCCGAGGCGGAGGCGGCGGGCGACACCACCACCAGCACCACCAGCACCACCGACTATTATGCCGAGACGGTGGAGGATACCGAGTTTTCCACCTGGGTGCGCAACCGGGCCGAGGAAATCTGCAAGGACTACGCCTCCTATACCATGAAGTTTGACGAGGCCGGGCTGAGCTTTGACGAGGAAACCCAGTCGACCATCGATTCGGCTGCGGATATGTACTGGAACAGCTATGGCTATTCCACCATCTACGAGCCCAATGGTGTCAGTTTCGACACCTATAAGACTTTCTTCACCTACAGCTACAAGGCGGAGGAATATTTCATGAGCGTCTACGGCGAGGAGGGCACCAACCCGGTGCCCGACGAGGAGCTCATGACCGTGCTCACCGAGAATTATGTGGCGGCCCAGACTCTCACCGGCCCCTATACCACCACCGATTCGGAAGGCAATTCCACCACCCTGACCGACGACGAGAAGGCCGCGCTCAAGGAGACCTTTGAGGGCTACGCCGAGCGGCTGCGGCAGGGCGAGAGTTTTGAAACCATTTACAAGGAGCAGAATCCCAATGCCGATGCGTCGACCGACACCGAAGCCGAGGATGCGCCGGCCGACCCCTATGTCCGCTTGTTTGGCTCGGAGGATACCTCCTATGCGTCGGATCATTTTGAGGATGTCAAGAACATGGCGGTGAACGATGTGGCCGTTTTGGAGGATGAGACCAATGGCCTGACCCTGGTGGTCCGCAAGGATGTGACCGAGGATCCCTACTATTTCAATAACCTGCGGGACCAGCTGCTTTATGACTTAAAGCAGGAGGAGATGGAGACCACCATCACCGAATACGGCAATTCCCTGGCCATGGATAAAAATGATTTCGCCATCAACCAATTTAAGCCCAAGAAGATTGTATATCCGCAAGGAATCCAGTAAGCCGCCGGCAGCATGGGGACGAGCGGACAGAGATATCCGGGAAAAATGAAATTTATGATGCGGCGCGGCGGAAGCTGCGCCGCTTTTCGCAGGCAATATGGCCTGTGGCCGCCGGTTTCCGGCGCCTGCCTGGTAAAAGAAAAACAGCTGTCTGGCTGCAATAGCCGGACAGCTGTTTTTGTGCCTCTTGGGGATTGTCCCGCCGGCCGCCCGGCGGGAGGGGGCCAGGAAATGGCCTTAATGCGCAGGTTGTCTACATAGTAGCTGCCGGCGTTGGCCCAGTACATGCCCACGCAGACATTGTCCACTGTTTCAGTTGCGGCCCGGGGAACTAGGCCGCTTTGCAGCAGGATGCCGTCGGCGTAGAGGGCGTATTGCTGGCTGTTCAGATCCAGCACAACCTTGATGCGCACCCAGGTGTTGGCTGTGTAGGTTTTGCAGGGAACCACCGTCGTCCCATTGTTATAGCTGATATAGCCGTTGTTGTTCACATTGATGGAGACGATTTCGGTGCTCCCTGTGCGGATATAAGGGGCGTAGATGGCGGCATTTGTGGCGGTGGGCAGGATATCCATTTCCACCGCGACCAGCCCGCCGGTCTCGGGAAAATCATAGGATACCAGGAAGGAGGGGGAAGCGGTGTTGGGATGGGTGATTTCCAGCACCTGGTTTTCCGGATTCTGGGGATCCTGGGTGATGCTGGCCCCGCCCAGATCCGGGTTGAAGCTGATGTTTTCCGGAACGGCATCCAGGGCATATCCCTCATAATCGTCGGCGACAATGGGAACGTACCCGGTGGCCACCGAAATATCCCCTGACAAAAGGACTTCTCCGCTGCCTGTAGCCAGGCCCAGGGTCAGGCTGTGCTGTCCAGCGGACAGCTGTACAGTCAGAGGCAGGCTGCCGCCCTTGGAGGTGGTCATTTCGGACAGCTGTTCGGCCGTCAGGGGGGAGTCCAGGAGGGCGAATCCCCGGTCGTCCAGGGTGACGGCGGCGCCGTCGGGGCCGATGACCGTCTGCCCGGCCAGGGCGCTGCCGCCGTCTATAAAGCCGTACAGGTCTTCGTCTGGCAAGTGCCGCAGGCTGGAAATGAGAACGGCCAGTTCGCCGGTATCCTCGGTTGCGCCCGTGTCAAAGCTGATGGCGCCCACCAGGGGGATTTCGCCGTGGTACCGGTCGGTGACGCCGGCGGCCTCCATGATGGCCAGGGCCTCTTCGCCCCAGTTGCCGTCGGTGACCAGGGTGGTGTTTTTCAGTTCGGCCTTGCCGTCGCCCCACGGGCCGCCGTCGGGGTCGGGATCGTTAATGCGGGCCGCCTGGTTGGTAAAGTTATCGTAGATGGTATTGTTGACATTCTTGGAGCAGATCCAGTTGGGCGCCGTATCGATGACATTTTCGTACACGTCTACAAAATCCACCGCTTCGTCCAGATAGATAGCGGCGAACTGGCCCTCCTGCCGCTGGAGGAAGTTGTGGGCGATGATGGTATGCCCGTTTTTCTGCTGGCCGCCTAGAAGGTAGATGGCACCGCCGTCGTACAGCTCGGTCATGACGTCGTGGATGTAGTTGTATTCGATCCGGTTGTTGGCGGTACAGGCCACGCCCAGCAGGCGCATCCGCTTCCAGCCCCAGCCCATGTGGATGCCCGAATAGGGCAGATAGGCCAGTTCGTTATGGCTTACGTCGGTGTCCACCACATAGCCCAGGCCGATGGCGGCCGCCGAGCGGTACTCTACGCCCAGGTGGTGCATGTAGTTGTCGTGTATGCTGTTGCCCCGGAGGGTCAGCCTTTGGTCGGAGGGGTTCCAGTTGTCGGTGTCGTACATGTCGATGTCGCCGATCTGTACGCCGCCCGCCGAGCCGTCGTAGAAGGTGCAGCCCACAATTTCGTTGTCCTGGCAGCCCTTGTCCATATAGAGGGCGGTGTTGCCCAGCCGCCGGAAGATGCAGTCGGACCAGGTGATGCCCACGGCCAGCCGCATCTTCAGATTGCCCTCGGTCATCCGATCGTCATATTTGTAGTCGTCCAAAAGATAGGCCGGATTGTCGGGGTCGTACTTCTCCCGCAGGACGTTGTTCTGCACGTCGGCCAGGCCGTAGATGCTGGGGTCGTTCCAGGTGGCCTCCTGGAAGGTCAGGCCCTGGAAGATGATATTGGCCGCCGGGTGGTCGATATCCCTTCCCTCTATGGATACCAGCGTTTCCAGCACGGGGACGGTCACCTGTGCGGTGGAGAGATCCTCCCCCTCCCGGGGCATGTAGTAAAAGGTATAGGCCTCCCCGCCGATGGCGCCGGTGCGATCCAGATACCACTCCCCGGGGGTGTCCAGCAGCTCATAGGCGTTTTCATAGTACCAGGGGGTGGTGGAGGAGGTGCCGCCCTTATTCCGGCACCAGAGCCAGCCCGGCTGCTGCATGACGATGCTGGCCACCCCGTCGGATACCGTGATGGAATCCACCATGCAGCGGGAGTTGGTCCACATCTCCTGATAGACCATTTCCATATCACTGCAGTTTTGAAAATCCGCCAGAAATGTATCGGTTGTGGTGTGGCCCGTTTCATCGTAGGTGGCGTCCGAAAGGCCGCCGTTGCTGCGGGCCCGGGTGGCGCGCTGGCCGTTTACATAGAGCTGTCGGGTCTCGATTGCACCGCCGTAGGAGGCGCTGTAAATATTCTTATCGGCGTCAAAGAGGCTCCAGCCGGTGACCGGACGGCCGCCGCTTAGGATCGCTTCTTCCCCGGGGGCGGCCATATAGATGATGTTGTGGCCGTTCAACCCGCCGTCCCTATCGTCCAGCTGGAAGGTCTCGTCCAGGGTGTAGACGCCGCCTTCAAGGACGATATGGATATCCCCGTCCATATCCTCCCGCAATTCCCGGGCCATATCCCGGGCCTTTTCCAGGCTCTCCACCGGCTTCTGCCAGGTGCCGGGATTCTGATCGTCCCCGTCGGGGGACACGTATATTTTGGCGTAGGCGTCTTCGTATACCGCCTCGTCCAGATGGCTGGTGATTTCACAGCCCGCCGCGCCTATGGCCATGGCCAGCGCCAGGGCGCAGGCCGCCAGCCGGCAGCCTATACCGGTCTTATTTTTCATGCCGCTTTCCGCCTTTCTTTGCCTTCGCAAGCGTCAGGGCCGCTGCGCTCAGGGTCAGGACGGCGAAAGCCGGCAGGCCGTCGCCGGTGCGGGGGTTGGTATTCTCTGCGCCGCCCTGTGCCGCTTGTCCATTCCCGTCGTCGGCCCCGGAGGTATCGGCCGCCTGCGCTGTCTCTTCTTCCACAGAGACTGTATCAACCGGCTGGCCGTCGTCGTCCGGGTCGGCCGGTTCCGAAGTGCCGGATATGGAAGGAGCAGACGGATCTTCCGTAGTGACCGGCGGTTCTTCCGTGGCGGCCTCAGAGGTGGTCGCAGTCGGTTCTGAAGTGGCCACAGCCGGCTCTGAAGTGGTCACAGCTGGCTCTGAAGTGGTCACAGTCGGTTCCGAGGTGGTTACAGTCGGCTCTGAAGTGGGCGTATCCGGTTCGGAGACAGCCGGTATGGAGGTGGCTGGCTCGGTAAAGGCGGGCGTATCCTCCGTCTCAATCTCCAGCAGCAGCCGGTTGTCTACCGCATCGTAGACCTTGATGATGTCACCGTCATCCCGCTGGTTGCGTTGGCTGGTCTTGTAGAAGCCGGCCGTGTCCAGAATCCGGTCAAAAGCCTGCTCCATGGCCTGCAGCTCTTCCGGGGTGTAGTCCCCGCTGAACTTCCGGGGCGATTCCAGAAAGCTGGGGTTTTTCACCTTCACAATGCCGATAATCTCATCCAGATCCCGCTGGATGCTTTCATTCTGCTCCGGGGTGAAATCGTACTGTTGGCTGAAATCGGCCGCCAGCTCCCGGTAATACTGTCCAACGGCCTGCCCGGCCAGGTAGTCGCCCAGCCCACCGGCGGCCAGGGCGGTGAAGCCGGCCAGCAAAAGGGTCAGCAGCCCCGCCAGAATGGGTTTGCGGTGCTTTTTTATCCTGCTCATCCTGCGCCTCTCTTTCCCCGCTGTTTGCAGCGGATTTTTGCGGGTTTGGGATTCCGCGCCCCGCTTGTTTTCAGTATAGATAACAAAAATAAACAATGCAATTGTAAATATTCTGTATTGACATTGCATATTTCACGGTGATATGGTAAGCTGAAAGCAGGAAAGAGGATGATGGCATGGATACTTGCGAATACAATTTTGGAAGTCTGTATTTTCAGCACCGCATTGATATGCAGCCCTATCCGGGCAATTATCCCCTGCATACCCATCTGTTCTGCGAAATATACTGTTACATTCGGGGCAATGCCATCTATCACGTGGAGGGGACGACCTATCAGCTAAAGCCCGGCACGGTGATTCTCATGCGTCCGGGGGAGGCCCATTACCTGGAAATCAAGCCCACCGAACCATACCAGCGCTGCTGGGTACATTTCAGCCCCGCCCTGCTGGACGAGGTCGACCCCGACCACATCCTGCTCCAAACCTTTTTTGACCGCCCTTTAGGGGAAAACAACAAGTATGAAGGCGACGATCTTTCCGTCCATTCCATGCGTTATTTTGAGCGCATGTGCGAGCGAGCCCCGACGGCGGCCGAGCAGCGCATCCAGCTGTACGTCCGCTTCCTGGATCTTCTGGATGCGCTGCGGCAGACCTTTATTAAACGGAATGCCGGCGGGGGAGAGGGGGATATATGTCATGCGGTGGTGCACTACATCAACGATAATTTGGAGGCCGAACTGTCCCTGGAGAACATATGCAGCCGGTTTTACATTTCCCGTTCCCATCTGAACAAGCTGTTTAAGGAGGCCACGGGGGAGACGGTTTGGAACTACATCATCATCAAAAGGCTGGTGGACGCCCGGCAGCGGATTTTGGCCGGGGAGCCGCCCCAAAGGGTGTGCGAAAGCTACGGCGGCTGGGATTACTCCGCCTTTTACCGCAGCTATAAAAGGCGGTTTGGCATATCCCCCAAGGCCGATTTTGCGGCCGGGCTGGAGCTGGATTAACCGGCCTTCCGCCTTCATAAAGTGGAAAAAGATTTCACTTCTGTAATCTGTTGTAAATAATTTGACATGAAACTGTAATCGGGTTTTAACGACTTTCGGCGTCCCAGGGGATATAATAAGAGCATACCAAGAAGCCGAAAGGGGTGCGTCAAATGTATAAGCATATTTTTACAGCCATCGCCGCCTGCCTGTTGATTCCCGCTGCGGTGCTTTCCGCAAGCCTGGCGCATCCGGCCTCCCACAAGGCCCCGGCGGCCGAAACCGCCGTTTCCCAGCCGGCCGAGAGCCGGGAGACCCAGGACCTGGGCGCTGTGGAGGCGCGGCTGGGCCAGCTTTTAAAGCTCAACCGGGTTTTTGACAACTGTATCGGCGACGACCGGATTCTGATTGAGGAAGCCGCCACCGTTCTTCTGGATGAAGCCCAGGAGACGGCCGAGGGCAATATGGTCATCCGGCAGGAAAGCGTTTTGCGGTTTATTGAAGATTTGTACGGCAGGCAGGCCGACCCGGCCGCCGCCACCTACGATTATCTGCCCGCCCCGGAAGGCTATTTCGCCATCCCGGCCCGGGGGTACGATACCTATACCCATGAAATCGAAAATGTGAGTGAACTGGACAACGGCAACTTCACCGTCCTTTCCAAAATGACGGTGGATACCCATGACGGCGAAAGCTTTTCCATGCGGGTGATTACCCTTTTTGCACCCGCGCCCGATTCCCCCTACGGATACCATATCCTCCGGGCGGACATCGTACAGTAGTTTTCCTTTTTCTCTGCTTTCCTCCATAGATGTGAACCGCCGCTCCCGGCAAGGGGGCGGCGGTTCATTTTGTGCCCGGCCGGTCATAGGACGGCCCTCTCCGGGAAATACTAAGGCCGTGTATATCCGGAAAGGGGGATGGACAGATGTGTACCTGTATAGCCTGCCGGCATCCCGGCCTGTTTTTCGGGCGGAATATGGATTTGGACTACGCCTTTGGCCAGCGGGTGATGATAACGCCCCGTGGATACCTGCTGCACGGAAAGACGGAGGACTGGCGGACGCGGTACGCCATGATAGGCATAGGGGCGGCCGAGGCGGGATGGCCCCTTTACGCCGAGGCGGTGAATGAAAAGGGGCTTTGCATGGCCGGCCTCAACTTCCCCGGAAATGCGGTTTACGGCGCTTCGGCGGCGGGATTGCGGAATCTTGCGCCCTATGAACTGATTTCCTTTGTGCTGGGGCAGTGCGGTACGGTCTCCCAGGCCCGGCGGGTTCTTGCAGATGTAAACCTTATCTCTGCGCCCTTCCGGCAGGACCTGCCCCTGCCCACCCTGCACTGGATGCTGGCGGACGGGAGCGGCTGCCTGGTTTTGGAGCCCTTGGCCGGCGGCCTGCAAATATACGAAAATCCCATAGAGGTCCTGGCCAACAATCCGCCCTTTCCCTATCATTTGGAAAACCTCAAGAACTACCGGAACCTGACGGCCGACTACCCTCCCAGCCGGTTTTCTGCCGGGCTGCCCCTGGAGGCCTGCGGGGTGGGTCTGGGCGGACTGGGACTGCCGGGGGACGCTTCGTCGGCCTCCCGTTTCGTGCGGGCGGCCTTTCTGCGCTGGAACCAGGACTGTCCGCAGGAGCCGGCGGCGGCCGTATCCCAGGTTTTTCATATACTGGATGCCGTGGCCATGGTGCGGGGCAGCGTCCGGACGGCAGACGGGAACTGGGATATGACCACCTATGCCTGCTGCATGGACGCAGAGCGGGGGATATACTATTACAAGACCTATGAAAACAGCCGTTTACAGGCCGTCAGCCTGGGAAAGGAAAATCTGGATGGGACAGAACTTGTCTGCTATGAGTTGGAAAATACCCAGCAGGTGCACTGGGTAAACAAAAGGGAATAACCGGCATGCCAAAACAGGGCCGCATCCCATAAAGGGTTGCAGACTGCCGAAAAAAACCAATGGAAGCTATTTCAATCGCAGAAACCGGCGACATGTGCGTCGGTTTCTGCATACGACAAATCCCGCCAAAGCGGGATTTGTCGGGGGAATGTTAGAAGGGGGGGCTCGCCCCTCTTCTACAGCTTGTCGACTTTGTCGACAAGCTGAATAGGGCCGCATCCCGTGAAGGATACGGCCCTGCAAGTGTTTTTACAGCGTTTTTGCGATTTCCAGCAGGTATTCCCGCAGGCCCGGCCCGATTTCCGGATGCCGGAGGCCTACCTCGATGTTGGCCTGCAGAATCCCCAGCTTGTTGCCCATATCGTACCGCTTGCCGGTGAAGTCCACCCCCACCATGCCCTCCCGCAGGGTCAGGGCCTTCATGGCGTCGGTCAGCTGCAGTTCGCCTCCGGCCCCCGGAGGCGTCACCTCCAGGATATCGAAAATATCCGGCGGCAGCACGCAGCGGCCCAGGATGGAGTAGAGGGAGAGGATTTCCTCCTTTTTGGGCTTCTCCACCATATCGGAAACGGCAAAAATCCGTTCTGCAAGGGGCGAAACGGCCAAGGAGCTGTACCGGAGAATGGCCTCCTCCGACACCTCTTTAATGCCCACCACACCCTTGCCGTAGGCCTCATAGGCCCGGCAGAGCTGGGCGATGGCCGGGTCCTCGCCGATGATGACGTCGTCCCCGTAGAGCACGGCGAAGGGTTCGTCCCCCACAAAATCCCGGGCGCAGAGCACGGCGTGTCCCAGCCCCTTGGTCTCCTTCTGGCGGACATAATAGATGTTGGCCAGGTGGGCCACTTCCTCCAGCTGCCGGCAGACCTCGTCCTTGCCCCTGGCCCGGAGCATGGCCTCCAGTTCCACCGAATGGTCAAAGTGGTCCTCGATAATCCCCTTGCCCCGATTGGTGATAATCAGGATGTCGGTAATGCCCGCCCGGGCGGCCTCTTCCACAATGTACTGGATGGCCGGCTTGTCCACGATGGGCAGCATCTCCTTGGGGACGGCCTTGGAGGCCGGCAGCACCCGGGTGCCCAGTCCCGCCGCCGGGATAACCGCTTTGCGGACGGTCTTCTTGTTTTTCATACCTTCCTCGCTCCTTTTGAAAAGGGGGGAACTGTCTCTGCCTGCCGCCGGCGCGGAATCCCCTTTTCGTATTGTAAGGGTACAGGTTACTAGCATGCGCCTTTTGCGCCGGGAAATACCCCTGCGCCCGGCTCCTGCTGTTTGCAAAATCCCTTAGATTAAGAACATGGCCAGTATGGCGCTGAACCAGTTGGAGGCCAAAAAGGCCACCAGCAGCATCAGGGGATTGATGCCCCCCTTGTGCGCAAGGTTGCCTTCGTAATCCTCCAGGAGGTTGTCGTCGGCCTTTATCTTCCGTATGCTCTCGATAACGTGGTTTTTATAGATGCTGTCCCCCAGCACGCCGATGACAATGCGGATGGCTAAGGACAGCAGCAGTCCCAGCGCCTGGGTTACCCAGGCGAATACCCCGGCATTTCCCATATTCTGGAGCATGGCGCCGTAGACCTCGGGATAGGTGGCCGTGGTGGGCAGCTGGCCCAGCACATCGTTGAAGAAAAGCTGTATGGGCATGCTCAGCACGGTGGAGATAAAGCCCAGCAGCAGCACCAGGATCCCCGGCTTGTAGCATTTGCGGAAGAAGAGCCAGCCGCTGGGAAAGAGAAAGGCCGCCCAGTTCCAGGAGGCCTTGGACTTTCCCTGGAGCTGCTTGAACTTGGGCAGGTATCGCTGGGTGTTGGAGGAGACGAATATGGCGATATCCTTGGCCGGGATGTCCTCGATTTTTTCCTCTGGGTTCACCCCGCCGTAGGGGTCGGGCATGACGGGGGAGAAGCCGCCGAAGGGGGGCGGCCCACCGGTGTTCTGGTAGGGGCCGGCCTGGCCGTTCTGCCGGTTATAGGGGTTGTAGCCCGACTGTCCCTGGGGCCCGCCGGTAAGGCTTAGGCCGCAGTGGGGGCAGAACAGGGTGCCGGGGGCGCAGGGCGTGCCGCACCGGGGACAGGGCTTGGAGCCCCCCTGGCTCTGCTGCCCGCCCTCCTGCCGGCCGGCATCTTCATTCTGCTGCCGCTCCTCCGGCCTTTTGTACTGCCGGGGGGTGCCGTGATCCGCCTCCAGGGCGCAGTGGCCAAGGGCGTTGTAGCAATCTCTATGATGGGGCGCGCCGCAGATGGGACAGAATACAATATCGTCGTCGTCAAAAAGGTGGGCGCCACAGACGGGGCAGTTTTCCCCTTCCACGTGTCTACTCAAAGGAACGCCTCCATTCCGCAGGCCGGGGATGGCCTGGTATTTATCTCTGTTTTCCCGCCGGGGCGGCGACGATTTTGGCCGCCGCGCCCAGCACAATGTCAAAATAATCCCTGCCGTAGTTGTGGAATCCGCCCTCCCGGACCATATGCAGCAGATCCATGGGCCAAATCCACTTGGCGTCGGACACCTCGGAGGGCTGCAGGGTCAGCTTGTCCGCCGGGGTATCCGATTGGGTCATCCAGATATCCACAAAGGAGTTTTTGCGGGTCAGGCGGCGGACAAAGTGCATGTCCGCTTTGGCGGCGGCGATGCCCAGTTCCTCCTTCAGCTCCCGCATGGCGGCGTGAACCGAATCCTCCCCCATGACGGCCGAACCGCCTGTGGCGGCCCATTCCCCCGGCATGAGTTCCTTGTCATTGGCCCGCCGCTGGATGAGCAGCCGCCCGTCCGAGCCCACCACCCAGATGTGGACCACCAGATGATATTCGCCCGGGGCCAGGCGGGTATTGCCGCGGATGACCGTTTTGCCGGTGACTTCCCCTTTTTCATTCCGAATATCCCAGCGTTCCATATCCTGACCTCTCCTTTGTCCGCATAGGGGCTATGCGTTGCTCTGCCGGTGGATTTCCTCAGTTACCATAATACCGCATTTGCGGCCAAATAGCAATTCATGCCCGGAAAATTCACAATTACCGGTCTTCTTTCGCCACAATTTCGCCATGTTTTTTGTAAATGCTGCCGCCGGGGACAAATCCCCGCACCATGCTCAAGGGGTAGATATTGGTATGGGGCCCGATAACCGAACCGGGGTTGAGGATGGAGCCGCAGCCCACCTCCACAAAGTCGCCCAGAATAGCCCCCAGCTTCCGGCGGCCGGTGGGGATTTTTTCCTCTCCCACCCGGACGGATACCGGCGTCTTGTCGGATTTTACGTTGGAGGTGATGGAGCCGGCCCCCATGTGGGACTTGTAGCCCAGAACCGAATCCCCCACATAGTTGTAATGGGGCACCTGCACCCCGTCGAAGAGCAGGACGTTTTTCAGTTCGGTGGAATTGCCCACCACCGCTCCCTTGCCTACCAAGGCGCTGCCCCGGATAAAGGCGCAGTGGCGCACTTCGGCCTCCTCATCGATGATGCAGGGGCCGGTGATGGAGGCCGATGCGGCCACCCGGGCGCTGCGGGCAATCCACACGTCTTCCCCTGTCCGGCGGAAATCTTCCGCCGGCAGGGTGGGGCCCAGGGCCCTGATGAAATCGGCCAAGCCGTCCAGGATTTCCCAGGGGTAGGCAAAGCCGTCGAAGATGCCGGCGGCCCGGGTGTGGGAAAGGTCAAACAGGCGGGATATGGTCAAAGATTCCAGATTGGTATCCAAAGCAGAACGCTCCTTTACAGCCGCACGGGGATTTGGTTGTCCCGCAGCCAAGTCTTCAGTTTGGGAATTTCCAGTTCTTTAAAATGGAAAAGGGAGGCGGCCAGGGCCGCGTCGGCTTCCCCTATGGTAAAGGCTTCCTTAAAATGCTCCATGGAGCCGGCCCCGCCGCTGGCGATAACCGGCACGCCCACCGCCCGGCTCACCGCCCGGGTGAGTTCCAGGTCGTAGCCCGATTTCTGCCCGTCTTCATCCATGCTGGTCAGCAGGATTTCCCCGGCGCCCCGGGATACGGCCTCGGCCGCCCAGGCCACGGCGTCCTTCCCCGTGGGGATGCGGCCGCCGTGGATATAGACCTCGAAGCCGCTGGGGCAGCCCTCTGTAGGCCCGCCGGCGCAGCGCTTGGCGTCGATGGCGCAGACCACGCACTGGCTGCCGAACCGGTCGGCCGCCCGGCGCAGGAGTTCCGGGTCCTTGACGGCCGCCGAATTGACCGACACCTTATCCGCTCCCGCCCGCAGCAGGGCGGTGAAGTCGTCGGCCGTGTGGATGCCGCCGCCCACCGTAAAGGGGATGAAGATGGTTTCGGCCACCCGGGTCACCACGTCCAGCATGGTGCCCCGCCCCTCGTGGGAGGCGGTGATGTCCAGCAGCACCAGCTCGTCGGCCCCCTGTTCGTAGTAGGCCTTGGCGCAGGCCACCGGGTCGCCGGCGTCGATGAGGTCTACAAAGCTGACCCCTTTGACCACCCGCCCGTCCTTGATGTCCAGGCAGGGGATAATGCGTTTTGCCAACATAAGACGGCCTCCTCTTTTATTCTCCGCAGATTTCGGCAAACCGGCGGAGAATCCCAAGGCCGGTTTTTCCGCTCTTTTCGGGGTGGAACTGGCAGGCCGCCACCCGGCCCCTTTCCACCGCTGCGCCGAAGGGGACGCCGTATTCGCTTTGGGCGGCGATGTGGGCCGCGTCGGCCGGCAGGTAGTAGGAATGGACGAAATAGCAGCAGCTGCCCTCCGGGACGTCCCGGAAAATCCCGTCGGTTTTGCGGATGGACAGCTGGTTCCAGCCGATGTGGGGGATTTTCAGCCCCTTATCCTCCGGAAACCGGCGAAAGCCGCCGGGAAAGATGCCCAGGCCCGCCGCGCCGGGGCTTTCCTCGCTGGTTTGGAAGAGAAGCTGCAGTCCCAGGCAGATGCCCAGCAAAGGCCGGTCCTCGGCCGCCCAGGCGCGGATGGGGTCGATGAGATTCTTTTGCCGCAGCTGCTCCATGGCCGAACCGAAGGAGCCCACGCCGGGGAGGATAAGGCCGTCGGCGCCCTTAAAATCCGCCGGGCCCTCCGCCATGCGCCAGGGCGCGCCGATGGCCTGAAGGGCGTTCTGTACGCTCTTTAGGTTGCCCGCCCCGTAGTCAATGATGCCGATCATCTTTCCGCCTCCTGGCCGTCCTGCCCGGGGAAAGCACAGAATTCCCGCTGCAAAACGGCATAAATTATCCAATCCTCTTTATTTTACCAAAAAACGGATAGGGAAACAACCATTTTTTTGCCCTGTTTCCCAAGACCTGCGGCCGGGAACCAAATCCGGCGGGCCGCATACTATGATACCAGGGGTCGGGCCGGCGGGCTGTCGGCCGCCCCTTTATATAAAGGGCGCCTGTCTCCCCCGGGGGATGGGCGCCTGCGCTTTTCCGGTTTTAGAAAAAAATACTTGCCATATGCCTTCCCCCGTGCTATACTGGGGCCAGTTTATATAAGGAGTGTGGCTTCATGTCGGCCATTCGCTGAAATCGGGACAAGTAAGACGTTTATTCTCATCCTTTATCCGGATGGGCCTCTTCTTGCTGTACCTGTTTTGCGGATGGTCAAAAAGGGCCGCCTTTGTGCGGCGTCCTCCTTTTGTGCGCCCGGCTTTTCTGCTGCGGCGTGTGTCTTTGCCATACCTGCAAAATAAGACAGCGGGCAGCCCGGAAAGAAGGCTGCCCGCTTTTTTGTCCCGGTTTCAGCGTTTTGGCGTCCGTTCTCATATCTTTCTTACAAGCATAAGGAGTCACACCATGAATCGGGAAAATAAACGAAAACAATACGAAAAAGGATATTACCGCACCCATGCCTGCAGCGATGCCTTCACCTGTAAGGTCTGCGGCCGGCCGGTGGTGCCCGCCGGGGCCGGAAGCGACCACCGCAACCACTGCCCCAACTGCCTTTCCAGCCTCCATGTGGACGACGAGCCGGGCGACCGGGCCTCCGACTGCGGCGGCATTATGGAGCCGGTGGCCGTATGGGTGCGCAAAAACGGGGAATGGGCCGTCATCCACCGCTGCCGGCGCTGCGGCGTCCTCCACTCCAACCGGGTGGCCGCCGACGACAATCCCATGAAGCTCATGTCCATCGCCATGAAGCCCCTCTGCCTGCCGCCCTTCCCGCTGGAGCGCATCGAGGAGATGACCAGCCTCATGGGCGGCGAGGGCAGCCTGCCCAAATAGGCCGCCGGGGCCTCCTTACCGGTCCGCTTCCCGGTCGAACAGAGGGGTGGAGAGATACCGGTCCCCCCGGTCGGGCAGCAGGACCACAATATTCTTCCCGGCGCTTTCCGGCCGGGCGGCTATCTGCCGGGCGGCAAACAGGGCGGCGCCGGAGGAGATGCCGGCCAGAATCCCTTCGGTTTCGGCCAGCTCCCGGCCGGCGGCAAAGGCCTCGTCGTTTGTCACCTGGATGATTTCGTCCAGGACCTCCCTGTCCAGGGTGTCGGGGACAAAGCCCGCCCCGATGCCCTGGATTTTATGGGGGCCGGGCTTGCCCCCGGACAAAACGGGGGAGTCGGCCGGCTCCACCGCCGCAATGCGGATGGCCGGGTTGCGGGATTTCAGGTACTGTCCCACCCCGGTCACCGTGCCGCCGGTGCCCACGCCGGCCACAAAGACGTCCACCTGCCCATCAGTGTCCCGCCAGATTTCCGGGCCGGTGGTCTGCCGATGGATGCGGGGGTTGGCCGGGTTGCAAAACTGGCCGGGGATAAAGCTGCCGGGGATGGAGGCCGCCAGCTCCTCGGCTTTGCGGATGGCCCCCTTCATGCCTTTCGGCCCGTCGGTGAGCGCCAGCTCGGCCCCGTAGGCGGCCAGCAGCCGGCGGCGCTCTATGCTCATGGTCTCGGGCATGGTCAGGATGAGCCGGTAGCCCCTGGCCGCCGCGATGGCCGCAAGGCCGATGCCGGTGTTGCCGCTGGTGGGCTCGATGATGACCGTATCCGGCCCCAGGCGGCCGTCGGCCTCGGCGGCGTCCAGCATGGCCTTGGCGATGCGATCCTTGACGCTGCCGGTGGGATTATACCCCTCCAGCTTGGCCAGCAGCCGGCCGGCAAGGTTATGCTTGGCTGCGCAGCGGGAGAGGGATACAAGGGGGGTGTTGCCGATGCCCCCGTCGATGTTTTCCAGTATGCGCATGGGGAAGTTCTCCTTTTATGGGAATTTAAACGGCCTCCAGGGCCTGGGCCAGGTCGGCCAGAATGTCGTCGATATGCTCGGTGCCGATGGACAGCCGGATGGTGCCGGGGGTGATGCCCTGCCGGGCCAGCTCCTCCTCGCTCAACTGGGCGTGGGTGGTGCTGGCCGGATGGATGGCCAGGGACTTTAGGTCGGCCACGTTGGCCAGCAGGGAGAAAAGTTCCAGCCGGTCGATAAAGGCTTTGGCCTCCTTCCGGCCCCCCTTGATTGCAAAGGTGAAGATGGAGCCCGCCCCCTTGGGGAAATAGGCGGTGTACAGGTCGTGATAGGGGCTGTCGGGCAGAGCGGGGTGGTTGACCCGTTCCACCTTGGGATGCCCCGCCAGATAGTCAACCACCTTTAGGGCGTTTTCCACATGCCGCTCCACCCGCAGGGACAGGGTCTCCAGCCCCTGCAACAGCAGAAAGGCGTTGAAGGGGGAGAGGCAGGCCCCCGTATCCCGCAGGAGTACCGCCCGGATTTTGGCGGCCAGGGCGGCCGGGCCGGCGGCCTTGGTAAAGCGGATGCCGTGGTAGCTGGGGTTGGGCTCGGTTAGGGAGGGGAACCGGCCGCTGGCTTCCCAGTCAAACCGGCCGCCGTCCACAATCAGGCCCCCCAGGGTGGTGCCGTGGCCGCCGATGAATTTGGTAGCCGAGTGCACCACCACGTCCACCCCGTATTCGATAGGCCGCAGCAGGTAGGGGGTGGTAAAGGTGCTGTCGGCCACCAGGGGGACGCCCTTGGCGTGGGCCGCGTCGGCCGCCTTGCGGATGTCGATGATATTGGAATGGGGGTTGCCCAGGGTTTCGATGAATACGGCCTTGGTGTTGGGCCGGATGGCCGCCCCGAAGGCCGCCGGGTCGTCCGGGTCTACAAAGGTGGTGGTGATGCCGGCGTCGGCCAGGGTGTGGGCCAGCAGGTTATAGGTGCCGCCGTAGAGGGTTCTTGCGGCCACGATGTGGTCCCCCGCCCGGGCCAGGGCCTGCAACGTGTAGGTGATGGCCGCCGCCCCCGAGGCTGTGGCCACCGCCGCCGCCCCGCCCTCCAGGGCGGTTATGCGGGCTTCCAGCACCTCCACCGTGGGATTGGTCAGGCGGCTGTAGATATTCCCCGGCTCGGCCAGGTCAAACCGGGCGGCCGCCTGGTCGGCGCTGTCGAAAACGTAGGCGGCGGTCTGGTAAATGGGTACCGCCCGGGCGCCGGTGGCGGGGTCGGGCCTCTCCTGGCCGGCGTGCAATTGCAAGGTTTCAAATTTTGGCATGGGAATCCTTCCTTTCCTCTTTATCTGTCGCTGCCTGCTGGAAAAATGCCCGGCACATTCGCCCCTGCCGGAAGTTATGGCGCAGATGCTCCTGCAAAAGGAATCCCATGCTGCCTGCCTCCTTTATTCCTAGCTTTATTATAGGATATAATAGCACATAAATCCTACTGTGTAAATAGGATTTAAGGAAATATATATCCGCCCGGCTGATTTTGGGAGGATTTGTCAGAAATTCCAGGGGATGGGGCGGCCGTTTAGGCGGAACCCACACGTCCGGCCAGCAGGTCGGCCAGGGTGACGCTTTGCAGATAGCCGTCGATGCGGCTGTCCAGCTCCTTCCATAAAGGGAGGGTCAGGCAGATGTCCGCCCGGCCGCAGGCGGCGGCCCCGCACTCCATACAGGCCACCGGGGCCAGGCTGCCCTCGGTCAGCTGCAGGATTTCGCCGGCGGTGTAGTTTTCCGGCGGCCGGCGCAGGCGGTAGCCCCCCTCCTTGCCCCGGCGGCTCTCCACCAGCCCCGCCTTGTGGAGGGTGGAGACAATGGCCTCCAGGTATTTCATGGAGATGTCCTGCCGGTCGGCCACGGCTTTCAGGGAGACATAGGCCTCCCTATCCTGCTGGGCCAAATCCAGCATAATCCGCAGGGCGTACCGGCCTTTGGTGGAAACCATCATATTTCCCACATCCTTTCTATATATCCCTATAATACCATAGGAATAGTAGGAATACAAGGCGGAGAAAAGGCCGCCCCGGAGGAGCGGCCTGCGATGATGCATGTTATGCAGCGCAAAGCGCTGCATCGGGGAACCCCCGGCGAGGGTTCCCCGCCGCAAAACATCCCGCCGGGATGTTTTGCGCCCCTCCTGCGCTTTGGGCAGTATGGGGATTTCGCCCGCTGCGGCGGGCGACAAGGGCTTTGCCCCTTGACCCCACCGCTTTTTAAAAAAAGCGGCCAAAAACTTTTTCTTTTAATTCAGCATTTGGATACATTGGACCGGGCAGGTTTCGGCGCAGGCGCCGCAGCCGATACAGGTGTCCGGGTCTATGCGGGCCAGGTTTTCCTGTACGGTGATGGCGCCGGTGGGACATACCTTGGTGCATTTCATACAGCCGATACAGCCCACCGTACAGTCCTTCCGGGTCTGCCCGCCCTTATCCTTGTTGGAGCAGCGCACCACCGCGTCCAGGCTGACGGGCAGCAGGGAGATAAGCCCCTTGGGGCAGGCCTTGACGCACCGGCCGCAGGCCGTACAGCGCAGGGGATTGACCCGGGCCAGGCCGTCCTTTACCTCAATGGCGCCGTATTCGCAGGCGTCGGCGCAGTCCCCGAAGCCCAAACAGCCGTAGGGGCAGGAGATGGGGCCGGCGAAGTGGGCGGCCGCCGCCGCGCAGGAGGGCCGGCCCTGGTATTCGTATTTTATCTGCACATGGCCGCAGCTGCCCCCGCAGCGCACCATGGCGGCCTTTTGCTCCATTTCCCCCGCGTCCACGCCCAGCAGTTCGGCCAGGGCGGCGGCGGTAGACGGCCCGCCGGGGGCGCAGCGGTTGGGCTCGGCCTCTCCGGCCGCCAGGGCGGCGGCGTAGCCGTCACAGCCCGAGAAGCCGCAGGCGCCGCAGTTGGCCCCGGGCAGGGCCGCCCGCAGGTTTTCCACCGTCTCGTCGGCGGGGACTTCCAGGGCGGCCGAAGCGGTGGACAGCCCCAGGCCGGCGATAAGGCCGATGATAGCCACAATGGCGATGGCCAGTAAAATTTCCATGAAAGCAAGCCTCCTTCCGGCCCTTAAGCCTGCACGATGCCGGCGAAGCCTAAGAAGGACAGGGAGACAATGGCCGCGGCAATCAGGGTGATGGGCAGACCCTGGAGGGATTCGGGGATGTCGGCCGCCTCCAGCCGGCTGCGCACGCCCGAGAAGAGGATCATGGCCAGCATAAAGCCCAGGCCGGCCCCCAGGGCGTTGACGAGGGATTCGCCGTAGGTGTACCCGTTGGTGAAGTTCAGCAGGGTGATGCCCAAAACGGCGCAGTTGGTGGTGATAAGGGGCAGGTAGATGCCCAGGGCCTTATAGAGGGGCGGTGCCAGCCGCTTGAGAACGATTTCCACCAGCTGGACCAGGGCGGCGATGACCAGGATAAAGACGATGGTCTGCAAATAGGCAAGGCCGTTGGGTTCCAGCAGATACGCGTAGATGGGGTAGGTGACGGCCGTGGACAGCACCATGACGAAGATGACGGCCAGGCTCATGCTGACGGCCGTATCGGTCTTTTTGGAAACCCCCAGGAAGGGGCAGATGCCTAAGAACTTGGACAGCACCATATTGTCGGTGAGGATGCCGGCCAGCAGGATGGTGATAAAGGTACTCACTGGGCGTCACCCTCCTTTCCCGCCTGCCCCGAGGGGCAGGACTGGCCGCTGCAGGCCCCTGCGGCGGGACAGCCGGCGCATCCGGTGGCCTCCACCGGCTTTTTGCCCATGCGTTTTGCCAGCTTATTGGCCAGGGCCACCAGCACCCCGAAGACAAAGAAGCCGCCCGGCGGCAGGATGGCCACCAGCATGGGGTCCATAAAGGCCGAGGTCACCGGCAGGGAGAAGAGGGTGCCGGCGCCGATAAGCTCCCGGATGGCCCCCATGACCACCAGCGTGGCCGTAAAGCCGGCGCCCATGCCCAAGCCGTCCAGGACAGAGGGCAGCACGGTGTTTTTAGAGGCGAACATCTCGGCCCGGGCCAGGATGATGCAGTTGACCACAATCAGGGGCAGGTAGATGCCCAGGGCCGCGTCGATGGCCGGGGCGAAGGCCTTGACCAGCATCTGCACGATGGTCACAAAGCCGGCGATGATGGTGATATAGGCCGGGATGCGCACCCGGTCGGGAATGACCTTGCGCAGCAGGGAGATGACCAGGTTGGAGCCCACCAGCACCACCGTGGCCGCAATCCCCATGCCGATGCCGTTGATGGCGGCGGTGGTGACGGCCAGGGTGGGGCAGGTGCCCAGCACCAGCCGGAGGACGGGGTTTTCCTTAATCAGGCCTTTGGTAAATATCTGGCCGTAGTTTTTCTTTCCCGCCATTAGGAAATCCCCTCCTTTTCAAAGAGTTCCAGGGCGTCGTTCACCGCGTCGGCCACGGCCCTGGATGTGATGGTGGCGCCGGTCAGGGCGTTGATTTGGTTTTCCCCCGCCCCCGACTTGACCACTTCAATCTGTCCGCTTTTGCCGGCAAACTGGCCGGTGAATTCCGGATTGGCGGCGTTCTGGCCCAGACCCGGGGTCTCGTCGTCGGCCGAGAGGATTTCCACAGCCGCAATGTCGCCGTTTTCTTCCACGGCGGTCATGACCGATACGTCCCCGCCGTAGCCCCTGGCCGCTGTGATATAGACCGCGCCGATGGTCTCGCCGCCGGATTTTGCGATATAGTAGGAGATTTCCTGGCCGTCCAGATTGCCGGTGCGTTTCTCGTATTCATCGGCTTCCAGAATGCGGTGCATGGCGGTATCCTGCTCGCCGGCCTCCAGCTGGGCGATTCTGTCGGCCGTCAGGGCGTTGGTGCCCGCCAGGGCGGCGGTGACCACGGCGCATATGATGCAGAGGGTTAAAGTGGGCGTCAGGATGCCCTTGAGGGTGAATTTCTTTTTATTTTCCATCCGAAGCCGCCTCCTTTTCCTTCTTCTGCTTTTTCTCCCGGCGGGTGCCGAAGGGCCGGGGAGCCGTGAAGCGGTTGATATAGGGCGTCAGGATATTCATCAGCAGGATGGAGTAGGAGACGCCCTCGGGCATGGAGCCGAACTGCCGGATAAGGGCGGTGATAAGGCCGCAGCCGATGCCGAAGATCAGCTGTCCCTTCCAGCCGGAGGGGGTGGTCACATAGTCGGTGGCCATGAAGATGGCCCCCAGCAGCAGCCCCCCCGACAGCATCTGGTGGAGCGGGTTCTCCCCAAAAATCCACATCATGCCCCCCACCGTCAGGATAAAGGCCAGGGGGGCGGTGGGGGTGATGACCCGCCGCAGCAGCAGATAGACGCCGCCCACCAGCAGGGCCGCGGCGCAGACCTCGCCGATGCAGCCGCCCCGCAGGCCCAAAAACAGCTCCCGGAGGGTGGCCTCCCCCCCGGCTAAGGGGGTGGCGGTGGCTACGGCGTCGGTTTGATTCATCCAGGAGAAGGGGGCAACCCAGGTGGTCATGGCGGTGGGGAAGGAGACCATGAGCACAATCCGCCCGGTGATGGCGGGATTGGCGAAGTTATGCCCCAGCCCGCCGAACATCTGCTTGACGATGACGATGGCCACGGCGCTGCCGATGGCCGCCATCCAAAGGGGCAGCCCCACCGGCAGGTTCAGCCCTAGCAGCAGGCCGGTGACCGCGGCGGACAGGTCCCCCAGGGTGTTCGGCCGCTTGCGGACTTTACAGCAAATCCATTCGCTGAGAAGGGCCGACAGGATGCTGACGGCCAGCACGGCCGCCGCCCGGGGCCCGAAGAGGACGATGCCGGCCAGGGCGGCAGGGACTAAGGCGATGAGCACATCCAGCATAATGCCCCGGGTGGTGTCCTCATGCCGCAGGTGGGGGGACGGACATACAATCAACTGGTTTTCCATTTTATTTTCCCCCCTCCTTTTTCAGCCGGGCCTTGGCCAGCCGCATGGACTGTACCAAAGGCCGCTTGGCCGGACATACGTAGGCGCAGCTGCCGCATTCGATGCAGACGTCGGCCCCCAGCTTTTTAAGGACTTCCGCCTTATCCAGTTTGAGGCTCCTGTCCACCTCGGCCGGCCGCAGGTACATGGGGCAGGCCTTGACGCACCGGCCGCAGCGGATGCAGGGGGTGGGCTGGGGCAGCTTGGCCTCCTTTTCACCGAAGGCCAGTATGGCGTTGTTCTGCTTTAAGACGGGGATGGATGTGTCTTCCAGGGCAAGTCCCATCATGGGGCCGCCCATGAGCACCTTTCTGGGCGGGCATTTGTATCCCCCGCAGAACTGGATGACGTCCTCCACCGACGTGCCGATGGGGACTTCCACGTTCATGGGCCGGGCCACGGCCGAACCGTCCACCGTCACCCGCCTGGAGGTTAGGGGCATGCCGGTGCGCAGATACCTTTCCAGGACGGCCACCGAGGTGACGTTCATAACCAGGCAGCCCACGTCGGCGGGCAGGCGGCCGGGGGGCAGCCTGCGGCCGGTGGCCGTATAGATGAGCACCTTTTCGGCCCCCTGGGGGTAGCGGGTTTTGGGGGTTAGTATCCGGACGGTACGGCCGGCTTTCTCTTCCTTTGCAGCCTGCAGCAGGGCCACTACGGCTTCCGGCTTATTGTCCTCCACGGCGATGATAACCTGCTTAAAACCCAGGATTTTCTGCAGCCGCAGGACGCCCGCCAGAATGTCCCCGGGGTTTTCCAGACACTCCCGGCAGTCGGCGGTGATGTAGGGCTCGCACTCGGCGGCGTTGACGATAAGGGTGTCCACCTGGGGGCGGTCGGCGCCCTGCAGCTTGATATGGGTGGGGAATCCCGCGCCGCCGAGACCCACCAGGCCGCAGGCCCGGGCGGCTTCTGCCAGGTCGGCCGGCGTCTCGGCCGGGGGCGGGGCCAGGGTCGGGTCGGGGGTCATGAGGCCGTCCGACTCGATATGCACCGTCTGCACCCGCTGGCCCCCGGGCAGCATGACTTCGCCCAGCCCCGTCACCCGGCCGGACACGCTGGCGTGGACGGGGGCGGATACCGGCTGGTCGCTGTCGCCGATGACCTGGCCCAGATATACCGGGTCGCCCTTTTTGACCAGGGGGGTGCAGGGGGCGCCGATGTGCTGCTGCATGGGGATGCATACGGTCTCGGGCGGGGGCATTTGGACGGTTTCCGCCCCGGCGGTATTCTTAAAATGTCCGGGTTTTACGCCGCCGTGCATGGCCCGCATGACCATGTCTAATTTATCCATAGGCCTTTCCTCCAAATGTGGAAAAGGGCGGCCGCCCTTTCCCGGATAGGGATAGGATGGACGGATACAGGGCCGTCCAATCCGCATTCATGCCGCAATCGTACTTATTTTACCCGCAATTAGTAAATTTTGCAAGCCAATCCCTTTCCCGGCCGGCCAACTTTTCCGGCGGTGTATCGGAATTGTAAAGAATCTGCAAAAGAGGGGCCCCGGGGACTTGCTATTTTTTCCTTTGGAAGATACAATAAATATAAGCCCCAAAAGGGCAAATGAAGCGAAGGAGCGATGACTGTATGGCAAATCGTTTTATACTCAATGAAACATCCTACCATGGTAAGGGCGCTGTTGCGGAAATCGTCACCGAGGTAAAGTCCCGCGGTCTGAAAAAGGCGTTGGTGGTTACCGACGCGGATTTGGTCCGGTTCCAGGTGGTCAAAAAGGTGACCGACCTGCTGGACGGCGCCGGCCTTCCCTATGAAATCTATGACGGCGTGGTGGCCAACCCCACCGTGGCGGTGGTAAAAGCCGGCGTGGAGGCCTTCAAGGCCGCCGGCGCCGACTATATGATCGCCATCGGCGGCGGTTCTCCCCAGGATACGGCCAAGGGCATCGGCATCATCATCAACAACCCCGAATTTGCCGACGTGGTCTCCCTGGAGGGGGTAGCCCCCACCAAGAATAAGAGCGTGCCGGTTATCGCGGTGGCCACCACCGCCGGTACGGCCGCCGAAACCACCATCAACTACGTCATCACCGACGAGGAAAAGCGGCGCAAGTTCGTATGCGTGGACCCCCACGACATCCCCGTGGTGGCCGTGGTGGATCCGGATATGATGAGCAGCATGCCGGCGGGGCTGACGGCCGCCACCGGCATGGACGCCTTAACCCACGCCATCGAGGGCTACACCACCCTGGGGGCCTGGGAGCTGGCCGACACCCTCAACCTGAAGGCCATTGCGCTCATTGCCCGCTCCCTGCGCCTGGCGGTGCAGAACGACCCCAAGGGCCGGGAGGATATGGCCCTGGGCCAGTATGTCACCGGCATGGCCTTCTCCAACGTGGGCCTGGGCGTGGTCCACGGCATGGCCCATCCCCTGAGCGCCTTCTACGACACCCCCCACGGCGTGGCCAACGCGGTGCTGCTGCCCTACGTCATGGAGTTCAACCAGGCGTACACCGGCGAGAAGTTCCGGGAAATCGCCCGGATGATGGGCGTGGCCGGCGTGGACGACATGAGTCAGGCCGAATACCGCAAGGCGGCCATCGAGGCCGTCCGCCAGCTGTCCAAGGACGTGAACATCCCCCAGACCCTTAAGGAAATCGGGGTCAAGGAGGAAGACCTGCCGGCCCTGGCCGATGCGGCTATGGCCGATGTCTGCACCGGCGGCAACCCCCGCCCCTGCACCAAGGAGCTGGTGCTGGAGGTCTACAAGACGGCCTTTGGCGCATAAAAGCGGCATAGGAGATAAAAAAGCGGCGTCGGAGCGAATGGCTCCGGCGCCGCTGCGCTTGTCGACAAAGTCGACAAGCTGTAGAAGAGGGGGCAAGCCCCCCCTTCTAACATTCCCCCCTACAAATCCCGCAGGAGCGGGAT
>CAJFVX010000042.1 GCA_904420585.1 Candidatus Howiella intestinavium | reverse complement strand
CTCCGCGCCCCTTTCCTTTGGCAATGCTACCCTTAGCATGTCCCGCCCGCCGCCGGTTTAGCCGAACCAACCGGAAAATCCGCCTCCGCCCTGTTCCCCCGGCAAAAAATGTGCTATACTAAAAAAGATAGAATGATGCGGCCGCCATAGGGGAAGCCGCTTTGCAAGATACTTCCATCAATGTAAAGGAGGACGCTTCCATGAAACTGTTGGCGCTGGACGGCAACAGCATCGTCAACCGCGCGTTTTACGGCATCAAGCTGCTGACCACCAAGGACGGCCGCTACACCAATGCCATTTACGGGTTCATGAACATCCTGGACAAGCTGCTGGAACAGGAACAGCCCGACGGGGTGGCCGTGGCCTTTGACCTGAAGGCCCCCACCTTCCGGCATAAGAAGTACGCCGCCTACAAGGCCGGCCGCAAGGGCATGCCCGACGAGCTGGCCGAGCAGCTGCCCACCCTGAAAAAGCTGCTGACCTGTCTCGGCTACCACTGCCTGGAGGCCGAGGGGTACGAGGCCGACGACATCCTGGGCACCCTGGCCGACGCCGCCGAGGCGGGGGACGATACCTGCGTCATCGCCACCGGCGACCGGGATTCCCTCCAGCTGGTGGACGACCGGGTGACCGTTCTGCTGGCCGCCACCAAGATGGGCCGGCCGGAGGTGACCGTCTGCGATAAGGATTACATTCTGGAAAAATACGGGGTGACCCCGCCCCAGATGATTGAAATTAAAGCCCTGCAGGGGGACGCGTCGGACAATATCCCCGGGGTGCCGGGGGTGGGCGAGAAGACCGCCCAGGACCTTATCCAGCGTTTCCACGACATCGACGCTATCTACGCCGACCTGGAAGGGCTGGATATAAAGCCCGGCGTGCGGAAAAAGCTGGAGGCGGGCAGGGAGTCGGCCTACCTAAGCCGGGAACTGGGCACCATCTGCCGCACAGCCCCCGTGTCCCGGAATTTGGCGGATTATGCCCCCGGCCCCCGGCAGGAGGAAGAGGCGGCCGCCCTGCTGCGGGATTTGGAATTTTTTAAACTCCTGGAAAAGTACGGCATGACCCCGCCCCCCAAGGCCGAGGCCCGGGAAAAGGGGGAGCCCTACGCCTATACCGCCGACTTTGCCGCCCTGTGCGCCGCGGCCGGCGGCGAGCCCGCCGATTTGATTTTCGACGGCGGGGCCGCAGGCCTCTGCGTGGGCCGGCAGATTTCCTCCCTCCCCCTCCCGGCCGAGCGGGAAGACCAGCTTTCCCTGTCGGGAGCGGCGGCGGAACCGGTCCCGGCGGACGCCGCCGGGCTGGAGGCCTTCCACCGGCTGCTGGCCGATGAAAGCCGGCCCAAGCGGGTGCACGACGCCAAGGCCTTCTATAAATACGCCCTGCAGCAGGGCATCCAGCCGGCGGGGATTGTCTTCGACACCGCCCTGGCCGGGTATCTTTCCAGCCCCTCGGCCAATTCCTACGCCACCGACCGGCTTGCGGCCGAATACGGCGTACAGCCGCCGGAAATCCCGGCGGACGTCCCCGCACCGGCGGCCCTGGCCGCCCTGCACAGCCTCTGCTGCACCCGTCTTGTAACCGAAATCGAAAAGAACGGCCAGACCCGGCTGCTGACCGACATGGAAATCCCTCTCTCCCGCACCCTTGCCTCCATGGAGCTTATCGGCTTCCGGGCGGACATCCAGGGCATCCGGGACTACGGCCGGGAGCTGGGCGGGCGGATTGCCGCCATCGAAAAGGAAATCTACGGCCTGGTGGGCTATGAATTCAACCTAAATTCCCCCAAGCAGCTGGGGGAGGCCCTGTTTGTAAAACTGGGGCTGCCGGCCCGCAAGAAGACCAAAAGCGGCTATTCCACCAATGCCGAGGTGCTGGAGTCCCTGCGGTATGAGCACCCGGCCGTCTCCCTGCTGCTGGAATACCGGCAGCTGGCCAAGCTGAAATCCACCTACTGCGACGGGCTGGAGGGAACGGTGGGGCCGGACGGGCGCATCCACTCCACCTTTAACCAGACCGAGACCCGAACCGGCCGCATCAGCTCCACCGAGCCCAATTTGCAGAATATCCCCGTGCGGCAGGAGGAGGGACGGCAACTGCGCAAGTTCTTCGGGGCGGCCGACGGCTGCCTGCTCTGCGACGCCGACTACTCCCAAATCGAACTGCGGGTGCTGGCCCACATGGCCGACGACAAAGCCATGATCCAGGCCTTCCGGGAGGGCACCGACATCCATCTGCTGACGGCCTCCCAGGTTTTCCGCATGCCGCCGGAGCTCATCACCCCCCTGCTGCGCAGCCGGGCCAAGGCGGTAAACTTCGGCATTGTCTACGGCATCGGCGCCTTTTCCCTTTCCAAGGACATCGGGGTTACCCGGGCCGAGGCCGACGAGTATATCAAGGGGTATATGGCCACCTATCCGGGGGTGCAGGCCTACATGGAGCGGGTGGTGGAGGAAGCAAAGGAAAAGGGATATGTGACCACCCTTTTCGGCCGGCGGCGGTACCTGCCCGAGCTTTCCTCCTCCAACGCCAACCTGCGCCACTTCGGCGAACGGGTGGCCCGGAATATGCCCATCCAGGGCACGGCGGCCGACATCATTAAAATCGCCATGAACCGGGTATACGACCGGCTGCGGCGGGAGGAACTTCGGGCCCGCCTGATTTTGCAGGTGCACGACGAACTGATTGTGGAGGCCCCGGAGGAGGAGGCCGAGAGGGTCTGCCGGATTCTGAAAGAGGAGATGGAGGGGGCCTTCCAGATGGCCGTGCCCCTGTCGGTGGACGTGCACACCGGCAAGACCTGGTACGACGCCAAAGGATAAAATAAAGGAGGATACAGCATGGCACAACAAATAATGCGGCGGACGGGACGCATACAGGAAATCATCGCCCCGCTGGAACAGCAGATTGTCAGCAGCGGCATGAGCTGCGAACGGGTGGACGCCTTCGGGGACGTCTTCGGCGGGGTTACGGTGTGGGTGCTCGTATATGAAAAGTACTTTATGCGCGCCTCCAACCGGGCCACCCTGACCCTGACCCTCATCGAGTCGGGCGGGGTCATTACGGCCAACGTCATGGCGTCGGGCGGGGGCAGCGCCGCCATCCACCGCTTTTCCTGGGGCGTGGAAGAAAGCTTTGCCCAGGACGGCTGGAACGCCCTGGCGGCCGTGGGTTTTACCCAGCCCTGAGCCCTATCTGGCAGAAAAGGGGAATCTACATGAACCATCTGATTTTTGTCTGCACCGGCAATACCTGCCGCAGTCCCATGGCGGCGGCCCTCTGCCGGAAGCTGGCGGATAAGCGGGGTCTTGCCGGCCTTGCCATAGAGAGCATGGGCCTGGCGGCGGCCCCGGGGGACCCGGCCTCCCCGGCCGCCGTGGCCGCCTTGAAGGAGCGGGGGCTGGACATCGCCGCCCACCGGGCCCGGCAGGCCGACCCCGAAACCCTGCTGGCCGCCGACCATATCGTCTGCATATCCCGCTCCCACCGCATGATTTTGGAAGGGGCCGGGATTCCCGCCGAAAAAATCACCGTGCTGGGGGTGGGTATCCCCGACCCCTTCGGCGGCAGCCTTGCCGACTACCGGGCCTGCCGGGACGCCATTGCAGCCGCCCTGCCGGGGCTGCTGGACAGCCTCTGTCCCCCAGCCGAAAAGGATAAACAGCCGTGAGGGGGCCGGAAATCCGCCCCATGACCCAGGCCGACATCCCCGCCGCCGCCCGGCTGGAGGCGGCCTGCTTTTCCACCCCCTGGTCGGAAGACGCCTTCCGCTCGGCCTTTGCCGGGGGCGTTACCCGCTTTTTCGCGGCGGAAGAGGCGGGGCAGGTAGTGGGCTACATCGGCCTGCAAATGATATGGGACGAGGGCTTTGTCACCAACCTGGCCGTATGTCCCGGCAGCCGGCGGCAGGGCATTGGCCGGGCCCTGCTGGAGGCCGCTCTGGAGTCCGGAAGAGAGGCCGGCCTCGCCACCCTCTCCTTAGAGGTGCGCCCCTCCAACCTGCCGGCCCTTTCCCTTTACCGGCAGAAGGGCTTCCAGGAGGCCGGCCGCCGGAAAAACTTTTACAGCAAGCCCCCGGAGGACGGGCTGATAATGACCTATACATATACAGATACAAAGGAGGCGTCTGCCCGTGCAGATACGAACCGCCCGTAAAGAGGACTACGGCCAAATCTACCGCCTGGTACAAACCGCCTTTTCCACGGCGCAGGTGTCCGACGGCACCGAACAGGACTTTGTGCTGGAGCTGCGCCGGCGGCCGGGCTACATTCCCGGCCTGGAGCTGGCGGCCGAAGAGAGCGGCCGGCTTGTGGGCCACATTATGCTGACCGAGCAGGCCGTGGAGGGCCGGCAGGTAAAAGCCCTGCTGCTGGCGCCTCTCTGCGTGGCTTTGGAATACCGGAACCGGGGAATGGGCGGGCAGCTTATCCAGGCGGCCTTCGCGGCGGCCAAGGAAATGGGCTATACGGCCGTTTTTCTCATAGGCAATCCCGATTATTACGGCCGGTTCGGCTTCCGGCCTGTAGCCGATTTCGGCCTTGCCAATGCCTCCGACGCCCCCGACCGGTTTGTGCAGGCCTGTGAACTGACACCCGGGGCTCTGGATGGTACCGGCGGCTCGGTGCTGCTGGCTTAAGTAGGATAAAAAGGAGTATTTCCATGAAAATTTTAAGCATCGAATCCTCCTGCGACGAAACCGCCGCCGCCGTCACCGAAGGGCGGCAGGTTCTGTCCAGCGTGGTGGCCTCCCAGGTGGAGGAACATAAGCTGTACGGCGGCGTGGTGCCCGAAATCGCCTCCCGCCGGCACGCCGAGGCTGTGGCCGGGGTCTGCCGCCAGGCGGTGGAGGAGGCCGGCTGCACCCTGGACGACATAGGCGCGGTGGCCGTCACCTACGCTCCCGGCCTTATCGGGGCCCTGCTGGTGGGGGTCAATTTCGCCAAGGGGCTGGCCCTGAGCTTAAACAAGCCCCTTATCCCCGTTCACCACCTGCGGGCCCACATCGCCGCCAATTACATCGCCCACCCCGATTTGGAACCGCCCTTCCTCTGCCTGCTGGTGTCGGGGGGCAACAGCCTGATTGTGGAGGTGCTGGACTACACCCATTTCCGGGTGATAGGCCGCACCCGGGACGACGCCGCCGGCGAATGCTTTGACAAATCCGCCCGGGCCATGGGTATGCCCTATCCCGGTGGCGTGCATCTGGACAAAATCGCCGATGCGGGCAATCCCGACGCCTACCGCCTCCCCCGCCCCACCGTGGACGGCAGCCCCTACGACTTCAGCTTCAGCGGGCTGAAGACAGCGGTTGTCAATCTGATTCACAGCGCTTCCCAGAAGGGGATGGAAGTAAACGTTCCCGACTTATCGGCCTGTCTGCGCCGGCGTGTCTGCGACATGCTGCTGGAAAACACCCTGCTGGCCGCCCGGGACTGCGGGCTGGATAAAATCGTGCTGGCCGGGGGCGTATCGGCCAACAGCGAACTGCGCCGGCGGATGGGCGACAGCTGCAAAAAGGCCGGCTACGCCCTTTGGTACCCGCCCCTTTCCCTCTGCGGCGACAACGCCGCCATGGTGGGCGCCCAGGCCTTTTACGAGTATGCCGCCGGGCATCTGGCCGGCCAGGGCCTCAACGCCGCCGCCACCATGCCCATCGAGCATCCGACATTTTAAAAGTTACCCCGGCCCAACCCGTGAACGGCCTGTGAACAGAAAATTTTGGTTGCATGTGCAATTCACCCAAATTAAAATTTTCATCTTCAGGATTTATAGTCTTCTGCACAAATCGGCAAAACTTCGGCCAAATTTTTGCCGGGAAAGATTGCATGATACAATTTTAACGATTATAATGGAATAAGCTTTAAGGTCCCATAAGATGACCCCCCGAAAGGGTTAAAGAAAGAAAGGAGCCAGAAATTCATGACCAACAACAAGACTCTCCTGGCCTGGATTGACGAGATGAAAGCCCTGGTTAATCCCGACCATGTGGTTTGGATCGACGGCAGCGAGGAGCAGCTGGATCAGCTGCGTGCCCAGGCCGTGTCCACCGGCGAAATGATCAAGCTCAACGAGGAGAAGCTGCCCGGCTGCTACCTCCACCGCACCGCCGTCAACGACGTGGCCCGTGTGGAGCACCGGACCTTCATCTGCTCCCGCAAGGAAGAGGACGCCGGCCCCACCAACAACTGGATGGATCCCAAGAAGGCCTATGATATGCTCTATGACATCGCCAAGGGCAGCTACGCCGGCCGCACCATGTATGTCATCCCCTACTCCATGGGCCCGGTGGGTTCTCCCCTGGCCAAGATCGGCATCGAGCTGACCGACTCCATCTACGTCGTGCTGAACATGGCCATCATGACCCGTGTGGGCAAGGCTGTGCTGGACGTGCTGGGCGACTCCAACGACTGGGTCCGGGGCCTGCACTGCAAGTGCGACATCGACGAGGAGAAGCGGTACATCTGCCACTTCCCCGAGGATAACACCATCATCTCTGTCAACTCTGGCTACGGCGGAAACGTGCTGCTGGGCAAGAAGTGCTTCGCCCTGCGCATCGCTTCCTACCAGGGCAAAAACGAGGGCTGGATGGCCGAGCACATGCTCATCCTGGGCCTGGAGAATCCGGAAGGCGAAGTCAAGTACATCGCCGCCGCCTTCCCCTCGGCCTGCGGCAAGACCAACCTGGCCATGCTGATTCCCCCCGAGGTGTTCCGCAAGAAGGGCTATAAGGTCTGGACGGTGGGCGACGATATCGCCTGGATGCGCATCGGCGAGGATGGCCGCCTGTGGGCCATCAACCCCGAAAACGGCTTCTTCGGCGTGGCCCCCGGCACCAACGAGAAGTCCAACCCCAACGCCCT
>CAJFVX010000041.1 GCA_904420585.1 Candidatus Howiella intestinavium | reverse complement strand
TTATCCCCATCCGATGGTCCTCGCCCCTTTCCTGCGGACTGCGGTTATTTCCGCCTTCGGCAATAACGATTGCACAGCAAAGCCCCCTGATGCAGTGCTTTCATTTCCTGCATCAGGGGGGACTTTGCTTTTTTACTGCACCGGTTCAAGGCCGGCGCAGGGAAACTTATACAGACGACCGTCTGGCAAGAATGCGGCAGAGGCCCATAACATCCTGGATGTCAATTGCCTCGTCGCCGTTGATGTCGCCCAGTTCCCTCTCCTCGTCGCTGGGCTGGCCGCCGGATGCCTGGCGGGCCAGCACGCGGCAGAGCGCCATAACGTCCGTAATATCAACAGCATTATCTTTATTCAGGTCGCCCTTCTCAAAGGACGCGGATTGCTCAGCCACCGTCAGGGTGAGGGTCTGGACAACCTTCCCTTCATCCGCCCGCTCCTTTGGCTCAATGGCGCTGTCGGCCGAAGCGGGGCCGCCGGCGTTGACCAGCTGCAGGACAATCTCATCCCCGATTTCCGCATTTTCGGGAACCGTGAAGGAAAAGTCCATCAGGGGGCCGTCCGCAGCGTAACCGGTGGTGTCCATGAGCACGGCCATGTAGTTGAGGCGGGTGTCGTCCACCAGGGTCAGGAACTGGGACCATCCGTCGTCCAGCAGGGAGGTGCCCACGTTGTCGGCATCCAGGACGTCTTCACCGTCGGTTACCGGCGCCTTTTCAAAGTCTAAGGCAAGACTTGTGTCGATGGAAATGTCGTACATAAAGCCGGCGATCTTCTGGTTGGCCGTGCCGGAGGCCACAAGCTGCATCTCCACGGTTTCCCCGGGATATACAGTATCCTTGCCGTCCTTTTTGGCCAGGTCAACCCCGGTATAGTCCCCGCCGCTGGACACGGCGAAAAGGACGCAGGACACCGCAATCAGGCACAGGGCAACGGCCATAGCCACAAATTTTTTCATACATGTCTCCTCCTTTATTGCGTCTTATGAGGATTTGCGTTTCAGGCGCCCGGTCAGGAGACCGTGCGCACCGGGCCGTCGCCGGTGTATTCGTACAAGAGGATTTCGCCGATGGAGGTGGTGTTGCCCGTATAGCTGCCGCCCGCGCCGGTCACGGTCAGGCGGACGTAGCGCGCCATCACCGGCTCAAAGACGTTTTGCTGATAGGACATGGCAAAGGTGTTGTCCGTCCGGTCGGAAACGGTCATCCAGTTCTGCCCGTCGGAAGAAACCTCCAGCTTATACTGATAATCCCGGTTGCAGAACATGTGGACATTGATTTTTTCCAGGGCGATTTCTTTGCCCAGGTCGGCCATGATCCAGTCGTTGTTCATGCCCCGGTCGGACGCCGTCCAGCGAACGCCGTCCCCGCCGGATACAAATCCGTCAAAGGCCTTGGACGCCTTGTTGGCATTTTCTTCCGAGCTGGCCGTGGCCGTGATGGGGCCGTCGTAGGCGCCGGGCTCCTTATAATACCGGCCCATGGTGGTGTTCTGGTTATCCATGGGGATTTGCAGCTTGGGGGCCTCATAGTCGGCGCAGAGCTGCATGAAGGCCGAGGCGCCCAGGTAGAACAGACCCATGCCGAAGTTGTTGGTCCTGTTCCGGGAATATTCCGGGTTCTTATAGCCGGAGGGATGGTCGCCGGCGTCCTGCATATAGCCGATTTTGCCCTCCTCCACCATACAGAGGGTGGTCAGGGCCTCGTAGGCCTTCTCGGCCACCGGCAGGTATTCGTCCTTATCCAGCAGGCCCATCCGCAGCCCCAGGGCGTAGCCGTAGAGGAACCCGGCGGTGCCGGTGGATTCGGGGCCGGCGTAGTAGCTGGGGTCGGCCATGGAGGAATTCCAGGTGCCGTCCTCCCGCTGGACCGCCTTGATGCCTTCGGCGTATTCCCGGAAGTCATGCAGCAGGGTCTGGTACATCTCGCTTTCCGTGTCTTCTATGTAGGCCAGCTGCTGGGCCAGATAGGCGAAGACCCAGGCATTGCCCCGGGACCAGAAGATGGGTATGCCGGAGGGTGCAGTCATCTTTTCGTCGGCGGGGAAGCGGTCGTCGTCCGCAACCTCGGCCACAAACCGGTCGTCCCGGGCCCAGAGCTTATATTCCGGGTTCCAGAGCTTATCCCGCCAGTGGAGGTAGGCCTCATACTCGGCCTGGGAATACTTTTCGTCGCCCGTGAGCCGGGTGGCCTTGGTGAATTCCAGGCTGCCCATGAAGAAAGCGTCCGACCACCAGAAGTCCAGGGGGACGGGATTTTCTTCCTGCAGGGCCCGGTCGGCCAGCCAGTCCAGGTTTACCATGGTGTCGGCCAGCTTGCGGTCGGCGTCGGGGCTCAGCTCATGCAAGCCGATAAAATTCTGCCCCACGGCAAACCAGTCGGCATGGCTGCTGTTTTCGGTGCCGTTTACCATGTATTCCAGGGACTCGGCAAACTGGTTGGTGCTCAAATAGTAATCCGTATTGCCGGTGGCCCGGTAGGCCTCCAGCATGCCCGCGTGGTAAACGGCCTCGAACCAGCAGTTGCCCTGCACCTTGCCGTTTACAACCAGGTTATCCTTTTCGTAGGCCGCCTGGACCTGTTCAATCACCGCGGCCACATCGGCGGCGCTGTATTTGGTGGTCACCACCTGGGATTTTCCCGCCCGGCCCATGTTGGAGGAGAGGTATTCCTTGGCCGCCGGGATGTTCTCGGTCACGGTTTCGGTGCCCACGGCCTCCAGCTCGGTCAGGGCCGCCCACATGTCGGATTGGCTGTTTTCCTTCCGGGTAAGGCCGGTCAGCCGCAGGGAATCGGTGGTTACGCCCTCCAGCTGGAAGGTCTGCTTTTCTTCTCCGGCGGACAAAGCAAAGGTCTGCTGGCTGCCGTCGGAAAACTGCACGGTTACGCTTTCCCAATAGGTATCATGGGCCTGCCGATCGCCGGTGTCCGACCGAAGGGTGAAGGAGAGGGAATCCAGCGTCACTTCCCGGCCGAAATACACCACGTATTCGGCGTCATCGTATTGGCCGGCGTCCCAGGCCTGGTAGGGGTATGCACCCGAACCGTCGGCCGCGGTCTGGCCGTCGATGGCATTCCGGGCGCCGTTTATGCCGCTGTTCTCCCATACCCGGGTGGCGTAGACGTGGGGATAGGCCCGCACATCCCCCGCCTCCACGGCGGGAGACTGGGCGGCAGGGGCGCCGGTTTCTGCATCGTAGTCGGTTTCCTCGCTGCGGAAGCGGAAGTCATAGGCGTTCAGAGCCAGGTTGCGGCTGACGGAAATTTCCGCGTCGGTGGCGACCCGGGCCTTGATGGTGTTGGAAGCCGCCCGGAAGGCGCCGGGGGCAAAGCCGGTTTCTTCGGCATTTTCGTCGTCAAAGGGGATTTGGAAGGAGAAATTGCCGGTGGGGGCGTAAACCAGGGTTTCCCCGATTGTATCGTTGAGCTGCACATAGAAATACCGGTAATCCGAATCGATGGAAACGATGTCTCCGGCGGCAAAAGCGCCGTAGTCCAGCTCGCCGGTCCCTTGGGCTTTGACCCGGTCGCTGCCCAGCACCTGGATGGAAATGTCGTCCGAGGGGGCGGCGGCCGTGGTGGTGTAGGTGGGCGTACCGGCCTCGTTTACGCCGGTGCCGTCGGGATAGATGGACTTCTGCCGGAGGGCCATGATGTCATCAAAGTTCAGGGTATCGTCCTGAATCAGGTCGGCAGTGTAACTTTGCGCGGCGGTGAAGTACCGGGGATCCTCCCGCAGGATGTACTGGCGGATTTCCAGGATGTCTTTGATATCCACGCTGCCGTCCCCATTGACGTCGCCGGTGGGGTCTTCCCGCAGGATGGCCAGGTCTTCCACCAGCTGTTCCAGCTTCTCCCGGTTGGTCACCTGGGCCTGCTGGTCGGCGCCCAGCTGGTCGTAATCGGCCTTGGCGTCCAGGATGGCCTCCATATCCCCAATGGTCAGGGTGTACCGGTCGGGCAGGGCGCCGATGGCGGCGATGAGCCGCTCCACGGCGCCGGCGTCGTTTTCACCCAGCAGGGCCGCCAGCTTATCCTGCAGCTCCTGGGACACCATATCTTTCACCGGGCCCAGGGCATCCAAGGCCTCGCTGGCTTCCTCGATGGCCTTTTCGTCCGCCTCGGTGGCCGCGCCGGGTTCGGGCAGGGCTTCGATAAGGGCCTCCACGTCCAGAATATCCAGGCGGAGTTCCAGCGCATCCAGCTTGCCGTAGTTGGTCACCAGGGCCTTCTGGGACGGAGTGAGCCGGTTGTAGGCTGCCCGGGCCGCATCCACCGCCTCCGCGTCGGCCAAGGTCACTTGGTCGGCTTCGGGCAGGGCGGTGATGGCCTCCACTACGGAGGTGACTGCCAGCAGGTCGGCCAAATGCGCTTCCAAAGCGGTCAGCTTATCATAGTTGGAAACCAGATCCTGCTGCTCCGCAGTCAGCCGGTCGTAGGCCTCCCGGGCCGCATCCGCGTCCTCGGCGTCGTCCACGGTGGCCTCGTCGGCTTCGGGAAGGGCGGCTATCAGGTCGATGACAGCCTGGGCGGCTATCAGGTCAGCCACGCGCTTCTCCAGCGGGGGGAGCTTGGAGGCATTGGTGACCATGGCCTGCTGTTCTTCCGTCAGCAGCTCGTAGGCCGTCCGGGCCGCCTCTATCTTTTCCGCGTCGGCGACGGTCAGTTCGCTTAAGCGGGGCAGGGCGGAAATCTGGTCGATGACGTTCTTTACGGCGTCGTCCACCGGTACGCCGGACAGGATGTCCAGCAGGGTCTGCAGACGGGCATAATTTTCCACCTTGCTCTGCTCTTCTGCGGTCAGGGCGTCGTAGCAGGCCTTGACTTCATTTACCCTCTCGGCGTCCGCATCGGTCACCCAGTCGGGCAGGTCGGCAATCAGGCCTTCCACAATGGTATTGTTTTCCGGAACGGGATAGAGCCACATGCGCATCATGGTGAAGTTGCCCTGTCCGTGAATCGCCTCCGCCCGCAGGCTGATGGTGAGATTCCCGCTTTCGGGTACGGTCACAATGCCGATGGGATCCTGGGTCTGGATGTTGGAGGTGGTGGCTGCCCCCGGGCTGGAGGCCGTATTGCTGCCGGCCGTCTGGTCAACCGGTTCGCCTATCTCCACGCCGTCGGCTAAAGTCTGGAAGACGCAGCTATTGCCGCCGTCACGGGGCTTGAAGGCGTATTTCAGGTAGTAGTCGCCGGGGGTGAGGCCGGTCAGAGGGAAGCTGACCGTGCTGCCCACATGGGCGCCCGACCCGAATTTATAGAAGAGGTAATACATATTGCCCCAGGCGGTGTCGCCGTCCGAACTGGACTCCCGGGAGAAGGTGGCTGTGTCGGAAACCGAGATGGGGTACAGGTCTTCGGACTTCAGGATGGTGCTGTCGTCATTCAACAGCTTGATTTCAATGTAGTCCGCCCGGAAGTTTTTGTCGCCGGCATAGGAGCCGTCATAGACAATCTGGATGGTGTCGCTGCCCGCCTGCAGGGGGACAACGCCCTCCACCTTCAGCGTCCGGGGGAAGTAGGAGTTGCTGTCCCCGCCGAAGCCGCTGCGCAGGCGGATGTTTTCGGAGAAGTAGTCGCTGTTTGTATCCTTCCGCAGGAAGACCCGGGGATTCTGATCCGTGGGCTTGCCCGAGAGATAGACTAAGTAATCGCCCGATACGGGGATATTGTCCAGGGTCAGGGTGATGTAGTCCCCCGCCTGGTCAAATACAATGTTGGACACCTGGCCGCCGCTGGGCAGGGAACCGTTGTTCCCCGTGTCGGCCCGGGGCTCGGCCAGCTGGACGCCCGCCGAGGAGCCGCTCCAGCGGTCGGTGCCGTAGAAGTCCTCCATCTCATACCGGATGGGTTCCTTAAAGGCGTCAAAGACGGTAGGTTCGGGCTCCGGCTCCGGTTCGGGCTCCAGGCCCGCCAGATCCTCCAGGGCCTGCTGGAGCTTATCGTAGTTGCCTACGGCCGCCTGTTCATCCTCATACAGGGCGCCGTAGTAATCTCTGGCCGCATGTATCGCGTCTGCGTCAGCTGCGCTGACGGTATCGGGAATATCGTCAATGAGGCTTTCCACAATGCGGCTGTTTTCCGGAACGGGATAGAGCCACATGCGCAGCATGGTAAAGTTGCCCTGGCCGTGGACCTCATCGGCCCGCAGGCTGATGGTGAGATTCCCGCTTTCGGGCACGGTCACAATGCCGATGGGATCGGCTGTCTGCACGTTAGACGAAGTGGAAGGGGCAGGATCGGAGGCCGAGTTGCTGCCGCCCATCTGATTGACCGGCTCCCCTACCTCCACGCCGTCAGCCAGGGTCTGGAAAACGCAGTAATTTCCCGTATCCCGGGGCTTGAAGGCGTATTTCAGGTAGTAGTCGCCGGGGGTGAGGCCGGTGAGGGGGAAGCTGACCGTGTCGCCCACAGCGGCTTCGGCCCCGAACCGGTAGAAAAGCTGGGTCATCCTGCCCCAGGCGGTGTCATTGTCCGAGTTGGTATCCCGGGAGAAGGTGGCCGCATCCGAAGTGGAGATGGGCTGCAGGTCATCGGGAGTCAGGACGACGCCCTGGCCGCCTACCAGCTTGATTTCCACATAATCCACCCGCAGCTTCTTGTCGCCGGCGTAGGAGCCGTCGTAGACGATCTGGAAGGTATCGCTGCCCTTTTTAAGGGCCATGACGCCTTCTATCTTAATGGTCCGGGGGAAATAGGAATTCTGGTCGCCGCCGGGCTGGCCCTTTATGCGCATTTCTTCGGAGACATAGGGGCTGTCGGTATCCTTGCGGATGTAAACCCGGGGATTGGCATCTACCGGCCGGACCGAGACGTACACCAGATAGTCCCCTGACACGGGGATGTTGTCCAGGGTCAGGGTAATATAGTCCCCGGCCTCGGCAAAGGCCACCTGGGCCTCGCCCGTACCGCTGGGCTTGGAGCCGTTGTCGGTGTTGACGCTGGCCGCAGCCATGGTGACACCCGCCGATGAGCCTTCCCACTTGTGCACACCGCTTGCAAAGTCCTCCATCTCGTACCGGATGGGGGCTTTATAGGGTGCAAAGATTTCATCCGGATCCTGCCCGGAGGCCATGAGTATGCCCGGAGGCAGAACGGTGGCAAGCATCAGCAGGGATAGAAAAAGTGTTAAAAGTCTGTGAAAACGGTTTGTCTGTTTTCGCATATAATTCATCCCTTTCCAACGTATATTTCGTGTATTATAGTAACATATCCTAAAAAAATTAAAAGTGCAAATAATATAATGATTATTGTAAATATAATTTTATGCTGTCCCCTGCCCAGATTTGGGGCTAAAATGCGGCAGCAGAACATGAAAGCATCCGCCGTTCTATCTATATAATCATGTAAACACAGCCATACAAAAACCCCGGCAGCATAGCTGCCGGGGCCAGACTTTTGAAAAATCCAATGGAAGCCATTTGCATCGCAGAAACCGGCGGCATGCGCGTCGGGTCACGCACACGACAAATCCCGCTCCTGCGGGATTTGTCGGGGGAATGTTAGAAGGGGGCCCGCCCCTCTTCTACAGCTTGTCGACTCTGTCGACAAGCTGAACCCCCGGCAGCTATGCTGCCGGGGGCTGCGGATAACAAACCGAATCAGGATTTGCGGAAGAGGGGGACAAGGCAGGTTATCAGGGTGCAAAGCAGCTGATAAGCGGCCAGAGGCAGGGCAGACACAAAAGCGGGCAGGCCGGCCAAGATAAAGTAGGCGGCCAGGGCCCCGCCCAGGCACATGCCGGTAACATGCAGGGCCGTCATGGCGGTGACCGTCCCCTTTAAGCGGATAGCCGCCGTAAGAAGGGCGGCGAACCCGTCGGCCGAGCCGCGGTAGAAAGCGGGGGCGTCGGCCTTTTCGGCCGGCTCGGTGGCCTGCTCCAGCAGAGGGGCCGCCTCGGGAGCGATGAGCTGCAGGGAATCCCCGTAAAGGCCGAATGCATCGCAGAGCATAGGGGCCGTCAGATTGGGATCGGTGGAATGGATAAGCAGGGTCACGCCGGTGGCCGACAGGCGCTGGAGTTCGTAGGCGATATTTTCATCGGCCGCATATCCCACCACAAACAGGCAGGAGGGCTGCCCCCCCACCGCCAGGTATACCGGGAACCCGCCCTTCTGGCGGATTTTTGCATCCACCTGGGCGGCCGGCGTCTTGATGCCGTGGGCCTGCAGAAGTTCCCGGGTACCCAGCAGGATACGGGTTTTCCCGCACCAGCCCGAAAGGCCCTTCTGCTCTCCAAAAGTGATGTTTTTGACCGACGGCAGCCCGGTATCCTTATCCAGCATCTGGCGAAAAACCGAATAAAGAGGGCTGTGGGCTTCCCTGGCCAGGGCGGCGGCCTGGAGGATGGCCTCGTCCACCGGGTTGGCGCTGAGCAGGTGCATCCTGTAGAGCCGGACCCGGCCCGCAGGGAAAAGTTCATCGGCCGAGAAAGCGATGGCGTTGGCATAGCTTAAGTTCTCGGCGGCCTCGTAGCCGGTCAGCACAGCCCCTTCGGCAGCCAAGCGCTTGGCCGCCGATTTCATGGGCAGGCTGCTGAGCAGCAGGGTGGTGGGCGGACAGGCCAGGCAGAGCAGGGCCGCCGCCAGGTTCATGCCGCTGGCCAGTCCCGACAGGAAGCCGGCGGCTATACCGCCTGCCACGGCCAGGGCCAGGGCGGCCAGGGATACCTTCAGCACCGCCCGCTCATAGGGGTCAGGGCAGTAGGAATGCTGCAGGAAGTTCTGGGGATAGCGGGTCTTCCGCCTGGCGCAGATAAGCGCCTCCCCTATGACCGCGCCGTCGGCCAGGGCGCTGGTAAGGGCCGGATCGTCCAGCAGGGTCACGGCCTGCTTGTCCCCTTCCTCCGCAAGCACCTCGAAGTTTTTGTGGATGCGGGAGAGCAGGGTCATCTTGCCGATGCCCCCGAAGAGCAGGGCCATGGCTCCAAGCCCTCCCAGCTGGGGCGCGCCGGCGGCATTGCCCGTGGCCAGCATAACCACGCTGTGCACCAGCACCCCCACAAGGGCCAGGGCGGCGGGGGTATCCATGTCGGGCCGCAGCCGGAAAAGGCTGCCCAGACCCTTCATAATATTCAGATTGATGAGGGCCGCCAGACAGACAAGGACGATATTCAAAATGAGATAGACCGTCAGATTGGCCGCCTTAAACCCGTCCAGCAAGGGGGAGGACAGCAGGAACAGGGCGGCGGTAATGAGCAGGGTGGGCAGGAACCGGGCCTTCAGCCGGCGGCTTCTGGCCCGCAGGTCGGCGCGGATGGAGGCGGCGTCGGCGTCGGTTTCATAATCGTCGATTTCCTCGGCCTCCTGGCCGTACAGCTCCGGGGGCATTTCCTCGGGGGCATTTTCCTCCTCTACGTCTCCGAAGAGCACCACCTTGCGCCGTCCCTTTCCGGCAGGCGCGGCCGCCTTATCCACAGGCAGGGAAAACTGGATGGTGGAGGCGTCGGCCCCTTCCGGCGCATGGGCTGCGGCATCGGAAGGCTGGCCGTCCTTTTCCTGTCGGACGGCGGACAGGGGATCCGCCGGCTTCTCCGCCGGGTCGCTGAAGCTGGATAAATCGGCCGCTTCCGGTACCGCCGGACGCTGCCGGGATTTTTTATAAACCTCGTTGGCTGCGGAAAGCCCGCCGTCCGCCAGGCTGTACTGGGACGCCGCCTGCAGGGGCGGCTCGGCAGGTGCTTCCGGTTCAGCCTTCACGACAGAACGCGGAGCCGGATGGGCGGCCTTGGCCGTAGTCATAACCGGCTGCTCCTCCCCGCTGCCCAGCGGGCTGACCTCTACGGAAAGAGGCCGGACGTCCAGCCGGGACACAGGAGCCTCCCCGCTTTCGGTGGGGGTGGAGAAGCGCCGGGCCTTCCGGACGGGGGTCACCCGCCGGGTGGGAATTTCCTCGGCTTTTTCCTGTGCAGGGCCTGTGGCCGCCGGCGGCTGGATGGGGCGGGGCGGCTGGGCCGCCGGAGCGGGCTGATCGGTTTGCCCGCCGCCGGCAGAAGGGCTTGCCGCCTGAACCGGCTGAACATCCGCCTGCCGGCCGGGGACTGGTTCCACCGGCGTTTGGAGAACGGGACGGTTCCGGCGGGCAGGCATGGGCTGTTCATCCTGGTCCGGACCGTACCGGGGCAGGTTTTTGTTTTCTTTCTCATCCTTCTCCCAGTCAAAAAGGGAGGAGGCCGCCGGGGCCGCCTTGGGGGCGGCCGGCGTCAGGTCGGGCAGAGGCGGCAGTTCGGCCGTAGCCCCGTACAAATCAATCGCACGGGACTGGGCCTTCTGCTCAAACCGCCGGATAATATCGTCAACATTTTCCGTGTCCAGGGCCGATACACGGCGGGCAGGCCGGGCGTCCTCCGCAGCCTGCTGGGTAAACTGCCGGGTGCGGGCCGTAAGGCTGTCGGCATCGGCATCCGCCCGGGGCGGTTCGGCCGCAGGGGCGGCGGGAGACGACAGGGCGGCGGCAAAGGCCTTTAAAGCGATGTCCGCCTCCTCGGCCGTCACGTCCTTTTCCGAAGCCCTGAAAACCGCCGGCTGGGACGCATTTTCCTGGTTCCGGGCCTGCATCATCCGCTCATAGAGGGATTTGGCCGCCGGCCGGGCGCTCTCCATGGGGATGTCCTCTACAGGCCGAGCGGGCTGAACCGGCTGGACAGGCGCCGCAGGTTCGGCCGCCGGTTCCGCAAAGCCCTGAGCAGGCCCGGTCCGCCGGCCCAGCAGTTCGTCCGGCGTCAGGGCGTGGGGGGCGTGGACATGCTGCCGGCGCTCGTCCCAATTGGTAATGGGCGGCGGGGGCGAAGCCTCCTTCCGCCCTTCGGCGGCGCGCTCCAGTATGCTCTCCACCGAGTAGGCGCCGTCGGCGGATCCTTTTTTGTGCTTGAAATGTGCCAAGGGCAGCTTCCCCCTTTAAAGTATAATCGAATAGCCAGCGTCTATTTCGGCTCTATCGCCCCTATGCCCGACCGCTGCCGGGCCACCTCGTACATCAGCACGCCGGCGGCTACCGAGGCGTTTAAGGAATTGATATGGCCGAGCATGGGCAGGGAAACCAGCATGTCGCAGTGCTGGGCCACCAGCCGGCCGATGCCTTTTCCCTCCGAGCCGATGACCAGGGCGGTGGGGCCGGTATATCCCTGCCCGCACCAGCTTTGACCCTCCATATGGGCGCCGTATACCCAAATCCCTTTTTCCTTTAACTGGTCGATGACAGCGGTCAGGTTGGTGACCCGGGCCACCTTCATATATTCCAGCGCCCCGCTGGCCGCCTTGGCCACGGTGGCGTTCAGGGATGCCGACCGCCGCTTGGGGACGATGACGCCGTGGACGCCGCAGGCCTCGGCCGTGCGGATAATGGCGCCCAGGTTGTGGGGATCTTCGATCTCATCGCACAGGATGAGGAAGGGAGGCTCCCCCCGCTCCTCGGCCAGCCGCAGCATGTCCTCCACCTGACAGTAGGTGTGGGCGGCGGCCAGCAGGGCCACCCCCTGGTGGGGGATGCCGCCGCAGAGAAGGTCCAGCTTCTGGGGGGAGACCTCTTTTATGAGAATCCCCCGCTGCCGGCATTTGGCGATAATAGGCGCGAGAGACCCGCCGGACGCCCCATGGGCCACCAGCAGGCGGTCGATTTCCCGGCCGGACCGCAGGGCCTCCGCCACGGCGTTCCGTCCGGCTATCACATCGGAAGCAGGCGCTTCATTGTTGTCAAAATCGCGGTTTTGCTGCATAAAGGCCAGGGCCTCCCATGAAAAATATGTAAAATACCGGCCCCGGCGGCCGGTTTTTGAAACAAAAGGGAAAATCTCTGCCGGGTCCTCAAAATTATACCACAGATTTCGCGGGAATAGAAGACGAAACTTCGCAAATTATGCGGTTTGGATAATTTTTTGGAGTATGCACGAAAAAAGCCGGCAGCCAGAAAGGCTGCCGGCAGAAAGGGCTACAAAAAACGCACCAGAAGCGTGATAAGGCAGCCGGCCACCGCAAGGATACAGGCAACGGCCAGCATGGTGTTGTAGGTGCGCAGCCGCTTTTTGTGGGCCGGCGCCAGGGAAGGATCATTCTCCCTCCGTTCACCCAGCCGCAGAGGCTTGATGCAGCGGCGGAAATACAAATAGGCCGCAGCCCACAAAAGAAACCCGGCAGCAGCCAGGGATATGCCCAGTACCGTATACATGGCTCACCCGTCCTTTCCCTTACGAATACTAAGTATAACGGGTTTGGGGAATTTTGCAAGCAGAAAAAGAAAACCGTCGTTTCCGGCGGTTTTGCAGCCTGCTGAAAAGCCTGTTGCATGGAAAAGGCCGCCGGCCTGAACAGCCAAAAGCCCTTTTGACGGGTTGCCGCACAGGATTTATACAGCGGGTATTGCCGCGTTGACATAACCGCCTGTGGAAAACCCGGTGGAAAAAGGGGAAAACTCCCCATTCCCCGCCGGTTATCTTTTCCACATCTCCGGCATAATCTCTCTTTTTTATCCTTTATGTAACCTTACCGCCAGTTTATACGGCTTTACAGACAGATTTTTCTCAATCCGCCGGCATCCGGGAGGTTAAAAAGGCCACAGCCCGCTCCACCGCGTCCCGGGCGTTGCCCCAGTCGGCGTCCTCCCCCGCGCTGCGGTAGTCGTACATTTTACAGTAGTGCTGCACATCCCCCAGCAGCTCCTGCAGATGCCGCCGGGTGATGGCGGAAAGGGAGCGGGCAAAATCCCCGCCGTGGGTGCGCATGGCCTTTTTGTCGCAGCCCTGCATCAGGCGGGTATAATGGGGCAGGCAGAATAGGGGCTGGCTGTCGAACAGTTCCCGGAAGTCGGATTCGGTTTCGTACAGGCGGTAAACCGTGTCCAGCATCCGCTCCATACCCCACTCCATCTTTTCGCAGACAAAGCAGCTGCCGGTCATCTCGGCCGCCCTGGCCCCCTTTTTCTGGGGCGCGGGGCGGATAAGCCCCTTTTCGGCAAAGAGCTGCCCGTCCAGCTCCTGCAGGCGGCTGTCCAGCATCAGGGCCAGGGACAGCCGGCCCCGCCGGCCCATCATGCGGTTTAAATGGTCGGTGCAGAACCCCTTGCGGTTGGTCTCCTGCCGCACGTCCGGCTCCATCATGGCGGCCCCCATAATGTAGTCCAGCATCCGCTCCTCTATGGTGTCCCGCATCCGGCAGATGGGACAGCCCTCCTTTCGTTCAAAAACCTCGCTGACCGGTATGGTGCAAATATCGTCGCGCATGGCGCATACCTCCCCGCCGCCGGCATTTTACAGAAGACAGGCGGCTGATTTTGTGGTATTATGATGGTATCCGCAGGGCGCAAGGCCCCGCAGATATGTACCCAGTATACCATGCCCGCCGGCAAAAGACAAAGGCATTTGCTTTGCATATGGCCCGGCAGCCCCGAGGAGGAAATCCATTGGCACCCATTCTCAAAACAAGGGAGCCGGCTCCCTTTTCCGTAAGCAAAGAAGGTCCCCACCTGCGGGTAGGGCCTGTCCCCTGCCTTGATTTGGCCCAGACCCTGGACTGCGGCCAGGCCTTCCGCTGGCGGCAGCTGGACGACGGCCGCTGGCAGGGGGTGGCCGGAGGCCGCATCCTGACCCTGGGGCAGGCATCCGGCCCCCAGGGCGTCACCCTCACCTTTTACCACACCGACCCGGCGGATTTTGAAGCCTTCTGGCGGCGGTACTTTGATTTGGACAGGGACTACCCCGCCATCCTGGCCGCCATCCGCACCGACCCCGTCCTGGCGGAAGCGGCGGACGTGGCCGGGGGCATCCGGCTGCTGCGGCAGGAGCCCTGGGAAGCCCTCTGTTCCTTTATCATTTCCCAGAACAACAACATCCCCCGCATCAAGGGCATTATCCACCGGCTCTGCGCCGCCTTCGGCGACCCTCTGGAGGGGCCGGAGGGCGTCCGGCTGTACGCCTTCCCCCCGCCCGAACGGTTGGCCGGATTGTCGGTATCGGATCTTGCAGATCTCCGGGCCGGCTTCCGGGCCAAGTACATACTGGATGCCGCCCAAAAGGCGGCGGAAGGGCAAATCGACCTCGCCGCCCTTTCCGAAATGCCTCTGGAGGAGGCCCGGGATTCCCTCATGCAGATAAAGGGCGTGGGCCCCAAGGTGGCCGACTGCGCCCTGCTCTTCGGCGCGGGGCGCATAGAGGCCTTCCCCGCCGACGTCTGGATAAAGCGGGCCATGGTCTCCCTCTTCGGCGGCCGGCTGCCCGACTGCGCCAAGCCCTACGCCGGCATTGTCCAGCAGTATATTTTCCACTACGCCCGCACCATCCGCTTACAGGATAGTTGTTCATCCCCAGACAAACTGCAAAAATAGGGCTTTTCTTTTTCTTTCCAGTGCGATATAATAAAGCGAACAGGGGATTTTCCCCGGGATGCGGCCTTGCGGCCGAAAATCAAGAATGGAGTGTGAAACCATATGCCACTGGTAAACACAAGGGAAATGTTTAAGAAGGCTTACGAGGGCGGCTACGCCATCGGCGCTTTCAACGTCAACAACATGGAAATCGTACAGGGCATCACCGAGGCGGCCAAGGAGCTCAACGCCCCCCTGATTCTGCAGGTGTCCGCCGGCGCCCGGAAGTACGCCAACCATACCTACCTGGTCAAGATGGTGGAGGCCGCCATTGAGGAAACCGGCCTGCCCATCGTCCTGCACCTGGACCACGGCGACAGCTTCGAGCTGTGCAAGAGCTGCATCGACGGCGGCTTTACCTCGGTTATGATCGACGGTTCTCACCTGCCCTATGAGGAGAATGTGGCCCTGACCAAGAAGGTCGTGGAGTACGCCCATCCCCGCAACGTCACTGTAGAGGCCGAGCTGGGCCAGCTGGCCGGCATTGAGGACGACGTGAACGTGTCGGCCGAGGACGCCCACTTCACCGACCCCGATCAGGTGTATGATTTCGTCACCCGCACCGGCTGCGACTCCCTGGCCATCGCCATCGGCACCAGCCACGGCGCCTACAAGTTCAAGCCCGGCCAGAAGCCCCAGCTGCGGTTCGACATCCTGGAGGAGGTCTCCAAGAAGCTGCCCGGCTTCCCCATCGTGCTGCACGGCGCTTCTTCGGTCATCCCCGAGTTTGTAGAGATGGTCAACAAGTACGGCGGCAAGATGCCCGACGCCATCGGCATCCCCGAGGATATGCTCCGCAAGGCCGCTACCATGGCTGTCTGCAAGATCAATATCGACTCCGACCTGCGGCTGGCCATGACCGGCGCCATCCGCAAGCACTTCGCCGAGCATCCCGATCACTTCGATCCCCGCCAGTACCTGGGCGACGGCCGCGCCGCCATTAAGGGCATGGTGGAGCACAAGATTAAGGACGTGCTGGGCTGCGAGGGCAAGGCATAAGAATCGCCCTTAAGGAAAATATAAGACTTATTAAGAAACGGCGTCGGTCTCCCGACGCCGTTTTTCTTTCTGTTTTGGCCGAAGAAGGCCGCAGAATCAGCGGTTTTTTCTGAAATTTGGGGATTTTTTCCATTTCACACCGTCCTGCATGGCCTTAAGTTGCCACCGGTGAAAAACTATGCTATAATAGCTTTGTATCTATATTCTGCCCTATGTCGGGTTCCAAGCGTTTTGACCTCAGCGGCCGAGACAGAATCCATAGCCGGCTCGGCCAGATCGGAACGATGCGGAAGGGAGGGAACCCCGTCCATTGACAAATGATGCAGCCTGCCGCCAGCCCAAGGTGCTCAACGACAGGAACCTTATTTTTGTTACGGCTGCCAGCGTTTTCCTGCCGTATCCCCTGACCGGCGTAATCCTTATCTGTCTGGCGGTTTTTTTATTATGCAATCCCCGCACCCGCGGCCGTATTTTTGTACATGCGGGTTCGAAGGCGCTGCTGCCCTTTTTTGCCCTCGCTCTGGTGGTCCCCCTGCTTTATCGGAACTGGCTGGGACTCCTTGGCGGGCTGGGTTTTATTTTCATCCTGATTATCGGCCTGTTTGTCCGTTCGGCCATGACCCGGGATATTTTTGAGCATATGGTAACCCTGGTATGCTTATTGAGCGTGCCCATCACCATCGTGGCCATGATTGAGATGCTGCTCATGCAGCCCCATTTCGAGGGGCTCTACCGCTGCTCGGTGGTCTTTATGAACCCCAACTACCTGGCCACCATCATGGGCACGGTTATCATCCTCTGCGGCTATAAGGTGGTGTCCCACCAGGGCCATCCCTTTCTGTTTTACGGCATCGCCCTGTTCGACCTTATCAGCATCTACCTTTGCGGCAGCCTTTTTGTCTGGGTGGAGGTCTTTATCGGGGTGGCGGCGCTGCTGCTGCTTATGAAGCGGCACCGCATGCTCAGCGCCCTGCTGCTGGTGGCCGGGCTTTTCTGCATCCTGCTCTACCTGTTCCCCGACCTCATCCCCCGCTTGAGCGAATCCCGCATTACAACCGAGCGGCGGGAGGAAATCTGGCTTATGGCCCTGCGCATGATAGGCTCGGCTCCCCTTTTTGGGCACGGCCTGCTGAGCTATCATTTCCTCTATCCAAACTACCCTGACAGCTATCCCACGCTGCACGCCCACAGCATCTATTTGGATCCCCTGCTGAACTTCGGCATTGTGGGCACGGTTTTGCTGCTTATCTATTTTGTCATGTACTATCGGAAAATCCGGCTCTGCATCAAGGAGAACGCCTGCCCGAAAATCGCGTCGGTCATCTGCGCCTTGACCCTGGCCACCCTGGTGCACGGCATTACCGACATCACGGTGCTGTGGATCCAGACCGGCCTGCTGTTTATTCTCCTCATGGGCGGGCTGGGGGCCTGCGAGCGGAATCTGATTCGGAAAAACCATGCCGCCGACAGCGGGGCCGCACCGCCTGCTGCATAAGCCTGCGCGCCCTGTCCTAAGCCGGACAGGGCGCGCATTTGTCAACAAAAGAGAGTGTGTGTTGACAAATATACGGCCGGCCCGCTGGGGTACGGACCGGTCCGCCGTTTATGGGGAGGAAACGGCGGACGGCAGCGTTAAGCGCGGCATCTGCATGCCCGCTCTTTCCGCTGTCACTATAAAGGTGGCGGATTCCCCGAAAACTGTTTCATTTTTTCCTGCCGGACGGCAGATTTTTTCATCCCTCTTTTATCCATTCTGCTTTAGGAGGTTTTTCCATGTGCCAGCTGTCCCCCTCCCGGTATCCCTTCCTGTTTTTTGACCTGGACGGTACCCTCACCGAATCCGGTCCCGGTATCATCCACGCCCTCGGCCGAGCTTTCCGGCAGATGGGGCTGGAGGACAAAATGCCGGCGGACATGCACCTCTTTATCGGCCCGCCGCTGCGGGACTCCCTGCGGGACTTCTGCGGCATAACCGGCGCCGGGGCCGACCGGCTCATCCAGCTTTACCGGGCGGCCTATGAGGCGGAAGGCATCCTGAAGGGCGATCCCTACGCGGGTATCCCGGAATTGCTCCGGCGGCTGGGAGAGGCGGGCTATACCCTGTGCACCGCCACCTCCAAGATGCGGGATGTGGCCGTCAAGGTATTGGAAAAGTACGGCCTGGCCTCCTGCTTTGCCGTCATTGGCGGCGGGAACGCGGTGGAGGGGCAGGACAAGGCCGCCGTCATCCGGCAGACGCTGGAGGCGGCCGGCGCCCGGCCGGAGGATACCCTCATGATAGGTGACCGGAAATACGACGTCCTGGGCGCAAAGGCCTGCGGCGTGGACTGCGTCGGCGTCCTCTACGGCTACGGCGGCCGGACCGAACTGGAAGAAGCCGGCGCCAAATACATTGCGGGCAGCGTGGACGATTTATCCCGGCTGCTGCTGGGCGCCGGGCTTTAACGCCGGCTAAAAACTTTAGGGCCGCTTCTCCGTTGCCTGGGAAGCGGCCCTTGTTCTATATTTTCTGCATTTTGCACCTATTGCAGGGCTGCCTGGATTTCGGTTTTTAAGGCATCATAGGTAAAGACGCCATCCGCCCCTGTCAGGCCGGTGCGGTCGAGGGGTTCCTCGCTTTCCAGGGAATACTGCACAGGGCCGCCTTCGGTGGACTGGGCAGGGATTTGCGCTATATGGCGGGCAAACTGCCCGTCCGCCCCTTGGGTGAACTGGCCGGCGTAATCGCCGATGATACCGTACATATCCGTCAGCGGTTCCGGCTCGTTTTCAGAGGTGCAGAGGAACACCACCAAATCCTGCCCGGCCGCCGGATGGGGATCGCCCTCGTTGCTGACGTCCACCACTGTGCCGGCCACTTCTTGGTCGGTTATTTTGGGAAAGCGCTCCTGGATGTCCGGCAGGTAGTCGGCCATGGGGATATAACCGCCGCTTTTGTAGACGCTGATGGTATCTCCCGGGACAAAATCCCCATACAGGGATTCGGTGACCTCCAGATCCATTTTGGTATAGGCCACCGTCCCGATATGAAAATAGGAGACTTCCAGGACATCCCCCCGGACAATCCCGGCCGCATCGCCGGCCAGGTCAGGGATGGTTTCATAGATTTTCAGGCGGTCGGCCGTGGTATAGGCTCCCTGTATCCGCTTGCCTGCCGTCTCGACGGCATCGGCCAGGTCTACCGTCCGGTCCCGGGCGGATGCGCTGACCGGCTGAGAGGTAGAGGAGACTCCTCCCCCCGGGTTTCCGCAGGCGGCAGTGCAGCCTAAAACAAAGGCCAGAAGGACCATAAAAAGCAGCAGATTCTTTCTCATCCAAATTCCTCCCTTCCGTTTTTTAGAATGTCGGTTTTCCCTTCTTATTAAAATAGTGTCCGACAACCCCAAAAACTGTTTCATTGTTCGCCGATTGCCGATGGATTTTTCCTGTAAAAAAGGGACGGCCGCAGCCGCCCCTTTTCCTTTATTGCGCCTCTTTTTTAATGCCAAACAGCATCCGCAGCAATCCCCGGAACATTTTTGGACTCTTGACAACCACGATCTTCATTGACAAAACCTCCTAAGTATACCGGCCGTATTCCGGCCGTGCCGGCGGCGCTCAGCTCCGCAGGTATGCTATGCCCAGCACCAAAACGGCTGCCGCCAGGATGGCCACCATGGTCTGCGTATGGCAAAAGCAGGCGACCAGCAGGCCGGCGGCAAAGGCCACCGCCCAGATTCCGCACCCGCTCCGGCGGCATCTGCGCATAGTACCGCTCCCCTTCCCGCTCTCCGGATATCCGGACGTTCCCGCCCCTGGAGCCTTGCCTCAAGACCCGCAGGCCCTCTCCCGCCCCCTGGGCAGAAAGGGTATGAAGGTTTTTTCGCCCTTTTCGGCGGGTCTCTAATGCCAATATACGCAGGCAGGTGCATTTTGGTTCGTAAAAAGCGAATTGCCCCACATACGGCCTGCCCTTTGTCAAAAATCCCCTGCCGCGGGAACTCCCTGCAGATGGTCATGATGTCCGCCATGTCCACGCCGCCGTTCCCATTCCTGTCGCCCGGATGATTCCGGCCGGTACAGGCCCCTCCCGTAAAACCCCACCCGGCATGGGGCATCCGGCGGGGCATGGTGAAACAGCCGCAGAAAAACAGGCGGCCCCGTTTGTGTGCGCAGCACAAAGCGGAACCGCCTTCTCTTTGCTTTTCGGGGACGCTTACGCCCCGGCGTCCTCTTCCCCGGGGGCGGGTATATCGTCGGCCGGCATGGCGTTGGGATAAATTTTTTCCAGGAATTCGTCGGGATACTGTTCGTCCAGGAAACGGGATATGGCATTCTGCGCCGGAATCCCCTGGCGCCGGTCGGCCTGCCGGGCCGACGCCAGGGCAGATACACCCATGTTCAACGCCATGAAGACGCATAAAACCCAGGTCAGGACAACACCCGGCTTCCTGGGTATTTTTTCGATGAGCCGGAGCAAAAGAGGATACAGGTTTTTTACCCAGATAAGGCCCAGCACGCCCCAGAAGAAAGCATACAGCAGGTTGGTCCGGCCGCCGATGTTGAAGGGGGTATGGCTGTACTCCCAGGACACCGTGCCAAAGGCCTTCTCCTGCAGCAGGCTGCAAAGGTATTCAAAGGCACCGCCCAGCAGCATGCTGCCCAAGAAAATCCAGAGGTCCCGCCTGCCCCGCAACTTATGCAGGCAGAGGGTTAAGAGCAACGCCCCAAACCCGTAGACCGGGTTGAAGGGGCCGTATATCACCCCTGCCCGGCTCTCCAGTCGGTGCCGGGTGATAAGGCACCAAAGGGTTTCCACCACCACGCCCGCAAAGCAGCCGATAAAAAATATCCAGAAAAGCTTGTAGAAATTCAGTTCCGGCGCAGGGGACGGCTCCGGCCGGCCGGCGTTTTGATCCGGGAATTCCTCCACAGCAGCTTTCCGCCCTGCATACCTTTCTTTTTTGGCCACGGCAACTCTCCCCTTCCCGCTCGTTTCTTCTAGTATACTGCATACATATGTACCCTTCTGCCGGAAAATCCAAAAGAAAACCTTAAGAAAACCATAAGGCCGCCGGCCGGAGCTGCCAATTTCATGCAAAGCAATAAAATCTGAAAATATAACATAAATAAATTCGGGGATTATGGTATCATATGCAGGCATACATCTATGCGGGATATTTCTTGTAAAGGAGCGAATTGTATGAACGTATTGGCAAAGCGGGCCCTGGCGGCCGGCCTGTCCCTGAGCCTGCTTGTCTCCATGGGCCTGCCGGCAGGAAGGCTATCCGGCCTGGTAACCGCCGCCGAGCCTGACAGCGTCCTGTTCTCCTCTTCCTTTGAGGAGGGGGACGGCCTTACCCTGCTGGAGAACACCGGCGACGGCGAGGCCGAAAACGTCATCCAGCAGTACCAGAGCGGCGTCTGCGGCTATGTGGGCGACCTTATCGACCTTTCCAGCGTCACCGGCTCGGGCACCCTGGAGGGCGGCGAAAACATGCAGATGCTGTTTGACGGCAGCACCGACACCAAGTTCCTGGAGGTGGCCACTCCCACCGAAGACGATCCCGTCTGGGTCTCCTTCCAGCTCACCGAGCCCAAGGTCATCACCACCTACTCCATCTGCGCCGGCAACGACAGCCAGCCCCGGGACCCCGCCGACTGGATCCTCTACGGCTCGGCCGACGGAAACGACTGGGTGGAGCTGGACAAGCGGGAGGGCGAGAGCTTCTACGCCCGCAAGCAGGAAAACATCTACACCTTTGAAAACGACACGGCATATGCCTACTACAAAATATCCGTGACCAAAAAGCAGGCGGCGGACGACTGCACCCAGTTCTCCGAGCTGCGTCTGGGCACCGGCGAAGGGGAAATGTTTGTCACCAGCACCGGAAGCGGCGGCGCGGTCGGCAGCCTCTCCAACTTTATCGACCGCACCTCGGTGGAGGGCACCACCTCCTTCGATAATGAGAACAAGTTCAATTTGTTCGACAGCAATCCCGACACCAAGTGCTTCATGCAGATGCGGCCCTCTGATTCCACCCCCGCCTGGGTGTCGGTGCGGCTGACCCAGCCCCAGGTGGTGACGGTCTACTCCATCGGCTCGGGCAACGACTTCCCCGAGCGCGATCCCGCCCGCTGGACCCTCTTCGGCTCCAACGACGGCTCTCAGTGGACCCCTCTGGACACGAAGACCGGCCAGGATATGCCCAGCCGCAACGCGCTTTACACCTATGAAATTGAAAATACCACCGCCTACAGCTACTACAAGCTGGAGATCTATGAAAATTCCGGCGCCGACTCGGTGCAGTTCTCCGAGTTCCAGCTGGGCACGGGTGTAGAGGCCTACCCCGTGGATCTGGACCATCCCGACGAAGGCCCCATGTACACCGCCCGCACCGACGGCCCGGACGAGTCCTGGGTCAACTATGCCAACCTGGGCTGGACGGGCTACAACAGCCTGATGGTGGCCGGCTCCCACGTGGGCACCGGTCATGCGGCGGCTTCCAACGTTATCTATGAGGATGTAAACATCCCCGTAACCGCCACCACCCAGTTAAGCTACATGATCTTCCCGGCCATGGCCACCCCCAACACCTATGACTTCGACTACACCTCCCAGTACATGGCGGTGGATCTGCAGTTTACCGACGGCACCTACTTAAGCGACCTGCACTGCGAGGATATCTACGGCAACGAGGTAAACCCCGTGGCCCAGGGCGACTCCAAGACCCTGCTGTACATGCAGTGGAACCAGGTCATTGCCAATATCGGCAGCGTAGCCGCCGGCAAGACCATTGACAAAATCTTGGTTTCCTACGAGAAGAATTCCAGTTCCTACGAGGCCACCGCCCCCTTCCTTACCTATTTTGACGACATCGTGGTGGAAAACAAGGCCCAAGCGGAGAAGGAAAACCTCACCGAATATGTGAACATCTTCCGGGGCACCAACAACACCAGCGGCTTCAGCCGGGGCCTTACCTCCCCCATCGTGCTGCTGCCCCACGGCTTCAACATGGTCACCCCGGTTACCGAGAACCAGGCCTCCAGCCACTACCGCTATCAGCTGGCCGGCAACCACACCTCCCTCTGCCACATGACCATCACCCACATCGCCACCAACTGGGGCTCCAGCTACGGCGACTGGCAGTTTATGGCCAACACCACCCTCTCCCCCAGCGATGTGACCTCCGCCGAGCCCATCGCCGCCGAAAAGCGCCGGGCCGACTTCAGCCACGACAACGAGGTGGGCCATGCCCATTACTACAGCGTCACCTTTGACGAGGGCTCCAACGCCTCGGGTGTAAAGATTGAGGTAACCCCCACCGAGCACGCCGTGCTGGTGCGCTTTACCTTCCCCGAGGGGTCTGAAAACCGCAACGTCATCTTCGACGACGTCTTCACCAACGGCCAGCTGACCTTTGATGACGACAACAAGACCTTCCGGGCCTACACCGACCACCAGAACACCGGCGGCAACCGCATGTACGTATACGGCCAGTTCGATACCGAATTCAGCTCGGCCTCCGTATACAATAACAAGACCGGCTTCATCTCCTTCCCCGAGGCCGCCGAGGGGGATACGGTCATCACCATGAAGGTGGCCACCTCCTTTATCAGCGCCGACCAGGCCGAGCACAACCTGGCGCTGGAGGTTGCCGAAGCCGACACCTTCGACACCATCTACGACAAGGCCCAGCAGACCTGGGAAGACCAGCTGAGCATCATCGAGCTGGAGGGCGCCAGCGAATACGAGATGGAGACCTTCTACTCCTCCATGTACCGCCTCTTCGCCTACCCCAACAACTACGGTGAGAACGTGGGCACCAACGAGAATCCCGAATGGAAGCACGCCGTGCCCAGCAGCGACCTTGTGAATCCGGAAATCGGCGACGGCAAGCTGTATGTCAACAACGGCTTCTGGGATACCTACCGCACCGCCTGGCCGGCCTACGCCCTGCTGACCCCCGAGAAGGACGCCGAGATGCTGAATGGCCTGCTTGCCTTCTATGAGGATACCGGCTGGGTGCCCCGCTGGACCAATCCCGCCGGCAACGACGGCATGAACGGCTCCCATTCCGAGGTCGTCTTCGGCGACGCGGCCATGCGCGGTGTGGAATTTGACCTGGAAAAGGCTTATGAAGCCTCCATCCGCAGCGCCAACGCCCAGCTGGAGGACGCCAACCTGGGCGGCCGCAAGGAGAACAACACCTATCCCTTCAAGCACTACATTTCCAATGAAGTGGACAACAGCGTGTCCTGGACCATGGAAAACTACGTCAACGACTTCGGCACCTCCCAGCTGGCCGCCGCTTTAGGCTACACCGATGAGGCCTCCTACCTGCGCAACCGGGCTCTCAACTACGTCCAGCTGTACAACGAGGAAATCGGCGGCTTCTTCTCCGGCCGGAACCCCGACGGAAGCTGGGCGGCCAACGCCGAAACCTTCGATCCCACCAACTGGTGGGGCGACTACACCGAGACCAACGCCTGGACCTTCCTATTCAACGTGCCCCAGGATGCACAGGGCCTGGCAGAGCTCTTCGGCGGCACCGACGCCATGCTGGAACGGCTGGATTACTATTTCAGCGCCGACCCCGAGATGAACGATGACGGCGATATCCATGAAATGCGGGAGGTGCGGGAGGTCCGCATGGGCATGTACGGCCACTCCAACCAGCCGGCCCACGCCATCGCCTACCTCTACGACTATTTCGGCCAGCCCTATAAGACCCAGGAGAAAATCCGGGAGATTATGAGCCGCATGTATGTGGGCAACGGCATCGGCCAGGGCTTTATCGGCGACGAGGACAACGGTGAGCAGTCGGCATGGTACATCTTCAGCGCACTGGGCTTCTATCCCGTCAGCGTGGGCAACCCCGAGTACGCCATCGGCTCTCCCCTCTTCACTAAGGCCACCATCCACTTAGAGAACGGCGAGGACCTGGTCATCAGCGCCCCCAGCAATTCGGATGAAAACATCTATGTCCAGAGCGTAAAGTTCAACGGCGAGGACTACGACAAGACCTACTTCCTGCATGAAGACCTGGCCGCCGGCGGCACCATCGAATTTGAGATGGGCAGCACGCCCTCCGACTGGGGCACCGACGCCGACGCCGCTCCCGCCTCCATCACCGCCAGCGGTAGACTTCCCGCCCCCATGGACGACTTTACCGTCCCCGGCATGGAAATCGCCGGCAGCCTGACCGATACTGCCGCCGAAACCCTGGTGACCGGCGTTTCCGGCGCGGCCAACCTGGTGGACAGCACCAGCGACACGGCCGTCACCTTCACCGGCTCTGACAAGTCGGTTATCTACTATAACCCCGTACCCCAGACCGTTTCCATCTACACCATCGCCTCCGGCTCCAACGCCGCCGCGGCCCCGGCCGGCTTTACCCTGTCCGGCTCCAACGACGGCCAGAGCTGGACCGAACTGGATACCCGCACGGAAGAATCCTTCCAGTGGAACCAGTATGTGCGGCCCTTCCTCATCGACGAGGAGAGCCAGGCGGCCTACAGCTACTACAAGCTGGAGTTCGCCGATGCCGGCGATGTGCAGGTAGCTGAAATTGAGTTCTTAGGCTATGCTGCGGCGGATCCCGCCCAGATACTGGCAGAATCCAAAGCGGCTGTGGAACAAGCGTTGCTGGGCCTCACCGTCTCCAACGCCACCACTGCCGAAGATATTCAGAAGGCCGCAGCCGCAGCCGTGACCGACCAGGCGGTGCAGGCAGAGGTGACCGGGTTTGAAAAAACCGAGGCCACCGCCAACGCCGACGGTTCCATTGAAGTGGAGGTAACCCTGACGCTGGACGGTGAGTCGGTGCAGGTCACAGCGACCTATATCATCGACAAGCTTGCCCCCGCCGTCATCAAGGGCGACATGAACGGCAATGGCAAGGTCACCATTGAAGACGTCATGGCAGCCTGCCGGGTGCTGGCCCGCAAGAATACGGGCAGCGATCCTAACTCGGATGAGATGCTGCGGGGCGATATGAATGAGGATGGCAAATTCCTCATCGACGATATCATGGGCATCTGCCGGGTACTGGCACAGAAAAACTAAATAGGCATCCCCTCCCCTGCGTTCCCTTACGGGTGAACAGGTCCAGTAAAAATAGACAGTGACAAAAAGCCCCCTGATGTAGGAAAATAAAAGTACTACAACAGGGGGTATTGTTATGGGGAAACGGAATTATAC
>CAJFVX010000040.1 GCA_904420585.1 Candidatus Howiella intestinavium | reverse complement strand
GGGAATCACCCAGTCGGGAATCTTCGGAATCATCTTGCAGAACACCCCGATGATGTAGAGCACCACGGCCACGATGTACATGTTGTCCGCCAGAAATGCAGTAATCTGTTCCAATCTCCTATTCCTCCTTTTCGTGTTCTAAGTCGCTTATCCGGTGGTTGATGACTTTGATTTTTTCCTCCACCACCGGCAGGCGGCGGGCATAGTTGTTATGCTCGGCTACCTTATTCTCCAGCTGCTTGAGCCGGTAGTTGGTCAGCTTGGAGGAGGTGAGGATGCCGCCGAAGGTGCCCAGGGCCGTGCCGGCCAGGGCGATAAGGGCCACAATAATATCCGCCACGGGCTACACCGCCTTCAGCTTGGCGCGAGTGTTAACCCCGCAGATGCAGTCGGCGGAAAGGCCGTTGGCCGACTGGAAGCGGCCGATAGCGGCGGCGGTGTTGGTTCCGCAGTCGCCGTCAATGCCGGTGTCGCCGATGTCGTAGCCGCAGCGGAGGAGCTGCCACTGCACCCAGCGGACGCTGTTCCCCTTGCTGCCCTTTTTTACGTTAATCGGAATTTCGGCATAGGGGCAGGCAGTCCTGGGATTGCCGTCCAGAGCGGCCCAGGTCTTCTCCCCGCACTTGCCGTCCACCACAAGGCCGTTGCAGGCCTGGAAGGCCTTGACCGAGCAGACGCAGCCCACGCCGTAGACCCCGTCGGCGCCGCAGGGGCCGCAGGGGAAGCCCAGGGAGATGAGCCGCTGCTGCATCTGCCTTACCTCCTCCCCCTTGCTCCCCCGCACCAGCAGGGAGTGGGAGGGAGCCGGCTGCTCGGGTGCAGGTGCAGACCCGCCTCCGGATACGCCTGCGGCGATTTCGTCAAAGGGGAAATACTTGCCGGGGCAGTCGGTGGAACAGTAGTCCTTGTGCTTCTTCACGGCCGCGCCGGGATAGAGCCCCAGCAGGTAGGACACCAACTCCTTGCCGGCCGTCAGCTGCGGGGCGGGCATGGAGGTTTCCTTGCTCTCGTAGCTGCCCTCGAAGCAGACGCCCACGGAAAAATCGTTGGCCCCCTTGGTGTGGGCCCCTACCCAGTCGATGGGACGGCCCCGCCAGATTTCGCCGTTCTTGCGAACGAAAAACTGATAGCCGATGCCAATCCACTTGTTGCCTAAATGCCAGCGGTGGACGTCCTCCACAGTACAGGACACGGCGTCGGCGTGGTGGAGGATGATGGCGGTGGTTTTGGTACGGGTTGCTGGATGGCCGTCAAACTGCAGGCCCGCGTCATGGATGATGATGGACATAAAATTGCCTCCTTATATTTATTCGTCGGTGATATAGGTCAGAGTGAAGCTCTGGCCTTTCCACTGGTCCTCGATATAGAATGCATGGACGGCGGCATCCCGCATGAAAAGACGCCCGTTGGTGACAGCATAGAGGATATAGTACTCGATTGCCTGCGTTCCGGTTCCGGTTATGGTACTCGCCTCCTCAGCCGGTGTAAAGGGCAGGCCGGACACGTAGGTAGAAGAGCCGGAGTAGTTGGGCAGGCTGCCGTAGACCGTGACCATTTTTCCAACCTTGTAGTACTTGCAGGAAGATGTTTTGCCGCCGGTGTTCGTGCGCAGGGTGCAGCTGCCGCTTTCCACCTCAATATCCGGGATTTTATCGTTGAGGGCCTTTCCCTGTGCAGCCGTGAGGGCCTGGGTGGTAGAAGTGGACGTCAGGGTGTTGTTGAGCAGCACCTTGCCGGCCCGGGTGGTGGAGGCGTCGGGGATGTCTACGACCCGGTAATAGGTGCCGTCGTAGACCAGCAGGACAACCTCGTCGGAGGCCAGGTCCAGCGAATCGGAATCGTCGCCGTCCCGGTAGATGCGCTTTGCGGTGGTACCATTGATACTAAGTGTGGGGCTGGATGCGGTGTTGCCTCTTGTGAACTTGACGACCACAAGGGCACCGGAGACCAGGGAAAAGCCGGAAATGGTGACGGTCTTGGCGGCGGTAGAGGCCATCGTGGAGCAGGTGCCGTATTTTACCATCTTGTCGTTGAGGGCCTTTCCCTGTGCGGCGGTGAGGGCCTGGGTGGTGCTGGTGGATGTTAGGGTGTTGTTCAGCTGCACAATGCCCGCCCGGGAGGTGCTGGCCGTCGGGATGACGTCATCGGCCAGCTTCTCGGCCGTCACCGCGCCGTCCGCCAGCTTGGCCGTGGTAATGGAGCCGTCGGGGACGACGCCAAGGTCTGTCCATTCGCTCCAGTAGCCGGATGTCCATGCGTCATTGTGGCGGTAGGCAAAGGAAACAGGCTGGGTGTTGCTGGTTGTGATGCGGATTTGAAAGATGGTGTACCGGCTGTCGCTGTGGCGCAGCACCAGGTATTTGTTGGCGCCGATGGAGTAGAGCCCGGGCGTCTCCAGGGTGTCCGGGTCGGTCTGGTCCTCCAGGTAGGTGAGGGCCTTGTCCTTGTCGGCCTTGACGGCGTCCAGGACTTCTTCGATAGCTTCGGCAGCCGCCTGGGCTACCTCGCCGGCGGCCTGCAGGCCCCGTATGGCCGCCATTTCCATTTGCGTCAGCGTCGTGATTTTCTCGCTCATGGCATAACCTCCAAAAAGAACCGGCAGGGGCAAGCCGCCTCACCCCTGCCGTGTGTAGGATGCCGTCGGATTAGCCGGCAACCGGACCGTAGATTTCGTTCAGCATCTCGGTTACTTCCTCGTCCGTGGCGATAACCATGCCGTCCAGCTTGGTCTTGTCGGCGGCGGACATGAGTCCCGCCTGGGACGTGGTGGCCTCGGTGTAGGTGGTATCCTGTGCGGGGATACCCAGACCGGTAATGTCGTCCTTGACTACTGCAGTAACAGCGGAGACGTGGCCGGTGGCGTCAACGGTGATTTTATAGAGGCCGCTGCCCTGGGGTGTGTAGGCGGGATGGGTGTAGTTGTTCAGGCTGGCCAGCTTTTCCTTCTCGGGGGTGGTGTAGTCGTTGGTGGACAGGCCCTTGCCCTCCTCCTTCTGGACGTAGTTCGTCAGGTCGACGGTGGTATCGTCCAGCAGGACAACCTCGCCGTCAACCTTGGCGTAGATGTCGTAGTGCTGGGTGGTGCCGTTCATCACGAGGTACAGCACATTTTCTAATGCTGCCGACGCCTCGGGAACCGCGTCCACCTTCTCAAAGTGGGCGTGGCCGGTGGCGGCAATGGCGGCTTGGATAGCCTGCGCCACCTGCGCATTGGTCTGGAATTCGCTGTCGTTGGAAAGGTCGGAAACCTTGGTGGGCACGGCGATGTCTACCGCCTTATCGGTGACTTTCTGGGCCTCGCCGTTGACCTTGATTGTATCGATGACGTTGGGTTCACCACCGGTGGAGACGATGTCGTCAACGCGTCCCTCCAAGGCCTCTAGTTCGGCCTTCTTGGCATAGGTCGCCTCCGCCCGCTGGGCCAGGGCCTGCAGTGCGGACAGTTTGGTCAGATGGGTTAATTCGTAAGCCATAGTTTTTTACCTCCTAGAGTTTTTTTATATTGTTCAACGCGGCGGCTTATCCGCGCAAAACACGGGGCCAGGGGGCGTCGTCCCCGCCGTAGATTTCGTCCAGCATTTCGCCCACCTCTTCATCTGTGGCCACCGGCAAATCCTGCCCTTCCTCTTCCAGCGCATCGATGCGGCCTTCCATACCCTCCAGCCGGTCGGGGAGGCCATCCAGGTCTCCCACCTTGTTTAAGGCATTCTGGAGGGCGGAAAACTCATTGCTGCTCTCGATAGCGTCATCGTCCCGCAGGGAGGGCTTTATATGGAGCTTGAAGGGGATGGTGGTCAGGCGTTTATCCCCCTCGCATATCTCAATTTCGCACTGGGCCGCGCCGGCGGCGGCCAGCATCTGGGCGGTGGGTTGGATGCGGATGTGGCCTTTTACGGGGTCGTCAGGCGTCAGGGGCATGTAGACGATGCAGCCGTCTGGCTTTTTGACGTAGAGACGCAGGGTCAGGCCGGTCAGGTCGTAGTCGTCGGTGCCCTTGTTTAAGTCGATGCTGATGGGCCGGGCGCCATAGTTGCCCTGGATGGTGCAGACGTCAGCCGGCTGGCGGTAGGCGGCAAGGTCAATATGCAGGCTGGACTTTATTTCCTCCATCATTCACTTCCCCCTTCCAGAGCCGCGATGCGGGCTTCCAGCTCGGCCAGCAGGGCCTTCACGCCGGCCACGGTGGGGATGTCTGTTGCGTCGGCCTCTGGGGTGTCCGGGAAAACTTCCGTGACGGTTCCTTGGGCCTCAAAGGTCGTGTGGTCTACATAGTCGTTGCCGGCGGCGTCCACGACCCGCACATTCTTAAAATCCACCGATGCGGCCTGGTCGCTGGAAAGCAGGATAGAGAGGCCGGTAAACCCGGTCTGGTTCTCCACCGAGAAAGCGCCCCAATCGCCGTCATTGATAGCGCCGCTGGTCGTCCAACCGGAGATAAACCCGGCGTCGGAATTGCCGGCGGGACTCAAGCTGGCCGTACTGCCGGAAACCGCCCGGGCCTCGAAGTAGAGGGAGCAGGGGGTATCTCCTACGTAGGAGGAAAGCAGGGGGACGGAGATGGTCTTGGGAGGCATACCGGCGGTGTCCTTGGCGATGCGCAGGACGGATTCCGTGGGGCGGACGGCGTAGGGGGTGGCCTGCATGGCCCGTCCCCCGGCCCCGGCCAGCAGCTTATCCGCCGGCAGCTCCGACGGGATGACGTCGGCGGCCAGCTTGTCGGCTGTCACGGCCTTATTTACAATCTTGGCCGTAGTGATGGAGTTGTCGGGGACGATATAATACTGGCGGGGAGACCAGGAACTATCCCCGGTCTTGCTGCGGTAGATGACGCGGCATTGCGCATCGATATGCAGCTGGGCGGTTCCAGCCGGGGATGTATTTATGGTAAACACGAAAAGAATCCCGTTGTTGGGGAGCACATACAACCCCGGGTCGGTCACGTCGTCTATATCGTCGCTGTCCAGGTAAGTGCCGGGGTATCCCGACAGCTTTTCCCCGGTTACGGCCCCATCCGCTATTTTATCCCCGGTCACGGCACCGTCTGCGATTCTGGCGGTGCCTATGGGTTGCTGCAGCGCCGCTATGGCGGCGTTCAATATGGCATTGTCGCTGTTAAAATCGTTCATAACAGGCTGGTCGGACAACACCCACTGATTCAGCCCCAGGCTGGTTTTATTGGTGCTTGGCAAAAAATCTCCCCCTTTATATCACGGTGTCCATCTTGGTGATGGTCAAAGCGTAAGCGCCCATCGGGTTATCCGGCGATTTGTCGATGTCAACCGGTATCCGCTGCACCTCTATCATCTGTCCGTCGCTGCCAGTGTACATAATCCGCAGCTGCGTGATATGATCCTGCGCTTGGGTCTCGCCGATATAGTAGGTGCTGTACACGGTATCGCCCTGGGCATATGGTGTGTTTGACGGCGAAAAGTGTTCGGATTCCATCAGGCCTCCGCTGTCCAGTAGGTATAAGTTTCCCACCAGGCTGATGTCGGCGCCCCCGCCGGCCAGAATGGAGGCCAGCCGGGCCTTGCCGTTATCCGTTAGGTAATATCCCATATATTCCTCCTCGTGTATCATCTCCGAACTTTGCCATTCCGTCCAGTTGGCATACTGTTCCGCCCAGCTTTGCCAGGTCAGGGCCTGCCCGTCGTGGTATTCCCATGTGGGCGTGCCGTACACGCTTATGGTTACGGTAGACTTTACGGCGACTTCGGATAAAAACACCCTGCCGTCAATAGGCGGAGAGTCCGTCCCGATGGTTATGGTCATTTTTTTGGTGCGGGCAAACAATTTTATGTTTGCATCCCTGTAGTCCACGGTGGAGGCCGATATGGTGTACTGCCATATTGCGTCCGTCCCGTTGTGCTCTATCAGTTCGGCCGATACGGAACCCACAATATATTCCCCTACAACCCCATAATAGGGGACGTTGCAGCGCAGCAGTTGGCCGGGGGAGAAGCCGGGGGTCAGGGTTGTAAACTCCACCGACTGGGCCCGGCGGCCGTTGGACTGTAAGAACCCGGCGGCGGCCTGCATAGCGTCGTTAAAGCTGTTTATGGTGTCGTCTTCATAGAGATACTCTATAACGCCGGTGCCGCCCCGCTGTGCCTTTATCTCATCGGACAGCTCCGGGTCTATGAGCCTTGCGTAGATATCCACCAGCGGGATATAGGAAAAATAGATGGTGCCGACGCCGCGCTCCGATTCCGGCAGGGCGATAAAGGGCGGGGCGCCTTCCTTGAGTTCGATAGTATCCCCGCCGCTGGTGGTCAGGGCTTGATAGCTGCTGTTGTCGTCATGGATGCCCTTGTATCCTACGTTGTACACCTGGTACTGCGCCCCGCCAAATGTGGATATGAGCTGCACCAGTGTCCGGCCGGTGCCATGCTGCCAATTGGGGGCCATGCTGTGCAGGGGGTATTTCAGCCGGATGGTGGATTCGTCGACAAGCTCCGCCGGGCCGTAGGCGTAATTGTGCTCGCCTGACCTGTAAATCTGGGCGTTTAATACACCGCCGGGGCCTTGGCCGCCCACCACGCGGACGGCGCTGTAAAGGGTATAGGCGTCGTGGGATGCGGACAGGTCGGCGGCTTCGGCGGTTTCGTCCAGAATCAGAGGGGCCGGCGGATGGTTGTCGGTGTAGCGCATACTGAATACCCGCTCGGGGGTGATTTCCCACCAGGCCCCGCAGGCAGAACATATTTCATCCAGGGCGTCGGAAACATACGTCCCCCAGAATTTGGCGGCGCTTTCCACTACGAAATTCCGGAAATCGTCTATGTGGCCTCTGGTTATCCCCTCCGGCACAATCCGGGCGGTGAAAATTCCGTCATAGGAACCCTGGGATACGTCCCACCAGTCGTCATCCGGATGGTTGCCAAGCAGGATTTGCTGTACGTTGGCCCCGGAGGGGAAAGCCATATCCACAAAGACATTGGCGACGAAATCGCAGGGGCTGGAAATGGACAGATTCAGTATCTTGAAGGACAAATCCCCGTACCCCAGATTTTCCTGTTCCACCCCCAGGATGGTGCCGGAAAACAGGGTTTCGCCGCCGTCGATAATTTCCAGGTAGTCGCATTCCTCCAGGGAGGCCTCGGCCGGGATGCGCACCGAGAGGCTGGAACTGGTTTTGTGTTCGGATGTCAATTCCAGCTTTCCGCCTATCATGATGTCTATATCGTCCCGCGTCTGTCCGTTGACTTTTACGGTCATCCCCTGTACCTCCTTACCGCCGCGCCCTGGAACTGCCGCCGGGTGGTGTTCTGGCTGATTTTTTCGCCGTCCAGGTATATGTCATTTGGCTGCACAACCACCGTGTAAGGCGCGGCGGCGGCCGCCCCGTCCCCGGCGGTTATCTGTATGCGGTTCTCCATCCCGCCAAGGCCGCCCAGCCTTCTGTATGCTTCGGCCTCTTCGGCGGTCAGCACCATTTCCCCCTTGTGCAGCAGGGCGGGGAAATCGTCCTCCGGCACATAGTCCAGGCCGACTTTAAAACGGGGCAGGGAGACCTCCGGGATAGATGGGATTTCCGGGATGCCGATTAGACCGGTCAATGCGTTGATGCCCCATATAATCCCGTTGATAATGGCGATGGCGCCGTTGATGACCGCCTCGATAATGGTGGGTATCAGGTTGATAATGCCCTTGAATATATCGACGATGCCGCCCCAGGCTTTTTCCCAGTTGCCCTCGAAAACGCCGGTGATAAAGTCGATGATGCCGCCCAGCACGTCCATAATGCCCTCAATGATGGGCATGACCAGGTCAATGGCCTTGCCCAACACGCCGGAGATAATGCCGGCCAGGGCCGAGATAATGGGGGACAGGGCGTCGAACAGGGGAGCCAGGGCGCTCAACAGCTCGCCAAGTATGGGCAGCAGCTGCTCCACCAATTGCATAAGGGGTTCCAGGATGGCGTTTAAGATTGCCAGCAGAGGCGGGAGGATGGCTTCCAGAATATCCATCAGCGGGGGAAGCAGCGTCCCCAGGACTTCGGCCAGCACGGGAAGCACCGTTTCGGCTATCTGCATGAGGGGTTCCAGGATAATAGGCAGCAGCTCGGTCAGGGTGGGGAGCAGCGCCTCAATCACCGGCATGAGCAGCTCTATGAACCCCGAAAGCGCGTCCACGATTTCCGGCATGACGGATTCCATGATGGGGGTCAGCGCGTCGACAACCTCCGTGATAACGGGAATGAGCGCTTCGCCCAGGGGGAGCAGCAGGGTTTCCATTGTGCGCCCCAGGCCTTCCAGCATAGAGCCCAGATTGTCATACTTTGCCCCCGCCATTTCTTCCAGGGCGTCGCCGGTGGCGTAGGCCCCGTCCTGGATGCTGGCAAGCTGGGTTACCACGTCGGGGCCCAGGTCTTCCCACATGGTGCCGAAGAGGGCCACGCCCGCCTGACTTTGGGCCAGGGGGTCGTCCATAGAGGCCAGGGCCGCTATGGTCTGTTCAAAGGCCGCTTTGGCCGAATCCCCGCCGGCGGCGAACTTGGCCGACATCTCATCTGCATTCAAGCCGATGGCTGCGAACCCTTCCGCCGTCGTGGCCGAACCGTCCACCACACGGATGGACATTTCCTTCACGGCGTCGCCGATTTTGTCCAAATTAAAAGCGCCGGTTTCGGCGCCCTTTTCCATGATTTTGAACATGTCGTCGGCGTCCAGGCCGACCTTGGCAAACTGTACGGAGTATTCGGAGATGCTGTCCAGCAGTTCCCCGGAATAGTCCAGGCCGTTCTGTGCGCCGGCGGCGATAAGGGACATAGCCTTGTCCCCGTCGATGCCGAACTGGGTCATCATGGCGTTGGCGGCCCGCACGGATTCGGAAACGTCGTAGCCAAAGGTATCCCGCAGCAAAAAGGCGGATTCTGTGACGCTCTGCAAAGATGCCTGGTTAAGGTCGCCCATCTGCTGTTTGACCTGGGACATTGCATCGGCAATGTCTTCATAGGATTCGCCGTAGTTATTGGCGTAGATGCTTTTCAGCGTTTCCTCGTAAGCGTCCAGCTCGGTCTTGGCCGTACCCGTGGATGCGGCAAACTGGCCCATAGCGGCGTCCAGATTGGCTGCGCCGGTAACGGCCTTTGTGCCTACCGCAATAGCGGCGGAACCCAGTCCCGCAAGGGCGACCCCGCCGATTTTTGCGGCAGTAGAGGCTACGCCCCCTATTTTGCCCAATGCGGAACTTGACTTTTTTTCCGCAGCGGCCAGGTCGGAATCCAACTGGCTGTTGTCCGCTCGGGTTACATATACTATCTCACCGTCTGCCAATACCTCACCTCCTCGCCTTGTCCGGTTCTTTCTGGCTTTCGGCGGCGGATTTCAGCGCATGGGCCAGTTTTTTGAGCCCCTGCGCCAGGTTCCGCTCCCGTTCTTCCTCGGAAGTCTTTACCCGGTATCGGGCCTTGAGCATGGCCAGCGTCCGCCGTTCTTCCGCGTTGTACTTGGTGGCTTTTGGCATGGGCCGGGTGCGGATGGCCACAATGTCGGTGAATCGCGTGCCGTCCGGCAGATTGGCAAGCAGCTGGGAGAAATTCCACCAGCGCAGCCTGCGCACCCTGTGCAAATCCATGCCGTACACCTGCCGGAAGGCGGCGTATATGCTGCCGGCGTCCCCGTACATGTCAAAGGCCTTTTCGGCCGTCTCTTTGGCCGCGCCGCCGTTTTCCACAAACAGGGAGAACACCTGCTGAAAAAGGCGCAGCCGGCCTTCCGGCGGCAGCTTCCTTACGCGGCGTGTGGGCGCTGCCAGGATTTCCAGGCACAAATTCACCTTTTCCACGTCGGAAAATGCGGCGTCCTGCAGGACGTCATAGCAGGTAAGCACCCGGCGGAAATCGTCCCGGATGCGGTAGCGTTTCCCGCGGAACCACAGCGCCGGCGGCCGGGGAAAGGCAAAGGGCACCATTACCGGGCCCGCCTTTTATACTGCGCTTTCCGCCGCTTCACATCGGCCTGTAAGGCGGGGGCGATGGTGTCGGAGATATAAGGGAAGATGTCCAGCGCCAGGCTGGTATAGTCCCCGTCGTAAAACCGGAGGATGGTGTCGGTGTTTTCCTCCCCGAACAGCAGGGACAAAAGGGCGTATACAGCCCGGCCCATGTCTTCCGCCTTGTCTTCGGCGGCCCGGCTGTCGTTTTGCAGGTCGTGCAGTTTTACCTGCAGCTGCCGGTAGCTTTTTATCATGTCGGGCGTGATTTTCAGGGAGATTTCCACCATCTGCTCCCGCCCGTCCTTATCCACCAGCTTCAGGGTATCCCGGAATTGCTCCGGCTGCCGTAAAATATACATGCCGTCAGCTCCTTTGTTTATCGTTACGGCGCGGCACTATCCTAACAGCGCCGCGCCGTGTATGGGGCAGGTTTTAGCTTACCGTAGGCTTGCCGTCAAAGCGCACCTCAAAGGAAATGGCGCTGTCGTCGGTGGACGCGCCGGAAAACTCCTGTATGTTGCAGATGGTGCAGGGGCACTCAATGGTTGTGTCGGCGTCCGCTTCGTCGGCATATACAATCTTGAGTTTGGTCTGCCGCTCGGTGTCCAGGCCGTATTTCTTTGAGAAGATATAATCCTGGGCGGCGTCGCCTATGACCCGCCGGCCGGTGAAGGTGTAGGCCGGGGCCATGCCGGTGACGTGGTTGGTGGCAAAGCCGGAATCCTTAATAAAGAAATACTGCTGCACCACCTCGTTCAGGGCCTCTGCCACATTGTCGATGCCGTCGGCCAGCACGGAATAGGTTTCGCTGGGGCTGTCGGAGGTCATGATGGAGGCCTCGATGCCGTAAATGGTAAAGAGTTTACCCAATGAAATCACCTCGTAAATAAAATTTTACCTCCAGGCTGGATCCATACAGCCATTGGCTGTTTTCCTCCCGCCCGAGGTATACGGGCGCGCCTGTGGTTTCGATGTTGGTTATCTGGAAACTGGGGGCGGATGGGTAGTCCTTGCGCATGTTCAGAAAGGTGTGGATGCGGCCCAAGGCGTCGGCGGCCGTCTGTTGGTCGGTATGCTTGCAGTTTAAGACGGCCGACATGGAGACGGCGGCCTTTTTGTCCATAAAGGTGTTGAGATTGCCCGCGCTCCAGGCGATGGAAATTCCATTATCCGGCGGCATGGGTCCGATGACAATAGGCGCATATACGCCGGCCTGTTCGGCAAGGTCGATAACGGCGGTCAATACATCGTCGTATACGCTCATTTTCCCATCCCCTTTGTAAAGGCGTTTTGGGCTACTTTATCGAGTTCCTTCCTGTGGGTTTTAACGCCCTTTTCCGCCCACTGCAGGGAGGCCATTGGATTCACGTCCTTGGAGGGTTCACCGAGATAGTACACCCGTTTTGCGTAGGGGGTGTCCCATATGGCCAGGCCGTCTTCCGGGCGGCTGGCAATCAGCGCGCTGTCTTTCAGGGCGCCTTGGTCTTGGCGTACATACAGGTTCCCGTATTCCACAACCGCCTCCGTCACGGCGATTCTGACCGCCTGTGCGCCGCTTTCGATGCGCCGGGCAATCCTTGCCGTATCCCGCTTAATTTTCACGTTTGCCATTTATACCAGCCCCAATTCTATATGGTGGACGCGGGTGGCGGGCACGTCCGGCACCGGGTCGACGGTCAGCACCTCATATTCCCCGTACTGCCGCCCGGCGGCGTCGAACACGGCGCACCGCATAGGCTTTCCGGCCGCCTGGGACTGGGCCGCCAGCGCGTCATAATCCAGGCGGGGGGTGGAGCGCACGCCGTCGATAAACAGGACGGAACGCAGCACAACCTCTGTGTTTTCCTTGCTTTTGCGGGTTTCGTTTGTGCTCTGGAGGTGCACCCTCTGCACCCTGTATTCCTGCCATGTGGCCTTCTGCCAGGCGTCCATGCCGGTACATACCCGTATGACCGCTACATCCCCCAGAAGGGCCCCGGGAATCGGTCGGAGCATACCGGAACCCCCCTTTCCATCAGCGGCGTTTGTTCCAGGGCGGCCCGGGCCAGGGGACTGACCATCAGTGCCCCGGCCTTGGCGTCCGCGCCGGCCAGGGCCCCGCCGGATACCGATACCTTCCCCACGGTGTAGGATTGGCCCGTCTGGCCGGTCAGAACGGTATCCAGGCCGATTTGGGTAAAGTAGAACACCTGCGCCCCCGCCGCTTTCTGCACCTGCCGCTGGAGGAAGGCCGGCAGGGCGGAGAATCCCCCGCCCTGCGGTATCCTGTACTGGGTGATGCTGTCCACTATATCAGACGCAAGCGCGGCGTACATGGGAAAATCCGTTTCGCTGATGGGCGGTTCCCCGTACATACTCACATAATCGTAATAGGTGATGTACGCCATGCCCTCCACCTCTTACGCGCCTACAACAGCGGCGGCCGAACCGCCGGCGACGGCGGTATTGCCCTTGGTGGCGTTCACCAGGGCCACGGTGATGGTCTGCCCGCTGGCGGTGGTGATGGCGTCGCCGTTCTGAACGGGCGTCCAGCCGCTGGTGCAGACCTCGCCGTAGTCGGGCAGGTCGGCGGATGCGCCGGACTTGGCCACATAGGCCATGCCGTAGGGGGCGGGGGCCAGGCCGTTGATAACGGTGTGGGTGCTGTCAGCGCCGGCGGTGGTGGTGAAGGTCAGGCTCCCAAGGGCGGCCGCGCTGGCCAGGTGGACGAAGATGCCGGGCAGGCGCTGGTTGAGGGCGAACACGTCGTAATAGTACCGCTCATAATACAGCCACTTGCCCTTGCTCTGGGCGGTGGGGGCGGACATCATGGAGGTCTCATAGACCACCGGGGCCGCGATGGCCAGGGGGTCAAACATGAGCATGTTAATCTGTTTCGCGCCCTCCGCAGCCGCCCAGCCGTCGGTGAAGTCGTAGGCATTCATCATCATATCCTTGGGCACTTCCATGATGGTCACGCCGTCCAGCTTGCCCACGTTCCGGTCGATGTTGCGGATGCCGGTGTCGGCCTCCACAAACCGGGTGATGCCCGCTGCCTCTTTCAGCAGCTTGTAGGTGTCGGGGGTCATCTTGCAGCGAATGCGGTCGCGGGGGATGCGCTGGTCTACCATGTAGGCCAGGTAGCTGTCCCACTGAGACAGGATGTTTTCCGCCGTCAGGGCGGTGGTGTCTACAGCGCCAAAGCCGGTGGCCGCCGTGGCCAGGGCAGAGGCGGCGTAAGCGTCCATTTCGGGCACCTTCTGGAACTGGTTGAAGGTCTTGGTGATGTTGGCGATGTTGACAATGGGGTCTTCCTGAATATCCATCGGGTCGGCAAGGGTGTCCCACTCTCTGTCCATCCGCATGGTGAGAATCTGCTCCTGGGTGTTGAAGTTCCGGTTAAAGGTGCCGGTAATCTGGTCGCGGTTTACGGCCCGGGCCCCGCTGACGGTCATGCTCTGCACCGCTACGGCCTTACCGGACAGGGGCTTGTAGGTGGCGCTGTTGGGGCTGCCGTACAGGTCGGCGAAGTAGGAAAGATAGGGGTAGGCGTTGGCCATTGCCTTGGAGTATTCGGTTGCGTAGTTCAGGTCGAGCTGGGTAAATGCCATAAATCAATCATCCTTTCTTGTCGTACCCCCACACGTCCATGAAGGAAGCCCCGGTCTTGCCGGCGGGCATTTGCCCCTTGACCTCTGCGCCGAACTGGGGCGCGGCCGGGGGCTGCTCGGTGGGGGTGAAATATTCCTCGTATTTTTCCGCTACCGTCTTCAGCTGCTCGGGAATAGGCGGGGCGTTTTCGCCACGCTCCAGCATCTTGTATACGGTTTCGCGGAATTTGGGCTTGACCGACGAAAAGTCGTCGCCGCCCAGGGCCCGGAGCATGTCCCGTTCCTCTGCTACGGCCTTGTATTCGTCGGTTTCCTTGACTTTCACGTTTTGCAGCGCGTTTTTCTGCGCGTCTGCAAGGGCTTCCTCAATTTTTGTCTGCAGCTCGGATTTAGGGATAAAGTCCGCCATGCTGGTACCGTGCAGGGTCATGACCTTTTCCACCTGTTCCTCGCTGAGGCCCATCGCCGAAAGCGACCTTCTTGTAAATGCCATATCCATTACATCCTTTCTTTAACGCCCAAGAACGACGGGCGAAGTGCAGCGCAGTTTAACGCCATGCTACGGGGGCGAAATGGGCATAAAAACAGCGCCCTGCCAATGACAGGACGCCGTGATTATGAAAATTTAATCGTCGTCATACTCGACGGGCGCGGCGGGGGGCTTCCCGGCCGCAGGGCCGCCAGGCCCGCCCAGTGCGCGGGCCAGCTTATAGTCGGCCAGCTTGTTCCACTTGTATTCCATTTCCTGGAGCCTGCCAGCTGCATAAGGGGGTACGTCCTTCTCGGCTGCCTGCATCATTCCGGCGATACTGCGGGAAATGCCCTGGATAATGCGGAAGGTCTCCTGCAAATCCCGCGGCGCGGGGGTGACCTCCTCGTTCCCGAAGGTCAGCAGCGCATCCTTGAGTCCCGGTTCCGGATAGCCCAGGGCCTGGGCCGCTTCGCAAAGTTCATCTATCTGCTTGGCTATACAGCATTTCCATTCGTCGATTTCCTCGTGGTTCTCAAACCAGCAGGGGTCGCCGTTCAGGTGCCGGTGCAGGATGCCGAAGTTGTGATACTGGACTATCAGGAACATAATCAGCCGCTGCAATTCATTCATCTTTCGTCACCTTCTTTCCGGCCCTCGCGGGTTTCTTTGTTTCCGGCTTCGGCGCGTTCTGCATGGCCGCGTATTCCGCCGGGGACAGCCTCAGCCCGCAGCGGGTGCAGTGTATACCCTCTGCGGTGCCTACGAACATGTGTTTACAAATTCCCATCCTGTTCACCTCGTTCTCAAAAATGAGCATGAAAAAACCACCCTGCTGCAAAAGGGTGGTTTATAGGTTGTTGGTGTAAATGCTGTCGTAGATTTTTTGCGCCTGACGCCCTGAATCTGTTAAGTCTTCGTTATCATCAAAACCGTTTTCGGTAATCCAATCATCCAGGGCATCAAGTATATCGTTTAATTTCCGGGCTTCAGCAAACTCCGACCCGAGATTTTCCGTAATAAACTTTTTTTCCGCTGCACTTAACTTGAGCATTTATCATTCCCCCCTTGGATTGGTTTGAATCAGCAGGCCAGTATCCGGATTCACTGTAACGGCGTTGTTTTGACCTTTAAACTTTTGGCTGCGCTTCCCATTTTTTCGTATGGTAATAGGTTGCGGCTGCCCGTGCAAAAGCGTATCCAATGCATCCTCTACAGAAACGCCTGTGCGCATCCCTGCATGTGAGGTGGAGGTCTGGCCGATTACACGGTCGACGAAATGGGTGGTATAGCCTTTTATTTCCAATCCGTTTACAGCTGAAGTCCCAACCAAATTTCGCTCTATCTCCCGCGCCGTGGATAAATATGTGTCAATGCCCACCAGTGCGGATATATCACCTTTATCTACCGCTTTTGTGTAGCCATCCAACAGCCATTTGTCTCCGTTATCCGTTATGCTCTTTACCTTGGCAACAGTTTGCTGTGCGGTTTTTGTCCCCAAATACCCTTTGTACTGCGTGTGAATCCGGTCATTGTAAGCCGCCGTCGCCCTGCGGCTTACGTCTTTATTATAATCGAAAACCTGCGTCCTATCAAGGCGTTTTGTGCGTCCTGTTTCCTTACAGAAGGCGTTGTATGCCGCCTGCCTCTGCTTGACTTTGGCCGCCTCGTTGGCGAATCCTTCCTTATCTCCGGCGGCGTCCAGCATGGCGGCCTTCTGCTTGGCGTAGCGGATATCGCGTTCCAGCTTGCGCTGCTGCTGGGATCCGGCGTATATCCTGTCGTTTTCCTCTTTGCTCTGCTCGGGCATGTCCCGGGGGATGCTCACCCCCGGGATAACCGTGATGGGGTGGTGCCCGCAGTTGATTCCGAACAGGCCGGCCGGCTTACCGTAGCTTGTAGAGGAAATGGGAGCGTATCGGTGCCGCTTGCCCTCGCCGTCGGTAAAGGTGCCGCTCTTGTTGTTCCAGGAAAAATACCGGCCCTGGTAAGGATAGCAGAGAGGCCGTGCGCCGCTGTGGCGGGATACCCGGAAGATTTCCACGCCGTAGTCCTGCTGCCGCAGCTTGACCGCCTCTATGGCCGTGTTGTGCACCGTGGTGCGGATGTCCATATTGACGTAGGCCTCCGGCGACCACCGCCGCCCCGCCCGGTCGATAAATCCGGTGATGCCTTCGGCGTGGATTTGGGAGAGGGCCTGCCGCAGCGCCGCCGTCCGGCTTTCCGTGCCGGCGACGACCTTTCCGGCCGCCGCGTTCAGTATGGCCTGGGAGGCCTGCATCTGCCGCTCTATGTTTACCGTGTTGACTATGACTTTGCGGTATTGGTCAAGGGTGCTTTGCAGCATGGTGGTGTTTACCAGGTTCAGCTTATCCAGCGCCTGGGCGTCGTAGGCCTTTAAGGCCTGGGAAACGCTCTTGCTGGCAATGACATTGTCGGCGGCCGGCGGGTCTATGGCCCCGGCCTTGACACCCTTTTTCAGCTCCGGCTCTATGTCTTTTGTGGCCGCATATACCGCGTTTTCCAGCGCGGTCTGCATAAGGGCGGGATTCTGCCCGGTGAGGTTTGCAATGATTTCCATGCTTTCCCGGTTGAGCTGCCCCAGTTCGGCCAGCTTGCGGATTTCCCATTCCTGGGTGGATAGGGAGTGGCCGGAGTTAAAATGCCGGGCCATGTTGACCAGCAGGGAATCCACGATGTTGCTGTATACCAGTTCGATGGGCTCAGACAGCCCCAAAATATCGTTGGGCGTAAGCCGTGCCATTCAATCCCCCCGATACCGGCATCGGCCGTTTTGCCAGGCCGCGCATTCCTGCTCCAGACAGTCCATCAGCATTTTTGTTTCCACTAACTTGTGCTGATGAAAAGTGTTATACCCGTTTTCGTCGTATTCATAGTGGTTTTGATTGACCTGCTCCACCAGTTTTACATTGTACGGGCACTTCATCAGCTCTCATCCTCTGCCGCTTCGGCCGCTTCCTCCCCAGCGGCCGGCTCCGCGTCGGGCTGCAGCCCGCTGCCTTCCTGGGCCGCCTGGTCGGCAAGGTCAAACGTGGAAGCCGTCATGCTTCCCTCGCTGGCGATTTCCTCCAGCTCCTGCCGGGCCTCTTCCTCGGTGTATCCCAGCTTTTCCATCAGGAAGCGCTTTTTGCTCATCAAGCCGTTGCCGGTCAGAAGAATGCCCTCGTTGATGCTGGTCTGCCGGTCTTGCAGGATGGAGTCATCAAACACCACCTTGGTTTCCCAGCCGCGCTCGGCCAGGGCCCGGACGCTTTGCCCCTCCCACTGCATATCGTACAGGCTGGCAATCTGAATGATGGCGTCCACGATTTTTGCAATGGCCTGTTTGATTTGCAGCTGTTGGGCCTTGATGGTCTTGTAGGTCTTGCTGTTCTCGCTGATAACCTCGGTGGCGGTCTTAAGCCCGGAAGCCTTGTCAAAGGAAAAGGTGCCGGCGGATACGCCCACCTGCAGGCAGAGGATAGACAAAAAGGCGTTAATGGCCTGCTCGTGCTCGGTGATGCGCAGTTCCACCGAATTGTCCTGTATTTTCAGCGCGTCGGGGTTGTCGGTGGACAGGGCCTCGTAGGCCTCATCGGATGCGTCGAAGTACCGGCGCATTTCGCCGGTCTCGGGGTCGGCCACCGTGCGGATGCACTGGGCCGGCACGATAATCCGCTTTTTACCCAGCCGAAACTCCCGTATAAAGCTGTCGTAGCAGATGTCCAGCGCCTTGAGGGTGGACAAGGCGTTTGCATAGATAGACACGCCCAAGGGGGAGTTGTCGTCTATGTTGTTGGCCACCGCCGTCCGGTAATAGGCGAACAGGGAAGTGGTCAGCCCCTGCATACTGGTTTCCTCGTTGAGGAAGGGGTAAATCTCATTGAGAGGATACCGGAACCCCAGAATGTCCTGACTTTCGGTCATGCCCTCTTGCGGCGGCTTGTACTCTGTGCGGAAAGCCTCGTTGCTGATGTAGTAGGTCAGGCCGTCCCACTTGTGCCATTCCAGCCGGGTGTAGTAATAGCCGTCCTTGGCCTCCCGGGAGATAAACACCCCGTCGGTCACCTGGGCGTTGTCCCAAGCCGTGGGAACGAATTGGTCGGCCATGCAGAAGCCCAGCCGAATCCCCCCGCTGCCGGGGATGATATTCCCCTTGCTGTCCCGCTTTTCCTCGTACCACGCCTTAATAGCGCCGCCGCCCAGGGCCATTACCTGCTCAATGTGCTCCTGCATCTTTGTCCAGAAGCCGTTTTTCACCAGCACGTCCTGCACAAATTCCTCCAGCGGCTGCCGGTCGCCCGCGCCTTCCTGGGATACGTGCACTTCGCACTGTTCGCTCCACACAAGGCCCGCCAGTTCGGCGCATACGGCCTTGGCCGTGTCCATCCGCTCCAAGTCCCTGCGATTGCGGGGGTTGGCGATGGTGGGAGAAAGTATCCTGTGCCACGGGCTGTAAAAGCCTTTATACAGGTACTTCCAGATAAAAATGCCGAAATAGTAAAACTGGTTGAAGGCGGGGACACCTCCAACCTCGAAAATGTCCTTAAATTCTTTGGAAAGTCCCGTTTCCGCCCCGGCCTTCTGCATCCAGTTCTTCACCCTCTCTTTGAGTTTATCAAACATCGGCTCACCGCCTTATATAATATCCAACATCTGCCGCATGTACGGTTCCACGGCGTATTCCTGGGCGTCCAGGCTGTCGATGTTGTATGTCCCGTCATCCAGACGGACGTCCTCGGTTATGTGCTTGGAATCCCAGACGGCCGTCTGGAAGGCCTCCAGCGTGTGGGGGCATCCAGCCATAATCTTATGCCGGCCCGTGACCTGCAAGCGGCAGAAAAAGCGGATGCGGTCGTTTATCTCTCCCTTGCGGGCGTTGTGGATGTTGATACCGACGCCCGCCTTGGCGCAGGCCGTGCGCAGGCCTTGAATAAGCGTCTGCTCTGCGCTGTCGCAGTAGGCGTCCGATACGGTAAACCTGCTTTTGCAGCCCCGCACAAAATCCACAAAGTCCCGTTCTAGTTGGGCGGGGGAGACAATCCCCTTTTTGTAATACTCCCGCAGGGTGACGATTTCCCGCAGCCCCGGCGTGAAGCCGGTGCAGTTGAAGGCCGTAGCCGAACCGTTGCCCCCGAAGTCCACGCCGATGGTTGCGAACAGGACGGGCGGCGTCTCATACAGGACAAATTCCTGCGGCCGGTCGGCGACGTGCCGGTAAATGGCCCCTTCGGCCGCTTTCCACAGCCCCAGGATGTACCGGTCATAGTACACCGTGCCGGCGTATTCCCGCTTGAGATTTTCCACAAAGCCGGGGTCAAGGCTCGGGTTGTCGTCGATGGTGTATTTCTGGCTGTATATATCCGCGTCGGAATCCAGGAACTTTTTAACCCAGTGATTGGGATTGTCCGGGTTCAGCGTCCCGTCAAACTTGCTGTAGGGTTTATCCAGGCGGCTTTTCAGCATGGTGAAGACGTCCTCATGCCAGGTCGCCATTTCGTCGCCGTAGCAGTATTTGATGGAGGAGCCACGAATCCGATTGACCTGGTTGACCTTATCGGCCCCCAGGCAGTAGGCCTTTTCGCCGAACAGCATAGCCGTGTTGTCGCTGCGGATGCCGCTCACCAGCTCGGCCCCGTACATATCCTGCAACGGCTCAATAATATTGCGCTGAAGCGTTCCCTTGGTGTTGCCAAGAATTACAACCAGCCCGGGCAAACCCGCAACCCGGCGTATGCGCTTGGGGATGACGAAATAATCCAGATAGGTTTTCCCCGAGCGGGTAGCGCCTTCCTTGATGTTCCATCGATGGTTTGCGTTGTCCAGGAACTCCCGCTGCTTAGGCGTGAATCCCATTAAATCACCCCGCCCACCTTGTCCATTAGCGCATCCAGCTTTTGGAGAGCCTGCTCATTCTGTGCCGTAGCCGTGTACTTATCAACAATGATACCCAGAGCCGTAGCAAGCTGTTGGATTCCGGCGCGCCGGATTTTATCGTCGTCGGCCATTGCCGCCAGAAACTTATCCAGCAGCCCGCATACGACATTTTTTTGCATTTCCATATGGGAGAGAATATCGGCGGTATTCTGTTCTTTTTTTCGTCGGCATTTTTCGGCGGTCTCTCCGTCTTTGGCGACAATCGCTTTCACCGTGTTTCGTGCCACGCCATACTTACGCGCGACCTCACTATAATTCCCGCAGGTTACATAGTCTGCAATTATCCTCTTTCGCGTCTTATCTGTCAGGCGCGGCATGTTATCACCTCGCAAAAAAGAAGTCCCGTCCTGCCACCCGCCGGCTGTTATGTCCGGCACGCAAAATTGAGCATAAGAAAGCCGCCCTCTGAGTAGAGAGCGGCCAGCCGGAGAAGGCCCGGCAACAGCAGGCTACAGACGGCCTGCCAGCGTCAAATGAATCCCCGGCAGTTCGGCAATCCGCATATGGCGCGGCGTCTACTTCTGCCGGGAATGTTAAGGGGAGGCAGACTTTACCCGGCCTGCCAGCGGGCGAAAAGGAGGATGGATGAAAAGCCACAGGGGAGAGTTTCAAACTTCGCCCTTTACACTATAGCACAGATGTAGTATGACATGCTATGCCGTCCCATGACAGTCTATGGGATTTTAACCGCAGACAGGGCCTTACCGTGCTTGCGCAGGATATTCCGCCAGCTGTAGTGCATACGCACGGCGATTTCTTCCCACTTGTCCCCGTCGATATATCGCCGTTCCAACAGCTCTTGGAGGACGGGGTCATCTACTGTATATATCGCATCCTCGATTTCCCGCCGGAGGTCAACCAACTGGTCGATTTCCCGGTTGATTTCAGCCTGTAAATCGGCGATTTTGGCCGCCGCCTGCCCCACGGTATCCGAGACGCTCGAGCCCCGGGGCATGCCGTCGCTGGGGGCGCTCATCTTCGTGGCCCGTTCTATCCATCGGACCTTTGCCTTTTCCAGCCGGTCGATGCGTTCATCTAACCGGCGGTATTGCAGCAGCCAGGCCTTTTTCTCCTGATTGGTCATCTGCTCAGTCCTCCTCCAAAAATTCCATCCCCAGCTGGTGCAGGCGTTGGTCGACATGCGTCCAGAACTCCTCGTCGCTGTCGGATATATCGGACATGCGGATAATCTCTGCCGTCAGGGCCTCCAGCCTTTTCTGCCCGAACCCGAATCGCTCGTTGAGGGCGATGCAGGTCAGCTTCATATACCGCCGCACAATTGCCGCCTGTTCCATCTGGGCCTGTTTTTTCATTTCCGCACGGATAGCTTCCCGCTGCCGATTGGTTACCCTGGGCCGTATGTAACTATGCATCCTGCAACCCCTCCCGTTCCAACGCTTCCCGCGCCTTATCCAAAAGCCAAGCCCGGATGCATCCGTCGCACACAGATGCATCCACATAGGGCCGCCTGCATTCTTCCGGGGATTCGTACAGGCAGAGGCCGGCGGCCTGCATGACCCGGGCCGCGATGGTCACGGCCCGGCTTTCTACCGTTTCGGTCATTTTGCATCCCCCTTCACTTTCCGTATCCTGGCTTTCAGTGCATTCATCAGGCCTTCCTGCGTACCGGCTTTACTCTCCAACGCTTTCATCACCTCGGCGTCCATGCCGTCTTCTACCACCAGATGATGAATAATTACCGGCTGTTTCTGGCCCTGGCGATGCAGCCGCTTGTTGGCCTGCTGGTATAACTCCAGGCTCCAGGTCAGGCCGAACCACACTACATGGTGCCCGCCCTGCTGTAAATTAAGGCCGTACGCGCAGCTTGCAGGGTGGGCCAGCAGGACGTCAATTTTTCCTGCATTCCAGTCCTCTTCATCCTGCGGCCCATTGAAAACCCGGACGCGCTTCCCGGTCTTCTGCAGGGCTTGCAGGATTCGTTCCCGGTCATGCTGGAAGCTGTAGAAAACCAGCGCATGCGCGTCCCCCAAAGCCTCCAGCAGCTCCAGGAAGGCGTCTATCTTGCAGCCGTGTATAACCCTGGCCTGATGCTGCCCGTCATACACAGCGCCGTCGCACAGCTGCAGCAGCTTGTTCGTCAGGACGCCGGCGGTTCCCGCGTCAATCGTGGCCTCATCCACCTGCAGGATGGCCTCCCGCTCCAGCTGCTTATAGGCCTTTTCAGCGGCGGCGTCCAGGGCTACCGGCACAATGCCCGTGATGCAGTCGGGCAGGTCAAGATAATCCTCCGCCCGCATACTGATGCAGATGTCCCCTATAAGGGACTGGATGGCCTGCTCGGCCCCGTCCTTGGGCTTGTAGGTAAAGACCCGGAAGGCGTCCCGCTTATCCGGGTCAAAGTACCGTTCCCGGAAGGAACCCACCGTCCGGCCCAGGCGCTGCCCCTGGTCCAGCAAATAGACCTGGGGCCATAAGTCCAGCAGCCCCTGGGGGGACGGCGTGCCGGTCAGCTCCACAATCCGCCGGATGTGACCCCGGACAGACTTTAGGGCTTTCCACCGTTTGGAGGCCTGGGACTTGAAGCTGGTGGCCTCATCGATAACCACCATGTCGAACGGCCAGTCGTTGCGGTAGTAGTTTACCAGCCAGCAGACGTTGTCCCGGTTGATGACGTAGATGTCGGCCGGGGTGTTCACTGCCCGGATGCGCCGGGTCGTACTGCCCAGCACGGTGGAGAACCGCAGATGCTTGGTGTGTTCCCATCGGGCGGCTTCCTTCTGCCAGGTGGCCTCGGCCACCTTCTTGGGGGCGATAACCAGAACCCGCTGCACCTCGAACCGGTTATATTTCAACTCGTCGATGGCCGACAGGGTGACGACCGTCTTGCCCAGCCCCATCTCCAGCCATAGGGCCAGGGCGGGGGAATCCAGCAGCCGCCTGATGCAGTAGGCCTGGTACTTGTGGGGTGTGAAAATCATAGCCGGCCCGCCCCCAAATCTATGCAGGCCCGAAAGAAGGCCTCCAGCCCGGATAGGTCAGAAACCACGCCCACCGTGAAGCCCAGGCGCCGCAGGCGTTCTATCTGGGACTGCTGCAGGGGGCGAGGGGACTCTCCCGGCCGTTTCAGCTCTACAAAGACGGCCAGGCCCCCGGGCAGGCACACCAGCCTGTCCGGCACACCTGCATTGCCCGGGGAAACGAATTTGTAGGCCCGGCCTCCCAGCGCCTCCACACGGCGAACCAGCCGCCGCTCCAAATCTTTTTCCGTCATGTCGTAAACCTCCTCGGGAAGACTCCAGAACCAGCAGTCAGAAACAGGATGATCACGGCTCCAGTTGCTTTTAACTTGAATGTTTAGTGCCGCCTTCGCTGACTTTATCTCTACCCAAGGGATGTCTTGTTCTTTTGCGGCGTCCCTAATTACAGAGACTTCTTTCGGACCGTCGGCAAGGCACTCCTCCAACCAGTCACGAGCGTTTCTCCGCATATGCGGTTCCTCCTTCTCGCGCGTGTCACGCGCACATGTGTGCATGTATATAACGCAAAAAATAAGGATTTAAGGGTATTTAAGAAGTATAAAATTTCTTAATTCCCCTTATTTTCTTATTCTTGTACTACATAGGAAAAAATCTGTTAACAGTGATAACAAATGCTTATAAAGCCTTATTCTAAGCGGGTTTATAGCGTTATCACTTGTCGTTACATCTCCGTCCACAGATTGATTCTCCTGAAAACTCTGCTTTGGTAACACATGCTTGTGTTACCATCTGTTCTGCTAACGCCTTACCAGCTTCTACAGACCTTTTAAAACCCCGCTGGTGGCCGTAGATTTTCCCGAAGCGCATAACGCCGCCCGGCTCCCATCCGGGCAACGCCGATAGAATCTGATTGACACGCCGGCTGTCTTTCTGCGGGATAATGGGCCGCCGGTCGCCCAGGCACTCCCGCATAACTTCAATTGCACATACCCTATCCCGCGGCACCAGCTGCGTAGACGTCCCCTTCGCCTGGCCGCCCCAGAACATAGCGCGTCGGCTCATATCCCATTGGGGCCAGTCTTCCGGTATGGGCTTCTGCAAAAACTCTTCTATCGTCCCATGCAGGTCATCCACCTCCATGCGCGCCTGCCGGCGGCGTTCCGCCTCTTCCTCTTCCGTCTCACCCAGCACCAGGCTTTCACCCATCTGCCAGCGTAGGAAAGCCTCCGCCCAAATTTGGTCTATGTCCTCCTGCGTTAGGCTGAATACGCTTTTAGAAGCTTTTCCCGCGCAGTCTATAGGCCAATACCGACGGTTTCCAGTGGGGTCCTTGAGGTAGTCCCGGTCGTTGGTCGTTCCAAAAAAGACGCAGCGGCGGGGCTGCTTTTCCTTCCTGCGGCCATAGGCCGCCCGGAAATCATCCACACGGCGGGATAACATCTGCTTTACCATGTTAGTTTCTGTCCGGTTCAATGCGGCCAGTTCTCCGATTTCGATGATCCAGTTCCCCTGTATCTGCTCGGCGGCTTCTTTCCCGTCAAAGGTTGTAACGGAGTTGGAGAACCATGGCCCCCCGAGTTTTGTGAAAAAGGTGCTTTTGCCGACGCCCTGGGGCCCGCAGACGACAGGCACCTGGTCATACTGGCAGCCGGGCTCCATGGCCCTGGCTACCGCCGCCACCAGGCTTTTCCGCGCTACCGCCCGGGTGTAAGGGCAGTCGGCATCGCCGAAATAGTCAGAAAAGAGGGTATCCAGACGCGGGACGCCGTCCCACTCCCGGGACTGGAGATATTCTTGCACAGGGTTATACGCGTGCGCCTGCGCAACCTGTACCAGGGCGTCGTCTATGGTGTCCTTGGTGTGGAATCCCAGCAGCTGCTCCACGCAGTCCCGCAGGCCGGCGTCGTCCCCGTCTGTCCACTCGGCAATCCCTTCCTGGCTTCTTCCGGCCCAGGGCAGGGGGCCGACGCATTCTATCCGGCCGCTGAAGGTGTTCATCCGGATCCGCCCCCGTAGCCGGGGGTCCCCCTCCAGCATGACCATAACGTTGCGGATGGTGCGGGCGTATTTGCCGCTGTCGTCCACCTGCAGGCCGCGCATCCAGTCCAGCCCGGCGTCGTCCCCGTCGGGGGCAGTAAAATCCCCCACGGCGCTTTCGTACCGCTCCCGGTTCAGGATGCTTTCCACCGCCGGGTCGCGCCGGGCAAAGGTCAGCATGGCCTTGTAGGACGGCAGCCGCCCTATGGGCGTGTCGGCCTTTGCGTCTTCATCCTGGGCGCCGAATATATGCAGCCGGCAGAGGTCAAAGGCGTTGCTCAGACGGCCGCCGGCCGGGTCGGTGGCGTGATGGCTGTACAGGTACTTCCCGTCGTCGTAGATGATGGCGCCGCCGGTGGTGGAACCCCCGGCAAAAGTCCAGCGATCGGGCTTATCCGTGGGGACGTAAACGCCCGGCAGGAACTTGTCCAGCACGTCATAGATGCTGTATGTACGGCAGAAAGCACCCACGACGCCGCCTTTCTCCAGAGGGTCGCCCTGCTTGGCCGCCAGCTTCTTATGGAGCCCTGCGGCGCCGGGAACCTGGGGCCAGGCGGCGCAGTCCCGCCAGTCGGTGTACTGGGCCAGCACGCCGTCGGCCGAGAGCAGGGGCAAGTCGGCCGTCTGGTAGATATACTGGCCGTCGGCGCAGCAGCTGGGCCAGTACATGAGCCGGGAGGCCTGGAAGGTGGAGGGGTCGAAGGGTTCCATACCGGGGGCGATATAGGCCGCGGCCCGGCGGGCGATGGGCTCGTATTCATCGGCGGTAACCGGGCGGTCTAGGGGGATAAGCACCCGCAGCCGGGGGGCGTCGGGACGGTGCTTACGGGTGCTGTAGACACAGTAGCCGCAGCCGAGGCTCCCCACCCGGCGCAGGATGTCTTCCGTGCCGCCGGCGGGGATGTTGTCCAGGTCCAGGGTCAGCAGGTCGCGGCTTTCCACGCTGCCGGCCCGGCGGCGGTTATTCCGCAGCCGGCCGGCCACATAGCCGCCCACGTCCTTCAGGGCATCCTGCTGGCCTTTCTTCATGCGCAGGTAGGCCTCCATCGTCTCGGTGCCCCGGGTAGGGGTGCGCAGGCGTTCCCATAACTCGGATATAAGCAGCCCCTGGGCCGGCCATATTTCCGCCGTACGGCTGCCGGCGGCCGATATGATGACCTTCCGGTCGTACTGCATGGCTATCCCTCCCGTGGCTTAAATAGATATAGGTGTGCGGCCCAGTTTTCCCAGGCTGCTTTTTCGGACTTCGCGTGGAGGCTCACCGCGCCGCAGCGGGTGCATCCAATGGCGTAAGGACCGCAGGAAGGTTTGCCGTAAAATCGTATAACGCCCACCCTGCGGCGTGAGACCTCCCCGCAGGCGCAGGGGATAAATGGTTGCTTTCGTGGCATTTCCGGCCCTCCTAATCTTTTGTAAAATAGTCGCCCACCCAGCCGTCGGCGCCTAAAGGAAGCCCTGGCGCCCAGGGTATAGGCTGACTGAGAATCTGTATGACGGCGTCCAGGTCGGCCTTTTCCGGCGGCACCTCGATGACCACTTCATCGTGAATGTGGAAGACGACAGGAAACCCGGCGGCCTCCAGCCGCATAATGGCGTCGGCCAGGCAGTCCCGGGCGATGGCCTGTACAACGTTTTCCACCAGCTTCCCGCCGAAGGTGTCCGTGGCCTCCCATTTTCGGCTGCTCTGATTTACACCGTAGTAGCGCAGCCGCTTCCGGCCCCGCTCGTCGACTACAAAGTGCGGATTGGCGTAATACAGCTTACGCCCGCTGGGCAGCTGTATGGTCAAAAAGACGTTGCTTTCGTCCCACTCTGAGCTAAAGAGCAGGCCCCGGACGCCGGACTGCCGCCCGGCCTCGGTCGTCTGGATGGCGGCCCGCTCCACCGCGTACCATAGGTCCCGGATACGGGGGTTGCTGTTCCGCCAGCGGGTGACGATGTCCGGCAGGTCTTCCTCCGGAATGCCCATGCGCAGGGCCCCCATGCTGACAAGCGCCCCCGTGCTGCCCTGGTACCCCAGGGCCAGGGTGGCCACTTTTCCCCGGGCCCGCAGGGCGTATTCCGGGTTCCCCTTTTTAATGCGGTCAATGGGTACGCCGAACATCTGGGACGCCTGGGCCTCGTAAATCTTCCCATGGGTGCGGAATACGTCCAGCACCCATTCCTCGCCGGCTAGCCAGGCCACCACCCGGGCCTCGATGGCCGAGAAATCGGCGTCGATGAATTTCTTGCCCGGCGCCGGCACAAGGGCGGTGCGGATAAGCTGGGACAGCACATCGGATACAGGGCCGAATGCCAGATCCACGGCGGCCCCATCCCGGGCCTTTACAAAACACCGGGCCAAATCCAGCGCCGGTCCATGTAGATAGGTGCGGGGAAGGTTTTGCACCTGTATCAGGCGGCCGGCCCAGCGGCCGGTGCGGTTGGCCCCGTAAAACTGCAGCAGCCCCCGGGCGCGGCCGTCGGCGCAGACGCAGGCCTGCATGGCCTGGTACTTCTTCGTGCTGGTTTTGCTGGTTTCCTGCCGGATTTCCAGTACCCGGCGGGCGTCCTTGTCCAGCCCGGGGCGTTCCAGCAGGTCGGAAACATCGTCCTTCCGCAGGGTCTCTGCCGGGCAGCCGTGCTGCTTGAGCCATGGCTTCAGCTGGGTAAGGCTACCGGGGTTATCCAGGCCGGTGATGCGCCGGGCCTCTTCCTGCAGGGGCGCGGTCGCCGCCGCGTCCAACGCCAGGGCGCCCTGCATAAGTTCCAGGTCTACCGCCACGCCCCGGGCGTTGATGATTTGGTCCTGTACCCATTGGCGCTGCACCTCGTCAGGAACGGGAAAATGCTGCAGCCGCCCGATTTCCATTTCGGTGCGCACATCCTGGGCGTTGTATTCCCGGAACAGCTTCCATTTCTCCGGTTCGTCCTGGGGGCGGATGCGGGTGCGCCTGTCCCGTTCGGTGGGCTCCCGGGGCACGCAAAAGGTGCGGATGAGCATTTTCCCGGTGCGCAGCTTGCGCTGGTCTTCCGGCAGCCCCAGGGCCTGCCCGGCGGCCTCCAGGCTGGCCGGATAGCCGCAGTAGAGGGCCTGGAGCATGGTGTCCCGCCACTGGGGCAGGAACCCGATGGCCTGCTCTGTCGTCCAGCGCTGCCAGCGGCTGATGCAGTACCACTCAAAGGCGGCGTTATAGGCGTGCTTGATGTAACCCGGGTCTGTCAGTATATCCAGCAGCAGGGGAAGGACGGGCTCCTGCGGCCCCGCTGTAAGATCCAGGGTCTCGACGGGGCCGCCGTCGATGGAATAGGAGAACAGCAGGATTTCAAAGTCGGGGGACTGGGCGTACTTATACAGCCCGGCCCTGGCTATGGGCACACTGCTGTAGGTTTCGATGTCTATGTTGATATGGTGTGGCATACGCATCCTCCAATAAAAAGGCGGGGGCCGCGCGGGCCCCCGCGGGATCCTCCCTGGGATTAACGCTGGTTGTACGGGGCATATCCGGCCGGGTACCCGGTGGCCGCCGGCTGTGCATACCCGGCCTGCGGCGGGTAAGCCGGCGCGGGCTGCCCATATCCCACTTCGGACGGCTGGGCAGGGTACCCGGTGGCCGCTGGCTGGCTGTACGCCGTCTGGGGATAGGCCGCCGGCTGGGCGGCTATCGGCTGGAAGTCGTCTTCCGCGCTGGGCCGCTCGCCGCCCAGGGGTTCGCCGTCGGCGATTTTCTGCACGTTATCCAGCGCCACGCCGACGCCCCGGTTCTGCGGGGCGTTGTACGGGAAAAAGGTAATCCCCACGTTGGCATAGATACCCGAATAGATTTCCGTGGGGTTCAAGATGGGCTGTAGGGCGCCGTCCACAATAGAGGGCTGGTCTTTATTGGACGCGGTAAATACCCAGCATCCCTTGCACTCCTCCCCGAAGGGCTGCCCGTCTGAGGGACGCGTGCCGTCCCCGTCGTGTACGCTGGTTTTGGGCTGGGCGGGGAAGGCCTGGCCGAATTTCTCCCGGCCCCGTTGTGTGGCGGCCGCGATGGCCGCGTCAATCTTGGCCCGGTTTTCCGGCGGGTTCTTGGGCACCAGTATGGTGGCCGAATACTTGGGCTCCTGATTCGGCTGGCTGGCGTAGGGCCTGTCTAGGTGGACATAGGACAGGCGGACATTGTGTAAAACGATATGGGCGGGATTGGTGTTTGCCATTTTCATTACCTCCATCAGATTGCTTCTTTAAAGTCTTCTTCCGCACTCGCGCGGGGTGAGTAAACGTCCCGGGGGTCTGTCATGGGCGCCAGGGTGGGCTTTCCGGGCTGGTTGACTACATGGCTGCCGGCGGCCTCGGTGAATGCCTTTTTCCCCAGCTGCTTTTCCAGCTGCGCCAGGGAATAGGGCTCTCTGTGCCAAAGCAGGGTTTCGTCTATGCCGGCGTCCTGCAGGGCTTTAAAGGCGGCCTCCTGGTCATCCCAGGCCCGGGTCTTCCTGTCTTCCACCAGCTTCCATCCGGGGATGCTTTCCCCTTGCAGCAGGGATTCCAGGGCGTATTTCTTGGCCTTTTCGGCGTATTGCAGCAGCGGCTCCAGTTTCCCCAGCAAGGCGCCAAATTCCTCCGGGGAGAGCTCCGGCGGCAGCCTGGGTCTAAAGTCTTCCACCGCGCCGGTAACGTCTTCCGCATGGGCCCGGCAGAAGGGGGCGGCCTTGCACCAACGGCACCAGGGGCCGCTGTGGAACTCCTCCACGCCGGCCGCCGCTTTTTTGGCTGCCGGCCGTACGGTAAGCGCCGCCCAGTCGATAAGTTCGTCCCGGGAAAGGCTCCATTCCTTGACGCCGCCGGCCCGGGGCTGGATGATGGCCAGATGTACGGTTTTAAAGTCGCAGAACATACTGTATTCCAGCACAGCCCCCACGGCATACAGCATCATCTGGGGATTGTGCTCTGCATCCACCGGTACGCCGACGCCGTGCTTGTAGTCGTTTACGAACAGGTCGGAACCCTGGTACAGGATGCAGTCGGCCGTCCCGAACCCGTCGGGGGCGAAAGCCGAGTAGTCCACCCGATGCTCTACGGTCACATAAGGGCGGGACGGCAGGCCGTTGGCGATGTCTGCGATGTAGTCCCGGTAGGTGTCGGTGCAACTGTCCATCTCCGGGGCGTATAAGGGGTCTTTCCGCAGCTTGTTAAAGCGGGTGTTATAGGTGCGCTGGCTCATGGGGCCGCCGATACCGAAATACTTTTGCAGCTTCAGTTCGGCGATGGAGTGGGCCAGCCGGCCCTCTTCCGCGTATGTACTGGATTTGTCCGGCAGGTTCTCCGACAGCTTGACCGAGCCGGGGCAGTTTATCCACCGGGCGGCGCTGCTGGCCGACAGGACGGCATGTGTATCCGGCATCAGTCATCCCCCTCTCTTTGAATTACCAGCCTATCCAGGGCGAACTTGGTGCACTTGTCCACGATTTCCCCCTGGGTGAGGCCGGTCTTATGCTGCACGTCCAGGATGCGCAGGTAGGTTTCCGCCGGGATGCGGATAAGCTGGCTTTTAAAGGGCGGGTCAGGCCTGGGGATATGGAGGATGAACTTGTCCTTTTGCGCCATCAGATACGCGCCCCCAATCCCCGCAGGTCGGCGGCAAAGGCCGGCAGCTGGTCAGGCCGCAGGTCGGGCATGCGCTGTACGCCGTATTTGGCCAGCAGCCCCTGAAGCTGCGGTGCCTTGCCGGCGTCCATCAGGGGGCCAATGGCCACCTGCAGCTGGTCGAGGGTGTAGGCGGGGGCGGCCGCTACCGGGGCCGCAGGTGCAGGCGCAGGGTAGGCCGGGGCCGCCGGCTGCATGGTGGGCGGGACGGTTACTGGTACCGCCGGAGCCTGCTGCACCGGTGCGACGGGCGCAGGCTGCTGGATAGGCTCCCGCACTGCGGGCATGGGGACTGAGGGCACGGACGCAGGTGCTGCCGCGGGCACGGTGTTGCCTTTCATGGCGTCAGCCAGCCTTAAGATTGCTGCGGTCAGCTCGGGGGCTTCTACTGTAATGGTCAGGTTGCTCATATGGTTTCCATCCTTTCTTTTCTTCAGCGGCAGAGCCGCAGTGTTGGCATGTGTGATTGATGATGTCTATACTCCCGCACACGGGGCAGTATTCAGGCATTGACAAGCACCGCCTTCCGGGGTTATACTCTTGGTGGGTAGTTTTCTACTGCGCGTCGTCGGTGTTCGCTGCACCGGCGGCGCTTTCTTTTTTCTCGCGTTCCCAGCGCTCTAGGCGCTCCTGACGGCAGTCCTCGCATATAGATAACTCGTACACGCCGTAGGGCGACATCCCGTCCGGCAGGAACACGGTACACCGCTTGCCGCATATCCGACAGCGGACTTTACGACGGACCATCATTTTACTTTCCCTCCTTTTCCTGGTCGTAGAAGTGCCGGGCCGCCTGGGCATATTCCACAAAGTGGGTCACCTCTACCGTCCGACGGGCCCGCCTGAGTTCTTCCTCATACCGTTGCCGGTCGTCATAGCGTCCGTCCGATTCTCTGGCCAGCAACCCGCTGAGCATCGCGATACACAATATGGCCGTGCACAGCAGCACCCCCAGCATGATGCAGATTACCATGATGTTCATTCCTTCACCTCCCTGTCCGTAAGTAATATTGATGTCGGCGTTCAGCCACCTTCTCCTTGTTGGCCTCACGGTAGGCCCGCTGGTATTCGGCCACCTTCTCCTTGTTGGCCTCACGGTAGGCCCGCT
>CAJFVX010000039.1 GCA_904420585.1 Candidatus Howiella intestinavium | reverse complement strand
TCTCCAAAGAAGAAATCCGCATCCGCTTCGTTGGTGGGTTTGAAATTACCCAGCCCCTTCACTAAGAAGCAGGCACAGAGAAATGCTGGCAGCTTGGGCACTGCCGGTGTCTCTCTGTGCCTGCTTTCCTCGTTGAGAAATGGGGGAATTTGTGGTATAATTTTTTAGGGTTCACACTCAGAAATTGCATTAGTTGCTTGTGTAACCACCAAGCTGCATTTGCGCTTCGAGTAAAAACACTTAAAATACATATATTCACATTCGGTTTGCTTCTAATACTTAATACAATAAACAAAAGATTTCAGGTGTTTAAATGAAGATTAATCATATTATTCTGCATAATTTTAGAGGCATTATCCACGAAGAATTCTCACTAAATGATTATACACTCTTAGTCGGAAGTAATAACGCCGGAAAAAGTACTATAATCGATGCCATTCGCGCTTTTTATGAAAAAGATAAATATCAATATCAAGATGGTACAGACTTTCCTCAAAAAGGCGCGGCTGACAAGGACAGCTGGATTGAAATTACCTTTGATTTGTCTAAAAGCGAATATGAAAGTTTAGCAGATACCTATAAATATGAATCTAATACATTAAGAGTTAAAAAATATTTTAAAACCTCCGAAAAGTTATCAGACGGAAAAAGCGCAAAAGGTGTTATAGTTGGAATGACTTCGGATGGTATTTATTCAACAGAGGCCTTTTACGGCGCTAAAAATGTTCAAAACGGAAAGTTGGGAAATGTGATTTATATCCCGGCCGTTAGCAGGGTCGATGATATAACAAAAATGTCTGGACCTTCTGCCCTTAGAGACCTTATCTCAAGTATCATGAGTGGAGTTGTTGAAAGTAGTAATGCATATTCAGAGTTGGAGCACAGCGTAGAACAGTTTTCATCCAACATAAAGACCGCACAAACAGAAGATTCTCGGTCTATTGTAGGACTTGAACAAGAACTAAATGATATGTTATCTGTGTGGAATACGACGTTTTCAATGCATTTTCAAACACCATCTACGGCAGATATTATTAAATCCATGATAAGATGGGATTTAATTGAAAACTCACTTAGTAAGCCTCAAGATATTGATAAATTTGGATCAGGCTTTCAACGGCATTTTATATATTCGATAATTAAACTTGCAAATGATTATATGCCAAAATCAACGAAAAGTAAGGCAAAAGAATTCTCACCTAAGATGAATTTACTTCTTTTTGAAGAACCTGAAGCATTTCTTCACCCTCCTCAGCAGCAACATTTATGTAGAGATTTGATGTCATTAAGTAATAGTGATAGCTGGCAAGTTATACTAACCACACACTCAAGTCATTTTGTCAGCCGTAGTTCCGAAATTCTTACTTCAATCGTGCACTTAGTAAGGACTAATGGTATCTCAAAAATTTTTCAAATTAGCAAAAAAGAATGGGAGGAGATTGTTGACCGTAATCGTATGATACATGAAATTTCCTCCAGATATCCTGACGTTGCAAAGAGGATGCGCGATGAAGATACTCTCCCAGACATTGAAGCAATAAAGTATTTTCTCTGTCTAAATGCGGAGCGAGCAGACGCCTTTTTCTCAACGTGTACAATACTCGTTGAAGGAACGAGCGAAGTCGGTTTAATCAATAAACTAATAGATGATGGCACAATAGAAGATGCATCAGGAGTTTGTGTTTTTGATTGCTTGGGAAAGTATAATGTACATCGGTTTATGAACTTATTTGGAAAACTTGGGATTTGCCATTCTGTCATCATTGATAGTGATAATAATAAGACTGACAAAAAATTAAAATTTCACGAAGAACTCAATACATTAATTGAAACCTCTAAAAACACTTATACTCAGCACATTGAAAAAATAGATGGAAATTTAGAATTGTTTTTGGGTATTGACGCCAAGGTTAGCGGCGACAAAAAAGCCCAGGTAATTTTACTGGCCTACGAAAGCGGAAAGATAAGTAGAGATAAAATTGACGCATTTGCTGAGATAGTTCAACGCTGCCTTAAAAATTGAACGTCCCTTATGGCATTGCCATCTACCAAACATCTATCATCGTTTGTTGGGAAAGTGTGAGTTTGTAAGACTACGATAATAGCTTTACTAACCTTGCAAAAGACATCGTCTTTTGCTAAAATAGAATAGGAAATGCTTAGTAAATTATATGGCTGAATAAAGTCGTATTGTGCTTTGTGTAAACAGAGCCAGAAGGATTGTGAGGATTACAAGCAGTTGCTGTGTCACGCTTGTAATTCTCATTACAAGCGCGCCACAGCAACTGCTTAGTTGTAAGTATTTCCAAACCGAGTGGGTAGGTGATATTTTTGAACACGGTGGCATTGGGTGAAAAGCAAGTCCAAAGCATTCGAAATCATCTCGATTCAAGAGATTCAAAATATATCACCTACCCCAAATTTATTTTTCTTTGCGGAAAGGGTTTCGATAAAAATATTCAAGATTCTTATTGGAACACTAATCGTGGAATAATTCATCGTTATATGGAAAAGCTGCTGCCCGATATTAACATTGTACTGTCAGAGCAACTGTGGGAGGATGGTTTTGACAGCACAATTGATCTTTTGACATTTGAAGATTTTCTTGCTGAGGTTAGCGATGCAATCATTCTCTTTGTTGAAAGTCCAGGATCTTTTTGCGAACTTGGTGCATTTGCCTACGCTGATTCTCTATTTAGTGACAAGATGGTCATTGTATTGGATGAGAAATATCGCGAAGAACGTTCCTTCATTGCAACAGGGCCAGTGTTAAAAGCTTTGGATAATGGATCCAAAGTAGTATATGCCGAAATAAAAGATGGAGCTTTGTTGGCAAGTGCAGAATTGCGATCCGCCGTGATAGATTTAACCAATAAGATGAAGAGCAAAGTTTCCGCTATAAACAAACGGGTAATCAATAAAAATGTCAATGTACATATTGGAGCATTTATACCGGAAATACTTGAAATCATAAAGCTTGCACAACCAATAAAAAGCGCTGATTTAATTCAGCTGTATAAAGATATCAAGGGATTTGAGAATTTTACTTTTGTAAAGCGCAATGGAGAATCTTTTTCTCGCGAGATTCAAGTTAAATATATTTGGAAGCTACTCGAGGTTTCCAATATAGTCCAAATAAAAGCAAGTTACATCTCGCTGATTGACTATTTAAAACCTCAAAGTTTTATGTTGAAATACTCCGGAAATGCCATGGATCGTGAGCGTAATCGGATTATATGTAGGAAATATCGGTATGGTGAAAAAGTATGAGTTCATTGATAGATCGCATTTCTTCAGATTTGCAACTAAAAAATGAATATATTCGTTCAATAGTTCGTCGTAGCAACTACTATTATAAAGATTATTATATTTCCAAAAGAAACGGTGGGCAGCGAAAGATTTCACAAGCAAGTCCCGAACTGAAAACCCTTCAGTATTGGATTAAAGCTAACATACTTGCTCTCATGCCGGTTTCAAAGGGTGCTTTTGCCTATAACAAAGGAAATAGTATTAAGAGGCACGCTGAATTTCACAAAGATTCCTACTTTATTTTTCACACAGATATAAAAAATTTCTTTCCCAGCATAACATCAGAACATCTTATTTCTGTGCTGTCTGACAATCATAGTTTGATTGAGGAGGCAGGTCTTTGGTTTGATGATTTATTTGATGTAATATCAAGCATTTGTTTTCGTCATAATCATTTGTGTATTGGTACAGTAAGCTCTCCTGCAATATGTAACATTATTATGTATTTTTTTGATGAATACTTTACGGATTATTGCAGCAGTCGTAATTGGAAGTATTCAAGATACGCTGATGATATTTATATTTCCTCACAAGAATACTTGCCTTGCTCTCTGCGAAGCGAGGTTAATGAAAAGCTAAAGGAAATTGGATTTTCCTCCAACAATAATAAAACATGGTTTTGTTCGAAAAAGTGTCGCAGAGAAATTACGGGTTTGATTTTAACAGAAAACGGAAGGGTTTCCGTCGGCCTGAAAAAGCGTTTGGCCATAAAGAAAATGATATATGACAGAGTCGTTCATGGTCAAGGAGATCCAAATACTATATTGGGAAACTTGGCTTTTCTGAAAGATGTCGAACCCAATACATATAATAGTCTTCTCATTAAATACGCTGGTTATTGCGATGATGATGTCATTGCAGCAATTAAGAATGGGCCAAGCCATGCCATTAAATTCGATTTGCCTGATATCTAAAGACTTTGTGCCATGCTTTTATTTCTCCGTGCCACAGCGCCTTTTAATGATATAATTGGTGGGGTGTGAAATGCTGAAAATGAGGCCAAAAAACTTTGAAAAATTAAGTGTTTCTTAGCAACAAACTTGCTCTGAACCTGAAATTCTTATTTTTAGCTGGGTATCTTTTTTGTCAACACAACCCAGCGGCAAGCTGCCGCTCCCAGGACGCGCACCTCATTTTTGTGGGGTGCGTTTTCTTATCACTTTCAGCATGAAAAAACCGGTTCTATCAGGGAAACATAAAAAGCCTGGGAGAATAAAACCTCCATGCTGCAATCGAGATGGTTGGCCACTGCATCACGAAAGAGTAAGGCGGTTTTAGGCAAGTGACAAATGAAGTAAAATTCAAGGGAACACACAAAAACAGCCGCTGATAGCGGCTGCCTGCAGTAGTGATAGTGATGCGATGACAAACCCGCAGTACCCCTTCCAGGGCCTGAGCAAACCACTCGTTTACTAACGGATTTGATTTGCAGGGTTACGGCCGGCCGGTTTCCTCATCCTCGGTTAGATTCCAGTCTTCCTCCCGCATGTAGAACATGTAGGCCGGGATATGCAGGTGATAGGCGATGGTGAAAACGGTATCCATGGAAGGGAGGCTGGCACTGCCCGGCGCTTCCAGGTGGGCGATATGATCCCGGCTGACACCGGTCAGTTCGGCCAGTTCTTCCTGTGTGAGATCTCGCTCCTTCCGGTACCGCGCCAGGTTCAGACAGACTTGCTGGAATGAGGTTTCAAGATAGGTGTGGATCGGCAAATCAAAGTATTTTTCGGTTTCCATCGTGCGCCCTCCCTCCGTCAAGTAACCTTATACTTAATCAAACCATATTGCGGCTGAAAAGGGCATGTTCTTAAAAGGCACAATCCCTATCTTTCAGATAGTCTTATCCAAATATACAGGTTTATGCCCGATTGCTTTACAGGGAGGTATGTACATGGAAAACGTACGGGTAGCGGCCGAGGCCGTGCTGCCGTTTTTGCTGTATATCGCTTTCGGGTACGGTGTCCGGCTGACCGGCATCGCCCCCGAAAGCTTTTTCAAAACCTTAAACAAGGTGGTTTTCCGGGCCTTTTTTCCGGTGATGATGTTCCACACCATCTACAAAACCGACACGAATTTCCAGATGGATACCGGCGTGCTGCTTTTTGCGCTTGTAAGCCTCCTCACCTTGATTCTCCTTCTCTGCCTGCTGGTGCCCCGGTTTATCCGGGCCAATCCCGTGCGGGGGGTATTTATCCAGGCGGTCTACCGCAGCAATTTTGTGCTTTTCGCCCTGCCGCTGACCATATCGGTCTGCGGGGAAGGGGCCGGCTCCCTCGCGGCCATGCTCATCGCCATCGTCATCCCCATTTATAACGTGGCCGCCGTGGTGATACTGGAAACCTTCCGGGAGGGACGGCGTTCCGGAATCGGCTCGCTGCTCAAGGGCATCGTAACCAATCCCATGATACTGGGGGCGGCGGTAGGCCTGGTATTTTTCCTGCTGCGGCTGCCCCTGCCGTCCGTCCTGGACGAGACGGTGGAGGCCGTGGCGGATATGTCCACCCCTCTGGCCTTGTTCGTACTGGGAGCCACCCTGCACTTTAAGGCCGTGGGCCGTAACCTGCCCTATCTGGCGGCCGGCCTTACCCTGCGTCTGCTGCTCATTCCGGCGGTAGTGGTAACCCTGGCCGCCTGTATGGGCTTTCGGGATGAAAAGCTGTTTATCCTTTTTACCCTCTACGGTACGCCGGTGGCCACGGCCTCCTACGCCATGGCCGAAAATATGGGCGGGGACGGCGAACTGGCCGGGCAGTTTGTGGTCTTCAGTACGGTTGCCTCCATCCTCACCATCTTCTTATGGATTCTGGTCCTGCGGACGGCCGGATTGATTTAGCTGCGTTTTGCCAACCCTTCCCGCCTTGGCGGAAAAGGGGGAATGTGGTATAATAAACTATACTGAAATAATCCCCAGGCCGGGAGATACAGGATTTTTTATAGCTGCTAAAAGTTAATTTTATTACACCTCTCTTTCAGTATAATAAAAAAATTTGACAATTTTGTGTATGGAAATCACAGGGAGGCCCGGAATGGACGAAAAGGAAAAAAAGGCGGCGGAAGAGTTCCCGTCGGAAAGGGAAGCCGGCAAAGAGCCGGGGCGGCTGGAACGCCTGCGGGAAAAGGCCCGCCGTCTGCCCCTGACGCCAGGTGTCTATATCATGCGGGACAGTCGGAAAAACATCATATACATCGGCAAGGCCAAGGCGCTGAAAAACCGGGTCAGCCAGTATTTCGGCAGCCCCAAGAACCATCCGGAAAAGGTGCGGCAGATGGTGGCGCGGGTGGAGGATTTCGAGTACATCCTCTGCGACAGCGAGTTTGAAGCCCTCATCCTGGAATGTTCCCTCATCAAGCAGCACATGCCCAAATACAACATTCTGCTGAAGGACAGCAAGGGCTACCACTATGTAAAGGTCACCAAGGGGGACTGGCCCGCCATACAGGCGGTTAAAATGATAGAAGACGATGGGGCCGACTATATTGGGCCCTACAATTCCAGCTGGGCAGTGACCGAAACGGTGGATGAGGCCTTAAAGATTTTCAAGCTTCCCCAGCCCGCCTGCAATAAGGTGTTCCCCCGGGACATCGGCAAGGGACGGCCCTGCTTAAACTTCTTTATCGGCGCCTGCTGCGCCCCCTGTTCGGGAAAGGTGAAGCAGTCCGAGTACCGGGAGACGGTGAAGGAGGCCGTGGACTTTATCAAGGGCGGCCGGGCGGTATCCCTGGACGACCTGCGCCGACGGATGGAGGAGGCGGCCGAAAAGCTGGATTTTGAGCGGGCCGCCCGGCTGCGGGACCGGCTGCGGGCCATCGAGCGCATGCGGCAGAAGCAGAAGGTGGTGACCTCCACCTATCAGCGGCAGGATGTAGTAGCCCTGGCCCAGAGCCCCACGGCGGCCTGTTTTGAGGTGTTTGTCTTCCGGCAGGGGCGGCTGGCCGACCGGGAGCAGTTTTTGCTGGAGCAGATAGCCGACGCCGCGTCGGCCCGGGCGGAATTTTTGCAGCGGTACTATTCCATGGACCGGGAGGTGCCGCCCCGCATCGCCCTGGACGGGGACTATGAGGACAAGGAACTGCTGACCCGGTGGCTGTCCGAAAAGGCGGGGCGGCGGGTGCAGCTGGCCGTCCCCCAAAAGGGGGAGCAGTACGACCTGGTGCAGATGTGCCGCTCCAATGCCGCCGAGTACCTGGCCCAGCACGCCGGCCGCACCGGCCGGGAGACGGCGGCCCTGGACGAGCTGGCCCGGCTGCTGGGGCTGCAGCGGCCGCCCCAGTACATCGAGGCCTACGACATTTCCAATACCGCCGGCAGCGAGAATGTGGCCGGCATGGTGGTCTTTGCCGACGGCCGGCCCTATAAGCCGGCCTACCGAAAATTCAAAATCAAGGGCTTTGAAGGGCAGGACGACTACCGCTCCATGGCCGAGGTGCTGGAACGGCGGTTTGCCGAGTACGAGAAGGCCAGGGAAGCCGGGGAGGAAGAGGGCTTCGGCCGCCTGCCCGACCTCATCCTGCTGGACGGGGGCCAGGGCCAGGTGAACGCCGTGCTGCCGGTGCTGCGCAAGGCGGGGATAGAGGTGCCTTTATTCGGCATGGTCAAGGACGGCAAGCACCGCACCCGGGCCATCGCGGCCGGCGGCGGGGACATTGCCATCAAATCCACCCGCCGGGCCTACACCCTCATCGCCACCATCCAGGAGGAGGTGCACCGGTTCGCCATCGGCTACCACCGGCAGCGGCGGAGCCGGCAGGGCATCGCCACCACCCTGACCGAAATCCCCGGGGTGGGGCCGGCCCGGGCCAAGCTGCTGTTCAGGCAGTTTAAGACCTTAAAGGCCATTTCGGACGCCACCGAGGAGGAGCTGGCCGGCCTGGAGGGCATGACCCGCCCGGCGGCGGCCGCCGTCTACCGGCATTTCCACCCGGAGGAGAAGGAATAGAAGGGCTATGCGCAGAACGCAAAGGGGCGGCGGAGAACCGTCCCTTCTGTGTTGTGGGACAGACATCTGTGCCCGGCGGGGGGCGGGGGACTGTTCTGTAAGGGGACTCTTGTCTGCATTTTGTATAAATATACGGCAGACAGAGAGGCAGGAACCTGCGGGGCGGCTGAAATTCAGCGGATCCGGGAACTTCTTGTTGTGTTTGGATAAAAGGATTGGTATAATGTTTTGTATAGATTGGCGTATCCTGCCCTGCGGGAGGCCAACATGAATCCATTGGGAAAGGGTGGTAGGATTGTTCACCATATTGGAAAAGCGTCCGCTTAACGATTCCATGACCCTCATGCGGGTAGAAGCGCCTTTTATCGCGCGCAAGGCCCAGGCGGGACAGTTCATTATCCTGCGGGTTTCGGAGCACGGGGAGCGGATCCCTCTGACCATCGCCGACTATGACCGTGAGGCCGGATGGATTATGATCATCTTCCAGAAGGTAGGGAAGACCACCCTCATGCTGGACCTTTTAAACGAGGGAGACGCCATACTGGACGTGGTAGGCCCCCTGGGCAAGGCCTCTGAGCTGGAGGGAGTCAGCCGGGCGGCCGTCATCGGCGGCGGCGCGGGCTGCGCCATCGCCTATCCCCAGGCCAAGGCCCTGCACGGCCAGGGAGCCCGGGTGGATATGATAGCCGGCTTCCGGAATAAGGACATCATCATCCTGGAGGAGGAGATGCGGGCGGCCAGCGACCGGCTCTACCTCATGACCGACGACGGCTCCAACGGCCACAAGGGCTTTGTGACCGATGCATTGCGGGCCTGTATCGAAGAGGGCGCGCAGTATGATTTGGTGGTGGCCATCGGCCCCCTGCCCATGATGAAAGCGGTATGCGAACTGACCCGTCCCTATGGTATCCGCACGGTGATCAGCATGAATTCCCTGATGATCGACGGCACGGGCATGTGCGGCTGCTGCCGGGTGACAGTGGGCGGCAAAATGAAGTTTGCCTGTATAGACGGCCCGGATTTCGACGGACACCAGGTGGATTTCGACGAGGCCATGAAGCGCAGCCGCATCTATGCGGAGGCCGAGAATAAAGAGCGGGAAGAAGAGCAGGCGCATATCTGCCATTTGACCGGGGAGGTGCGGAGCCATGCCTAATATGTCTATGAAAAAGGTCCCCATGCCCTCCCAGGACCCGGCGGCGCGGATCCGGAATTTTGACGAGGTGGCCGAAGGGTATACCCTGGAAATGGCCGTGGAGGAGGCGGGACGCTGCATCGGCTGTAAGAACCAGCCCTGTGTGCAGGGATGTCCTGTAGGCGTGCGCATTCCCGAATTTATCGCCTGCGTACAGAAGGGGGATATTCCCGCCGCCTATGAAATCATCAAGAGCACCAACGCCCTGCCGGCCGTCTGCGGCCGGGTCTGCCCTCAGGAAAACCAGTGTGAGAAAAAATGCACCCGGGGCATCAAGGGGGAGCCGGTGGCCATCGGCCGGCTGGAGCGGTTTGTGGCCGACTATATGCGGGAGACCGAAGGAGAGCAGCCGGAAAAGAAGCCAGCCCCCATTCCGAAAAACGGCCACAAGGCGGCCGTTATCGGCGCCGGCCCCGCCGGACTTACCTGCGCGGGGGAGTTGGCCAGAAAGGGTTACGACGTCACCGTGTTCGAGGCCTTCCATACGGCCGGCGGCGTGCTGATGTACGGCATCCCCGAATTTCGCCTGCCCAAGGACGTGGTGCGGCATGAAATCAAGGCCCTGGAGGATATGGGCGTGAAGATCATGACCGATATGGTCATGGGCAAGGTTTTGTCGGTGGATGAGCTGTTTGAGATGGGCTATGAATCCGTCTTTATCGGTTCGGGCGCCGGCCTGCCCAACTTCATGGGCATCCCCGGGGAAAACCTGGTGGGCGTCTTTTCGGCCAATGAGTTCCTGACTAGGGTCAATCTGATGAAGGCCTACCGGAATGATTACGATACCCCCATGATGGGACTGAAGCGGGTGGCCGTAGTGGGCGGCGGCAACGTCACCATGGACGCGGCCCGCTGTGCCCGCCGGTTCGGGGCGGAAGTGTATATTGTCTACCGCCGCACCGAGGCCGAGATGCCCGCCCGCCTCGAGGAAATCCACCACGCCAAGGAGGAAGGGGTGGAGATTATCCCCCTGGCCCAGGTCACCGAAATTCACGGGGATGAAGCCGGCCGGGTGACCGGCATCACCTGCCAGCGCATGCAGCTGGGCGAGCCGGACGCCTCCGGACGCCGGCGGCCTGTCCCGGTGGAAGGGGATACCCTCAGCCTGGATGTGGACGCGGTGATTATGGCCATCGGCAACTCCCCCAACCGGCTGCTTTCGGATACCACCGAGGGCCTGGCCACAAATGCCAAGGGCTGTATCCAGGCCGACGAGGAGACCATGGAAACCTCCCGGCCGGGCGTGTTTGCCGGCGGCGACGCGGTCACCGGCGCGGCCACGGTTATCCTGGCCATGGGGGCGGGCAAAAAGGCCGCTGCCGCCATGGATGCCTATATGCAGAAAAAGTAGGCGGGGCCCAGGTCCCGATAAAGACCCGCAGAGGGGCGAAAACGAGTTGAACCAACCGCAGCCAGGCGGCCTTATGGCCTGCCGGGCTGCGGTTTTTATCTGCCTGGCATGGTGCGGACCGGAAAAAGACGAGCCATATCCATCGGGAGGATAGGAAAGGGCACAGCCTGTTAATTTCCTGTTAAGATAGGTCGTCCCGCGATTGACAAGAGTTTGTCAGGATGCTATAATGACCATAAAATCAGCCTGTGTTTTTGTTTGTATCGTTCAATTTGCCAAACCTGCAAGCATGCGTAAGGCTTTACCGGCGGGGCGTACGGGCAGCCGCCGAATCCTATTATATGGAGGCTTATTTATGGAAATCATGGTATGTGTGGGCAGTTCCTGCCATCTGCACAACTCCCGGGAGATCATCGGCCGGCTCAAAGACTTGATCGCCAGCAACCAGCTGGATGAACAGGTGGAACTGAAGGGTTCCTTCTGCATGGGGCACTGCGCCGATCCGGGCGTATGCGTCCGCATCGGCGACGTGGTGCATTCGGTAACCCCTGAGAATGTGGATGAGTTTTTCCAGAAGCAGGTCATTGAGGCGCTGTAGTCTGCAAAGGCAAATCCGCGGCTGGGAGGAATGATGATGGGTTATATACACGTTAAAAAGGCGAACTGCAAAAACTGTTATAAATGTCTGAAAAACTGCGTGGTCAAATCGATCCGATACATAGACGGCCAGGTGGACGTTATCAGCGACGGCTGCATCTTATGCGGCAAATGCATCAATGTATGTCCGCAGGGGGCCAAGACGGTGGTCAATCCGCTGGAGCCGATTTTGGCCATGCTAAAAGATCCGTCGGTGAAGACGGCGGTCAGCCTAGCCCCCTCCTACGTAGGTTCTTTCGGGTATGAAAACCGGCACCGGCTTATCGGCGCCCTGAAGGCTTTGGGCTTTGATACGGTGGAGGAGACGGCTATCGGCGCCAAGGCGGTGTCCGAGGCCTACCGGGACATTATGGAGCAGGGGACCCTGCCGGTCTTCCTGACCAGCTGCTGTCCCACCGTCAACCAGCTGGTTGTGAAATACTATCCCGAACTCACCGGATACATCGCGCCGGTAGTGTCGCCCATGACGGCCCACGGCCGCATCTTAAAGGAGCGGCTGGGGCAGGACGTCAAGGTTATCTTTATCGGGCCCTGCCTGTCCAAAATATCCGAGGCGGCCGAGCATCCCGAGTCGGTGGACGGGGCTTTGTCCTTCCGGCAGCTGGAGGCTTTGCTGGAGGCCGCCCATATCAAGCTGGAGGAGCAGCCGGAGGCCGAACTGGACCGCCCCTCTGATTTCTCGCGCATTTATCCCATGGACCACGGCATCGTCCGGGACGTGGAGCGGCTGGATACCGACGGCCGGGCCCTGTCTGCCGCCGACTACGCCTTTGTGGGCGTCAGCGGACTGGACAATGTGCGGGCCTTTTTGGATGAGGTGCGGGACGGGAAGGTGGAAGGCCCCATCTTTGCCGAGCTCAACGCCTGCCCCGAGGGCTGCATCAACGGCCCCCTGCGGCCGGAGCGGGGAAGCACCTACGCGTCGCGGCTGCAGGTGGAGAAGTACGCCGGAGAAGCGGCCGGAAAGAAGGCCCAGCCGGCGGAAGAGCCGGCGGTGGCTATGGGCAAGCTGTTCAAGCCCAACCCGCTGAAAGCTGATATACCGGATGAAATCACCATCCGGAAAATTCTCACCGAAATCGGCAAACCCACCCCCGACAAGGAACTCAACTGCGGCTCCTGCGGCTATCCCACCTGCCGGGAGAAGGCCATTGCGGTCTATCAGAAGAAGGCCGAGCTGTATATGTGCCTGCCCTATATCAGCGATTTGACCCAGTCCTTGAGCAACGTGACCTTAAGCGTGACCCCCAACAGCATCATCGCGGTGGACCGGGATATGCGCATCATCGAATGCAACCTGGCCGCCCAGAAGCAGTTTGGCGTCACCCGGGAGCAGGCGCTGCACAGCTACCTGTTCGAGTATATGGATCACAAGGACTTTGAAAACACCTTTATCACCCAGCTGAACACCTACGATAAAAAGGTGGAGATTCCCCAGCTGGGCATCATAACCGAGCAGACCCTCATTTATGTCCGGGAACAGAATATAGTCATTGGGATCATCCGGGACGTGACGGAAGAAGAGAAGAAGAGCCAGAGCGTCTATCATATGAAGCTGGAGTCGGTGGAAATGGCGCAGAAGGTTATCGACAAGCAGATGACCGTCGCCCAGGAAATCGCCAGCCTGCTGGGTGAGACCACGGCCGAGACCAAGGTCACCTTGAACAAGCTCAAGGACCTTATCTCCAATGAGGGCGCGGAATGAGCGAGAGAGTATTTTTTGACATCAGTTCCAAGAGCATCAACAAGAAAAACGAGGAGCTCTGCGGCGATAAGGTAGAATGGGTGCCGGTGGAGGACGGCATGATTGTGGTGCTGTCCGACGGGCTGGGCAGCGGCGTAAAGGCCAATATCCTGGCCACTCTGACCTCCAAAATCATCGCCACCATGCTGCAGGGGGGCGCCACCCTGGAGGATACGGTGGATACCATCGTCCACACCCTGCCGGTCTGCAAGGTGCGCAAGCTGGCTTACTCCACCTTTTCCATCCTCAAGCTGAATTATAACGGCCAGGCCCAGCTTATCGAGTTTGACTGCCCCGGCTGCATCTTTGTGCGGGACGGCATCGTCATGCCCATCGACTATACCGAGCGGGTGATCGCCGGCAAAACCATCCGGGAGGCCTCCTTCCAGCTGCAGGTCAACGACCTGCTGTGTCTGACCTCCGACGGGGTCATGTTCGCCGGCATCGGCGCGGTGCTGAACCTGGGCTGGAACTGGGAGAGCGTCTGCGATTTCCTGACCGAGAATTATACCGACGAGGAGAGCAGCGCCCGCATGTCGGCGGCCCTCATCGGCGCCTGCCAGGACTTGTACATGAGCGAACCGGGGGACGATACCACCGTGGCCATGGTCAAGGTGATCCCCCAGCAGGTGGTCAGTATGCTGTCCGGCCCGCCCAAGATGCGGGAGGACGACAGCCGCATGGTTACCGACTTTATGGCCGAAGAGGGCAAGAAAATGGTCTGCGGCGGCAGCTCGGGCAACCTGGTGGCCAGAGAGCTGGGCACCGAGGTGACCACCGACCTGCTCTTTGACGCCGACGGCACCCTGCCCGCCATCGGGCACATCCCCGGCATCGACCTGGTCACCGAGGGGGTGCTGACCCTGCGGGTGACCAACGAAATCATCCGGGCCTATCTGGCCGACCCCACATCGGAGGAAAACCTCAAGCGGCTGGACGAGAAAAACGGGGCGGCACTTATCGCCAAAATGCTCATCGAGCAGTGCACCCACTTCTATATGTTTATCGGCAAGGCCATCAACCCCGCCCACCAGAACCCCAACCTGCCGGTGGATTTGAGCATCAAGCTGCGGCTGCTGGATGAGCTGGCCGCCATGATGCGGCAGGCCGGTAAGGTCGTGCGGGTGAAATTCTATTGATATGCGGCCTGACGGGATATGGAAGATATTTTGTCAAGATTTTAACAAATTCCATAACGAAACGCCCCGGAGAGTTGGAAACAACCCCATATTTACAAATATGGCCCCGCTGTTGTACAATAGGCATGTCGAAAGAATGAAAAGGCTGTATGTGCGCCGCCGCAGGAGCGGGAAGGATTGCACCGGTTTTATGACCGGGAAAGGATGATACCCATGGAACAGGTTACCGATATTGTACTGATTAAGCACGAGGTGTTGAAGGCTACGGCCAAGCACGCCTTTGCCGGCGATCTGCAGGAGAATTACGATAAGATCCCCTATGAGATCATTACGGGGATCAAGCCCAATTTCCGCTGCTGCGTCTACCGGGAGCGGGAGATTGTGCGCCAGCGGGTTCGCATGGGTATGGGCAAGCTGCCCCGGGATGTTATGTATACCGACAGCGATCCCAGCCAGGTGGTGCATGTCATCCCCTGTGCCTGCGAGGGCTGTCCCATCTCGGAGGTAACGGTAACCCAGAACTGTCAGGGATGCCTGGCCAAAAAGTGCGTAAAGGCCTGCCCCTTCGGCGCCATTACCGCCAGCCAGACCGGCGCGGTCATCGACCACGAGAAGTGCCGCAAGTGCGGCAAGTGTGTGGCGGCCTGTCCCTATCACGCCATTGTGGACATTGAGCGGCCTTGTAAAGTTAGCTGCCCGGTCAACGCCATCAGCATGGACGAGAACGACATCGCCACCATTGACCCCGCCAAGTGCATCAACTGCGGGGCCTGCGTGGTGGGCTGTCCCTTCGGCGCCATCTCGGACGTATCCATGATGACCAACGTCATCGACCAGCTGTGCGATCCGGACAAATATGTCATCGCCATGGTGGCCCCTTCCATCGAAGGCCAGTTCGGCGCCTTCGGCCTGCCGGAAATCAAGGCGGCCATCCGCAAGCTGGGCTTCTCCGAGGTGGTGGAGGTGGCTCTGGGCGCGGATATTGTGGCCTACAATGAAGCCCAGGAGCTCAAGGAGCATATGGATGAGGGGATTCCCATGACCTCCTCCTGCTGCCCGGCCTTTGTCAACGCCGTGGCCAAGCACTATCCCTCCCTGCTGCCCAACGTCTCCACCACGGTTTCGCCTATGATGGCCATCAACCGGCTGGTCAAGGCTGAAAACCCCGGTGCGGTGACCGTTTTCATCGGCCCCTGCATCGCCAAGAAAAACGAGGTCATGGCGCACTATGTGGATGAGTTGGACTATGTGCTGACCTTTGAAGAGCTCAACGCCATGTTCGACGCCAAGGATGTCCAGGTGGAGGCCGTGGAGGTGGCTGAAGACGACGCTACCCGCTACGGCAAGGGCTTTGCCATGTCGGGCGGTGTGACGGCCGCCGTGGGCAAGGTGCTGGAGGAGATGAACTGCCGGGACGCCGACGCCATTCAGTGCAACGGCGCCGACGAGGTCAAGAAGGCCTTGCTCCAGCTGAAGGCCGGCCGGCTGAAGGTGGATTTCATCGAGGGCATGATGTGTACGGGCGGCTGCATGGGCGGCCCGGCCAACCTGACCGAGTATATGAAGTCCCGGAAGGTCTTTGAGAAGAAGCGGGACGGCAACACCAAGGACAACGTCACCGTTGCCGTTCAAGCGGCCGGAGCGGCGGAAATCGACGTGCACCGGCACGACAAATAAGAAGAGTACATGCGGCGGGGATGCATATTGCGTCCCTGCCGCTTTTCCATATGTGAGCTGGCTTGATGTAATCGTTGACATTACATCTGCTTTTTGCTATAATAAAAAGAAATCATGCAAGGGAGGATGGGATGCTATGCAATTTTCCAGCCGGTTTACCATAGCAATTCATATTTTTGCCTGCATCCATACCTTTGAAAAGGAGCATAAAATCACCAGCGACTTTCTGGCGGCCAGCGTCAATGTAAACCCGGTGATCATCCGCAAGCTGCTGGTGCAGCTGAAGGGGGCGGGGCTCATTGCCGTACAGCGGGGCAGCGGCGGGGCATCCATCGCCAAGCCGCCGGAGGCAATCACCTTTCTGGATGTTTTCCGGGCGGTGGAATGTGTGGAGCAGGGAACGCTTTTTCATTTTCATGAAAACCCCAATACGGCCTGTCCGGTAGGACGGAATATTCACAAAATCCTGGACGACAAGCTGCGTCGGGTACAGGATGCTATGGAGGGAGAAATGGCGAAAATCACCGTCGCCGATGTAATTGCAGACACCCAGAAGTATATTGAAGCATCTGCCAACTAAATCGAATTTGCAGCTTAAAGGCCATATCTCCATAACCCGGGGATATGGCCTTTTTATTATTTGGTGGATTGCTGCAGGCACGTGCTTCTATTTCCCGGGAAATTTTAAAAAATTTGATGTAACCATCAACATTACAATAAGGATATGCTATATTCCTGCTGTAATCAAAATAATTACAACAAAGCGAAATAAAAATTCTGGAGGTATCGCTATAAAAATTGCAGTTGTTTGCGCCAATGGGAAGGCCGGGAAGCTGATTGTGAAAGAGGCTGCAGCCAGGGGGCTGGATATCACCGCCGTTGTCCGGGAGAAGAACCGGACGGAGGCGCAAAACGTTCTGACCAAGGATTTGTTTGACCTGATGGCCGCCGACCTGAAGGGGTTCGATGTGGTTATCGATGCCTTCGGGGCCTGGGGGGCGGACACGCTTCCCCAGCACAGCACGTCGCTGCAGCATCTGTGCAACATTCTGTCGGGTACGGAAACCCGCCTGCTGGTCGTCGGCGGCGCCGGCAGCCTGTATGTGAACCCGGGGCACACCGCCTGCGTGGCGGACGGCCCCGATTTCCCGGATGCTTTTAAGCCTCTGGCGGCCGCCATGGCCAAGGCCCTTACCGAGCTGCGCCGGCGGCAGGACGTCAGGTGGACATACCTGAGCCCCGCCGGTGATTTCCAGGCCGACGGCGCCAGAACCGGCAGCTATATCCTGGGCGGCGAGGAGCTGCCCCTCAATTCCAAGGGAGAAAGCGTAATCAGCTATGCGGATTATGCCATCGCCATGGTGGACGAGGCGACGAAGGGCAATCACATCCGGCAGCGGATCAGCGTAGTGGCCGAATAAATCATCCCAGAAAAAACCGTCCCGCAGAAAAAATGCGGGACGGTTTTTGTGTGCGAGGGATGCGGCGGCTTGCAATCTATCCCTGCTCCAGTTATAATAAACATATGTTCTTGCAAGGAGGGGGAATATGATTCTGTCCGCATCCAGACGCACCGACATCCCCTGCTGTTATGCCGACTGGTTTATAAACCGGCTGCGGGCCGGATACGTATTGACCCGCAATCCCTGGCGGCCCCATGAGGTATACCGGATTCCCCTGCATCCCCAGACGGTGGACTGCATTGTCTTTTGGACCAAGGATCCGGCGCCCCTTCTGCCAAGGCTTCGGGAAATCGAGGGGATGGGGTATTCTTATTGCTTCCAGTTCACCCTTACGGGCTACGGCCGGGAACTGGAGGCCGGCCTTCGGTCAAAAGAGGAAATCCTCCAGACCTTTCTGGAACTCAGCCGGCATGCAGGCCCTGCCCGCATCCAGTGGCGCTATGACCCCATCCTGCTGTGGGGGGAATGGAATGTACAGCGGCATATCCAGTGCTTTTCGGCCCTCTGTGAAAGGCTGGCCGGCCATACCCGGGGCGTCACCATCAGTTTTCTGGATGTCTACCGCAGGCTGCAGGCCGCCGGATTCCGGGAACTGACCCAGACCGAAATGGAGGCGCTGGGGGAGGGGATAGGTTGGGCGGCCGAACGGTACGGCCTGCCGGTATCCACATGCTGTGAGACGGTGGATCTGTCCCGGTTCGGTATTACAAAAGGGGCCTGCATCGGCCGGGATATGCTGGAGGCGGCCTGCGGCTGCGCTCTGGAGATACCCAAGGATAAAAACCAGCGGCCGGGCTGCGGCTGTCTTTCCAGTGTGGACATAGGGGCCTACAGCACCTGCGCAAACGGCTGCCTGTACTGCTATGCGTCCGACGGCCCGGCGGCCGTCCGGCAGCGGCGGACCCGGCACCGGCCGGATGGCCCGCTGCTGCACGGCGATTTGGGGCCGGCGGATAGAATCCGGGAACGGGCTTTTTCCTCCTTCCGCACGGGCCAAATCCGGTTGGGATGAGAGAACCTTCCGGTATATAAAAAACTGCCATCCCGGTCGGGATGGCAGTTTTTGTGCAGGAATTATGACGTATGGGTGCGGTATTCGGCATTTTGGCTTTCCAGGGTATTCCGGGGGATAAAGCGATCCCAGCGGATGCCGCACTGGTGGTCAAAGTTGCATTCCACCACGTTTACCCCCGTATCGTCCTTGCCGATGACGATGACCGAATGACCGCCGTAGCGGATGTAGTCGCCGATTTTTACCTGGTCAAAATCATAGAACTTCTGCCAGTACCGGACATTGGAACCGAACAGCTCATTGCCGATTTTAAAGGCGAACCCCATGCACTGAATGGCGTTGTTAAAGTTGTTGCAGTCACATTCGCCGGGCAGGTAGGTGGCGTGGGTGTGGTCCCCGTCGTTCTGGCCGGAGGGACAGGGGGTGTCGGTCCAACCGTCGGGGTTGTTTTCGCCGCCGATGTGGTTCCAGTACTTCCCGTCGGGGAATTTCACCCGCAGCTCGGCCAGTTTTTTCTCGATTTCCTCCGGCATGGGTTCGGGGTTGTTGTCGGGTTCGGTAAAGGTGATATAATCGCCGCTGGTATAACCGGTGATGACGGCGCCCGTGCCCAGGTTATTCCCCCGCACCGGATACCAGCCATTCACCGCTTGGCCTGTGACTGTGATTTCCTGTCCCATCAGAAAGGCGCCGATGGTCTCGTAATCGGTGGAAGGGCCGGTGCGCACCCGGACGTTGGGAGAGGTTTGCAAATTGTAAATCCAGGCCCTGTGCTCGGCTGTGGAAAGATTCCAGAGCTGGTTTGCGTCCCCGCTGTCGGTGAGGGCCAGGCCCAGGCCGCCCGCCTCCAGCCGGGTGACGGCGTAGGGCAGACGGTCGGCCGGGTGCAGGCGGAAAACGCCATCCTCGGCCTGGGTGAACACCCACTGGGCCGGCGTTTCCTCCGTGGTATCCCGGAAGGCCAGCAGATTGTTGTCGGAATAGGCCAGGGTCAGGGCGGGGGAATCGACCATGCGGATGATGTAACCCGCTTCTCCCTGTTCCAGCTGGAATTTCTGGGCCTCGCCCGCAGTGGACGGGGAGAGGGTAAGGACGCCCGCTTCGTCTGCCTGCCAAAAGGAAGAATCCGCCGTGCCGATGGCAAAGCTGCCGGCCTCCAGATTGACGGCCGGGGCTACCACGTCCACCGTGCAAGAGGTGGTCAGATTATTAAAGGCCGCTACAACCACCGTCCGGCCGGGAGATACCGCCGTAATGCAGCCCCTGCCGTCCACCGTTGCGACTTCCGGGTTGACCGAACTCCAGGTGAGATAGGGGAAAGCCGCCGGGTCGGAAAGGGAGGGCGTGAGAGTCTGGGAATTGTCTGTTGTCAATGTCAGGCCGGGGCTGTCCAAGGAAAGGGAGGTCAGCCGGATGCGGGGAAAATAGCGGATATAGCTGTCGGAGGCGATGGCCTTGCAGATGGCCATGACATCGGATATGGTGACCGTCTGGGCTACCCCGCCGTTTTTCTGATATTCCGTCACGCCTGCGGCGGCAAAGGCGGCATCCCGTGCCACTTCCATCCCGGTGGCGTTCCGGGCCAGGATTTTGCAGGTCGCCATGACGTCGGTTATATCTACAGTCCCATTGCCGCTGACATCCCCTGGAACCACCGCCGTATATTCCTCGGCCTGTTCATCCCGGATGATTTGTATCCTCTGCCCGGTGGCGATGTATCCCGCAAGCAGCTCCTCCTTGCCGGTGAAAACCCGTACTTCCGCGTTGGGAAAGTCCGCCCGGAAATCCTCCAGGGCGGTTCCCTTGTTGATGTCCAGCAAAAATCCGGTTTCCGCATCTATGTAATAGCGGCCGGGCGTTTCACCCTCCTCTGCCGCGGCCGGCAGAGGAAGCGCAGCCATGGCGGCAAAGGTTGCCGCAGCCATCCCCAATGCCAGCAGTTTTTGTAATTTTCTTTCCCTTTTTCGCTTATTCATATTTCCTCTCCTAGTATAAAGTTTACAAAGTTGTAACCAAATTATGTTAAGCATACCACACACCGCCAAAAAGGTCAAGTAGGCCCATAAAAATAGGAATTAGAAATAGTTTCCGGGTGGATACAGGCAATATTTGGCCGAAAAAGAACCATCTGCACAATTTTGAAATCCTTCATTTGGCCGGGATTGGCGGAATTGCTCGTTGTTCTTTTGCCGTCGGATTGCTATAATAATACAGTTAGAAATTTTAGGGACTACCCCAAATTTTATGTGCTTTTCTTGTCTATTTCGCCAATAGCGCGGGAAGGCAAAAGGGGAATATTATGCCGCCGGGGCGCGGCAGGATGGGATGTTGTAAATGGGTTGTACGGAAAATTTACGGAATATTGCGATTATCGCCCACGTAGACCACGGCAAGACCACGCTGGTGGACCAGATGCTCAAGCAGAGCGGTACCTTCCGGGCCAACGAGCAGGTGGCCGAGCGGGTGATGGACTCCAACGATCTGGAACGGGAGCGGGGAATCACCATCCTGTCCAAGAATACCAGTGTTTGGTATCACGATATCAAAATCAATATTGTGGACACCCCCGGCCACGCCGATTTCGGCGGCGAGGTGGAGCGGATTCTGACCATGGTGGACGGCGTGCTGCTGCTGGTGGACGCCTTTGAGGGCTGTATGCCCCAGACCCGCTTTGTGCTGAAAAAGGCCCTGG
>CAJFVX010000038.1 GCA_904420585.1 Candidatus Howiella intestinavium | reverse complement strand
GCAATATTTCTGCACCAGCCGGTCTGAAATCTTCCATTTTTTTGCAGCTTCCTGCACGGTGATGTATTCCATAGGAAACCTCCATGTCCCCTCTTGGGGCGTACGGCAAAACCGTTCGCAATGCCGCACACTTCCCATTCATTTTTTGTTTTCTGTTCGAATATACGAACACTTTCCGCAATGATTTTCCCGATTTTTCTATTCGCCATTCCGTATAGTTTATTATATTGATTTATCTGGCCATTTGCAAGTGGAGGACAGGATATAGAGTTAAGGGCAGAGAGGATAAAACCAAGGATGTCGGCGCGCTCCTCGGCGCAATGGTTTCGGGCATAAAAAGACCCTGCCTGGCCTGAACAATGACATCTCTTTGTTCAGACCAGGCAGGGTCATTCATTGTGGTGGACCTGGAGGGATTCGAACCCTTGACCTCTCGGATGCGAACCGAACGCTCTCCCAGCTGAGCTACAGGCCCAAATGCAAAATGTATTCTAACATATCTTTCCGACTTTTGCAAGATTTTTTTCGCATAGATTTTTCCGGCGTCGTTTTTTTGCACATTCCGCCCCCTCTGCCATATCTTTCTGCCTGCCTCCCCCTTGCAACCGGCAGCCCGGCATGATAAGATGAGGTATCCCCTTTTGCGGCGCATAAGCGCCCTGTCATTCTGCCTTTGCCGGAAAAAATCAGGGGGAATTTAAGAAGAAATCCGTATGCCGTTAAGAAAAACTTAAACATCCCATTCGGCGAATGCGTATAATAGTACACATAACACACTGATTCTCACTTGGGGAGGGAAAGCTATGCAGCTCAAACGCCGCACCGGCTCGGTTGGGGACTGGCTTGCCGAACACAAGCATCTGTTTCTCCTGCTGTACTATCCCATTTGGTTTCTTTGGTTCCAGCTGCTTGAGCGGCGCAATACACATGTCACCCTCTGGATTAAAAGCCCCTTGGACGACTATATTCCCTTTATCAGCCTGTTTGTCATCCCCTACGTGCTTTGGTTCTTTTACGTGGCGGCCGGCCTTGCGGTCACCGGGCTGAAAGACCGGGATATTTTCATCAAACTCTGCATATCCCTTTACATCGGCATGACCATCAGCAACATTGTCTATTACTTTATTCCCCACGGCCAGCCCCTGCGGGTCCCCCTGACCGCCAACGAAACCGACTTTTTCAGCCGGATTGTCTATGGCATCTACTCCAGCGACACCCCCACCAACTGCGCCCCCTCCATCCATGTGCTCAACTCCATGGCGGTCAACTTCGCCGTGCAGAAATCGGATCTTTTCCGTCACCGGCCCTTCCTGCGGGCCGGTTCCCACCTGCTGAACATCCTTATCATCCTCTCCACCATGTTCATTAAGCAGCATTCCATCGTGGATGTGGCTCTTGGCCTGATACTGGGCGGCGGCATCTATCTGCTGGTCTACACCGTGGACTGGCGGGACGTCTGGCAGACGGCGCGCAAAAGCCTCGCCCCCGAACAAACACGGGTATAACAAAAGTAGATAAGGATATAAACCAAAACGGCCGCCCGGTTGGGCGGCCGTTTTGGTTTATCCGGGTACCTGGCACAGGCCAAGGGCATATTTTACCGGCGCAGGATCCAGCGGGGACGGGGGGCATCCGTAAGCCCCAGCAGATAGTCGGCGCTCACATGATAAAACTTAGCCAAACGGATGATCAATTCGGCTGTAAGCTGGTGGCTCCTTGTCTCCACATAACTGTATTTTCTTTGGGTAATGCCAATGGCCTTGGCCACCGCCTTCCGGGGAAGATCGGCGTCCACCCGCAGTTTCTCCATCCTGTTTCTCATCCCGCACCTCCTGCCCGCAAGGCTTTTAAAATTCTATATTTCTCAGATTTGTTTCAAATCCGGATATTTGCCAAACCTGCAAAAAACAACTAAAACTTTTTTGCCCGGACTCCTTTTCCGATGCCGGCCGGTCAGCGGTGCTTCCCGTCCCGCGGCGTGGGATCATCGGTCATTTTCAGCAGGTAATCTGCACTGACATGGTAATAGTGCGCCAGTTTGACAATCAGTTCGCCGGTGAGCTGCTGGGTTCCGGTTTCTATATAGCTGTACTTCCGCTGGGTGATGCCTATTGCCTTTGCAACCGCCTCCTGGGAAAGATCGGCGTCGGTCCGCAGATCCTTGATTCGATTCGTCATTTCGCACCTCCCGTTCTAAGAATATGCGAATTTTGATTTTCCTATTGCTTTTTAGATAAAATCTATCTAAAATTTTAGATACAGGATATCTAAAGAACAGGAGGGACAATAATGAAATACTACAATTACAAGGGCCGCAGGAACCTCATCGGCCAAAACGTGCGGGCCGCCCGCAAACGGCTTTCCCCGCCCCTGACCCAGGAACAGCTGGCTATGGAGATGGCCAGGCGGGGCTGCGAGGCGGATCGGTTCGTCATCATGCACATTGAAAGCGGCCAGCGCTTTGTAGCCGATTATGAAGTCAAGGTTCTGGCCGAAATCCTGGGCATGTCCTTAGAGGAAATCTATCGGGAAGAGGCGTAGAAAACACGGCCCGTCAAAACGGCTGCGCGGCGGGAGAAAGCTGTATTTATTCTGCCCCGGCCGGCCGACCCGTTAAACCAAGAATGACACGGTGGATTCTGGGAAAACTATCCCGGGATTCCGCCGTGTTTTTTTGCGCTCTTTTGGGGCGGCCGGCGTTTCCCCAACGACAATACAGATAACCGCCGGCCGCTATGAACGGTACGGACGGGAAAGGCAGGGGCATACATGAAGCAACTCACCTGTGAATTACGCACGGCCGGCCCCCTCAGGCGGCAAATTTGGAAAGACCGCCGGCTGCTGCGGGAGGCCTACGGCCGGGCCGCCGACGGGGCCGGCGGGGCCCGGGAATGGCTGCGGGACAATTTCTATCTGCTGGACCGGGAGGCCCAGGCAGCCGGAAAGGCCCTGGGCCGGGCGCCGGCCTTCCCGGCGGCCGACATCCTCGTCTCCCCTATCGGAGCCGAGGGCAAAGGGCGGAAGCCTGCGGCCGGGGCGCTGGATCTGCGCCACCGGGCTGAGGAGGAGCCGGCCGTTCCCGCCGTGGCCTTTCCGGCCCTGGCGCCGTCGGATGTGCGGCTGCGGGCCTACCGGCTCTGCGAGGCGGCCGCCCGCTCGGCGGTGGGGCCGGAGGAGGCCCTGACCCGGATACTGGAGACCTTTAAGGAACGGCGGGAAAGCAGTCTGTACGTAGCCGAGGCCGACGCCCTGCCCGACTTTATGCGGGCGGCCTACCTGCATATGGCGGCCGAGGCCGTCCGGCAGATGGATACGGCCGGCAAGGAGGCGGCCTTCCGTATGGGGGCGGCGGTAAACGGGCTGCGGGCCCTGGCATCGGTGGACTTTGCAGCCTTGACCGAGGGGTTCTGCGGGGTGGAGGCCGTCTTCCGCACCGACCCGGCCGGGGTCTATCCCAAAATGGACGAGGCCTCCCGGAGCCGGTACCGCACCCTCTGCGCCCGTCTGGCCCGCAGGCGTCGGACCGACGAGGTGCGCTTTGCGGCCTCTCTGCGCCGCAAGGCGGCCGACTACGGCCAGTCCGGCGGCCCCGACGGGCGCATGGGTCACGTGGGCTGGTGGCTCATGGAGGCCGACCGGCCCCACCGGGACGCCCTGCGCCGCCGGGGGATTTTCCTCATCTGGTGCCGCTACCTGCTGCCGGCTGCGGCCAGCGGCCTGCTGGCCCTGCTTCTCGGGATATGGTGGGTCTTCCCGGCCGTGCTGCTGCCGGCCGTTGACATCTTCCGCCCCTTTTTCGACTGGCTGTCCGGCCGGCTGGCCCGGCCGGACTTCCTGCCCCGCATGGATTTGGACGAGGGGATTCCGGAGGAGGGGGCAACGCTGGTGGTGGTGTCCCAGCTGGTGCCGGCCGCCCACAAGGCCGGGGCCCTGGCCCAGCGCCTGCTGCAGCTGGCCCGCACCAACGCGCCGGCGGGGGAAGAAAACTGCAAAATCTGCCTGCTGGCCGACTTAAAGCAGGCCCAAAAGCCCAACTGTCCCGGAGACAAGGAGGCGGTGGAAGCCCTGCGGCGGGCGGTGCGGCGGCTCAACCGCACGGAGGGCGACCGGTTTATCCTGGCCGTCCGGGGCCGCAGCGCTGTAAAAACCCAGCGGGCCTACGCCGGCTGGGAGCGCAAGCGGGGGGCCATCACCCAGCTTGTCCGGCTCTGCCGGGGGGAGGCGGGGGGCTTTCTGGCCCTGGAGGGGGATATATCCTTCCTGCGCCGGGCCAAATATATCCTGGCCCTGGACGCCGACACCGAGCCGCCCCTGGATACGGCCCGGCGGATGGCGGCGGCCGCCCTGCATCCCTTAAACCGCCCGGTGGTGGACAAGCGCCGGGGGATTGTCACCGACGGGTACGGCATCCTGGCCCCCCGGGTGGGGGTGACCCTGGAAAGCGCGGCGGCCACCCCCTTCTCCCGGGTTATGGCCGGGGCGGGCGGGGTCACGGCCTACGACACCCTGGCGGGGGATTTTTATGAAGACTACTTCGGCCGGAGCATCTTTGCCGGCAAGGGTCTTATCCACATCGAGGCCTTCCACGCCTGTATGGACGCCTTTCTGCCCGAGGAACGGGTGCTCAGCCACGACATTCTGGAGGGCGGGGTGCTGCGCTGCGGCTACCTGTCCGACGTGGAGGTAAACGACGGCTGCCCCGGCGGGGCCATGGGCTACCTCAGCCGGCTGCACCGCTGGATCCGGGGGGACTGGCAGAACCTGCCCTGGATACGCCGCCGCATCCCCGCCGGCAAGAAGGCCGCCCGGCCGGAGGAGGATACCGCCCCCCGCCTGGCCGGCGGTATGACCCCCGCCCGGGCCGACGCCGAGCTGGGAAAAGAGGCGGCCATCGACTTCGACGCGGCCCTGCCAAGACCGGCCGGACGGCGGGAGCCCTCCATCCCCAATCCCCTGCCCGGCATCTGCCGGTACATGCTCTTTGACAACCTCCGCCGCTCCCTTACACCCGTGGCGGCCCTTCTCTGCCTGCTGCTGGGCTTTGCCGCGCCGGCCGCCGCCGGCTGGCTGGCCGCTGCGGCCCTTCTCTCCCAGGCCGCCCCCGGGCTGTTTTCAGCCGTCTATCAGGTCTTGGCCGTGGGCGTGCCCACCCTCTCCCGCCGGTACTACGCCAAGGCCATGCCGGCCGCCCTCACCGCCTTAAGCCAGGCGGTCTTCGGCTGCCTGCTTTTGTTCCAGACGGCCGCCGTCAGCCTCCACGCCGCCTTTCTGGGCCTCTGGCGGCAGTACGTCAGCCGCCGGAACCTGCTGGAGTGGGTGACGGCCGCCGACAGCGACCGGAGCCGGGGGGCTGCGGCCGTCCTTGGCCGGTTCTGGCCCTCTTTGGCTGCCGGCGTCCTGCTGCTTTTTTCGGCCGACAGCCTCAGCCGCCTGGCGGCCTGCTTCTTTATCCTGGCCCCGGCGGCCGTCTGGCTCACCGGCCGGCCGGGCGGGAAAAAGCCCGCCCGGCTGGACGACGGCCAGCGGGAAAAGCTCACCGGGCAGGCGGCGGCCATGTGGCGGTTTTATGCCGAACTCTGCACCCCCGCCGACAACTGGCTGCCCCCCGACAACATCCAGGAGGCCCCGGTCTACGCCCTGGCCCACCGCACCTCCCCCACCAATATGGGGCTCTGCTTTCTCTCCACCCTGGCAGCCCGGGATATGGGCTTTATCGACACGGCCGAGATGCTGCGGCGCCTGTCGGGCGGCATCGCCAGCGCCGAGAAGATGGAAAAGTGGGAGGGCAACCTCCTCAACTGGTACGACACCCGCACACTGGAACCCCTCTCCCCCCGGTACGTCTCCACGGTGGATTCGGGCAATTTTCTTTGCTGCCTTTCGGCCCTCTGGCAGGGGCTTTCGGACTACGAGGGGGAGGACCCGGCCGTCCGGGAGCTGCGGGAGCGCATCGGCCGGCTGGTATCCGGCGCCCGGCTGGCCCCTTTATACGACAAACGGCGCAAACTCTTCCGCATCGGCTTCGATTTGGAAAGGGGCGAGCCCTCCGACTCCTATTACGACCTGCTCATGAGCGAATCCCGGGCCACCAGCTACTTTGCCATCGCCACCCGGCAGGTGGACCGGCGGCACTGGGGCGCTTTGGGCCGCACCCTGGCCAAAGAGGACGGCTACGCCGGCCCGGTATCCTGGAGCGGCACTATGTTTGAATACTTCATGCCCCATCTGCTGCTGCCCATCCCGGCCGGCTCCCTTTCCTACGAGGCCCTGCGCTTTTGTATGCACTGCCAGCGCAAGCGGGCCCGGGAGGTGGGCCAGCCCTGGGGCTGCAGCGAAAGCGGCTTTTACGCCTTCGACCCCCAGCTCAACTACCAGTACAAGGCCCACGGCGTCCAGCGGCTGGGCCTCCGCCGCCGGCTGAACCAGGAGTATGTAGTAGCCCCCTACGCCTCCTTCCTGGCCCTGCCCCTGCTGCCCCAGACGGCCATCCGCAATCTGGAAAAGCTGGAGGCTATGGGCCTTACCGGCCGGTACGGCTTCTATGAGGCGGTGGACTTTACAGGGAGCCGGGCCGGGGCGGCCGGCTTTTCGGTGGTGCGCAGCTATATGGCCCACCATGTGGGCATGAGCCTGCTGTCGGTCTTCAACCTCTTAGAGGACAATAAGATGCAAAAGCGGTTTATGGCGGCCGGCGACCTGTCGGCCGCCCGGGAGCTGCTGGAGGAAAAGCTGCCCCCCGCCGCCCCCGTCTTCGACGACCGCATCGCACGCCAGATACCCGAAAAGCCCGGCCGCGCCACGGCCGAGGAGGAGGAATACGATACCCTTTCCCCCCGCCATCCCCGGGTGCATCTGCTGTCGGGCGGGGAGTGGACGGTGGCGGCCGCCGACTGCGGCGTATCCCTCTCCACCTGCCAGGGGGTGGACGTGCTGCGCCGCAGCGAGGATTTGCTCCGCCGGCCCCAGGGGCTCTTCGCCGTGGTGGAGCCGGCCCCCCGTCGCCGGGGCAAGGGGGAAGGGGGCCGAAGGGCCGACACCCCCTTTTCCATCACCGCGGCCCCGGCCTACGACGGCATCCGGCGGCGGACGGTCTTTGCCGGCCGCTACGCCGCCTACTACGCCGAAACCGACGCCCTGGAGGCCGGCATGCGGGTACAGGTTCACGAGACCGTCCCCTGCGAAATCCGCCGCTTTGCCCTGCGCAGCAAGGACGGCAGGCGGCAGAAGGTGCGGCTGCTGCTCTACGCCGAGCCCTGCCTGGCCCGCCCGGAGGACGCCGAGGCCCATCCCGCCTTTTCCCGCCTCTTTTTGCGGGGGGAGTACGAGGAAAGCCACCGGGCCCTGCTCTTTACCCGCCGGCCCCGGGAGGGGGAGAACGACACGGTCTGCCTCTGCATGGGCTTTGCCGAGGACGTCCCCTTTTCCTATGACTTTGACCGGGAGGCCGTCCTCCGTCGGCCGGACGGCGTCCTCTCCCTGCTGCGGCCGGGCGTCCCCCTGAAGGGGCGGGCGGGGGTTCCCGACCCCTGCGCGGCCCTGGGGGTGGATTTGGAACTGCCCTCCAAGGGGCAGCGGATGGTGACTTTGCTGCTGACCCTGGGCCGGACAAAGGAAGAGGCCTTAGACCGGCTGCTTTCCTGCCGAAACCGCCTGCGCCCGGCGGCCGCCCCCCTCTTCGACGGCAGCCTGGAGGCCCGGCTCTGCCAGGCCGTCCTGCCCGAACTGCTCTTCCCCGGCCGGGACTCCAAGGCCCGCCTGACGGCCGCCCGGGAAAACCGGCTGGGCCTTGGCGCCTTGTGGAGCATGGGGGTATCGGGGGACCTGCCCATCCTGGCCATGGAGGTCAAAAACGCCGCCGACGCCGGCCGGGCCGAGCCCTATCTCCGTTTTCACAGCAAGCTGCGGCGGTACGGCATCGCCTTTGACCTCTGCTTCTTATACCGGCAGGGGGGCGCCTACGACAAGCCGGTGGAGGACGCTTTGCAAAGCCTCATCCGGGCCGTGGGGGAGGAATCCCTTTTGGGCCGTAAGGGCGGCCTGCACTGCATCGACCGGGAGCGCCACGCCGAGGCCTGTACCGCCCTGCTGGCCGCCGCCCGGTATATCGTGCCGGATACCCCCACCCAGGTGCAGCTGCCCGCTCCCCCCTTCTCCCCCGTCTTCTTCCATCCCGTCCAGCCGGCGGAGGCCCCTGTCCCCCGGCCGTCGGCCGGCCCCGTCAAGAAGGTGACCGGCGGCGTCTTCGCCGGCGACCGCTTTATCCTGGAGCGGACGCCGGCCCTGCCCTGGTGCCATGTGCTGGCGGGGGAAAGATTCGGCACCCTGGTTTCCGATACGGCTCTGGGCTTTACCTTTGCCGAAAACTGCCGGGAAAATAAGCTGACCCCCTGGTATAACGACACCCGCACCGACAACCGGGGGGAGATGCTGCTGATAAAGATAAAGGGAAAAATCTTCGACCTCATCCGGGGCAGCCGCGTTTCCTACAGCCCCGGCGACGCCCTGTATGAAGGGCAGCTAGAGGGCTTTCGCACGGCCGTGCGGGTAGAGGTAAAGGGCATGGCCAAGCGCATCACCCTGGAGATAGACAGGAGGGAAGAAATGGGATTGCAGGACTTGCCGGTGGAACTGGCCTACTATACCGAGCCGGTGCTGGGGGTCAGCCGGGCCGGGGCCCGGTGCATACAGGCCCGCTGGGATAAGGGGGGCCTTTTCCTCCACAACCCCTTCCAGCAGGCCGTGCCGGGCAGCATGTACCTGACCGCCGCGGCGGCCGACGGCAAAGGGGCCGACGGCTGCGTCTGCGACCGGGGGGCCTTCTTGTCCGGCCGGTGGGGGGAGCACACCCTCTGCCCCCTGCCCGACCCCTGCGCCGCGGTGGTCATCCGCCGGGAGCTGCCCGCCCGCCGGAAGGAGAAAATCCGGTTTATCCTCAGCTTCGGGGAGAATGAGGCGGCCGCCCGGCAGGCGGCGGAAGCGGCCTTGGAACCGGACGCGGCCGCCCGGCCGGCGGACTGCGCCCTGCTGGTGGAGACGGGGGATGGGGGTCTGGACGCCCTTATCAACACCTGGCTGCCGGTACAAATCGAGCAGTGCCGTATAAACGGCCGCACCGGCTTCTACCAGTGCGGGGGCGCCTACGGCTTCCGGGACCAGCTGCAGGACGTCTGCGCCCAGCTCTACTGGAACCCGGCGGCCGCCCGGCAGCACATCCTCCGGGCCGCCGCCCACCAGTTTGAGGAGGGGGACGTGCTCCACTGGTGGCATCCCCTGCCCGCCGACCCGCCCGGCTCCCGGGACGCCGGCGTGCGCACCCGCATGTCGGACGACATGCTCTGGCTGCCCTATGCCGTCTGCCACTACGTCCGCGTCACCGGCGACGAGGGCATACTGGATGAACAGGTTCCCTATCTGTCGGCCGAGCCCCTGTCGGACAAGGAGCGGGAGCGGTATTTTACCCCCGGGGCCGGGCCGTCGGGCAGCCTGTATGACCACTGCCTGCGGGCCTTCTCCACCCTGCGCACCGGCGCCCACGGCCTGCCCCTCATGGGCACCGGCGACTGGAACGACGGGCTGTCCAAGGTGGGGGAAGGGGGCAAGGGGGAAAGCGTCTGGCTGGCCCAGTTCGCCGCCCTGGCCGGCCGGGAGATGGCCGTCCTCTGCCGGCGGCGGGAAGACGTAGAGACGGCCGACGCCCTGGAAAAGCTGGTAAGCGGCCTGCTGGGGGCCGTGGACAAGCAGGCCTGGGCGGGGGAATGGTATCTCAGGGCCTTTATGGACGACGGCCGGCCTTTGGGCGGGCCGGGGTGCGCCGAAATGCGCATCGACCTGCTGCCCCAGGCCTTTTCGGTGCTGGCACACATGCCCGACGGCGGCCGCCGGCAGCAGGCCCTGGACGCGGCCCTGGGGCTGCTGGTGGACAAGGGGGCGGGCATTATCAAGCTCTTTGCCCCGCCCTTTGAAAAGGAGGACCCGGGCTATATCCGGGGCTATCCGGCGGGGGTGCGGGAGAACGGCGGCCAGTACACCCATGGGGCGGTCTGGCTCATCCGGGCCCTATTTGAAGAGGGGCGGAGCGAGGAAGCCTATGCCCTTTTGCAGATGATTTCCCCCGTCACCCGCTGCGAACAGCCGGCCGACGCCGCCGTCTACAAGGCCGAGCCCTACGCCATGGCCGCCGACGTCTACGCCGCCCCCGACGCCAAGGGCCGGGCGGGCTGGACCCTCTACACCGGCTCGGCGGGATGGTATTACCGCACGGCGGTGGAGTCCTTTTTAGGTCTCCGGCTGGAGGGGGACCGGCTGACCCTCTCCCCCCATCTGCCGGCTTCTATGCCGGGCTATACGGCCCGCATCCGCCGGAAGGGCGGGGAAATCCGCATCCGGGTGGAGCGGACAAAAGATGCGCCGGGGCTTACGGTAGACGGGGAGCCGGCCGGATTTGTCCCCCTGGACGGCCGGGACCACACGGCCTGCCTCCGCCTGCCCCCGGCCTAGCCGCCCTTTCTTCTGCCGCCGGGCAGGATATCCCTGCCCATTTCCCGGAAGTTTTAGAAAAATTCACCATTGCGTACTGGTTTCCCGGCTGTATATGTGGTATAATTTTCTATCATTGTGGGCCGGACAGGCCCGCTCGGCAAAATCCCGCCGGTGTCCCGGCGATAAAGGAGGTCCCTTCATGCCAGATGTAAAGCGACTGGCCCCCGGCGTGGACGGCGTGTATATCCGCAACGCCCGCTTCAAGACCAGCCGGGTAAGCGTATATTTTTACCTGCCCCTGCGCAAGGAAACCCTTTCCCGCAACGCCCTGCTTCCCTACCTGCTGGCCAGCGGCTGCAAGGCCTACCCCGATTTCGGCAGCCTGCAGAGCAAGCTGGACAGCCTCTACGGCGCGGCCCTCTCGGGGGTGGCCGACAAGGCGGCCGACAGCCAGGTTCTGCGCATCACCCTAAGCGCTCTGGACGATGGCTACGCCCTGGACGGGGAATCGGTATCCGCCGCCTGCGCCGAACTGCTCCGGCAGCTGATTTTCACACCGGCTGCGGAAAAGGGCGCTTTCGACGCCGCTGTATTCCAGCGGGAAAAGCGGCTGTTCATTGAGCGCATCGAGGGGGAAATCAACGAAAAGCGGATTTACGCCAAAAACCGCTGCCTATCCGAAATGTGCGCCGGCGAGCCCTTCGGCCTGCCCCGGCTGGGCACCAAGGAGGACGCCGAGGCCCTTACGGCCGCCGACGCCTACGCCGCCTGGGAAGAGGTACTTGACACGGCCTATGTGCGGGTCAGCGTGGTCAGCGCCAGCGAACCCGACGCCATCTTCGCCGCCTTTGCGGACGCCTTCTCGGCCCGGCCCCGGCGGGAGGCCCATCTGGCCGAAAACGTCGTGGGCAATGCCCCCGAAACCGTCCGGCAGGTCACCGACCGGCTGGATGTGGCCCAGGGCAAGCTGGTCATGGGCTTCCGCACCGGGGAGGCCGGCCCTCTCTCCGGCCTTGTGCCCCTGATGATTTTTACCGATGTATTCGGCGGCGGCCCCTACTCCCGGCTGTTTGCCAACGTCCGGGAAAAGCTGAGCCTCTGCTACTACTGCGCCGCCCGGGTGAACTACAACAAGGGCATCCTGACGGTGGAATCGGGGGTGGAATCCCAGAACGCCAAAAAGGCCGAGGACGAAATCCTCCGGCAGCTGGATATCATGCGGGCGGGGGAATTCACCGACGAGGAGCTGGCCGCCTCCAAGCTGGCCAAGGGCGATATGGCCCGCTCCATTCCCGACACCCCGGCCGAAACCGAGGTCTGGTACGCCTCCCAGGTCTTCGACCCCCGGCCCTTAAGCCCGGCCCAGACGGCGGCGGCCATCCAGGCCGTCACCCGGGAACAGGTGATAGAGGCCGCCCGGAAAATCCGGCTGGATACGGTTTATACACTCTTGCCCAAGGAGGAGGCCGCCCATGATGCATAAGGAAATTTTCACCGACCAGAAATTAGGCGAAAGCTATATAAAGGCCGTCCACCCCTCCGGGCTTACGGTCTATATCTGCGAGAAGCCGGCCTATGCCTCGGCCTACGCCCTCTTCGGCACCAAGTACGGCTCCATCGACACCCGCTTTCGGGTGAAGGGGGGCGACTGGGTGGACGTGCCCGAAGGCATCGCCCACTTTTTGGAGCACAAGCTCTTTGAGAGCGAGGAGGGGGACGCCTTCACCCGCTATGCCGAAACCGGGGCCTACGCCAACGCCTTCACCTCCTTCGACCGCACCTGCTATCTCTTCTCCTGCTCCGGCCGCTTTGCCGACTCCTTCGCCATCCTGCTGGACTTTGTCCAGTCCCCCTACTTCACCAAGGAGACGGTGGACAAGGAGCAGGGCATCATCGGCCAGGAAATCCGCATGTATGACGACGACCCCGACTGGCGGGTGCTCTTCAACCTGCTGACGGCCATGTACAAAAACCATCCCGTGCGCATCGACATCGCCGGGACGGTGGACTCCATCGCCCAAATCGACGACAAGCTGCTCTACACCTGCTACAACACCTTCTACAACCCCGCCAACATGTTCATCTGCGTGGCCGGCAATGTGGAGGCCGATAAGGTGCTCCGGCAGATAGAAGCCTCCCTGAAGCCGGTGGAAAAGGTGGAGGTGGAGCGGGGCCGGTTCGACGAGCCGGACGAGGTGGTCAAACGGAAGGCCGAACAGCGGCTGTCGGTCTCCCAGCCCCTTTTCTGCTACGGTTTTAAGGAACCCTGCCCCACCCCCGAAAAGAGCCTTGCCGACAAGGTGTATACCAACCTGCTGCTGGAGCTGGCTGTGGGGGAGGCCTCTCCCTTATACAACCGGCTGCTGGCCGAGGGGCTCATCAACAAGAATTTCGGCGCCGAGTACTTCACCGGCCACGGCTACGCCGCCCCCATTTTCCAGGGAGAATCCAGGGACCCGGACAAGGTGGCCGCCGCCATCGCCGCCGAATTCCGCCGGCTGAAGGAGGAGGGCATCGACCCGGCAGCCTTTGAAACCGTGCGGCGGAAGCTGTACGGCCGCAGCGTCATGCGGTTCAACGGCGTGGAGAGCGTGGCCATGGGCCTGGTGGAGGCTGCTATGCAGGGCAACCGCCTCTTCGACGAGCTGGAAATCTACCGGATGGCAAAGCCGGAAGACCTGACGGGCCGGCTGGATATCTTCGACGAGGAGAAGTCCGCCCTGTCGGTCATCCTGCCGGTAGAGGTTTAAGGTTCCCCTTTGTTTTACCAGCCGGCGGAGGCCGGCACATATACATATGGTTTAGGAGGTCTCCGCATGGAGAATACGGTTTATCATGTAACCCTCTTCGGGCTGGAGTTCGATATCAACCGGGTGGCCTTCACCCTCCCCATCGGCGACGGCTGGCCCATTTACTGGTACGGCATCCTCATCGCCATCGGCTTCCTGCTGGCCCTTGTCTACTGCTTAAAGCGGGCCCGCCCCTTAGGGGTGGATCCCGATCGCATGATCGACGTGGTGCTGGTGGCCGCCCCGGTGGGCATCATCGGCGCCCGGGCCTTTTACATCCTCTTTTCGGACACGGTCACCTTTAAGGACTTTTTCAGCATCCACGAGGGCGGCCTGGCCATTTACGGGGGCATTATCGCCGCCGTCCTGGCCGGGGCCGTCATGTGCAAAATCCGCAAGGTGGACTTTTTCTCCATGCTGGATTTAGCTGCCCTGGGGTTCCTCATCGGCCAGTGCATCGGCCGCTGGGGCAACTTCTTCAACCAGGAGGCCTACGGCGGATACACCGGCAGTTCCTGGTGGGGCATGGGAAGCGACAAAATCATGGCCGAGATGGATCCCCTCCACGGATCGGACACCATTCTGCTGGTACACCCCTGTTTTCTCTATGAATCGCTCTGGTGCCTCATAGGATTCATTTTGCTGCATATCCTAAGTAAGCATAGAAAATTTAAGGGGGAGATTTTTTTGGCCTATGCATCCTTCTACGGCTTCGGCCGCATGATCATCGAGGGGCTTCGCACCGACAGCCTCATGCTGGGTAGCGTTCGCGTGTCTCAGCTTATCGCCGGCATCGCCTTTGTGGCCGGCGGCGCGGCCCTGCTTGCCATCCTGTATAAGAAAAAGAAGGCCCAGATTCCCACCGAGTACCAGCCGGTCTTTGAAGAGGCCATCGCCGACATGGAGGCCGAGGCGGCCGACGACGAGATGGACGGCGACCTGCTGGAGGACGAGGGGGATGAGGCCACAGTGGATGCGGCTGAAAACCTCATCCGGGAGGAAAAGACCGAGGCCCAGGCCGAGGCCGACCTGGTTCAGGCCGCCGAAACCCTGGAAGCGGCCGGCACCGAGGCCGACGATATTTCGGACGCTGACACGAACAAAACCGAATAGGACGGCCGGGCGGAAGAGCCGCCTCTGGGGGAAGGGGTATTCCCCTTCCCCGGGCAGCCCGCAGGACGCGCCGGTACAGGGTACATAAAGCGGGCTGCGGCCAAATGGATAGAAAAAGGAAAGGGTGGAATGTTTCATGGCAAAGATTATTGACGGCAAGGCGGTATCCGCCGCCGTAAAGGCGCAGGTGGCCGAGGAGGTGGCCGCCCTGCGGGAAAAGAACATTGTGCCGGGGCTGGCGGTTATCATTGTGGGGGACGACCCGGCCTCCCGGGTATACGTCAACAACAAGAAGAAGGCCTGCGAGGCCTTGGGAATTTATTCCGAGGAGCACGCCCTGCCGGCCGACACCACCGAGCAGGAGTTGCTGGCCCTGGTGGAGAGCCTCAACAACCGCAGCGACATCAGCGGCATCCTCTGCCAGCTGCCCCTGCCAAAGCATCTGGATGAAAAGAAGATCATCAACGCCATCTCCCCCCTCAAGGATGTGGACGCCTTCCATCCCTCCAACGTGGGCGCCATCATGATCGGGGACTACCATTTCCTGCCCTGCACCCCCGCCGGCATCATGGAATTGTTAAAGGCCGCCGACGTGGAGATCGAGGGCAAGCGCTGTGTGGTCATCGGCCGCTCCAACATCGTGGGCAAGCCCATGGCCATGCTCATGCTCCATGCCAACGCCACCGTCACCATCTGCCACAGCCGCACCAAAGACCTGCCGGCCATCTGCCGGGAGGCCGACATTCTGATTGTGGCCATCGGGAAGGCAGGCTTTGTGAAGGCCGACATGGTCAAGCCCGGCGCCGTGGTCATCGACGTGGGCATGAACCGCCCGGAAGGCGGCAAACTCTGCGGCGACGTGGATTTTGCGTCGGTGGAGCCGGTTTGCTCGGCCATCACCCCCGTGCCCGGCGGCGTAGGGCCCATGACCATCGCCATGCTCATGAAAAATACCCTGATGGCGGCCAAGCTCCAGAATGCCATTCGGTAAGCCTACATTAAGCCTGTAAAGGAGGGCCGTCATGCCGCAAGTACATAGAAAACCTTACCTGAAAAGGGCGGCGGCCCTGGTGGTGGCCTGCATCCTTTGCTGCCTTGCGCCCCTGGCCGCAGCGGCCCAGACCGTTTCCCTGCCGGGGAAAAAAATCACTCTGGAGCTTTCGGACGAATACACCGTCCTGACCACCGACACCCTGCGGCAGGAAGAGGATTTGCTGGAACGGCTGGGGCATTCCCGGGACAGCTTCAAGCGGTATATGGAAGAGCGAAACATGCTCATGGTGGCCGTCACCGACGACAACACCCGGCAAGTACAGGTCAAGTCCTATACCTCGGATTTTTCCGAGGGCCTGGGGGATTTGTCCCTGCTGGACGACGCCTCCCTGGAGCAGGCGGCAAACAGCCTTTTGCTGGAGGAGGCCGGAGAGGGGCTCCAGTCCTGGGGGACGGTCACCAAAGGGGATTTGACCTTTTTGAAGGCCATCTGCAAGGTCACCGGCAACAGCGCGGACTTCGGCTATATCCAGTATGTCACCGTCCGGGACGGCAGCTATTACGCCCTTGTGTACTATAATTTCGGGGGCGACATCACCGAGACCCAGGCCGCCGAGGCCGACCAGATTTTTACCAGCTGGACGCTGCCCGAAAAGAAGGACGGCAACCTGCTGACAGGCGGCAATTTCATCGTACAGATGGTAATTGTGGGGGCGCTCATCGCCGTGGCCCTTGTTATCGCCATCCTGCTTATCGTCTCCTTCTTCAAGGACGCTAAGGCCAAGAAACGGGAGGAAGAGCAGACCGTACACATCCGCATCAAGCGGCGGAAATTCTAATAATCCCCCATGCGGAGCCGTCTTTGGGAGGCGGCCCGCATGGGGGATACCTTTGCCGGCGGAAAACCGATACCAAAGGGATACCGGCGGAGCGGTAATCCGCAGACCGAACCCGGTACGGCCGGATCCCCCGCTTCCGGCGATTTGCCTGATTCTCGCCCCTTTTCCTTGGGAAAGCCTACAAAAATACAGGGCCTTGTTGGCCTTGCGAACCGCCGGACGCCTTTCTTCCGGCAAAAGGGCTTGGCAAACCGGCTGGCTTCCTTTATACTGAAGGAGAAGCCGTCCCGCGCCTCAGGGTATGGGGCCGTTACAGAAAGGATATGCCGGCATGCGTCTTATCTACCTTGTAATCGCCTTCTTTTTCCTGGGCTTGGGCGCCGTAGGGGCCGCCCTGCCCGTGCTGCCCACCGTCCCCTTCCTGCTTATTTCCGGGTTCTGCTTTTCCCGCAGTTCCCGGCGGCTGGACGAATGGTTTCGGCGCACCTGGCTCTATAAGCGGCACCTGTCGGCATTTATGGAGCACCGCTCCATGCTGCTGCGCACGAAGGTCATCATCCTGGCCTTTACCACCTTGCTGCTGGCCGCCGTCTTTCTTTCGGTGGATGTGCTGGCCCTCCGCATTCTCCTGCCCCTTATATCCCTGGCCCAGTACCTCTGCTTTATCTTTTGGATCAAGACCCGCCGGCCGAACGATTCGGATTAGAAGGTTTTTTCTATGCAGCTGATTATCTCCCCCGCCAAAAAGATGCGATGGGATACCGACTCCCTGCCCCCGGAGGCAAAGCCCCTCTTTTGGGAGCGGTCCCTGCAATTGCTTTCCTATCTCGCCGGGCTGGATTTGCCCCGGCTGCGCGCCCTGCTTTGCTGCAACGACGCCATCGCCCGGCGGAGTTTTGCGGAATACCGGCAGTTAGAAAGCGGGGCTGCGCTTTCCACGCCGGCCCTGTTTGCCTTTGACGGCATCCAGTATACCTATATGGCCCCCGGCGTCTTCACCTGTGAAGAACTTTCCTATGTAAAGGCCCATCTGCGCATTCTGTCCGGGTTCTATGGGCTGCTGCGCCCCTTTGACGGGGTGGCCCCCTGCCGGCTGGAAATGCAGGCCCGGCTGCAGACGGATTTTTGCCGGAATGTATACGACTTCTGGGGGGACAGCCTCTACCGCGCCCTGCGGGAGGAAGCAGAGGACGGGATTCTCGTCAATCTGGCCTCGGCCGAATACAGCCGGGCGGTGGAAAAATACCTGGAACCGGATGTACGCTACATCACCTGCCGGTTCGGCCGCATGGAGCAGGGGAAATTCCGGGAAAAGGGCGTCCATGTAAAAATGGCCCGGGGGCAGATGGTGCGCTATCTGGCCGAATGCCAAGCCCAAACCCCGGCGGATATCAAAGGCTTCGACCGGATGGGATACGCCTACAGCGACGCCCTGTCGGACGAAACACAATATGTTTTCCTGCAGGAAAAACAGCCCTCGCAGGTATAAAAAGGAGTTAGATATTATGTTGGAAATCGGAAGCACGGCGCCGGACTTTACCCTGCGCGACAAGGACGGCCATTCGGTGTCCCTTTCGGACTTGAAAGGGCATAAGGTGGTTTTATATTTTTATCCCCGGGACAATACGCCGGGCTGTTCCCGGCAGGCGGCCGCCTTTGCCGCCGCCTTTGATGAATACCAGAAACTGGGCGTGACGGTCATCGGCGTAAGCAAGGACAGCGAGGCAAGCCATCAGAAATTCGCCGACAAGTACCAGCTTCCCTTTATTCTCCTCTCCGACCCGGAGCGGCAGGTCATCGAGGCCTACGGCGTCTGGCAGGAGAAGAAGATGTACGGCAAGGTCAGCTTCGGGGTGGTGCGGGCCACCTACCTCATCGACGAGCAGGGGAATATTGCGGCGGTCTGGCCCAAGGCCAAACCCGACACCAACGCCGCCGAAATCCTCGCCTATCTGAAGGAGCGGGGCTGATGGTTAAAATCCTTTTCATCTGCCACGGCAATATCTGCCGTTCGCCTATGGCCGAGTTTATCTGCCGGGACATGGCCGAAAAAATGGGCCGGGGCAAAGATCTGCAAATCGCTTCGGCGGCCACCAGCACCGAGGCCCTGGGCTCCCCCGTACATCCAGGCACCCGGCGCATCCTGGATAGGCTGGGCATTTCCTGCCATGGCAAGCGGGCGGTACAGGTGCGGCCGGCCGACTACGACGCCTACGATTACCTCATCCTCATGGACGAACGCAACCGGGCCAACCTGCGCCGGATTATCCCGGCCGACCCTGCGGGGAAAATCCACAAGCTGCTGGACTTCACCCCCGGCGGCGGCGACATCGCCGACCCCTGGTACACCGGCAATTTCGACAATACTCTTCGGGACATCACCGCTGGCTGTAGTGGCCTGCTGGACCGTATCTTCCCGGAAAATACGGAAAAATAAATACGGCTTTTCCCGTCTGATACCCGGCGGGAAAAGCCGTATTTTTTCGCAGTCGTCTACTTCGCTACCTGTCGCTCCATGACGAAGTCGTCCATAACATAGCCATGGCCAATGTCCACCGTCTGTTCCAGCACCTTCACAAAACCCATGTGGTTATAGGCGGCGATGGAGCCGGCATTGTGCTTATTTACCGTCAGGTAAATGGAATCATAGCCTTCCCGCCGGCACAAATCCTCCAGCTGGGCCAGGGCCTGGCCGGCCACCCCCCGGCGACGGTAGTCTCTTGCTACATAGAGTTTGCTTAAAAACAGCCGTTTTTCCTCCGGCTTGATGGACAGGTAGCCCGCCGTCATATCCCCTACGCGGAACAGGTAATACCGGTACCCCTCCCGCAGCTGCCCGGCCACGGCCGCCGCCGATTGGAACTGCTCCAGCATGTAATCGATTTGACCAGACTCCAGGATGGCGGCATAGTGCTCCCGCCAAATTTTCCCGGCCAAACCGGCCACGGTTTCTATCTGTTCCGGCGTGGTAACCGGTTCCAGGGTAAGGGTATGCATAGCGGTTTCCTCCTTTACGCTTTATAGGGGTGCTGCCGGGGAAAGTCTCCCGTTTTGGGCTCCAGCCGGGGCTGGCCGAACCGTTTCCACAGCCACCGCACCGACATTTCCATCCAGCCGGCGAAATCCGGCTCGTCGTGGCCGCCCCAGCCGTTGCTGGATTGGGGCGTACCCAGGGACAGGCCGTGGACGCCCTTTTCAAAAATGTGCAGGGCAAAGGGGATGTCATGGGCCGCCAGAGCCGAGGCGAACATCAGGCTGTCCTCTACCGGCACACAGTTGTCCTCGTATGTATGGAAGATAAAGGCGGGGGGCGTATGGGGCCCCACATGCAGCTGGCAGTTGAGCAGCTGCCGGGTTTCGGCCTCGTCCCGGCCGGCCGTCAGGCGGGGGATACAGCCGTCGTGGTCCATCCAGGAGGTAGTGATGACGGGATACCCCAGAATCAGGGCGTTGGGCCGATTCTCCTCCCCTGTAACCCCGGCCAGCCGCTGGATTTCCGGCCGGTTCCAATGGACGCCCAAAGAGGCGGTCAGGTGTCCCCCGGCCGAGAAGCCGCAGACGGCGATTTGGTCGGGGATAACCCCCCATTCATCTGCATGGCTGCGGATGAGGGCCATGGCCCGGGACAAATCCACCAGGGGCTGGGGAAAAGCAGCCTTCTCCCCAAGGGAGTAGATAAGCAGGAAAGCGTGGAACCCGGCAGCCAGGTAAGAAAGGGCCACGGGGTCGGCTTCCCGGTCCGAACATCCGCTGTAACCGCCGCCGGGGCAGACCACCACTGCCGGCCGCTTCTCCCAAATGGGCAGTTCAGCCTTAGGTTCCCGGAGATAGCAGGCCAGGGTTACCCGGCCGTCGCCGGACAAATCAAATTTTTCTGTACGCATATTTTTAACCATCCTTCATAGGCGGTCATTCGGGCCGCCGGTATATTTTGTGGCCATTCACAGGCCAGGGGGCGTTCAGACAAACCAGAGAATCCACCGGTCAGTTCCCCGCCCCGCGCCGGCCCACCGGCTTGGCCATGAGGATATCCGGTTTGCCGGGGCCGTTGGCGTCGGGCAGGACGCCCACTATGCGGTAGCCCTGCTTTTCATAGAAGGTATAGGGATGCCGGCCCAGATTCCGGATATTCCGGACGGCCTCCCAGGGGTCGGCAAAGAGGTCAGCGGCAGACAGGCTGGTGCGGCCGTCCTCGTCGTCGCAGCCCAGATAGAGCATAGAAGCCCCTCTGCCGGCGGCCACCCGCTCCAGCGCAGCCGTCAGGGCCGCGCCGATGCCCTCTCCCTGTCTTTGGGGCAGGACAGCCAGGGGGTGCAGCTCCCATCCCGTGGCCCGGGAGAGGCCGTCCCGCTCCTCTGCGCCGTACTGGGGGATGGCCCCGATGAACCCCAAGAGGGTATCCCCCTCCAGAGCGCAAAGGGCCAGCCGCTGGGGCTGCAACAGGCTCTCCACCTCGGCCGCCGGGTCCTCCCGGTAACAGGCAAAGCAGGCGGCCAGCAGGCCGGCCAGCTGCCTGCGCAAATCCGGCTTATCCGCCGGAAAGACCCCGATTTCCATTTTATTCCTCCGCGCCCGCCGCCGGCAGCCGGCCGGACGCCCGCAGGGCCTCGATTTTCAGAATAAGGGCCTGGGTTTTGGCGTCCTTGATTTCGCCCTTCAGCACCATCTCCACAAGGGTTTGCAGGGGGATGCGCTCGGGCTCCAGGAACTCGTCCTCATCCGGATCCATGTCGGCAAAGGTAAGATCGGTGGCCAGATACAGATAGATAATCTCCCCGCAATAGCCGGGGGAGGGGTACAGCTCGCCCATAAAGCGGTAGTGGGCGGCTGTGGCGCCGGTCTCCTCCTTTAGCTCCCGCTTGCCGCAGATCAGAGGGTCTTCCCCCTTCTCCCGCTTGCCGGCGGGCACCTCCAGCACCACCTCCCCGTAGGGGTAGCGGAACTGGCGGACCATGAGTATCTCCATATTGTCGGTCAGAGCCGCCACGCAGACCCCGCCGGGATGCTCCACCACCTCCCGCTTGGCCGGATTGCCGTTGGGCAGGCGGATGTCGTCCACCCGCAGGTTGATGATGCGGCCCTTGTACTTGTATTCCTGTGCCACGGTTTCTTCTGTGAGATTCATGTCTTTCCCTCCAGCGTCATATATATGGGTAAACCGCCCATGCGGGCGGAAGCCTTGCAAAATCTTCAGCCGGACGCTTCCGGCAGGAAGGCGGCGCACAGATGGCCATATCCATAGAAGCGCGGGAATACACCTATGCGGACATCCGGGAGGTCCTCCGCCAGATGCGGGAGGCATACCCGTCCCTCAAACAGACGGCCATTGGCAAATCGGTCATGGGCCGGGAAATCACCGCCCTGACCCTGGGAGGCGATGCCGAATACGTCCTGTACGCCGGGGCCTTCCACGGCATGGAACGGCTGACCTGCACCCTCCTTCTGCAATTCGCCGCCGAGCTGGCCGAGATGGAGAAGGCCGGAAAGGACCTGGGGCTTCCCGCCGGCCGGGGGATTATCCTTGTCCCCTTAGTCAACCCCGACGGCTGCGAAATCGCCCTGCGGGGGGCGCCGGGCTGCGGCTGTTCGGCCGCCCGGATTTGCCGGCTCTGCGCCGGGGACTACCGGGTCTGGAACGCCAACGCCCGGGGTGTGGACATCAACCACAACTTCGACGCCGGCTGGAAGCAGCTGCAAAAACTGGAACAGGCGGCCGGCATCTACGGCCCCTCCCCCACCCGGTACGGCGGCCCCCGGCCCGAGAGTGAGCCGGAAACCATCGCCCTGACCACCCTCTGCCGGGCCCAGCCCATCCGGCAGGTTCTGGCCATCCACTCCCAGGGGGAGGTCATCTACTGGGATTACGGGCGCTCCACCCCCGCCCGTTCCCGGGCCATGGCCGAGGCCCTTTCCAAAGCCTCGGGCTACGCCCTGGAGGAGCCGGAGGCCATCGCCTCCATGGGAGGGTTCAAGGACTGGTTTATCGAGGAATTCGGCCGGCCGGGCTTCACGGTGGAAATCGGCCGGGGCGTCAATCCCCTGCCCCCTGCCGACCTGCCGGGCATTTACCAGAAAGTCCGCAGGATGCTCTTTCTGGCGGCCCTGCTGTAAGGCTGTGCAATATATTTATTATAGCATATCCGGCAGGGATTTCCAGCATGATTTACACAGCCGATGCATTTCCGCAGTCGCACCCGTAAGCAAAAAACGGCCGCCTTTCGGCGGCCGTTTTTTGCTTACGGGAAAATCAGTTGGTAATGGTTTTCTCGGTGTCCTTGTCGAAAATATGGATCTTGCTGGGGTCGAGGGCGATCTTGATAACATCGCCGGGACGGGACAGGGACGAAGGATCCACACGGGCGTTGATGCTCTGGCCCTCGCAGTTCATGTACAGATAGGTCTCAGCGCCCATGAGCTCGGTGACCTCCACCGTGGCCTCCACAATGCCGTCGGACATGGTATCCAGATACATATCCTCATCGTGGACGTGCTCGGGGCGGATGCCCATGATAACTTCCTTGTCGATATAAGGAACCAGACAATCGCGGTAGTTCTTGCTCTCGGGCAGCTTTACCTTATACTTGACGCCCGGCCGGGTCTTGGTATCCTCCGAGCCGAACTCCACAAAGAAGGTGCCGTGATCTTCCAGGATCTTGGCCTCTAAGAAGTTCATCTGGGGAGAACCGATAAAGCCGGCGACGAATACGTTGGCGGGCTTATTGTACAGATTCTGGGGGGTATCAACCTGCTGAATCAGGCCGTCCTTCATGACGACGATGCGGGTGGCCATGGTCATGGCTTCGGTCTGGTCATGGGTAACGTAGATAAAGGTGGTACCCAGGCGCTGATGCAGCTTGGACAACTCGGTACGCATCTGGGCGCGCAGCTTGGCATCCAGGTTGGACAGCGGTTCGTCCAGCAGGAAGACCTTGGGTTCACGGACGATGGCGCGGCCCAGGGCAACACGCTGCCGCTGACCGCCGGACAGAGCCTTGGGCTTGCGGTCCAGCAGGTGGGCGATATCCAGAACGCGGGCGGCCTCTTCCACCCGGCGCTTGATTTCATCCTTGGGGGTCTTGCGCAGCTTGAGGCCGAAAGCCATATTGTCAAACACGGTCATATGGGGATACAGGGCGTAGTTCTGGAACACCATGGCGATATCGCGATCCTTGGGCGCCACGTCGTTGACCAGCTTGTCGCCGATGTACAGTTCACCCTCGCTGATCTCCTCCAGACCGGCGATCATACGCAGGGTGGTGGACTTACCGCAGCCCGAAGGGCCGACCAGAACCAGGAATTCCTTGTCCTTAATCTCCAGATTGAAGTCGGAAACCGCCAGAACGTTTCCGGGATACTTCTTGTAAATGCCACGAAGTGATAAGCTTGCCATAAAGAATAAACCTCCCAGTCATCTTTCGCACACTACGGGTACTCCCCGGTAGCATGACGTTATTATAGCAGACCTGGCCGATCTTTACTATTCCCTTAATATCCAAACTTAAAAATAGCGGTTTATCTATATTGTATAACAATTAAACAGAGGCAAATCATAATCCACAAAATTATTCTCCATTTTTTGCTTTTGATTGTTCTCCGTTCAGGACCTGTGCTTTCTCGTCACTGGTCAAGGGACGGCAGTCTCCGGCCGCAAGGGAGGCGTCCAGCTTAAGGCCGCCGATCTGCACCCTGTGCAGGGCCGTCACCCCCAACCCCACAACCCCGAACATCCGCTTGACCTGGTGGTATTTTCCCTCCTGCACGGTGATTTCCGCCAGGGGCGCCGGCCCCGGCTCCAGCAGGCGCAGACGGGCGGGCAGGCAGGGGGTGCCGTCGGCCAGCTGCAGGCCGGCGGCAAACCGGCGGATCATCTCCTCCTCCACCGGGCCGTCCAGCCGGACGTGGTACACCTTGTCCACGCCGCTTTTGGGAGATATGACCTTATGGGCAAAATCCCCGTCGTCGGTGATTAAGAGCAGGCCGGTGGTATCCTTGTCCAGCCGGCCCACCGGGAAGAGGCCCCGCCGGCCGGTCTTTTCCTCCACCAAATCCACCACCGTGCGGCGATGGGGATCCCGGCTGGCCGACAGCACCCCCGCCGGCTTGTGGAGCATGTAATAGACATGGGCCGCATAAAAAAGGGGACGGCCCTCCACCAGGATGCTGTCCACAGCCGGGTCGGCCTTCTCGGCCGCCGACCCCACGGCATGGCCGTTGACCAGGATGCCCCCGGCCCGGGCCAGCTGCTGCACCTGCCTGCGGGTATAGGCCGTCTGGGAAGCCACCAGCTTGTCCAGCCGCTGGGGGCCGCCCCCTTTTTCCGTTTCCGCCATAAAGCCCTTCCTTTCTTTTTTCCTTTGTCAGGAAGACCAGGGCTCCCCCGAAAAACCGCACATAACCCCGTCCAGCTGGGGGGAACACAAATCCCCGCCGATGATCCGGCCGTCGTACACCAGGATGTGGGCCTGCATATCCGGCTGCCCCTCGTAGTTGCTTATATTATATGTATACCGCAGGACCGTCTCCCCTTTATAGGGCGTCAGGTCAAAGCCCTGGGACTGCTGCAGTGCGTTGTATCCTTTATACACATCGGTAAATTCGGCGGGGATGGCCACTTCCGCCTCCTCCACCGGCTCTTCCGAACCCGTCCAGCCGAAGGAGGAGAGGAAGGCTGCGCGGGCGGCATTGTCGCCGCCCGCATAGTCGGGGGCCGAACGCCCGGCAAAGGAGGCGCCCACGGCTATGAGAATGGCCAGCAGGATAGCCGCCCCGATGAGAATGAGCTTGCGCCTGGACATTTTCACGCTGCAGATAAACATACGCCCGCCTCCGCTTCCTTTGGATACCACCATTGTATGCGCCGGCGGGAGGCATTATAACCGGCTGACCCATATGCCGGGCAAAAGAGGCATAGCAAAACCGCCCCGCGCTTTTGCGCAGGGCGGTCAGCGTACATCCGTAAAACTGCTTACGCCTGCTGTTCCTTCATCTTGGCGAAGCACTCGCTGCAGTATACGGGACGATCGTCGCGGGGCTCAAAGGGAACCCGGGCAACGCCGCCGCAGGCAGCGCAGGTGGCCTCGTGCATTTCACGGGGGGCGCGGCCGGCGTTCTTCCGTGCATCGCGGCAGGCCTTGCAGCGCTGGGGCTCATTTACGAATCCCTTGGACTCGTAGAACTCCTGCTCGCCGGCGGTGAACACGAATTCAGCGCCGCAGTCTTTGCAGATAAGGGTCTTGTCTTCGAACATGATTTGCTACCTCTCTTGCATGAAAATTTTGCCCCGGACGGAATCGCACCGACACCTTTGCATGACAACGCTCTACTTTTTTAAGCTACTTGGGCATATAAAACGGCACAGCCGAAAGAGGGTACAACAAACTTATCTCAGCTTGCGCCGAATGCGCTGGAGGGCGTTGTCAACCGCTTTGACAGTGGTATGCAGCCGCTCTGCAATCTCCTCATACCTTTCCCCGCTGAGATAGGCGGAAAGAACCTGATACTCCAATCCCGACAGGGTTTCGCCGGCCTTACGGCGCAGTCGCTCGGCCTCTTCCCGCGCAATCAGGATGGATTCCGGGTTGTTTTCCTCGCTCACGGCAAGGATTTCTTCCGCCGGAAGGTCTCGCTGCCCGAAATCCGCAGTCAGACGCTCCTGTGGTATCCGCTTCTGCCGGCCGGCCTGCCGCGCCGCCGCAATCAGCATACGGTCGATGCACAGCCGGGCAAAGGTCGAAAAGGACGCCTGCCGCTTATCATATACCCGAATGGCTCCCAGCAGCCCGATCATGCCCTCCTGGGCCAGATCGTCCGCTTCCAGCCCCGCCCGGGAAAAGGCCCGGGCCCGGCTGTTGACCAGGGGCGCATAGGCGCCGATGAGCTGGCAGAAGGCGTCGTCATCGCCCCCGCGGGCCCGCATGACCAACGCTTCATCCGCAGCGTTCCGAGAAAGAGGCGCCATTCCGCATCCCCCTTCCGCGCGCCGGCCCACAGCCCATCACAGCCGTTTGTGGGTTACAATACGGGTATTTTCAATTGCCAGTGTACTGCATCCCGCCCAGTTTGTCAACCAATTTTCCTAAAAAATTTTTCCAGCGCTTACTCTCACTCGGCCAAATTACTATTTTTTTGTCGTTTCCTATCCAATTTTAGGAAAATTATTGACAATCAAAGGGGAAAAGAGTATAGTAAAATATAGGCAATTTGTACGAAAGACAAGGAGGCCACTGGACATGGATTATAGGACAATCTATCAGCTTTGGCGGGAGAAGGCTACCGCCGATCCCGACCTGCAGACCGAACTGCAGGCCATCGAGGGGGACGACGAGGGCATCACCGACCGTTTCTACAAGGATTTGGAATTCGGCACCGGGGGCCTGCGGGGCGTTATCGGGGCGGGCACCAACCGCATGAACGTCTACACGGTGGGCAAGGCCACCCAGGGGCTGGCCGACCACATCAATTCGGTGACCGATGCCGGCAGCGTGGCCATCGCCCACGACAGCCGGATTAAATCCGATCTCTTCGCCCGGACGGCGGCGTCCGTACTGGCGGCCAACGGCATCAAGGTACATATGTATAAGGAGCTTATGCCTACCCCCATGCTCTCCTTTGCCGTCCGCCATCTCCACTGCACCGCCGGCATCGTTATCACAGCCAGCCACAACCCGGCCAAGTACAACGGCTACAAGGCCTACGGCCCCGACGGTTGCCAGCTGACTTTGGACGACAGCGAGCATGTTCTCTCCCTCATCGAAAAGGTGGATACCTTTACCGGCGTCAAGACGGTGGATTTCGATGCCGCCCTGGCCGACGGACGGATTTCCTATATTGACCAGGCGGTTATCGACGCCTATCTGGATGAGGTGGCCGCCCGATCGGTTCACCCGGAGGCCTTAAAGGAAGGCGGCCTGCGGGTTATCTACACCCCTCTGCACGGCACAGGCAACAAGCCGGTGCGGGCCATTCTCCGGCGCATGGGCGTAGAGCATGTGACGGTGGTGCCCGAGCAGGAGTTGCCCGACGGCAACTTTCCCACCGCCCCCTTCCCCAACCCCGAGATTCGGGAGGCCTTCGGCTGCGCCTTAAAGCTGGCCGAGACAGTACAACCCGACCTGCTGCTGGCCACCGACCCCGACTGCGACCGGGTGGGCATCGCCGTCCGGCGGAATGGGGAGTATGTCCTCATGACCGGCAACGAGGTGGGGGCTTTGCTGCTGAACTACATTCTCAGTGAGCGCACGGCCCTTGGCACCATGCCCAAAAGTCCGGTGGCGGTCAAGACCATCGTCTCCACCGACCTCTGCTATCCCATCGCCGAAAAATACGGCTGCCAGATGATCGACGTGCTCACCGGCTTCAAGTTCATCGGCGAACAGATTGGGCTGCTGGAGCAGAAGGGGGAGGACAACCGCTTTGTCTTCGGCTTTGAGGAGAGCTACGGCTACCTGGCCGGCAGCTATGTGCGGGACAAGGACGCCGTGGTGGCCTCCATGCTCATCTGCGAGATGGCCTCCTTCTACAAGGGCCAGGGCAAGAGCCTTTTGGACAAGATGGAGGAACTGTATGCCGCCTACGGCATGCATCTGAACACCCAGAAGAGTTTTGTCTGCGAGGGCGTCACGGGCATGGAGCGCATGCAGGAAATCATGGACGACCTGCGCCGGAATCCGCCGGCCTCCATCGGCGGCCGCAAGACCCTGCGGGTGCTGGATTACGAAGCCTCCACCGATGTGGATACGGCTACGGGTCAATCCGTTCCCATTACCCTGCCCAAGTCCAACGTGCTGTCCTTTAAGCTGGAGGGCAGCGCCGGGGTGATTATCCGGCCCTCGGGCACCGAGCCCAAGATTAAGGTATACCTTTCCTGCCGGGGCAAGGACCGGGCGGAAGCCGGAGAGATTGCCCAGAAGCTGGGGGACGATATGAGCCGCATTATGGGATTCTAAAATAGCATAGAAAAGCAGCGGGCGCAGATGCGTCCGCTGCTTTTCTATGTCGAAAAACCAATGAAAGCCATTTGCATCGCAGAAACCGGCGACATGTGCGTCGGTTTCTGCACTCGACAAATCCCGCTCCTGCGGGATTTGTAGGGGGAATGTTAGAAGGGGGGCTCGCCCCTCTTCTACAGCTTGTCGACAAAGTCGACAAGCTAAAACAGCGGGCGCAGATGCGTCCGCTGTTTTTTTGCGGGGCTTTGCCCCGAACCCCACCGCTTTTAAAAAGCGGGCAAAACTTTTTATAACCACCGGATGGGACCCAGAAGGCCCGACGGGGGGAAGGGCAGGTAGCCGGAAAAATAGTCCCGCTCCCGGTAGGCCGGGCTGTTGATGACCTCTACGGTCAGCCGGTTTTCTCCCGGCTGCAGGGCTTCGGCCGCCCGGAAGCGATAGGGCGCCTGGAGCCGGGCGCCGCAGTATTTGCCGTTGACCCAGACCTCCGCCGTCTCCCCTACCTGGCCCAGGTCCAGCAGGGCCTCCGCCGTCTCCGGCGCCGTAAGGCAGGCCGTATAGCGGATGGCGCCGCAAAACCGGGACAAGGCCGGGTCGGCGGTGATGTCGGCCAGCCGGTCGGTTTCCTTATAAAACCGGAAGGCCTCTTCCCCGGCCGGCCGCAGTTCGATGGTATAGGGGCCTTTACAGGCGGGGTGGGTCCGGCTCTCGTCCGGCCGCGCAAGGGCCGGGGGCAGGCCGGCGGGCATATCCGCGTCCCGGCCGCCTATGGCCACGATACAGCTGCCGCCCCCCGGCAGGTAGAGGGGCAGCCGGCCCTCCGGCGCGTTCAGGGCGAATACCCTGTTGTCAAAGGCGTCGTACAGAACCCCTTCCCCGCCCTGCCGGAGATGCAGGCAGGTATCCACCGGCCGATGGAGGCTCTGGTTGTGGAACATGTAGATGTCCTGCCCCTCCCGGCGGATATGGTAAAACCGCAGGTCGGGACAGGGGGATTCGCTCTCTATATCGAAATGGCCCCTGGCCCGCAAATCCGCCGCCAAATTTTCCAGGGGGCAGACCCGGAACCGGGTTTGCAGAGAGGATATATCCTTCCCCTCCACCGATTCCTGGCACAGCCCGTCGGCAAAGACCACATCCAGGCCGGCCGCAGCAAAATCCGCCAGCTTTTCCAGCAGGGCATAGGGCAGCTTCTGGCTGTAGGATACCGCCAGGGCATCGAAGGCCACGCCGTTTATAACCAGTTTCCCGTCCCGCATCTCGGCCCCGTCAAAGAGGATGTCCTCGTGGACGATGTCAAAGTCCAGCAGCCCGTCGGTAAGGGCCTTGCAGACGGTCTGGAAGAGGGCATAGTCTCCGCCGGCCCACTCGGCCTCGGCGCCGTACAGCACCGCCGCGCTGGCTATATGTGTCCCGCCGGTCAGCACATGGGAAACCCGCTGCATATAGGTCATCAGCCGGCCGAAGAGGGGGAACTGGGGATTCTGCCCCTTGGCGTAAAAGTGCGGGGGGCAGTCCCCGTCGGGGTATTTGGGGGAAAAGGCGTGGGGGACGAAATGATTGATGCCGTTTACCAGCATATGGTCGGCCATCCGGGCCATGGCGGGCAGCCCTTCCGCCCAGCCGAAGGCCCCGAAGATTTCGCACATGGCCCGTCCCTGCTTTAAGGGCTGCAGATGGCTGTGGGAGGCCGCCAGTTTGGCCAGGGTATAGTGGAAAAAGGCCGGGTCGGCCAGGCCGCCGCTGATGCTGGCCGTATGCACCATATCATTCAGCCCCGGCACCAGCTGGTTGAGAACGATGTCCATCCCCGCCATATCCTGGCCGTCCAGCGCCCGGAAAAAATGCCCGGCGCCGTAGCCGGTGCGCATGTGGGCGTTCATGTCCTCGATGACATGACCGATATACTTGACCCCGTGGGCCCGGCACCAATCCCCCAGCATCCAGCCGAAGTTCCGGCTGTATTCCTTTGTAATGGCGTTCATGTACGCCACCCGGAATGCGGCGGTTTCCCGGCCGCAGTCGTACCAGAGGGCGGGCAGCATCCCCCGCACCTTCTCCTCCTTCCACCCGGTTTCCTGACAGATGAGGGGGTAAAGGGAATCCCGCCAGGGATAGGCAAGGCCCGGCCGGCCTATCCGGGCATTATAGTCCCCTGCGTTATTGCCGAAGCAGGGTTCGTCCGAGAAAAAGCCCTGGAAGGTCTTGCCGAAGTCCGCCCCGAAGTGCCGGTAATGGGGCTCATAGACCGCCTCCAGCATCATCCGGCAGGAATCGGGGTGCAGCATGTCGATATAATGCCGGTAGCAGTCGGGGGTATCGTCGGTATCCACCAGCCAGAAGACCCGCCAGACCCCTTCCGGGATGTCCCAGCGGATAAGCCCGTCCTCCAGCCGGCCGGTCAGGTCTATGGGGTCGCCGCAGAGGGCCTCCCCCTCCCCGCTGCGGCGATAGGCGTAGACGCCCATGAGCCGCTCCCCCTCTGTACGATACCGGTCGTAGGAGGGGATGGTGCCGCCCGGCAGGGGGCCCAGGAAATCCCGGTGGGTTTCCCGGATGCACCGCTTGCGCAGATGGGGGTACTTCTTTCCCAGGATATCGTTGGCAAAGCCGGTGGGAAAGCGCTTGTCGTCCAGCAGCCACACCTTCATGTCCCGCTGCCGGGCGGCGTCCAGGATAAAGCCGAAATCCTCCCACCAGGCATCCTCGCAGAAATGTTCATACACCCGGCTTTCCACGCAGAATTCCCGCGCCCCGCTGGCCTTTATGGCCTCGATTTCCTCCAGCAGCGCCTCATGGTCTTCCCCGTGCTGCCAGAAAAAGGGCAGGATATAGCTGCCCTCTTTGTGTTCCAAACAATCTTTAATGCGTGTATCCACTCTTCTTCCCCCTTATCCGGCCCAGACGGCCGCTTCTGCGGCTATTGTACCATAGCCGCCGGCCGATGTAAACGCCTGCAGGCATGCAAAAAACCGGCCCGCGTTCCTGGCGCAGGCCGGTTTTTACAAACTGGATTTTACGATTCAGAGGGAGGGGTATTCTCATCATCGCCCTCGTCAGTCGGCGCAGCGGTCTTCTTCTTTTTGACCATAGGCACGATGATGCAGGCAGCCACCGCTGCCACCGCTACCACCAGGGCCACAATAATCAGGGGATTTAAGCCCGGGTCGCTGGTCTTATGGTTATTGGATCGGGAGCCAGAGGTATCCGCATCAGCAGAGGTCTGCTCCGCGTTTCCACTGTCAGAGGTTTCGTTGCCGTCGGCGGAATCAGGCGCGGCGGAATCCGATGTCCCCTCGGTGACCGCATCCGACGGCGCATCCCCGGCCGGCACATCTGTATCCAGCAGGCCTATGAGTGCCAGCACGCCCTGATAGGTGCTGTAAAAATCCGGCTCCTCGGAGGCGGCGTCATACACAAAACCGCCGTCCTCGGTCTGGTATTCGTAGAAGGCGGTCACGGCCGGTGCATACTTTTCAGCCGACAGATCCACCCCGGCCGCCGACAGGCCCGCCAGCGCCGTGGCCTGGGAACAGGAATTGGCCGCAGCATATGTATCCTCGCCCACAAAGCAGCCTTCTTCATTCAGCGTACCGTCCAGGTAGGCGATGGTGGGCTCCAGGAATGCCTCGTTTCCCTCGGTGACGGTCAGGCCGATAAGAGCCAGGCCGGAGGTATCCACATTGCCCACCGCAGCCGTATTGTCCCAGCTGTAGCCGCCGTCGGCCTTACGCAGGGCCTCCAGGGAGCTGAGGGCGCCCTCAGCGTCGTAGTCGGCGCCGGCCAGGTTCAGGGCTCCGATGACAAAGGGCAGGTCGTTGCCGCCTGCACCGGTAAAGCTGCCGTCTTCATTCTGTCGGCCGGCCAGTTCCTCCACCAGGTTCTTCCCGTCCATATCGGCGGGATTCTCCCCCATCAGTTCCAGGCTGATGATGGTGGTGGCATACTGGCTTAAAGAGGTCTCCTCCCCCATAGCCGCCACATCGAAGGAGGGCAGCAGGAAAGCGTAATCCGGGTCGGCCGCCTTATCCGCGCCCAGGGCGCAGAGCAGGGTCCACATATTCGCAGTGGACAGGCCCGCTTCAAAATCATCCGCATAATTGTCCCGCATATACTCCATGGCGCTCTCCAGCCTGTCGGCCGCAGAAGGGGCGGCCGGCACGGCGGCCAGAGCCGGAACAGCCGCAGCCGTCATTACCGAAACGGCCAGCAGCGACGCCAGCAAACTCTTGGTCTTTTTCATACTCCTATCCTTTCCGGCCATGCCTTATTTAGCCTGCCGCTCATCCGCACAGCCAATGAAAAGCGGCGTTTCTATCCTGTATTATAGTATACCCCCAATGGAAAAGCAATCGGAATTACGCCATTTCCATCATAATATCGTCGGCCGTGCCGCCAGGGGGGATCATGGGCAGAACGTTGGCGTCGGGGGAAATCCGGCAGTCCACCACCACCGGCCGCCGGGCGGACAGGGCCTCTCGCAGCACCGATTCGGTATCCTCCGCCCGCTCCAGCCGCAGGCCGCAGAGACCGAAAGCCTCGGCCAGCTTGACGTAATCGGTGGGCCGGTGGGGATCGGTGGCCGAAAAGCGGCTGCCGTAAAACACCTTCTGCCACTGGCGCACCATGCCCAGCACCTGGTTGTTCATGACAATCACCGTCACAGGCAGATTATAGGAAGCCAGGGTCACCAGTTCGTTCATGTTCATATGGAAGCTGCCGTCCCCCGTAAAGAGCACCACCTGCTTGTCCGGAAAGGCGGTCTGGGCCCCGATGGCCGCGCCCATGCCGTAGCCCATGGTGCCGAGGCCGCCGGAGGTCAGGAAGCGGCGGGGACGATAGAAGGGGAAACACTGGGCCGTCCACATCTGATGCTGGCCCACATCTGTAACCACCAGGGGGTCTTCGGTAAGGCGCGCCACCGTTTCTATCACCTGGCGGGGCTGGGGCAGGTTGTCTTTGCAGGCCCCCGGATCCTTTATGGCCGGGACAATCCAGCTGCGGATTTCCTCCAGCCATCCCTTTTCCTTTCGGGATATGCCGGCCGCCAGGCGGGAAAGGCTTTTTCGCAAATCTCCTTCCACCGTCAAGTCTGCCCGCACATTTTTGCGGAATTCCGCCGGATCCACGTCCAGATGGATGATTTTTGCCCGGGGGGCAAACCGCTCCCGGTTGCCGGCCACCCGGTCGGAAAACCGGGCGCCCGCCGCCAGAAGGAGATCGCACTCCTGGGAGGCACGGTTGGCCGCCCAGGTCCCATGCATGCCGATCATACCCAGGCACAAGGGGTCATCAGAAGGGAAAGCCCCCTGCCCCATCAGGGATAAGGCCACCGGAATCTGTCCCCGGCGGGCCAATTCTCCGAGAGCCTCTGCGCTATCAGAGGAAATCACGCCGCCCCCCGCATAAATAAGGGGCCGGCGGGCCTTGTTCAGCAGCTCCACCGCACGGCAGATGGCCGCCTCGTCCGGCTCCTGCGTTTCGATGGCCGCCGGCTGCTGCGGTTCATAATCGATTTTAGCCGCCGTCACATCCTTGGGCACGTCCACCAGCACCGGGCCTTTGCGGCCGCTGCCGGCTATCCGGAAGGCCTCCCGAAGGGTATCGGCCAGTTCCTCCACCCGCTTTACGATAAAATTGTGTTTGGTCACCGGCGTGGTGATGCCGGTAATATCCACCTCCTGGAAGGAATCCCGGCCCAAAAGATCCACCGAAACATTCCCCGTGATGGCCACCAGGGGCACAGAATCCATATATGCCGTAGCCAGGCCGGTGACCAGATTGGTAGCTCCCGGGCCGGAGGTGGCGATAACCACGCCGGTGCGCCCGGTGGAACGGGCGTAGCCGTCTGCCGCGTGGCTGGCCCCCTGTTCATGGGCCGTAAGCACATGGCGCAGCCGGTCCCGGTACTCGTACAAGGCGTCATAAATATTCAGCACGGCGCCGCCGGGATAGCCAAAGACGGTATCCACCCCCTGCTCCAGCAGGCATTCCACGATTATCTGCGCTCCGGTTTTCATCATGTTTTTTTCTCACGCTCCGACAGTCCGGCCATTACAGGGCTATCCCCATGTCCAGCCGATGCAAATAGTTTGATTTTTATCATTGTACGTCTTTGTGAAAAACCTGTCAACCGCATGGGGCAAAATTCCAGATGCAAGAAACGTCCATATCCGTGCAGTATTTTTGCGCATTTTACACGATTTATAAACCGGGTAAGAAACAGGGTGCGGAGGCCTGTACGCCTTCCACCTGCAGACGCGAAAAGCCCCGCCTCCGAAGAGGCGGGGCTTAAAGAAGCTAAGTGTTAACGCTTAGGCGTTATACTTACTTGGACTTCTTCTTCAGGGTCAGCATGGTGGCGCCAGCAGCCAGAACCATCAGGCCGCCGATAGCCAGCACGCCGGCATCGCCGGTCTTGTTGTTGTCGCTGCCGGGCTTAACGGTACCGCTGCCGCTGCCGCTGGTGGTAGTGCCAGCGCCGCCGGTGGTAGTACCGGAATCCTTACCGCTGTCAGTGCTGTCGCTGTCCGGAGCGGGAGCATCAGAGGTCTCGGGAGCGGGAGCATCGGAAGTCTCGGGAGCGGGAGCATCGGAAGTCTCGGGAGCGGGAGCATCAGAGGTTTCGGGCTCGGGCTCACCGACAATCGTCACGGTAGCATTGTTTACCGTAAGTTCCTCATCAGGAATGAGAACACCCTCATCGTCGGGATCCAAGCTGGCGCCGGCCGTTACCAGAGCGTCGCCCTCCTCAGGGAGAACCAAACTAATCGTAGTCTCGGTGCCATCAGCAACACCATCTTTTACCTTGAACCCAAGGGTGCCCAGAGTAAAATCTTGGCCCCAGCCCTGAGCAGACTGATCAAAGAACTGGATAGAAACCGTACCAGCTTCAAAAGAACTAGCACTACCGGCATAAATCGAATTCTCCGTAATAAAACTATCTAACGTAAACTTGGGATTTCCGCGGATGTCCGTGGCAATCTCCAGCACTTCGGGATCGTAAATGATATTGAAGTCACCAGCACCCAGCAGACCAGTACCAGCTACCTCAGGCAGATTCAGCAGATCTTCAACACCCTCCAAATCAATAGCGACAGAAAACTCGTCGCCAGCTTTGAGTTCCGTCTTGTCAGCAGACAAGGTGAAGGAACCGGTGTCAGCAGCAAAGGCGGGAACAGCCATGCTCAGCGCCAATGCAGCTGCAACAGCAGATGCAAAAACTTTCTTCATTTTTGATTTCCCCTTTTTGTTTTTTAGAATGTAGTTTCCCTACTATTCGAGTATCATTATAGCATGATTTTACGGGTTGTCAACATCTAAATTCAGCCAAAAACTGTTATTTGTAAGACAAAAAAACAGGAAACTGCGTTCCCGGAACAGAAGATGCCGCATTGTGCACATCGTTGCAGTGGAAAATTTAGGCAATCCGCTGAACCGTTTTTTCTGCCCCTGTCTCTCAAAATTCATAGACATTTACACCCGTCACTCTGCCTTCCGAAACCCGCGCCGCAGGGAAAGCGCTGCAGCTTCCACGCCCCTCCTTCCCCATTTCCTTAGATTTATGTTCAGTATAGCACAGGTATTCCTCCATTTGCAATGGCTTCTTTATGTTATTTTCACAGATATTTCTTCCCGTTTCCCCGCATGCGGAAAATATCCATGGCACAGGGGCGCTTTTCTGCTCCGGAAAGCCGTTTTCTCCCCTTATCAGTACCCCAAAGGCTCTCCCACCAGGATGACCCGGATGCGCCCCGGCCGGCGCTGGGGGCCCAGGACCACGTAGTCGCAGCAGATACGGCTATCGCTCCTACATCCCTCGGTGAGGCCGGCTAAACCGGCCGGCTGGTCGGCTCCGGCGCAGCGGCCGGATTCCCTGCAATAGGTTTCGCAGGAAAGGCGCTGGACGTTGGCGGGAGCCGCTGTATCCCGCACCCGGCGGACGGCGGACGGTAGGTCGGGCACGATTTTATTGACACCGGCCACCACAATCACCTGCTCGGGGCCGAAAAGGACGGCTGCCGCCCGGTTGCCGTTGCCGTCCACATAGTACAGCTCTCCCGCCTCGGTGACGGCGTTGGCCGAGGTCAGATAGGCGTCCGCGCCAAAGCTTTCCAGCTGGATGCGCCGGACGTCCGCCGGGGACAAACCGGGAACATCCCGGTCCAAAAAGCGGTACCGGCCCGACCGCAGCAGTTCCAGCACACCGGCCTCGGCCAGGGTCACAGAGCCGCCGGCCGCCACCGTATCCCCTTCCCGCAGAAGGCTCTCCACCAATCCGGGGACATCCGCCGCCCGCTCTGCATAGCAGGCCTCCATACGGCTGCGGCGCAGGGCCTCCATGGTGCGTTCGATTCTTTTTTGCATAATTGTCTGCATGTTTTTGTCCATCGTCCAATCCACTCCTTATTATATATATTTGGGGTATAAATCAGGGTATCATGCACTGCAGCCGGAAAGGAAGGCTGCCGAACGAAACAGGCGGCGGTGTCTTCAGCCCCACAACGTCTGTCTGCGGGTACTGCCCGCTCCCAGGTACAGCTACCGAGCGAAAAAGCCTGCGGTATCCTCAGGCCCCGTGACGTTTGTCAGCGGGCACTGCCCGCCGCCCCGCCAGGCTGACAGCAGGCGGCGCAGGGCCGGCTCCAGCTTTTCCTCCGGCAGGCCGGCAAAACCCAGGAGAATGCCTGGCGGCCCCTTCTCCCCCGCCGGCAGGGAAGCGGAGAGGGGATACACCCGCAGGCCGGCTTCACGCGCCCGCCGGCAGAGGGTTTCCTCATCCATGCCGTTCTTTACCTCCAGCAGGACGTAAAAGCCGGCGCTGTCCCCCCGCAGCGTCAGGCGGTCCCCATAGGATGACAGCACCGCCCGGGTTTTCTCCAGCTTACGGCGGTAGACCTTCCGCATCCGGTTGACATGCCGTTCAAAATCCCCCTCGGCCATAAACCGGGCCAGGGCGGCCTGGTCGATGCGGGAGACGGTGTTGTGATAAAAATCCAGGTTCTGCCTGCAGCGCTCCAGAAGGGAGGGGGGCAGCACCATAAAGCCAATGCGCAAGGAGGGTATCAGGGCCTTGGAAAAGGTGCCGAAATACACCACCCGGCCGTCCGTATCCATGGACATGAGGGCGTCCACCGGCCGACCGGCATAGCGGAATTCGCTGTCGTAATCGTCCTCCAGGATATAGCGGCCCGGGCCTTCCCCGGCCCAGGCCAGCAGCTCCTGCCGCCGGCCGGCCGGCATGACGCTGCCGTAGGGGAACTGGTGAGAAGGGGTCACGTAGGCCGCGTTGGCCGAGGTTTTGCGCAGGATATCCGGCTGGAGGCCCCGGCCGTCGATGGGCACCGGCAGCACCCGGTCGGTCAGCCGCATCAGCAGGCGGCGGGGCAGTTCATATCCCGGATCCTCCAGCCCGTAGCACACCTCCCGCCCCAGCAGCATATGCAGCTGGGTCAGCAGCACCTCCATGCCCGCCCCCACCACAATCTGCTCCGGGCCGCACCGGACGCCCCGGGCGCACCGCAGGTATTCGGCAATCTGCACCCGCAGGGCGTACTCCCCCTGGTTGTCCCCGATTTGCAGCAGGTCGGCCGCCGACGCGTCCAGGGCTTCCCTTATGTATTTACGCCATTTGGTATAGGGAAAATAGGCGGCGTCTATCCGGCTGGGGTGAAAGTCGGCCCATATATCCGGGCCGGCCGGCCGGGGCGGGTTGGCCGGCTGGGACGCCGCCGGGCCGGGACGGCCCACATACCCCAGCCTATCCTGAAAACAGACGAAATACCCCCGCTTGGGCCGGGCCTCCACATACCCTTCCACCACCAGCTGCTCGTAGGCCGTCTCCACCGTATTCTTGCTCACGCCCAGCAAAGAGGCCAGCCGCAGCTTGGACGGCAGCTTCTCCCCGCTTGGCAGGCTGCCGGCTGCAATCCGTTCCTTCAGCTGCTGGTACAGCTGCTCATATAAGGGCTTACCGGGCCTTCGCTCCAGGGTAAAGGCCGTCATCTCCATCTGCATTCCTCCCATCTGACCCCATTATTTTATCATAATCTGAGCCTTTTGATAAGGCCTATTTGGGATTATAATGGGGGAAAATTTTTCCCCGGCGAAAGGACGCCGGGCAAGGGAGCGATTGATATGGAACAGAAGACAACCGGTACCGAGCGGGTCAAGCGGGGCATGGCCCAGATGCAGAAGGGCGGCGTGATCATGGACGTGGTCAACGCCGAGCAGGCCAAAATCGCCGAGGCGGCGGGGGCTGTGGCCGTCATGGCCCTGGAGCGGGTGCCCGCCGACATCCGCAAGGCCGGCGGTGTGGCCCGCATGGCCGATCCCCGGATTGTGGAGGAGGTCATGGGAGCCGTGACCATCCCGGTCATGGCCAAGGCCCGCATCGGGCATATTGTGGAGGCCCGGGTGCTGGAGGCCCTGGGGGTGGATTACATCGACGAAAGCGAGGTGCTGACCCCGGCCGACGAGGAGTTCCACATTGACAAAAGCCGGTTTACCGTGCCCTTTGTCTGCGGCTGCCGGGATTTGGGGGAGGCCCTGCGCCGCATCGGCGAGGGAGCGTCCATGCTGCGGACGAAGGGCGAGCCGGGCACCGGCAATATCGTGGAGGCCGTGCGGCATATGCGGAAGGTCAATGCGCAGCTGCGGAAGGTATACGGCATGAGCAGCGATGAACTGATGACCGAGGCCAAGAACCTGGGCGCGCCCTATGAGCTGCTCAAGCAGATACACGACGAGAAGCGGCTGCCGGTGGTGAACTTTGCCGCCGGTGGCATCGCCACCCCCGCCGATGCTGCCCTGATGATGGAGCTGGGGGCCGACGGCATATTCGTGGGGTCGGGGATTTTCAAGTCGGAGAATCCCGAGAAGTTCGCTTCGGCCATTGTGCAGGCGGCGACCTACTATACCGACTACGACCTCATCGGCCGCCTTTCGGAAAATCTCGGAAAAGCCATGGAAGGGCTGGAAATCTCCTCCATCGCCCCCGAACAGCGCATGCAGGAACGCGGCTGGTAGGCGGGCAGTGCCCGCCCCCAGACGTCTCCGGGATTGTGGGCGCCACAGGCTTTTTCGCTCGGTAGCTGTACCTGGGAGCGGGCAG
>CAJFVX010000037.1 GCA_904420585.1 Candidatus Howiella intestinavium | reverse complement strand
TGGCCCGGGGCGACATGAACGACGACGGGAAAATGCTCATCGACGACGTCATGTCCATCTGCCGCATTTTGGCCCGGGGGGAATAGCCTCTGCTGCAATACGGAAAAAGGCGTCCACGAAAGTGGGCGCCTTTTCTGTAAAAGCATGCCAATTATACATATATATCGGTCAATAATACGCATTCCAAAAGCGTTTCCGGTATGCTATTCTGAAGTGGAAATATATATGCGTCCATGGGTACGGCAGCTGCAGGAAGGCGCCGGGCCAACTGATTTTTGGGAGGAACGCAGTATGGATACAAACAAGGAAATACAGGAAAGATACATTCCAACGCATTCCCGGGACGGATGGCAGGAGGAATCCTTTGATTTGTCCGGCCGGTGGGATGTTTCCCTGTCCGCCTACGGTCCCCATATGGAGACGGAGGGGCAGGTATGGCTGCCGGGAACCCTGGATACCAATAAAAAGGGAACCCCAAATTTCCACCGGGCAGAGGATAAGCTCAGCCGGTATTTTACCTACACCGGGCCGGCCACCTATCAGAGGACAATCTATGCAAATGCGGACTGGGCGGGAAAAAACGTCCAGCTGTATATGGAGCGTTCCCGGCAGACCGCCGTGTGGATAAACGGCCTCGCGGTACCTGCGCCGCAGACCGCCAATATCCTCCCCGTGCCCCAGCGCTATGACATTACGCCCTACCTGCGGTTTGGGCAGGAAAATACCATTGCCATCCAGGTGGACAATTCCTATCCCGGCCTGCCGAAGGACGCCATCCTCCGGTCCCATATGGCCACCGAAGAGACCCAGACCAACTGGAACGGTATCGTGGGCGCTTTTCTGCTGCAAATCAGGGAACCCGTCCGGATTGCCGGCGTGCGGGTCTATCCCAAGGGGGACCTGCAAAGCGTCCGGGTGGAGGCCGATGTCGTCAATGGGACGAAGGAGATGTACGACGGCCGGCTGACCTTTCGCTGCGCCGGCGCGCCGGCCCGGGATATGCAGGTTTCCCTTGCCGCCGGGGAGATAAAGACCCTGACCCTGGCAGACTACGCCATGCCGGACGATGTGCAGCTGTGGAGCGAGTTCCACACGCCGCTGTACCAAATGACCGTCCGGCTGGATACCGGCGGCGCCTTTACCCAGACCTTTGGTATGCGTGCTTTTTCTGCGGCAGACGGGCATTTTACCATCAACGGCCAAAAAACCTTTTTGCGCAGCGAGGCCAACTGCGCCGTCTTCCCCCTTACCGGCTACGCCCCCATGGACGAGGCCGGGTGGGAGAAGTTGTTCACTACCTATCAGTCCTACGGCGTCAACGCCGTGCGGTTCCACAGCTGGTGCCCGCCCGAGGCCGCTTTCCGGGTGGCCGACCGGCTGGGACTGTATCTGCAGCCCGAGCTTTCCGACTGGGATATGGATATGTTTGCAACCGGGGAAAGGCGGGACTATTATGCCAAAGAGGCTTTTGCCATCCTGCGGGAATACGCCAGCCACCCCTCCTTTGTCATGCTTTCCTTTGGCAACGAACCCCAGTACCGGGATGACACCTATGCCTACGCGGATGGGCTCATAGAGGCCCTGAAGCAGCAGGATGCCACCCGGCTCTATTCCCCCGGTTCCAATATACTCTACGATACCTTTGGCGGCATTACCCCATCCCCCCACACGGATTATTATACCGCCCAGTCCTATAAGACCCTGCCCCTGCGGGGAGCCTACGGCGGCATGGACGGGTTTATCAACCGGCAGCATCCTGCCAGCACGGTTACCTTTGATGAGTCGGTGCAGGAATTGAACCGGTTGGGGGTACCGGTGTACGGGCATGAGGTGGGGCAGTTCCAGGTATTTCCCGACATCCTTACGGAGCCCGAGCGGTATACGGGGGTATTAGAGCCCCGCAACCTCCAGGACATCGCCGCCAGAGCCGGGGAGAAGGGCATGGATGAAAAGGATATCCGGCAGGCTATCGAGGCCTCGGGGATGCTGTCGAGGCTTGCCTACAAGGCCGAAATCGAGGCGGCCTTTCGCACAAAAGGGATGAGCGGCATCTCCCTTCTGGGCCTGCAGGACTTCCCCGGCCAGGGCACCGCCCTTGTGGGTATGATGAACGCCTTTGGCCAGCCCAAGCCCTACGCCTTTGCCGACCCGAAGGCATTTTCCGCCTTTTTCGGCCCCACCACTCTGCTGTTTCAAACGTCCAAATTCTGTTGGACCACGGATGAAGACCTGACCGGGGACCTGCTCTTTTCCAATTACGCACAGCACACCCTGGAAGGGAAAATCCGCTACAGCCTGTCCTATAAGGACGGCGCCCTGTATTGCGAAGGCAAAACCCCTGCGTGTACCTTTGCCCAGGGGGAATTGACCAACGCCGCCGCCGTCCGCATCCCGCTGCAGGAAATAAAAGCCCCCGCCCAGCTGACCCTGGAGATTGCCTGCCAGGGGGCCCGAAACAGTTACTCCCTTTGGGTCTATCCGGCGGGGGTACAGGCGGATGAAAGCGGGATTTACGTCACCGGCAGCCTGGACGATACGGCGGCGGCCGTCCTGCAAAAAGGCGGCCGGATCTTCTTCAGCCCGGAGGCCGCCAGGGAGGCCCTGCCCAAAAGCATAAAGGGAAATTTCACAACGGCCTTCTGGTCCTCCATGTTCACAGGGGAGAACCAGCCGGGCACCATGGGGCTGCTGCTGGACCCCGACCATCCCTTGTTTGCCGCCTTCCCCACGGATTTTTACAGCGATTACCAGTGGTGGGCCATGTCCGGCCTGGGGCGGCCCATGAACCTGGAAGGCCTGCGGGATGAGGCCGGCAAGGCCGTTGCGCCCATTGTCAAGGTCCTGGACGGATTTGCGGGCCTTGCCAATTTGGGGCTTTTGTTCGAAGCGGCCGTGGGGGAGGGCCGGCTTATGGTATCCTCCATGGGTCTGGAGCAGCTGCAATACACCTATCCCGAGGCACGGGCCCTGCGAAGGGCCATTATCGGCTATATGCAGTCGGACGCTTTCCATCCGGATTTCCGGGTGAGCATTTCGCAGATCCGGGAGCTGGTAGCGCCGGCCTGCGGGGATAAGGCCTGACGGCGCTTTTGCAGTCTTGGCGCAGATTTTAAATCCGGCCCGTAGGGATAGGGCTGTGACAGAAAGGAAGGAAAGCCGGATGCAGGTATCTGTTTTTGAGGAAACTATGGAAATTCCCACCTATGGGGTGGGCCAGCCGGATAAAAACCCCCTGTTCCTGGAAAAACGGGTGTACCAGGGGAGCTCGGGGAAGGTCTATCCTTTCCCGGTTATCGACAAGATTTACGACCAAAAGGTGAAAAAATCCTACCGGGCGGTCATCCTGGAAAATGAATATTTAAAAATCACCTTCCTGCCGGAACTGGGCGGAAGGGTTTACCGGGCGGTGGATAAGACCAACGGCTACGATTTCGTCTACTGCAACGAGGTGATAAAACCCGCCCTGGTGGGGCTGCTGGGGCCCTGGGTCTCGGGAGGCATCGAATTCAACTGGCCCCAGCACCACCGGCCCACCACCTTTATGCCGGTGGACTACCGCCTGCGGCAGTATCCCGACGGCAGCGCCGGCGTCCAGATGGGGGAGACCGACCGCATGTACGGCACCAAATCCCTGGCGGAATTCATCCTGCGGCCGGGGAAGGCCTATCTGGAAATCCGGGTGCGGCTGTGGAATCCCACCCCCTTCCCCCAGACCTTCCTCTGGTGGGCCAACCCGGCCCTGGCGGCGGGGGAGCACACCCGGGCGATTTTCCCTCCCGACGTGACGGCGGTATACGACCACGGCCGGCGGGATGTCTCCACCTTCCCCATAGCTACGGGCACCTACTACAAGGTGGATTATTCCGCCGGCGTGGACATCTCCCGGTATAAAAACATCCCGGTGCCCACCTCCTACATGGCCTGCGCCTCCCGTTTTGACTTTGTGGGCGGGTACGACGATGAAAAGGACTGCGGCATGCTGCACGTGGCTGACCACCATGTATCGCCGGGAAAAAAGCAGTGGACCTGGGGCTGCGGGGACTTCGGCAAGGCCTGGGACCGGAACCTCACCGACGAAAACGGCCCCTATGTGGAGCTGATGACCGGCGTATACACCGACAACCAGCCCGATTTCACCTGGCTGAAGCCCTTTGAGGAAAAAACCTTCACCCAGTATTTCCTGCCCTTTAAGCAGATAGGGACGGTTCGTAACGCCACCAAGGATATTTTGGTCAGCTGCGCATACCGGGACGGGGCCTTTGGGGGCGGGGTCTATGCCACCTCCCGGCAGGAGGGCCTGCGGGTCTGCCTGCGGGCGGGGGGTAAGACGGTTTTCGAAGAGGAAATCGGGGAGATTACACCCCATAAGGCCTTTCTGTTCCACCGGCCCCATTCCGAGGAATCGGCCCAGCTTACGGTGCGGGATGCCGCCGGCCGGCTGCTGGTATCCTGCACCTGGGATGCGCAGGAACCGGCGGGGGAGGAGCACAAGCCTCTGGAGGCGCCGCCCCTGCCGGCGGATACCGAGACTACCGAGGAACTCTATTTCACGGGGATGCACCTAGAGCAGTACCGCCATCCCACCTACCGGCCGGAGGACTACTACGCCGAGGGCCTGCGCCGGGACCCGGACGATACCCGGCTGAACCTGGCCTATGGCCGGCTGCTGCTGCGCCAAGGGGCCTTTTCCAAGGCCGAACCCTACCTTCGCCGGGCGCTTAAGCGGATAACCCGGCTGAACCATACTCCCTACGACGGGGAGATCCATTATCTTCTGGGGCTTTGCTGCTTTTACCAGGGAAAGCTGGAGGCGGCCTACGACTGGTTCCGGAAGGGGGAGTGGGACGGAGATAAGGCGGCGGCCTGCGCCTACTTTGCGGCGGCTCTCAAGGCCCGGCAGGGGGATTACCCCACCGCCCTGGCCCATGCGGAAAAGGCCCTGGAAAGGAATCCGAAACACAGCCGGGCTTTCGGCCTCATGGCCGCCCTGCTGGAGACCATGGGACAGGAGGAGGCGGCCGGAAACTGCCTGGAGACCCTGCTTGCGCAGGACCCCTTTGACCCCCTGGCCGGATTACCGGAAGGGGAGACGGCAGCCGGCCGGTCCCACAAGCAGGCGGCCTGTCTGGAGGCGGCGGCCTGCTATATGGAATGGGGCTTTTATGAAAAGGCCGCCCGGATTCTGGAAAGCGCCCCGGCCGGGCCCCTGCCTCTCTATTATGCGGGGTACTGCCGGGCTGGTCTGGGGGACGAGGCCGGGGCCCTGGCCCTTTACCAAAAGGCCGAGAAAGCCGACAGCGCCTACTGTTTTCCCAACCGGATTTGGGACCTTTTGGTGCTGGAGGACTGCCGCCGGCGGCTGCCCGACGCCCCCATGGCCAGCTATTATCTGGGCCTGCTTTTGTACGACAAACGGCAGTATGCCGAGGCCCGGGACTGCTTCCGGGCGGCCATAGCCGGCCGGCCGGAACTGGCCGCCGCCCACCGGTGCCTGGCCATCTATCTTTTCAACAAGGAAGGGGACGGAAAGGCCGCCTTAGCCGAGATGGAAAAAGCCTTTTCCCTGTCGGCAGGGGATGCCCGGATTCTTTTAGAGCTGGACCAGCTGCATAAAAAGGCCGGGGCTGCCCCGGAAGAGCGGCTGGCCAGATTGGAGGCGCATCTGCCTCTGACCGAAAGCCGGGACGACCTGTACACCGAATACATCACCCTGCTGAACCTGACCGGGCAGTGGGAAAAAGCCCTTGGCTGCCTGGAGGGGCGGCGGTTCCACCCCTGGGAAGGGGGCGAGGGGAAGGTCACCTCCCAGTATGTGTTTTCCCTCTTCCGCCTGGCCGCCGCCTGCCTGCAGGACGCGCCCGTCCGGGCGCTGGAGCTGCTGGAGCGGGCCCGCAGATTCCCGGAAAACCTGGGGGAGGGCAAGCTGGCCGGGGCCAGGGATACCCAGCTGGATTACCTCTGCGGCCGGGCCCTGGAAATTTTAGGCGAGGAAAGCCGCGCCCGCGCCTGCTGGGAGCGGGCTGCCGCCGGCGAGGTGGGCATGGACCGGGCCATGTACTACAACGACCAGCCGGCCGACCGGCTGCTTTTCAAGGGGCTCTCCCTCCGGAAGCTGGGGAAAGACCGGGAGGCGGAGACCTGCTTTGACCGGCTCATAGACTATGGCAATGCCCATATGCAGGATAAGGTGGTCATGGACTACTTTGCCGTCTCCCTGCCCGACTTTCTGCTTTTTGACGATGACTTGCAGCAAAAGAACCGGGCCCACTGTCTCTATCTGGCCGCCCTGGGATACGAGGGCAAGGGCATGGAAGAGGAAGCCGGCCGGATGTACCGGCAGCTGCTGGAGCTGGAGCCCTGCCATGTGGGATGCGGGATGTACCGAGGGGTTTGCGGCCTGTAAAGGGCAGGCTGCCGGCAGGAAAGACCAAAGGAAAATCCGAGTCCATCCCAAACTCTGTGTAAACCTCCAATGAGGTGTAGAATAGAAGCACCACATTGGAGGTAATTATTATGGTCAGAAAGAATCGAAGCGCGGAAGAAAAAGCCCGTCGTGAAAAAATCAGAGAACTGCTGCAGATGGCGAACATAGGCAGCATGGACGACATCCAGAACTTGTTCAAAGAGGCCATCGCCGAGTTCATGGAGAACGGCTTGGAAGCAGAATTGGATGACGAATTGGGCTACAGCAAGTGCGACTACAAAAATAAGGATACGGACAACAGCCGCAACGGGCACAGCAGCAAGACGCTGCGCACCAGCTTTGGGAATGTGGAAGTATCGGTACCCCGGGATCGGAAGGGGGAGTTTGAGCCCCAGGTACTGAAAAAGAACCAGACCAGCATCAGTCAGGACATCGAAGAAAAAATCCTGTCCATGTATGCCAAGGGGGATGACCACCGGCGATATGGAGGCCCATATCCAAGATATCTACGGGATTTCGGTCTCGGACAGCACGGTCAGCCGGATTACAGACAAGATTCTGCCTGTGGCCAAAGAGTGGCAGCAGCGGCCGCTGGAGTCCATCTATGCGGTGGTATTTCTGGACGCCATCCACTACCATGTCCGCAGCGAGGGACAGATTGTGAAGAAGGCGGTGTACATCGCCATAGGCATCGACCTGGACGGGCGCAAGGACCTGAAGGCCCTTATGGCCGACCTGAAAGCGGTCTATGCCGCCGTAGACGAGCAAGCCGCCTTGGCTGCCCTGGATACCTTTGCAGAACGATGGGACAGGAAATACCCGAAAATTTCTCGGTCCTGGCGGGACAACTGGACAAACCTGAGCACCTGTTTCAAGTACCCCCAGGAGGTGCGTAGGCTCATCTACACCACCAACACCATTGAGGGATTCAACCGCCAGCTGCGCAAGGTGACCAAAGCGAAATCGGTGTTTCCCACCGATGACAGTACTCCGCTTTGGTTAGTTCCTTCTCTTCGGGAGAGCAAATCTGCCGCTGGAGCTTGATAGACTTTACCATGCTAAGAACGCAAACAGACTGTCCAGCCTTGCCAACGTGGAATTGATGCTCAACACAACATAGTTTTCAGAAAGTAGTTTGCTCTTGTAGGTGATAACCGTCTCCTTTGTTACCTCTGTACTGTTTTGATTCGCAGCAAAAGTACGCACACGGTGTTTTCACTTTTTTCTCGTTCCTGAGATAGAGAAGGAAAAAGCCTCAATCTGTTTTTCTGTTCAAATTTGTCTTTTCATCTCGATTTACCTCTGGATATAGTTTACCCGAAAAGTATGATTTGAAAATTCTCCTCTCCATTTTAGGAAAAGGCAATCACTTAGTCGAATGCGTAGATTCCGGACATATTCAGAATAAAGCCGATCTCCGTTCCCGCCGACAAAAAATCCGATCGCTTCGGGTATCCCACAGACAGCTGACCTATCGCATTCTATCCGTGCTGGTTATACACGCTGAGCTGTACAGCGGTATCGTTTTTATAGTACTGATTCATAGCAACAAACATAGAAAAACGATAACCCACAAATTAAACGATAGCCCACTGCCATCCGGCTCCCATGAAAGTTGGATCAACGGCGGGCTATTGTTCTGTCAGGTAAAAGCCAACACCTCAAAGGCCCGAAATCCCTTAAAATCAGGACTTTCGGACAAAAATCAAACACCGCAATCTTGACACGCATTGTATCAAAATTGCGGTGCCTATTTGGTGGACGCTAAGGGACTCGAACCCCTGACCCTTCGCACGTCAAGCGAATGCTCTACCAGCTGAGCTAAGCGTCCGATTCAGAACAAGAAGTATTATAATAGATATTCTGAAAAATTGCAAGAGAAATTTCAGAAAAATCATGATTTTTCGGCGGACCCTTTGTTTTGCGGGTTTTCTATGGTACACTATATACCAAGTTCCAAGGGAAAGGAAGAAGCAAATGGAAAAAATCGGGAAGACGCCGTCCCAGTCCCGGACCGAGATGGTGCAGATTGTATATAACGGCCACATCAACGGCTCCCGCCGTCTCTTCGGCGGCAAGCTTATGGAGTGGATCGACACGGTGGGCGCGGTGGTGGCCCGCCGGCATGCCGGCTGCGAGGTGACCACCGCCGCTGTGGACACCCTCCGGTTCCGGGAGGGGGTCACCCTCAACAGCACGGTGGTGCTGGTGGGTACCATCACCTACACCGGCCGCACCTCCATGGAAGTGCGGGTGGATACCTATGTGGAGCACCTGTCCGGCGTGCGCCGGCAGGTCAATGAGGCCTACCTCGTCTTTGTGGCCCTGGACGAGATGGGGCACCCCACGCCGGTGCCGCCCATCCTGCCCGAAACCGAGGAGGAAAAGGCGGCCTGCGAGGCCGGGCGCCGCCGGCAGGAACTGCGCCGGCAGCGGCGGAGCGAAAATTTCTGAAAGCCGGGTGGGTTTTATGAATATCAACTACCAGCTGGAAATGGAAAAGACCATCGCCGCCTGGCATGCGCCCGACGGCCGCAAGCCGGTGCTTTTGCTCCACAGCTGCTGCGCCCCCTGCAGCAGCGCCGTGCTGGAGCGGCTGGCCGCCCACTTTACCATCTATGATTTTTATTACAACCCCAATATTTCCCCGGAGACGGAATACCGCCACCGGGCGGAAGAGCTGCGCCGCCTCATCCGGGAGATGGGGCTGGAACCGGGGGTGCAGATGGTGGAAGGGGCCTACGAACCCGAACGGTTCGCCCGGATCGCCGCCGGTTTGGAGGGGGAGCCGGAGGGCGGCCGGCGGTGTACCCGCTGCTTTGCCCTGCGGCTGGAGGAGGCCGCCCGGGAAGCCGCCCGGCGGGAAGCCGACTTTTTTACCACAACCTTGAGCATCAGCCCCCACAAGGACGCCCGGCGGCTCAATGAAATCGGGAAACAGATGGGGGAAAAATACGGTGTGCCCTACCTGTTTTCGGATTTCAAGAAAAAGGACGGGTTTAAGCGGTCCACCATTCTTTCCGAGCAGTACGGCCTCTACCGTCAGAACTACTGTGGGTGTATTTTCTCCCGCAGGGAGGCCGAGGAAAGGGAGCGGGCCAAGGCCGGGGAGAAGGCTTCTGCGGCTCGATAGAAGGGCTGTGCCCGCCCAATAAAATCATGAGAAAACCGCCGCTGTCAGGCTATTCCCGGCCCGACGGCGGCGGCTTTTATATGCCGGGTTTATTCCTCTCCCTCTCCCGCAGCATCCAGCGGGATTTCCGGCAGGGTTTCCACCTCCCGCAGGGCCCGCTGAATTTGGCGGGTGCGGCGGCCCACCAGGGTGTCCAAATCCTTCCCCAGCTGGTCCACCCGCTTCTGGGCGGATTCCAGCACCCCGGCAAATTGGGCGAACTGGGCCTTGACCGCGCCCAGAACCTTCCACACCTCGCTGCTGCGCTGCTGGATGGCCAGGGTGCGGAAGCCCATCTGCAGGGAGTTCAACAGGGCGGCCATGGTGCTGGGGCCGGCCACGTTTACATGGTAATCCCGCTGCAGGGTCTCCAGAAGCCCCCGGTTTACCACCTCGGCGTAGAGCCCCTCAAAGGGCAAAAAGAGGATGGCAAAGCCGGTGGTGCAGGGTTCTTTTATGTATTTGTCCCGGATGTCCCTGGCAAAACCCTTCAGCCGCTCGCAGAGGGACTTGGCGGCGGCGTCTACCGCATCATGCGCCCCGGTTTCATAGGCGGCCTGGAGCTGGCTGTAGGCGTCGGCGGGGAATTTGGCGTCGATGGGCAGGTAGACAGGGCGCTCCCCGTCCCCCGGCAGCCGGACGGCGTACTCCACCCGGTTGGGGCTGCCGGGGATGACGGCCACGTTTTCCTCGTACTGCTCGGGGGCCAGGATGTCCCGCAGGATAGCCCCCAGCTGGATTTCCCCCAGGATGCCCCGGTTCTTTACGTTGGAAAGCACCTTTTTCAGATCCCCCACCCCGGCGGCCAGGTTCTGCATCTCGCCTAAGCCCTTGTAGACCTCCTCCAGCTGCCGGCTGACCCGCTCAAAGGACTGGGCAAGCTGGCTTTCCAGGGTCTTCTGCAGCTTTTCGTCCACCGTTCCCCGGATTTTATCCAGCTGCAAAGCGTTGTCGGCCTGGATTTCCCGCAGCCGGCGGGAAACCGACTCCCGCACAGCTTCCAGTTCCTGCTTATTGGACACCTCCAGGGTTTTTATCCGTTCCTCCAGCTGCCGCAAAGAGCGCTGGGAAGCCTCGGCCTGGATATTGCCCAAGGTCTGGATATTCTGCCGCGCCTCCTCCTGCTGGCGGCGGAAGAGTCTTTCCAGGTCGTCGTAGGGCCGCCGGGCCGGGCGGAGGGAACGGATGAGCAGGATACACAGCAAAATGCAGGAAAGAGCCGAAAGCCCTATGGCGATATATTCCATAAAATCCACGTCCTTTTCTTACAGACTGCTCCAAAAACAAAGAAAGCTTTTGATTGCAAATTCCGCTCCTGTGAGATTTGCAGGGGAAATGTTAGAAGGGGGCTTGCCCCTTTTTACAGCTTGTCGACTTTGTCGGCAAGCTGTTTCAGGCAGTTGCCTGGGTTTTCCGCGCCTTGGGCTTTTGATACAGCTTCCGGAACTCCCGGGGGGTCATCCCCCAGTGGCGGCGGAAGAGGGTGCGGAAGAATTTGACATCATTATACCCCACCAGCCAGGCGATTTCATCAAATTTTTTATCCGTGTTGGCGATGAGCTGGCCGCCCTTCTCCATGCGTTTCTGCTGTAAATAGGCCACGAAGTTTTCCCCCGTGTCCTGCTTGAACTTGGCCGACAGGTAGGGCAGGCTGAAGTGCAGCTGCCGGCTCAGGTCTTCCAGGGTGATGGGATTCATGTAATTTTTCTCCACATAGTCCCGGATATAGCGACTGACGTCGTCCCCGCCGGCCCCGGCGCTCTGCCGGCAGATGGTCCGCAGGGTGCGGATGATGATTTCCACGATATAGCACCGGAGAAGGGCCACATAGCCGGTGTCCTGTTTTTCATATTCCGCCCGGGCCCGCCGGATGATGCGGTAGATGGCGCCGTCGGCGTCGTGAAAAATCATGTTGGTGGGCTTCTGCTCTAAGGACGCGGCGCTTATCTGGATGAGGTAATGGTTGATGAGGTTTTGAAAATCCCGGCAGCCCTTGAAGGACTTGTCCAGCAGGTCCGCCTTGAACAGCACGTTGATGAGGGAAAAGGGCTGGTTGTTGATAAGGGTGTAGGCGTGCTCCTCGTCGTAGTTGATAATAAAGTAGTCGCCCTTTTTTACATGCATCTCGTTCCCGCCCAGAATGTGGATGGCCTGGCCGTCCTCGATATAGGCCAGTTCAAAGAAGGCGTGCTGGTGGGGCGGGATGTTCCCCTGCATCAGCGAGACAAATTCCACCGTATCCTCCTGCAGAAATCGCATTTCCGGCTCAAAATACATGTGAAAAATACCCCCTATTTTCAAAAAATCAGCGGTTGTTTTATTATACCATGCCGACTACAATAAAAGCAACAAAAGGAATACAAAAGGCAAAATTTTTGTTGGAGATAGCGATATGTTGGAAAACGCCAAATGGATTGCCTGCGATAAATTCGAGACGCCGGTCGTTGAACGACGGTTCCGTCTGGAGGATTTTTCGTCGGCCAGCCTGTATATTACCGGCCTCGGCTACTTCGAGGCGTATATCAACGGCATGCCGGTGACAAACGACCTGTTCCTGCCGGCCCAGACCGACTACCACGCCCGGGATACCCAAAAATTCAGTTATCCCATTGGGGATACCCTTCACTACCGCATCCACTATCTGGAATTTGACGTCGCCGCCCTGCTGCGGCCGGGGGAGAACGTCCTGCATATTGTCCTGGGCAACGGATGGTACCGCCAGAAGAAGCGGCAGGCCGAAGGGAACATGTGCTACGGCGAAAGCTTACTTGCCCGGTATGCCTTTCGGATCCGGGGAGAAAAAGAAACCTGGATTTGCTCCAACGGTTCGGAGCGGTACGGGGAAACGGGCATTTTGGAAAGCAATCTTTACTATGGGGAGACCATAGACGCCCGGGTAGAGCCCCGGTTTACCGAGCAGGTGCGCCTGGCCCATATAGAGGGCACCCGGCTGGTTCCCCAGCGGTGCCCGGGGGACCGGGTGGTATCCGCCTTCGCGCCCCGGTGCATCCGGCGGAAGAAGGGGGCCTGCCTTTACGACGCGGGGGAAAATGTCACCGGCTTTGTGGAGGTGGAAACCTGCCTGCCTTCCGGGGCGGCGGTAACCCTTACCTTCAGCGAGAACCTGACGTCCGACGGAAAAGACCTGGATACCGCTTCCACCGGCTGTTCCGGTGAAGGCGGCCAGCTCCAGCGGGACTTTTTTATCGGCGACGGCCGGCCTCATACCTTTAAGCCCAGATTTTGTTTCCACAGTTTCCGGTATTTTGAGATACAGGGGGACTATAAGACCGTAAAGGTCCATGTGGTGCACACCGATGTGCCCTCCTTGTCCGAATTTACCTGTGACAATCCTACCTTAAACTGGCTGTACGACGCCTTCCGGCGGACATTGCTGGACAATCTCCACGGCTGCATCCCCTCCGACTGCCCCCACCGGGAGCGGCTGGGCTATACGGGGGACGGCCAGCTGACGGCCGAGGCGGCCATGTACTGCTTCGATTTGTCCGGCGCCTACCGCAAATGGATGGAGGATATATTCGACGGCCAGGGAGAAAGCGGCCACATCCAGCACACCGCCCCCTTCCAGGGCGGCGGCGGCGGCCCGGCCGGCTGGGGCGGGGCGGCCATCGTGCTGCCCTACCAATACTACCGGTTTTACGGCGGCCGGGACTTTTTGGAGGAAAACTACCCCCGGATGCTGCGCTTTGTTTCCTATATGCGCAGCCGGACGGAGGACGGCCTCATCGTCCGGGAGGAGGAAGGGGGCTGGTGCCTGGGGGACTGGGGCAGCCATACCGCTCCGGCCATCGACCCGGCCTTTGTAAACACCTGTCTCTTTGCCGGCCAGCTGGAGATGCTGGCCCGGCTTGCGGAGGAGCTGGGCCGCCCGGCCGACGCCGAAGGGTTCCGGGCGGAAAAGAAAGGCTACGAGGCGGCCGTCCTGCAAAACTACTACAAGGAGGAAACCGGCGACTTCTGCGGCAACGTCCAGTTTGCCAACGTCTTCGGCCTGGCCCTGGGGCTTGGGCGGGAAGACACCTTCACCCACGTCTGTGAAGCCCTGGACGGCTGCCATGAAATTTTGGACATCGGCATGTTCGCCATGGATTTGCTGGTGCAAATCCTCTTTCAGCGGAAGGATGCCGACCGGGCATTGGCGGCCATAGAACTGCTGTGCGGGCAGATGATGGAGGCGGGGGCCACCACCGTTTGGGAATACCCCTATCGGCAGGAGCTGTCCAACTGTCATCACATGTTCTGCGGCATGGTGCGGTCCCTCTTTTCCGAGATGCTGGGCATCCGGCTCCACCTGGACGGCCGGGTGGAAACCCTGCCCCCAAAACTTCCGGCAAAGGTGGGGTATGTCCGGGCCAAAACCCTCCTGCGGGGACAGGAGGTCTGCGTGAACATAGGCCGGGCCACGCCGGCGCCCCGTTCCGCCGCCGGATAGATTTCAGGTAGAAAAGGGGGCCGCCCCCTATTCTATAGAGCGCATAAGTCGACTTAAGCAAACCCACATCAATGGCATTACCTACAGGAGGTTGTAAGACATGAAAAAGGCTATGAAACGGGTTCTCAGCGGTATGCTGAGCGTCATGCTGGGGGTGACCGGGATGCCGGTCATCACACCGGCCCTGGCGGCCGACCAGCCGGTCATCTATGACCTGAAGGTGGACGACCTGACCGAGCCCCTGGGCGTGGACGACGTCCCTACCTTTTCCTGGCTCATCCGGGACGAGGGGTTCGGCGGCGCCCAGTCGGCCTACCGCATCCGGGTGGCCACCACCGCCGAAAACGCGGCTGCCGGCCGCGGGGACGTTTGGGATTCGGGAAAGGTGGAGTCGGCCGACAATTTTAATGTAAAGTACGGCGGGGAGCCCCTTTCCTCCAAGACCGGCTACTACTGGACGGTCAGCGCCTGGGACGAGGCCGACGACCTGCTGGGCACCAGCGAGACGGCCTATTTCCACACCGGCATTTATGACGCCGAAGAGTGGGAAGGGGAGTGGATCGGTTATCCCCAGGCCCAGACCGAGAAAATGACCCTGGACGGGGCCTACTGGATCTGGCTGGGCGGCTCGGATACCTCTACCGCCGGCAGCTATGACGCCGGCACCCAGTATTTCCGCAAGACCTTTACGGTGGAAGACCCGGATAATGTGACCCTGGCCCGCCTGGCCTGGACGGCCGACGACCAGAGCACCATGTACTTTAACGGGGTGGAAATCGGTTCCACCCGTTCCTGGACCTACGGCGGCATGGCCGACGTCACCGACCTGGTGGTGGCGGGGGAAAACTGCATCGCCATGGCCGCCACCAACGGGGCGGGAGGCAATGCCGGCGCCATCGCCCGGATGCTCATCGACTTCGCCGAGCCGGTGGAAGTGGAGGAGCCGGAGGAGCCTGCAAGCGGCAACCTGGCCCTGGGCAAGTCGGTAACGGCCTCCTCGGCCGAGAACAACCCCGACTGGGGCTGGAGCGCTTCCTTCCTGGTGGACGGGGATACCCGGAACGTCAACCCCAATAATCCCAACGAGCGTTCCGGCTATTCCTCCAGTTCCTCCAAAGAGTCCGACCACAGCGAGTGGGTATATGTGGATTTGGGAAAAGTATCGGAAGTGAACAAGGTTGTCTTCTATCCCTCGGCCCAGCAGGCCGATGGGGTCTGGACGGCCTCCGGCGCGCCCAAGGCCTATGAAATCCAGGTATCCGACGACGCCACAAAGTGGGATACGGTCTATTCCGGCAGCTTCGAGACGGCCCCGGCGGCCGGCCCCCAGACGGCGGAGTTTGCAGCTACCGACGCCCGGTATGTCCGGTTTTACGCCTCCAGCCTCATTCCCCGGGAGAACGAATACCGTCTGCAGCTTTCCGAGATGGAGGTCTACGGTGTGACCGACCAGCCGGCTGTGGAGAAAATCAACCTGGCGGAAGGGAAAACTGTAGAGGCCTTCACGGCCGAGAACAATCCCGATTTCGGCTGGAGCCCGGCTTTCCTGGTGGACGGAAACCGGGAGAACGTCAACCCCAATAATTCCAACGAACGGGCGGGCTATTCCTCCGCCGGCAACAGCGCCGACCACAGCGAGTGGGTGTATGTGGATTTGGGAGAGGCTGCCGAGGTAAACCAGGTGGTATTCTACCCCTCGG
>CAJFVX010000036.1 GCA_904420585.1 Candidatus Howiella intestinavium | reverse complement strand
GGCCCGGTATTTTCATGCAAGAGGGAAAACGAATATTACAGCCGGTCGGCGATAGACTTGAGCAGACCGCCCTTTTGGATGATATTCTGGATAAAGGGCGGGAAGGGCTCGGCCTGATAGGTCTTGCCGGTGGTCAGGTTGGTGATGAGGCCGGTGTCAAAGTCCACCGAAACCTCTTCGCCGTCTTTTATATCCGCCGCGGCCTCGGGGCATTCCAGGATGGCCAGGCCGATGTTGATGGCGTTGCGGTAGAAGATGCGGGCAAAGCTGGCGGCGATGACGCAGGAGATGCCCGAAGTCTTGATGGCGATGGGGGCGTGCTCCCGGGAGGAGCCGCAGCCGAAATTCTTATCGGCCACCATGATGTCGCCCTTCTTTACCTTCTTTACAAAATCCTTGTCAATATCCTCCATGCAGTGGGCGGCCAGCTCCTCGTGGGAGCTGGTGTTGAGGTACCGGGCGGGGATGATGACGTCGGTGTCCACATTGGCGCCGTATTTATGTACGCTGCCTTGGGCTTTCATAGTATCCTGCACTCCCTTCTTATTTATCCATGACCTTTTCGGGGTCGGTGATGTAGCCGGTCAAAGCCGAAGCGGCCGCCACTACGGGGCTGGCCAGGTAGACTTCCGAATCCACGTGGCCCATGCGGCCCACAAAGTTCCGGTTGGTGGTGGACACCGCCCGCTCGCCGGCGGCCAGGATGCCCATATGGCCTCCCAGGCAGGGCCCGCAGGTGGGGGTGGATACGGCGGCGCCGCAGTTTACAAAGTCCTCCAGCAGCCCCAGCTTCATGGCGTCCAGATAGATTTTCTGGGTGGCCGGGATGACGATGCAGCGCACCCCGTCGGCCACCTTTCTGCCCCGCATGACGTCGGCGGCAGCCTGTAAATCCTCCAGCCGGCCGTTGGTGCAGGAGCCGATGACCACCTGGTCGATTTTGACCTCTCCGCATTCGTCGATGGTCTTGGTGTTCTCGGGCAGATGGGGGAAGGCCACGGTGGGGCGCAGGGTGGACAGGTCGATGACCACCTCTTGCTCATATACGGCGTCCGGGTCGGCGGCATAGACCACCGGCTCCCGCTGGAAGCGGCCCTTTACATAGGCCATGGTCACCTCGTCCACCGGGAAAATGCCGTTTTTGGCCCCGGCCTCGATGGCCATGTTGGCGATGCACAGCCGGTCGTCCATGGTCAGGTCGGCCACCCCTTCGCCGGTGAACTCCAAGGAGCGGTAGAGGGCCCCGTCCACGCCGATGCGGCCGATTAAATGCAGGATGACGTCCTTGCCGCTTACCCACCTGGCCTTTTTGCCGGTGAGAACCACCTTGATGGCGGCGGGGACCTTAAACCAGGCGGCGCCGGTGGCCATGGCGGCGGCCAGGTCGGTGGAGCCTACGCCGGTGGAGAAGGCGCCCAGGGCGCCGTAGGTGCAGGTGTGGGAGTCGGCGCCGATGATGCAGTCGCCGGGGCCCACCAGGCCCTGCTCGGGCAGCAGGGCGTGCTCCACGCCCATCCTGCCCACGTCGTAGTAATTTTCGATGTCGTACTTGCCGGCGAAGGTGCGCACCTTCTTTACCTGCTCGGCGGCCTTGATGTCCTTGTTGGGGGTAAAGTGGTCCATGACCAGGGAAATGCGGGAGCGGTCAAATACGCTGTTTGCGCCGCTCTTCTCAAATTCGTTGATGGCCACGGGGGAGGTGATGTCGTTGCCGAGGCACATATCCAGCCTGGCCTCGATGAGCTGGCCGGCGGACACCTCCGGCAGCCCGGCATGGGCGGCCAGGATTTTTTGGGTCATTGTCATTGCCATGATGATTCCTCCTGTCAGATTATAGGGGTACAAGCCCGCCGACCGGCGGCCCGGACGGGCAAAGTCGGTTATATTTACTGCGCGGCCTCCAGGGCGTCGGGATGGGATTCGTTCCGCAGGCGGTATTCGATGGAGTCCACCAGGGCGAACCAGCTGGCCTCGATGACGTCGGATGATACGCCGACCGTAGACCAGACCTCGTCCCCGTCGGTGGAGGTGATGAGAACCCGCACGGTGGCGGCGGTGGCGTCTTTTGGCTCCATGACCCGCACCTTGTAGTCAATCAGCCTGACCTTGTGCAGGCAGGGGTAGAAGACGCAGAGGGCCTCCCGCAGGGCGGTGTCCAGGGCGTTGACCGGGCCGTCCCCCTCAGCGGCCGAAATCTGCAGCCTGTCGCCCACCCGCACCTTGATGGTGGCGGTGGCCGAGTGGGACTCGTCGTAGGGCAGCTCGTCCAGCACCTTGTAGCTGACCAGATGGAAGGAGCTTTTGAAAAGCCCCAGCTGCCGGCGGACCAACAGCTCAAAGCTGCCGTCGGCCCCCTCGAACTGGTAGCCTACCTGCTCCAGACGCTTGAGTTCGTTTATGATGGCGAAGGTTTCGGGGGCGTCCCTGCGGAGGTTGGGGGCCACCCGGTGGATTTTCCGGAGCACCGCCGTCCGCCCGGTCATCTCGCTCATGAGGAACCGGCGTTCATTGCCCACGACTTCCGGGTTAATGTGCTCGAAGGACTGGGAACATTTGAGCACCCCGTCGGCGTGCATCCCCGCCTTGTGGGCGAAGGCGCTGCGGCCCACATAGGGCTCGTTCCGTTTGACCGAGGTGTTGGCGATTTCGGCCACCCGCAGGGCGGCAGAGGTCAGCATATGCATATTCTCTTCCGGGATGCAGGTATATCCCAGCTTTAACTGCAAATCGGGGATGAGGGTGGAGAGATTGGCGTTGCCGCACCGCTCCCCGAAGCCCAGATAGGTGCCCTGGACCTGTACCGCGCCGGCCAGGACGGCCGCCACCGAGTCGGCCACGGCGCAGCCGATGTCGTTGTGGCAGTGGATGCCCACCCTGACGCCGGGGAAGGTTTCACAGACGACTTTTACAATTTCGGAAATTTCATGGGGGAAGCAGCCCCCGTTGGTGTCGCAAAGGGCAAGACAGGCGGCCCCGCCCTGAACGGCCGCCCCCAGGGCCTCCATGGCGTAGGAGGGATTGTGCTTATAGCCGTCGAAGAAATGTTCGGCGTCGAAGATGACCTCCCGGCCGGCGGCCTGCAAAAAGGCGCAGCTCTCTTCAATCATCCGGAGGTTTTCTTCCAAAGTGGTGCCCAGAATCTGGAGGACGTGCAGGTCCCAGCACTTGCCGAATATGGCGGCCGCCTTGGTGCCGGCCGATAAAATGGCGGCCAGGTTCTTGTCCTCTTCCGGTTTTATGTTCTTGTGCCGGGTGGAGCCGAAGGCCACCAGCCGCGCATGCTGCAAATCCATGGCCGCCGCCCGCGCAAAAAATTCCATGTCCTTGGGATTGGAACCCGGGTTGCCGGCTTCTATGTAATCCACGCCAATCTGGTCCAGCGCCTCAATAATTCGCAGCTTATCCTCCACTGAAAAGGCAATGCCTTCGGCCTGTGCGCCGTCCCGCAGGGTGGAATCGAAGATTTCCACTTTCTTCTGCTGATGGTTTGTTTCCATCGCCGTACAACCTCCTTCTTGCAAAAATCCCTTTGTGGGTTCCTATTATTATAAAACCTTTCCGCCGCCAGAACAAGCGGTTTTTTTATATTATGGCAGAAGGGCGAATGAAAGAATGTAAACTACATTACAATTCGGAAACATTGGAATATACCCTCCGAAAGGACGGACAAACAGCGGGATTTTTGTGCGAGTCAGACAAAAACATGCCGGCGAATTTATGCGGCAGTCCCGGCGGGATGTATAGATGCCTCCGGACTGGAAATACTTGCATTATCGCGAAATGCAAGGGGGCGGACGCCATGCTGCGTTATCTCATGGGCAAGCTGGGGGCCATGGAGTGGAACCGGGCCTTAAAGCGGGCGGGCTTTTCTGACGGTCGGGCGCCGGAACGGCCGGCCGAAAGCGAAATTTTAAAACAGAAAAAATTTGGAACCTCCCTGGCCGAAAACCGGAAGATGCTGAAGGATATCCTGGGGGAGAGCGGCGACCTTGTCTTCCGGGACTTTGCCTTCGGCCCCCAGGGGCAGTACCGGGGGCTGCTGGTATTTGTGGATGGCCTGGCCAACCAGGAGGTGCTCAACGACAATGTAATGGGGGTCTTCCGGTACCAGCAGGGCTTTGCCCAGGTGGCCGGGCAGGCGGCGGAAGGACCGGATTTGGAAAAGGTCAAGGCGGCCATGCTGGCCATCGCCGACGTCAAGGAGGCCGCCGATTTGGAGGCGGCCATCGGGGGCTGCCTGTCGGGGGAGACCCTCTTCCTCATGGACGGCTGTGCAAAAGGCCTGCTGGTGAATACCAGGGGCTGGGAGCGGCGGAGCGTCTCGGAGCCCGAGACCGAGGCGGTGGTGCGGGGCCCCCGGGAGGGCTTTACCGAGAGCCTGCGGACCAATACGGCCCTTATCCGCCGGAAAATAAAGTCCCCGGCCCTTACCATGGAGGCCATGAAGCTGGGCCGCCGCACCCGCACCGACGTCTGCCTCGTCTACATCGACGGGCTGTGCGATACCGCCCTATTGTCCCGCCTGCGCCGGCGGCTGGGGCGGGTGGACATCGACGCCATCCTGGAGTCGGGGTACATCGAGCAGTATATCGAGGACGCCCCCTTCTCCATTTTCCCCACGGTGGGCTACACCGAAAAGCCCGACGTGGTGGCCGGCAAGCTGCTGGAGGGCCGGGCGGCCATTATCATAGACGGCACCCCCTTTGTGCTCACCGTCCCCTTTCTGTTTGTAGAGAGTTTCCAGACGGCGGAGGACTACTACATCCGCCCCTATTTTGCCAGCTTTGTGCGCCTGCTGCGGTTTGCGGCCTATCTCATCAGTATATTGGGGCCGGCTTTGTACGTGGCCCTGACCACCTTCCATCAGGAACTCTTGCCGACCTCTTTATTATTCACCATGACGGCGGCCCGGGAGGGGGTCCCCTTTCCGGCGGCCATGGAGGCTCTTATCATGCTGGTGATTTACGAGATCCTCCGGGAGGCCGGCCTGCGCCTGCCCAAGCCGGTGGGGCAGGCCATCAGCATCGTGGGGGCCCTGGTCATGGGGGAATCGGCCATATCCGCCGGCCTGGTCAGCCCGCCCATGGTGGTGGTGGTGGCCCTGACGGCGGTGGCCGGCTTTGTGGTGCCCACCCAGACCAACGCGGGCACCCTGCTGCGCTTTCTGTTTTTGGGGCTTTCCGCCTTTTTGGGGGGCTACGGTATCCTGCTGGGGCTTTTGGGTATGCTTATCCACCTCTGCGGCCTTACCTCCTTCGGGGTGGACTATCTGGCGCCCCTGGCCCCCTTCCATCCCCAGGACGCCAAGGATTTGTTTATCCGGGCGCCTCTTTGGATGATGCTGTCCCGGCCGGCCGGCCTTTCGGGGCGGAATATCCTGCGGCAGCGGATGCAGATTCCAAGAGGGGACGAGGCCGACGCGGCCCAAAGGGAGGAATAGGATGGATGACAGGATAAAGAACCCGGTGCGGCTGTGCCTCTGCCTGCTTCTCTGCCTTTGCTTAACCGCCGTAGGCTGCGGCTGCTGGAGCAGCCGGGAGCTCAACGACCTGGCGGTGGTTATGGCCATCGGTATGGATACGGCCGACAGGCCGGGGGAAGTCCGGGTCACCGCCCAGACGGCCAAGGCCGCCGCCATGGGCAAGGACGGGGGCGGGGAAGGCCCGGCCTATTGGAATGTAAGCGAAAGCGGGGCGGATACCTTTTCGGCCCTGCGGGGCATGGCCGACACGGCCGGCCGGCAGCTGTACCTGGCCCACAATCAAATCCTGGTCTTCAGCCGGGAGATGGCCGAATCGGGGGTGCAGGGCCAGCTGGACTACTTTCTCAGGGACCGGGAAAGCCGTTCCACCGTCTATGTGGCGGTATCCGAGGGGGACGCGGCGGATTTGCTGGATTTTACCCCCCAGTTTGAAAAGCTGCCGGCCTGGCAATTGTCCGGCCAGATAAAGGCCAGCGAGGAAACCGGCCAGTGGCCGGCGGTGGATTTGCTGGAATTTTCCAACCAGCTTATGGAGCGTTCCCGGGCCCCTTTGGCCCCCCTTATCTCCCTTACAGGGGAGGGGGAGGAGAAAACCTCCCAAATCGTCGGAACGGCCGTCTTCTGGGAGGACAGGATGGTGGGCGTGCTGGACGAGGCCGAGACCAGAGGTATGATGTGGGTGCTGGGCCGGGTGGAAAGCGCGGCCCTGGAAGTGCCGGCGGCCGGCAGCGTGGCCGGTATAGAAGTGGTGTCGGCGTCGGCCGAAATGGAGCCGGTTTTCCCGGCCGACGGGGGCCTTTCCATGCAGGTGCGCATCCGGGCGGAGGGCCGCATGTCCGACCAGACGGGGGAGGAAAACCTGGCCGACCCGGGCGTCAGGCTGGCCCTGGAGCAGTCCATGTCCGGCATCATCCGGGACGAGGTGGAAAATGCCTTCGCCAGGGCCAAAGAACTGGGGGCCGATGTCTACGGCTTCGGCAACCGGATACACGAGGAGCATCCCGACCGCTGGGCCGGGCTGGAGGAGGACTGGCAGGATACCTTCCGCACCGCAGAGCTGGAACTGGAGATAGACGCCCGCATCCGCTCCACCGGCCGGCTGGTGGAGCCGGCCTATCCGGGAGAATGACCGAAAGGGGAGATGCAAATTGACGGCGCCTTTAGATAAGAGCGAGGCCACCAGCCGGCAGCTGCTGTTTTCCGCGGCCGCCTTTATCCAGAGCTCATCCCTGCTTTCCTCCTTTGTCATGGTGCTGACCGGGCGGGAATCCTGGATTTCGGCCCTGCTGGGCCTCTGTATCAGTCTTTTGCTGGTGTGGGCCTACACCGCCCTGGTAAAGCGGTATCCGGGCAAAAACCTGTTCGGCATCCTGGCGGCGGTGTTTGGTGAGCCTCTGGGCCGGCTGTTCTCCTTTTTTTATGTGTTTTTCTTTTTGAGCATGGTGGCGGTGGGGGCCAACGACGTATCCGGCTTTGTGGTGGACTACATCATGCCCCAGACCCCCCAGGTGGTCATCGTCCTGACCTTTTTGTTTGTCTGCGGCTGGGCGGCCCGGAAGGGGGCGGGGGGCATCTGCCGCATGGGCTTTTTGTTTTTCCTGCTGGCCGTGGCCGTGACCCTTGTCAATATCCTGCTGCTGGCAAAGGATATGCAGCTTTCCAACTTCCTGCCCGTCTTCCAGCTCCCCCTCGGCCGGTATCTCCAGGGGGGCTTTGTGGTGGCGTCGGTGCCTTTGGGGGAGGTGCTGGTATTTTTGATGTTCGCCCCCAATCTGGAGGCCGGCGGCGGATTCCGGCGCTCCATGTTTATCGGTCTGGCCCTGGGCGCGGCTACCCTGCTGACGGTCATCCTGCGCAATGTGGCCGTGCTGGGAAACCTGGCGTCGGTGGCCTCCCTGCCCTCCTACGAGGCCGTGCGGCATATTAAGCTGGCCGAGGTCATCACCCGGGTGGACCTGCTGTACGCCCTGACCATGCTGTTTTTGCAGTTTTTCAAAACGGCAATATACTTTTACGCCGCCGCCCTGGGGTTGGCCCAGGTCTTCCGCCTGCGGGACTACAAATACCTGCTGCCGGCCATGGGAGCCCTGGCGGCGGCCTATGCCTTTATCCTATTCGGCCCGTCCATGGAAAACATCTATGGGGGCTCCCGGGTCCTGCCGGTTTTCGCGGCGGTGTTTGAGGGCGTCCTGCCCCTGTTTACCCTTCTTGCGGCGTTCCTGCGGCGGGGCGGCCGGATGAGGCGAAAGGAGGCGCTGGCATGACCTTCCTGCTGGCGGCAGGCTATGCCCTCCTGGCTCTTGTCACCCTGCCCGCCCTTATACGGCGGCGGGCCCGGCGGGAGATTCTGGTATTTGCGGGGGTGTGGCTGCTGGGTGCGGTCCTCTCCCTTCTGCTTTCGTGGGGCATACAACCGCCAAGCCCTCTGGAAGGGGTGCGGTGGCTGGCTGATAAGCTTTTTGCGTAGAGGCGGTGAAGGCGTGACGGCAATCTGGTTGTGCGGCTGGCAGAATCCGGCCCTGGGACGGGAAATCAGCCGGGTGCTCTCGGCCTGCGGCGGGGTCTGCCGGTGCACGGATAAGGAGATAGCCCTGGATCCGGCCTGCCGGTTCCTGCTTGTGCAAAAGGAGAAGGCCGCCCGCTGGAAGACCGACGGCGGGGTCTGCATCCTGCCGCCGGCAGCCCCCCTTTTTTCCAATTGGCAGGTGCCCCCCGGCTTTGTGGCCGTCACCTCCTCCGAGGCGCCGGCCGTCCTGCGGATGCTGGAAAGGCAGGGCGGGCCGGCGGTGACCTGCGGCATGTCGGCCTCGGATACGGTGACCTTGTCCAGCATTTATGAAAACCGGGCGGTGGTCACCCTCCAGCGCACCTTAACGACCCTTACCGGCCGGCCGGTGGAGCCGGGGGATTTCCCCGTGCGGCTGGCGTCCCCCATTTCCCCCTACGGCCTCATGGCCGGCCTGGCCGCCCTGCTTCTGGCCGACGCCGACCCGGCGGCCGGGCTCATGGGCGGGGCGCTTTAAAATTCGTCAAAAAAATACCTGAAATTCCCTTTGATAATATTCTTTGGCCGGAACACAATAGTAAGGCAAACGCAAAGCAAAAAAACAAATTAACGATTTAAGGAGTGTATGTATCATGGCTAAGTCTGGTAACAAGGCTGTAGTCCCCGAGGCCCGCGAGGCCCTCAACCGTTTTAAGATGGAAGCTGCCAACGAGGTTGGCGTGAACCTGAAGCAGGGCTACAACGGCGACCTGACCTCCAAGCAGGCCGGTTCCGTGGGCGGTCAGATGGTCAAGAAGATGATCGAGTCCTACGAGAACAGCATGAAGTAACCTTCCCCTTCAGGGAAAAATCCGCCGGGGCCATTGCTCCGGCGGATTTTTTATACTGTCCGCCGGTTCTTTACTTACATTTTACCCGGATTATACCCGAAGGTGTGCGGTTACCATAAAATTCGTGGAAAACCCGGTTATGTCAAATGAGTTTTCCACTTTTTCCACGGGGTTATCCACAGCTTTCAACGGGCAAAGCAGAATATCGGCTGAAATCAAGGGCCGGCATGTGGAAAAAACGGGGGAATCGGTGGATACATTCCGTAGATGGAATGAACTGGAATTTCTTATGTCAATGTAAAATATTTCCTGGTTTTGGGTAAAGAACCCGAAAAATGGCGGTTGGACAGGGAGGCCTGTTCTGTGCGCCATCCGGTGGGCATTTAGCCAAAAATAACATGCAGACGAATAATTACAAATAGTATTCTATTGTAGGGATAAGCCGACAGAATTAGATTTATGTAAACAGAATAAAATCTGCGTTTTCCACTTTTTCCACAGAGTTTTCCACGGTTTTCAAAGAGGAAAGCCGGAAATCGGCCTGCAAAAGGGGTATGACAGGTGGAAAAGCCGGTGGAAAGGGTGGATACTATGGGTATAGGCCAGAAGTCGGCAACTGATTATGTTAAGATGGCAGAGAAGCAAGAAATTATACAATTGGTTAATTTTGGAAAAGAAAGAGGGGCGCCTGCAGCAAAAAAGCCGCAGCCGGCATGCCGGCTGCGGCTGGGTGACCAACAGGTCAGGGCTGGCTGGAGAAGAGTTCTGCGGTGGCGTCTATATCATAATAATTTTCCGTTTCCAGGGTCAGGCTGGCCATGCCGTCCTCTATGGCCAGGTCATACACATGCCCGGCCATTTGTATGTAGCCATAGGCTACGTCGTCCTCCACCGGGAACTGGATGGTGGTCAGGGCGGAACCCTCCTCGCTTGTGCGGGTGACGTCCAGGTCGGCCAGCGCAATGCTGTCGTGGGGGATGTCCGCCACGGTATCATAGGCCGGGTTCAGGACCTTGCTTAACAGCGCGTCGGTGTCAAAGTAGGAGGCGGTGGTGGCGTATTCGGCCGTCTCCAGGATAACCAGGTCGGGCTGGAAGATATTGACGTAGTAATCCAGATTGATAAAATTCTCGTAGTTGTGTACGCCCACCGCCTCATGGAAGGAGGTCTGGTAGAACTTGGTGCGCTCCCCGTTATAGTAGCTGCCGTGGAAGAAGAGCAGGTCGGGCAGGGATTCGTCGGGATTCAGGGCGTAGGAGAAGGTGCGGTGGCTTTCCGACATCTGCAAATCAAAGTAGGAATCGGTCAGATATTCCACGGCGTCCAGATTTTTATTGGTGTACAAGGGCACCTCTTCATGGATGGTAAATTTGGAGACGGGCAGGGTGGTCTTCAGCCGGGTCCCGATGTCAAACTGGTTGACGGACAGGGTGGAGACGCTGGGGAAAATCCGGGACACAGCCGACAGCAGGTGGTTGGTGCCGTAGAAGCAGCCCAGGTCGTTCCAATGGCCGGCGTCGTACTTTACGTTGTAGACCTGCTCGGTCAGGGTCTTTTCCTTGAGCAGATCCACGTTTTGAATGTAGTTGACCCCATACCGTTCCAGGGCTTCTATCATGGCCGTGTTGAACTTGTTTTCATAGGTATAGCCGGCCGGCAGGTATTGGGAATAGACGGTGGTCTTGGCCGGGTTCAGGCAGTATAAGAAGGGGATGCCCCGGGCCTCCAGATAATCCTGGGCCTGCCGGAGATAGGCGCAGAAGGCCTCGATAAAGGCGGTGTCCACATTCTCCTCGGTGAAATTGAAGAAGACATAGCCGTCCTTGCCGTAGGCGTAGGTGGGATGGATCATCTCCCCGAAGGCCAGGTCGTTGAACTCGGTGAAGGCGGTGATCATATTCTCCCGAAAGCCGATGCGATCCTTTGCATAGTTGTCCAGCATGTCGGTATAGTCGTCAGCCTCCGTAGTCAGCTCGGTGAGCTCCCGGTTGTCGATGGCCGACACGGCGTTTTCCTCGGTGTTCATGGTGAAGACCGGCACCAGCACCATCAGGCATAAGAGAATCAGGAAAACAATCTGCAGCTTTTTCATAGGCGCCTCCCTTTAAAACTGGAAATAGATAAACGGGCTGTAGGTGCTGGATACCGCCGCCATCATGGACAGGGCGAAGAGCAGGAGGGTGCCCGCGTAGGTAACCGCGCAGTATACCCTGGAGCCCTGGCGCAGGGCCAGGAGTTTCTGCTGCACCCGTTTTCGGGAAAACACGAATATGCAGACGGCGCAGAGCAGCACAAGGAAGATAACCCGGTTGGTGAGAAAATAGGGGAAATGGAAGGTGAGTTCCTGGGGATTTAAGCCCACCAGGTTTTTGGCGTAGTCGATAAAGCCTCCCAAGTCCCCGGTCTGGAAGGCGATCCAGCCGACGCTGACGATAAAGAAGGTGAAAAACCATTTGATGAACTTGGGGATTTTCCCATACCATTTGGTCTTGAAGAGATACCGTTCCAGCATGACGCATACGCCGTGGGCCATGCCCCAGAGCCAGTAGACCAGGGTGGCGCCGTGCCAGATGCCGGTGACTAAGAACACCACAAACAGATTGAAATAGACGTTCCCTTTCCGGTTGCCGCCCAAAGGAAAGTAGAGGTATTCCCGGAACCAGGCGCCCAGGGAAATATGCCAGCGGCGCCAGAATTCGGTGATGGAGAGGCTGGTGTAGGGAAAGTCAAAATTCTCCTTAAAGTGGAAGCCGAAAAACCGGCCCAGGCCGATGGCCATATCGGAATAGCCGCTGAAATCGGTGTAGATCTGAAAGGTGTAGAGCAGCACCCCCAGCCAGGCGGTGGGTACGTCGATGCCGCTTAAAGACCGGCTGAAAATATCCGTCACCGTCTCGGCCAGAATGTCGGCCACCAGCACCTTCTTGGCCAGCCCCACCACAAAGCGCTGGGCCCCCGAAACACAGTCGGAAAGCCGGGTTTCCCGGTGCTTCAGTTCCTTTTCCATATCGTAATATTTCACAATGGGGCCCTGGATGAGCTTGGGGAAAAAGAGGATGTACAGCGCCACTTCCAGCAGGTTCTTATTGGCCTTTACCTTGCCGTTGTAAATGTCCAGCAGATAGGATATGTTGTGGAAGATGATAAAGGAGATGCCCAGGGGCACCAGCAAATCCACCGTCAGGGGCGGGGTGGAGGTCAGGTTGCCTATCCAGCTGAGGGTGGTATTCAGATATTTAAAGCAGAAAAGCGCCCCCACATTGCAAACCACGCCGGCCAGCAGGATCTTCCGGAACTTGAGGGACAGCAGGCCCACCAGATAATTGACGATGATGAGGGCCACCAGGAAGGTTACGGCGTCCAGCCCGCCCCAGGCGAAAAACACAAGGGAAAGGCCTACCAGCAGCAGGTTCTGCAGGCTCATCCTCCAGCGGAAGGGCAGGAGCCCCAGCAGGTAGTAGGCGATGAGGGAAACGGGGAGAAAGAAGAAGAGAAAGGTCACCGAATTAAATAACATGGGCATACCTCCGCATCCTGTCCGGCACCCTTTCCTGCGCAGGCCAGATTTGATAGCAATAATAGGTAAATTATAACAATATAATAGCATGGGTTTACATTTTGCAACAGGCGGGGCCTTTTATCGACTCCTTGCTTGCAAAAAAAAGCGCAAGGTGCTATACTATAAAACAGTCTATGCGTATATGCTGGACTGCAAGGAAGGAGGCGCACAATGGAGCGGGAGTACCTTACCGCCCCGGTGACCATCGTATGTGGTTACTACGGCAGCGGGAAAACCACCTTTTCCCTCAACCTGGCCCGCCGCGTATCCGGTGCGCCGCTGACCCTTATGGATATGGACGTGGTGAACCCCTATTTCCGCTCCTCGGACTACCGGGCGGAACTGGAGGCGGCAGGCGTCCGGGTCATCGCGCCCAACTTTGCCGGCACCATGCTGGACATTCCCTCCCTAAACCCGGCTATCGCGGGGATTTTGGAGAGCGGGGAACGGGTGCTTATCGACGCGGGCGGGGACGACGCCGGCGCCACGGCCCTGGGCTGCTTTGCCCACCTTATTGCAAAGCGCCCTTATGAGATGCTCTATGTCATCAACCGCAGCCGCCCCCTGGCGTCCGAGCCGGAGGAAGCGGCGGAAATCCTTAAGGCCATTGAAAAGACCAGCCGCCTGCGGGCCACCGGCCTTGTGAACAACACCCATTGGGGCGCCGGCACCACCCCCCAGCTGCTGGAGGAAAGCCTGCCCTATGCGGCGGCCGTCTCCCGGCTGACCGGCCTGCCGGTCAAATATACGGCGGTGGAAAAGGGCCTTGTCCCACAGGTGGAAAGGCTGGAAGGGGATCCGGCGGTGGGAAGCCTTTTCCCCATGGATTTGCCGGTGCAGCCCCCCTGGTAAGGGAACGGGCTGCATAGACAGGTATATTTTTACATTCATTTCGACAGGGAGGTGTCGATACCATATGAAACGCGTGACCATTCGGGAGGACCGCTGCAAGGGCTGCGGCCTCTGTGTAAGCGTATGTCCCAAGCATGTGCTGGAGCTCTCCAAAACCCACTTGAACAGCAAGGGGTATCACCCCGCTGCGCCGGTGCGGGAAGCGGACTGCATTTCCTGCGCCATGTGCGCGACCATTTGCCCGGACGTGGCTATCAAGGTGGAAAAGGAGGATAAATAATGAGCGAGAAAGTGCTGATGAAGGGCAACGAGGCGCTGGCCGAAGCGGCCATACGCGCCGGCTGCCACCATTTCTTCGGATACCCCATCACCCCCCAGACCGAGCTGGCCGCCTACATGTCCAAGCGGCTGCCCAAAATCGGGGGTACATACCTGCAGGCCGAGAGTGAAATCGCGGCCATCAATATGGTGCAGGGGGCCGGCGCCGCCGGTATCCGCGCCATGACGTCCTCTTCCTCCCCGGGCATCAGCCTGAAGGCCGAGGGCATTTCCTACATGGCCGGCGCCGACGTGCCGGGCCTGATTATCAACGTACAGCGGGGCGGCCCGGGCCTCGGCGGCATCCAGCCTTCCCAGGCCGACTACTGGCAGGCCACCCGTGCCATGGGCCACGGCGACTTCCACATCCTGGTCTTCGCCCCCTCCACCGTCCAGGAGATGGTGGACTTAGTGTCCGATGCCTTTGATTTGGCCGAAACCTACCGCATGCCGGCCATGATCCTGGCCGACGGCATGCTGGGCCAGATGATGGAGCCGGTGGTCTTTAAGGAGAAAGAGGAAAAGAAGGAAATCGACAAGTCCTGGGCCCTGACCGGCCACCAGAACAAGCGGCCCCACAATGTGGTCAACTCCCTCTATCTCCAGGCCAACCAGCTGGAGGCCAAGGTAAAGGAACGCTTCCAGCGGTATGAGAAAATCAAGGCCGAGGAGGCCCGGTACCAGACCTATATGACCGAGGACGCCGAGTACATCGTGGTGGCCTACGGCGCCACCGCCCGTGTGGTGCAGGCGGCCGTCAAGGAGGCCCGGGCGGAAGGTATCAAGGCCGGCTGCTTCAGGCCTGTGACCCTCTGGCCCTTCCCGGCCGCGGCCCTCAAGGAGCTGGCGGGACAGGCTAAGGCCTTCCTGGACGTGGAAATGAGCATGGGCCAGATGGTGGACGACGTAAAGCTGGCCATCGACTGCAGCCGCCCGGTCCATTTCTACGGCCGCACCGGCGGCGTCATCCCCGAGCCGGGTGAAATCTTAGAAGAAATCAAGAAAATGGCGGGAGGTGTCAAGTAATGGCTGTAGTATTCGACCGGCCCCATGCCCTCCTCGACGTGCCCACCCATTACTGTCCCGGCTGCCCCCACGGTATTGTACACCGGCTGGTGGCCGAGGCCATGGACGAACTGGACATTGAGGGTAAGGCCATCGGCGTGGCCCCTGTGGGCTGCGCGGTAATGGCGTACGATTATTTTGGATGCGATATGATTGAGGCCCCCCACGGCCGCGCCCCGGCCATTGCCACCGGCATTAAGCGGGCCCGTCCGGACAATGTGGTCTTCACCTACCAGGGAGACGGCGACCTGGCCGCCATCGGCACGGCCGAGACGGTCCATTCGGCCACCCGGGGGGAGAATATCACCATCATCTTCATCAACAACGCCATTTACGGCATGACCGGCGGCCAGATGGCCCCCACCACCCTGCCCGGGCAGGTGACCCAGACCACCCCCTACGGCCGGGATGTGAACTACGCCGGCCATCCCATCCGGGTCTGCGAGCTGCTGTCTACCCTGGACGGCGTGGCCCTGGCCCAGCGGGTGACGGTGGATACCGTCCCCCATATCCGGGAGGCCAAGAAGGCCATCCTTAAGGGCTTCCGCAACCAGATAGAGAAAAAGGGCTTTTCCATCATCGAAGTGGTGTCGGCCTGTCCCACCAACTGGGGCCTTTCCCCCACCGAGGCGCTGGAATGGCTGCGGCAGAATATGCTGCCCTACTATCCCTTAGGCGTATATAAGGACTGCAACACCAGAGAGGAGGCAAAAGCATGACCGACTATAAAATGCTTTTCGCCGGCTTCGGCGGACAGGGCATCCTGTTTGTGGGCAAGGTAGCGGTCAACGCCGGCCTCTGCGACGGCAAGGAAGTCTCCTGGCTGCCCTCCTACGGCCCCGAGATGCGGGGCGGCACGGCCAACTGCAGCGTCTGCATCGCCGACGAGCCCATCGGTTCCCCCCTGGTGGTCAACCCCAATATCTTTGTGGCCATGAACCAGCCTTCTTACGAGAAGTTCATAAGCAAGGTGACCCCCGGCGGCCTGGTGATTCTGGACAGCACCCTGATTGAGGCCGAGCATGTGCGGGAGGATGTAAAGCTTATCCGCATTCCCGCCACCGAAATGGCCGAGCAGAACGACCTGCAGGGTCTGGCCAATATCATCATCCTGGGCAAACTCTACGCCGAGACCAACTTTTGCTCGGAGGAAAGCCTTCAGGAGGGCCTGAAGCACTGTGTGCCGGCCAAAAAGCAGCACCTGCTGGCCCCCAACCAGAAGGCCATCGAACTGGGCCGGGCCTTTGCCGGCTAAAATGATGCAACGGAACCCCGCAGGAAAACCTGCGGGGTTTTTGCTCTATATAAATAAGTTTTTGGGTCGCCTTTTTTCAAAAAGGCGGGCGGGGCGCCGGGGGAAGGCCCCGGCTCGCGCCCCGCAGGGCGCGAAATCCTTTTGACATACGCAGCGCAGGAGGGGCGCGGAAACCTTCCAGGGGAAGGTTTCCGCGTGGGGAACCCTCGCCGGGGGTTCCCCGATGCAGCGTAAAACGCTGCATAAAATACTGGATAAACTAGCCCTATTATTGACATATGCTCATAATTCTGTTAAACTGCAAGAGAAAGGGGGCGGAAAATATGGCCAGACCGCAGAAATGCCGGTGTATCTGTTCAGCGCCGGATACAACCCTCTTCCGCCCGGCCGGCGGGAGCGTGGAAACGGTGACCATCGGGTACGACGAATGGGAGACCCTCCGGCTGCTGGACTACGCCGGCCTGTCCCAGCACCAGTGCGCGGTGCGCATGGGGGTTTCCCGGGCCACGGTGGCCCGGATGTACGAGAGCCTGCGGGGCAAGCTGGCCGACGCCTTGGTAAACGGCAAGGGTATCCGGATTGCCGGCGGGGACGTGACGGCCTGCCCCGCCCCCCGGCCGGAATGCGCAGGCGCGCCCTATTGCTGCCATCGCCGCACCGGCGGGACAGCGGTAAAAAATACAGAAAAGGAGCGGAAAACATGAAGGTATTGATCATCGGCGGCGTGGCGGCCGGAACCAAGACGGCGGCCAAACTCAAACGGATGGACCGGAGCATAGACGTGACGGTCATCACAAAGGACAAAGACATTTCCTACGCAGGCTGCGGCCTGCCCTACTATGTGGGCGGCCTGATTGCAGACAGGGGACAGCTGATTGTCAATACACCCCAGAAGTATGCCGGGCTAACCGGCGTAAAGGTGCAGACCGGCCGGGAGGCCGTGGGACTGGACGCCTCGGCCAAAACCGTGACGGTGCGGCATACCGATACCGGCGAGGAGGAGGCCTGCCCCTATGACCGGCTGGTCATCGCCACCGGGGCCTCTCCCATCATCCCGCCTGTGGAGGGGGTAAAGCTGGAAGGGGTCTTCCCTATGCGCACCCCGGAAAACGCGGTGGAGGCCCGGGCCTACGCCGACGCCCGGCAGGCAAAGACCGCCGTGGTGGTGGGCGGAGGCTTCATCGGCCTGGAACTGGCCGAAAACCTGCTGGAAAAGGGTGTTTCCGTCACGGTGGTGGACGCGGCGCCCCAGCTGCTGCCGGGGGTTTTTGACCCGGAGATGGCGGGATATATCCGCCGCCACCTGGAATCGAAAGGCATCCGGGTGCTGACCGGCGTAAAGGTGGAAAAGATTGCGGGGGAAAAGGCGGCTGCGGCCGTAGAGACCTCTGCCGGCGTCCTGCCGGCAGAGCTGGTTATCCTGTCGGTGGGCATCCGGCCCAACACGGCCTTCCTGGAAGGCAGCGGCCTCAAAATGGAGCGGGGCAAAATCCTGGTGGATGCCAAAATGCAGACCAATCTGCCCGACGTGTACGCCGCCGGCGACTGCGTCCTGGTGAGCAACCGGCTGACGGGGGAGCGCCAGTGGTCGCCCATGGGCTCCTCGGCCAATCTGGAGGGGCGCACCCTGGCCCAAATCCTGGCCGGGGAAGATAAAGCCTACCCCGGCGTACTGGGCACCGGGGTTGTAAAGCTCCCCGGCCTCAACTGCGGCCGCACCGGGCTGACCGAGGAAGGGGCCCGGCAGGCTGGCTATGATGTGGAGACGGTTTTGGCCGTCACCGACGATAAGGCCCACTACTACCCCGACGCCGGCTTTTTCCATACCAAACTTATCGCCGACAGGAAAAGCCACAAGCTGCTGGGCGTCCAGGTTCTGGGTCCGGGGGCGGTGGACAAAATGGTGGACATCGGGGTTATGGGTTTAAACATGGGCGCCAGGCTGGAGGACTTTGAAAACGCCGACTTCGCCTACGCCCCGCCCTTTTCCACCGCCATCCATCCCTTTGTGCAGGCGGTCTACATCCTGCTCAATAAACTGGACGGCAGCCTTAGGAGCATGACGCCGGCGGAATACGAGGCGGGAAAGGCCGCCGGCTACCGGATGGTGGACGTCAACCCCGTCCCGTCCATTCCCGGAGCCTTCTTTGTGGATCTGGCCAAGGTCAACGGCCCGGTGGAGGGCCTTGGGAAGGAAGAGAAGCTGCTGCTGGTCTGCGGCCGGGGCAAGCGGGCCTACTTCCTGCAAAACCGCCTGCGGTATTACGGTTATGAAAACACCCTGGTGCTGGAAGGGGCTACCTCTTTTAACCGGTTGAAGGTACAGGAAGAGAAATAAACAGACAAAAAAATCCGGGGCAATATGCTCCGGATTTTTTCTGTGCAAAGAGGGCGTTTCCCCGTTTATATTCGATGGTTACGCAGAAAATACAATTTTCCTATCTTTAAGATAGGAAAAATACTGAACGGCTGCAATTCCGGTTTGACAATTGATAGGGCCTTTGTTATTCTGGTAACGTGGATAACTATATGCCCGACCATGAAAAGGAAAGGAGACACCATGAAACGGATATGTCTGCCGGAAGGCGCCGAGCAGCCGCTCCGCCTTGCACTGGGGGAAAGGCTGCGGTCGCTGCGAATAGGAAAGGGGCTGACGCAGAAGCAGGTGGCGGAAGCCCTGGGGATCGAGCGATCTACGTATACCTATTACGAAGTGGGCAGATCCCTGCCGGGGCTGCCGGTAATCATCCAGCTGGTAAACCTGTTTGGAACCAGCGCCGACTATTTGCTGGGAATTGAAATACCGGGGCAGGGCTGACAAGATTCCTTCACGCCCAGCAGCCAGCAGATAGATACGCCCAAAACCTGAGATAAGGCCAGAAGTTCATAGTCCGCTACCACCCGTTTGCCCAATTCAATGCGGCTGATCGCTTTTTGCTCCAGCGAGATGCCGTCGAGTTGAAGACGGGCGGCCAATTGCGTCTGTGTCAAATGCAGGAAGATTCGCCTGTCTCTGACGCGGGGGCCTATCAGATTCGTTTTCCCGTTTATGCCGTATATTTTCACACCGCATCGTCCTTTTACCCGAAATCTGGGTATTTGTATCACACGATAGCATATAGTTTTCCCACTCTTACCCTAATGATGCCTAGATGTGACCTGTATTTACAAATTTGATACGGTGCGTATAACATTGCTTGAAAAAGCCCGCCTGTTATTCTGCAGCCAAGCAGAATAGCAGGCGGGCTTTTTGATAAAATAGGCTTATTCGCTATAGGGAATGGCCCTGGCTTTGTCCATTGCCCGGTCGTATAGGGCGATGATCTGGTCGCACCAACGGTCAAAAGCCGGGTCTTCCCGCTGCAGTTCCGGATGGGTGCGGATGTAGGCCAATGTGGTGTGCACACCCTGGTCAAAGCGGATGCCGGCCGCAAAGCCGGGCACCAGCCGTTTGAGCTTCCGGTTGTCGAAAACCACCGTGTGGGATTTATCCCCCATAAGGCCGCCGGTAAAGGCCGGCCGGCAGGCGGTGATAAAATCAGTGGCAATATGGCGGAGCACCGGCTCTACACCCAGCGCCTTGCCGATAATCCCGTAAATCTGGTTCCAGGTCAGGGACTCGTCCGAGGTTAGCTGCACCGCCTCGCCGACGGCGTGGACGTTGCCCATAAGCCCCCGGAAGCCCTTGGCGAAGTCGGCGGCGTGGGTCAGGGTCCAGAGGGAGGCCCCGTCGCCGGGGACAATGACCGGCCTGCCCTGCAGCATCCGCAGGATAACCTGCCAGGAGCCCTTTTCCCCGTGAAGGGCCACCGGCAGGGATTTTTCCCCGTAGGTATGGCTGGGCCGGACGATGGTGACCGGGAAGCCCTCTTCCCGGTAAGCCTGCATAAGCCGTTCCTCGCAGGCGATTTTCTGCCGGGAGTATTCCCAGTAGGGATTGGAAAGGGGGGTGCTTTCGGTTATGACATAGTGGGACAGGGGCTTCTGGTAGGCCGAGGCCGAGCTGATGAAGATATACTGTCCGGTGCGCCCCGCAAACAGGCGGATGTCCCGCTCCACGTCGGCGGGGGTGAAGGCGATAAAGTCGGCGGCCAGATCAAAGCGCATGCCGTTAAGCTTCCGCTTTACGTCCTCCTCGTCATGGATGTCGGCCTGGATGCACCGCACGCCGGCGGGCAGGTCGGTGCGGCTGCCCCGGTTCAAAAGGGTCAGCTCCCAACGGGGGTCGGCGGCCAGCAGTCGGGTGATTTCCATACTGATAGTGCCGGTACCTCCGATAAAAAGGGCCTTCATGGCATTGCCTCCTTTTTGGCTGCGGCGGCCGGGGCCGCCGGTATTTTATGCGGCCGGCTGCATATGTTTGTAATGTGTTTTATATGGTTTGTGAAATGCCTACATTATACTTTATTATATCATACAGAATTCCCGTATCCAAGGAAAGGTTTTTGTAAAGCCGGCGGGACAGATAAAAATTGCCTTTGCTTGCCAAAAGGGCTATAATAAAATATATATACAGATCGTCGAAAAGCCAATGAAAGCCATTGGATTGCAGAAACCGGCGACATGTGCGTCGGTTTCTGCACACGACAAATCCCGCTGCCACGGGATTTGTTGGGGGAATGTTAGGAGGGGGCTCGCCCCTCTTCTACAGCTTTTCGACTTTATCGACAAGCTGATATATATTGCAATGCCGTGGGAAGGAGGGAAAACCATGGATGTGCGGGTGGGCGACCGGCTGCTGATGAAAAAGCCCCATCCCTGCGGGGCGGATACCTTTCTGGTCCTGCGGGTGGGAATGGATTTTAAAATCCGCTGCACCGGCTGCGGCCGGGAGGTCATGGTGCCCCGGGTAAAGTGCGAAAAACGGATTAAAAGGATTTTGCGGGAGCCGGACGAATAGCCGGCCCCTATGCTTATAAAAATAGGCTGTTGGAAACTTTTGGAATCATCCAAACCGGCGACATGTGCGTCGGCCCCAATACACGACAAATCCCGCTGCTGCGGGATTTGTAGGGGGAATGTTAGAAGGGGGGCACGCCCCTCTTCTACAGCTTGTCGATTTTATCGACAAGCTGATAAAAACTTAAAGGTTTTGTAAAACATGCAGGGGCAGAATCTGGTATAACTGTAAATAGCCCCTTTAAAACAGCGTGGAGGAAAGGTATGTTTGAAAAATTAACAGCGGTAGAGGAACGGTACGAAGAGGTGGGCCGGCTGCTTATGCAGCCCGATGTGGCGTCCGACCAGGCCCAGTTTACAAAACTCATGAAGGAGCATAAGCAGCTGACCCCCCTGGTGGAAACCTACCGGGCCTACGCCAAGGCTCTGTCCGACGGGGAGGAGGCCCGGCAGATTCTGGATGAGCCGGGGCTGGAAAGGGACATGAAGGAACTGGCCGAGGAGGAACTGGCCGACGCCAAGGAGCGGGAGGAAAAGCTGGCCGAGGAATTAAAAATCCTGCTGCTGCCCAAGGATCCCAACGACGACAAAAACGTTATCGTGGAAATCCGCGGCGGCGCCGGCGGCGAGGAGGCCGCCCTTTTCGCCGGGGTGCTCATGCGGATGTACTCTATGTACGCCGAGAACCGCCGGTGGAAGGTGGAAATCATGAACGCCAACGAGACCGAGCTGGGCGGCTATAAGGAAGTCAGCTTTATGGTGGAGGGCGAAGGCGCCTATTCCCGCTTAAAGTACGAAAGCGGCGTCCATCGGGTGCAGCGGGTGCCCGAAACCGAGACGGCCGGCCGCATCCATACCTCCACCGTCACCGTGGCCGTGCTGCCCGAGGCCGAGGAGGTGGAGGTGGACATCAACCCCGCCGACCTGCAAATCGATACCTACCGCTCGGGCGGGGCGGGGGGGCAGCACGTCAACAAGACCGAGTCGGCCATCCGCATCACCCACCTGCCCACCGGCCTTGTGGTGGAGTGCCAGGACGAACGCAGCCAGCACAAGAACAAGGAAAAGGCCATGAAGGTGCTGCGCTCGCGGCTGTATGAAAAGATGCTCGAGGAGCAGAACCAGCAGATTGCCAGCGACCGGAAGTCCCAGGTGGGCACCGGCGACCGCTCCGAGCGCATCCGTACCTATAACTATCCCCAGGGCCGGGTGACCGACCACCGCATTGGCCTGACCCTGTACAAACTGGAACAGATTCTCAACGGGGATTTGGACGAAGTCATCGACGCGCTGATCACCGCCGACCGGGCGGCCAAACTGCAGAGCAGCGAAGAATAAGGCCGTCCGCCGGGATAAGGGGGGAATAGGATGTATCGGCATGAAAAAGGTGAGTGGCCGGGAGAACAGCCGGCGGCAGACAGGCAGGAGCCGGCCGTGTCCGATGCTTCCGGTGCCCCCCGGCAGGCGGAAGGCGGGGAAGCCTCCGCTTACCGGCAGCCGGAGGGGGGAAATACCCCTTTTGGCCCGCCGGCCGGCGGCGACGCCTCTTATCCTTATGGCAGCACCGAATCCCCGGGACAGCCAGCGCCCCATGGGGCACCCGGCCAAAGTCCCGTTTCCCCCTATGGCCAAACCGGCGGCGCCTATCGGCAGCCGGGGTATCCCCCTTCCGGCCCCCGGGCCGGGGTATACGCCCCTTACGGCCGGCGGCGGAGCCGGTCCGGCCGGGGGATGCGGGGCGGGGTCTTCCGCATCCGCAAGCCCATCCTGTTTGCCGGGGCGGCGATACTGGTTGTCCTGGCGGTTCTGCTGACCGTCCTCGTTATGCCTAAGCCTAAAAAAGAAGAGGGGCCGGTCTACTTAAACGAAGCCCTGGGCGTGCCGGTGCGCACCGTCCTGCTGGATGCGGGCACCCCCGGCCGGCCGGGTACCAAACGGGAAGTCCGGTTTGTGGTCATCCACGAGACCGGCAACCCCGCCGAGGGGGCCGGCGCCAAGAGCCACAGCGACTATCTGCAGAACGGCGGCCAGGGGAGCACCTCCTGGCACTACACGGTGGACGACCACGAAATCTATCACCATATCCCCGACGACGAGGTGGCCTACCACGCCAGCTCGGAGGAGGGCAACACCTACGGCATCGGCGTGGAGCTCTGCGTCAACGCCGACGGGGATTTTGAGGATACCTTTGACAACGGCGCAAAACTAACGGCCTGCCTGCTGCGGGCCTACGGCCTGCCGGCCGACGCCGTCCGGCAGCACGGGGATTTTACCGACAAAAACTGCCCCGAGACCATCCGGGACACCGGCCGGTGGGAGGAATTCCTGCATGCGGTGGAAACCTACTGGAAGCAGCTGGGCGACCGGGAAGGATAAAGAAAGGCCGGGACGGCGCCCGGCGGGAGGTTCAAAGATGCAGACAAAGCGGATACCCATCCATTCCATATTGGAGGATCACGAGCAGGTGGAGGAGGCGGCCGGGCTGCTGCGGCAGGGAGGCGTGGTGGCCATCCCCACCGAGACGGTCTACGGCCTGGCGGCCAACGCCTACGACGGGGCGGCGGTGGCCAAGATTTTCGCGGCCAAGGGCCGCCCCATGGACAATCCCCTGATTGTACATATTTCGGAATTTGACATGCTGCCCGATTTGGTGGAGGACATCCCCGAGGCGGCCATGGAACTGGCCCGCCGGTATTGGCCGGGCCCCCTGACCATCATCTTAAAGAAATCCGACCGGATTCCCGACGAAGTGTCGGCCGGGCTGCCGACGGTGGCGGTGCGCATGCCCTCCAACACGGTGGCCCGGGGCATCATCGGGGCCTGCGGGTTTCCCCTGGCCGCCCCATCGGCCAACCTGTCCGGCTCTCCCAGCCCCACCACCGCCGACCATGTGCTCCACGACCTGGACGGCCGGGTGGAGGGCATCGTGATTTCGGACGACGCGGCGGTGGGCCTGGAGTCCACCGTGGTGTCCCTGGCCGGTCTGGCGGAGGGGGAGCGGCCCCGGCTGCTCCGGCCCGGGGCGGTGACCCCCGAAATGCTGCGGGACGCCCTGGGGGAAATCGACATCGACCCGGCTGTGTTGCACCAGCTGGAGGAAGGCCGCAAAGCTCCCTCCCCCGGCATGAAATACAAGCACTACGCCCCCAAGGCCCGGGTCATCCTGGTGGAGGGGGACCGGGCGGCGTATATCGAATACGCAAACCGGCATGCTAAAGAGGGAGCCTGCGCCCTCTGCTTTGAGGAGGACGCGGCCGGGCTGCAAATCCCCGCCGTGACCTACGGCCGGGCCGACGCTCCCGATTCGGAGGCCCACGCCCTTTTCGACGCCCTGCGCCGGCTGGACGAGGAAGGCTACACCACGGCCTACGCCCACGCCCCGGACAAGGACGGGGTGGGTTTGGCCGTATACAACCGGCTCATCCGGGCGGCGGCCTTCCAGGTGGTGCAGCTGTGAGGGGAAAAACCAAGGTTTGGGGCCTCACCGGCCCCAGCGGTTCGGGAAAATCCACGGTGGCAGCCTTCCTTCGGGCCAAAGGGGTGCCGGTGCTGGACGCCGATGCGGCGGCCCGGCGGGTGGTGGAGCCGGGAGAACCGGTTCTGAAAACCCTTTCGGCAGCCTTCGGTTCCCATATCCTGCGGCCGGACGGTTCTCTGGACAGAAAAGCCCTGGCCAGAGAGGCCTTTGCCGGCCGGGAGCAGACCGATAAAATGAACCGCATCCTCCACCCGGTGATTATGGCCCGCATGGAGGCGGATTTGGACGCTTTGCGGGAAAAGGGCCATCCCCTGGTTATCCTGGACGCCCCCCAGCTGTACGAGGCGGGGGCGGATAAACTCTGCGATGGGGTGCTGGCCGTTTTGGCGCCGGCCGAAACCCGCCTGGGCCGGATTATGGCCCGGGACGGCATCACGGAGGAGGAGGCCCGGCAGCGGATGGCGGCGGGGCTTTCCGACGCCTGTTTCCGGGAGCGGGGGGCGCGGATATTGTATAATGACAAGGACAAAGAATCGCTGGAACGGGCGGCGGCCGCATGGCTGCAAGATATATGGGGAGAATAAGGCATGAAATTTGGTCGCAGACTCATCCCCTGGCTGCTGGTGCTGGCCCTTGCGGCCGGCCTGGTGGGCTTCGGGTACCGGAAGGTGATGCTGGCGGTCTATCCGCAGAAATATAAGGAGCTGGTGGAGACCTACAGCCAGCAGAACGGGCTGGATCCCATGCTGGTCTACGCCGTCATCAAGTGCGAAAGCGGCTTTGACCCGGACGCGGTTTCCTCGGCCGACGCCAAGGGCCTCATGCAGCTGACCGACGACACCTTCGCCTGGGTGCAGACAAAGGAGGAAGAACGGCCGGCCGGCGAGGAGGAGCTGCCCCCCGAACGGCTTTTTGACCCGGAGATAAACATTCGGTACGGCACCCTGCTGCTGTCCCTGCACAAGGCCGAATTTGCCAGCGACGAGCTGGCCCTGGCGGCCTACCACGCAGGGCGGGGCAGCGTAAACAAGTGGCTGGCCGACGACACCTACACCGACGACGGCACTTCCCTGCACACGGTGCCCTACGCGGATACCGACGCATACATTGAAAAGGTTATGAAGACAAAAGAGACCTATACAAAACTCTACGGAAAGGATGCATAACACTATGGCGGAAAAGAAAAAGACAGGCGCGGAGAAGCTGCGGGAAAAGCTGTTTATGCAGAATAAAAACGGCTGCACTGCGGCCGGCGAGAAGACGGTGGCCCAGGCCGACGCCTTCTGCGAGGATTACAAGAAGTTTCTGGACAGCGCCAAAACCGAGCGGGAGGCCGTAAAGACGGCGGTGCGGCTGGCCGAGAAGGCCGGCTTTGTCCCCTATGACCCCAAAAAGGCCTACGCCCCCGGGGACAAGGTGTATGTGAACAACCGGGGCAAGGCGGCCATTTTCGCCGTCATCGGCAAGAAGCCGGTGGAGGAGGGGGTGCGCATTTCGGCCGCCCATATCGATTCCCCCCGGCTGGATTTAAAGCCCAATCCCTTATATGAGGATTCCGAACTGGCCCTTTTTAAAACCCATTATTACGGCGGCATCAAGAAGTACCAGTGGACGGTTATCCCCCTGGCCCTCCACGGGGTTATCGTCAAGAAGGACGGGAAAAAGGTGGAGGTGTCCATCGGCGAGGACAAGGACGACCCCTGCTTTGTGGTCACCGACCTGCTGCCCCACCTGGCCACCGAGCAGTCCAAGCGGACTTTGGCCGGCGGCATCAAGGGGGAGGAGCTGAATATCTTAGTGGGCAGCCGTCCCTTTAAAGAGGACGAGGGGTCCGAGCTGGTCAAGCTGAATATCTTAAATATCCTCAATGAAAAGTACGGCATAAAGGAGGAGGACTTCCTGTCGGCCGAGCTGGAGTGCGTCCCGGCCTTTAAGGCGCAGGATTTAGGGTTCGACCGCTCCATGATCGCCGCCTACGGCCACGACGACCGGGTCTGCGCCTATCCCGCCCTGCGGGCCGCCCTGGACGTGAAGGACCCCGACTGGACGGCCGTCACCATCCTGGCCGACAAGGAGGAGATAGGCTCGGAGGGCAACACCGGCCTCCAGTCCAAATTCTTTGTCTACTTTATCAACGACCTGGCCCGTTCCCAGGGCGGGGAGGGCTACCGGGCCCTGTCCCATTCCCAGTGCCTGTCGGCCGACGTAAACGCGGCCTTTGACCCCACCTTCCCCGACGTCATGGAGAAGCGCAACGCCGCCCAGCTGAACCGGGGCGTGGTCATCACCAAGTATACCGGTTCCCGGGGCAAGAGCGGCACCTCCGACGCCTCGGCCGAGTATATGGGCCAAATCCGCGCCCTGCTGGACAAGAACGACGTCATCTGGCAGACCGGTGAGCTGGGCAAGGTGGATATGGGCGGCGGCGGTACCGTGGCTATGTATATCGCCAACCTGGATGTGGATGTGGTGGATTTGGGCGTGCCCGTCCTCTCCATGCACGCCCCCTTTGAGGTGGTGTCCAAGCTGGACGTCTTCATGGCCTACCGCGCCATGCTGGAATTTTATAAGGACAAAGCTGAATAACAAAGTATCCCCGGCGGGCTTTTCCAAGCCTGCCGGGGATATTTTGTCATACGGCCGGTACCAAATAAAAGGCGCTGTAGGGGGGCAGCTCCAGGCCGCCGTCCAGGGTATAGGTTTGCCCGCTAAGCAGATCCTTTGCCGCCGAAAATCCGGCGGAAAATCCCGCGTGGAAGGGGGATTCGTCGGCGTTGACGGCTATGAGCACCTGCCGCCCCTCCCACTGCCGCCGGAAAACAAACTGCCTGTTGGTCAACAGCAACGTCTGGTAATCCCCCTGGGAAAGGGCGGGTTCTGTCCTATGGGCGGCGGCGCAGGCGGCGATGAAACGGGTCAGCTGGTTTTCCTCCGGCCGCTCCAAAGCCGGCCGCAGGGCGGCGTCCCCCTGGGACTTTTCCCCCTTTATCCCCCATTCGCTGCCGTAGTAGAGGCAGGGGATGCCCGGCATGGCAAACAGCAGGGCGTAGAGCAGAGGCAGATGGCGGGGATTCTGCAGGATGCTGGCCAGGCGGGTTACGTCGTGGTTGTCGGCGAAATTGAGCAGATGCCGGCCCTTGTAGAGGGTCCAGGGCTCGGGGCCGAACTGCCGGTTCAGGGAGTGGGCGATTTCAAAGAGGTTTAAGCTGTTGAAGCTGGAATATAGGCCCTTATAGCATTCGTAGTTGGTCACGCTGTGGAGCATCCCGTCGGCCAGCAGCTGGTTGTAGTCCCCGTGGAGCATCTCGCCCACTAAGAAGAAATCCGGCTTGCACCCGTCGCAGAAGGCCCGCAGCCGCCGGATAAAGTCCTTGTCCAGCATGTAGGCCACGTCCAGCCGCAGGCCGTCGATGCCGAATGTATCTATCCAGAAGCGGACGGCCTCCAGAAGGTGTTCCGCCACGGCCGGGTTGCGCAGATTGAGCTTTACCAGCTCGTAGTGCCCTTCCCAGCCTTCGTACCAAAAGCCGTCGTGATAGGGGCTGTCGCCGCCGAAATCCACATAGAACCAGTCCTTATAGGGGGAGCTTTCCCGGTTTTGCAGCAGGTCCTGAAAGGCCCAGAATCCCCGGCCCACGTGGTTGAAGACCCCGTCCAGCACCACCCGCAGGCCGGCGGCGTGGAAGGCGTCACAGACCTCCCTTAAATCGGCGTTGGCGCCCAGCCGGCAGTCTAAAACCCGGTAGTCTCTGGTATCGTAGCCGTGGGAATCCGACTGAAAGAGGGGACAAAGGTAAACCGCCGTGGCTCCGGTGCGCCGGATATGCTCCGTCCAGTCCAGCAGCCGCCGGATGCGGGGGAGGGTCTGCCCATCGTTTTCCGCCGGGGCGCCGCAGAGACCAAGGGGATAGATCTGATAAAATACGCTGTTATATGCCCACATGTGCTGTCATCCTTTCCGCGTGCAAAATGTGTTCCATTCCAGTATACCCCATTCGCAGGAAAAAAGGAACCCATCCCGGGATGCAACAAAATCCCGCTTTCCCGGCACTTGTAGTATGCTCCATTGTGTGACGGGAAGGGCCGCCGGATGTGTAGGTGCATCACCTTGGCCGGCGGCTGGCGGCGGCTCTGTTTCACCCTATCCCCAGTTTGCCCAAAAAGCGGGGCCGGGTGTATGGGGGAACGGGCAGAATGGAGAATTATGGAAAGCTGCCTTGCGGGTGGGTAATTCGTATGGTAAAATATATAAAAAGAATAATGTGGAGGTAAAGGCATGTTACGGGATTTTTCCAGGGAGCGGATGGATATTATCATCCAGGCCGGACAGTCCAACAGCGAGGGCACGGGCTACGGCCCGGCCGATGACCCCTTTATACCCGACGACCGGATTCTGTATCTGCAGAATGATTTTACCATCAGCCCTGCGGCCGAGCTGGTGGAGGGAAACCAAATCCGGGGAAATTTTGCACTGGCCTTTGCCAAGAGATACATAGAAGAAGGCCTTTTGGAAGAAGGGCGCCTGCTGCTGATTGTCCGGGCGGCCGTGGGGGGTACCGGCTTTTTGGATAAGCGCTGGGGGCTGGAGGACGACCTCTACCAAAAGATGATGGAAATGGTGAAAACGGCCCTGCAGCTGAATCCGGAAAACCGCCTGGTGGCCTTTTTGTGGCACCAGGGGGAGACTGACGCCGATTTGCATGCGGATTACGATACCCACTATCACAATCTGCGGGAAATGGTGCGCATGTCCCGGGGTTCCTTCGGCGGCGGCGCGATTCCCTTCCTGGCAGGGAACTTTGTGGAACAGTGGCGGCGGGAAAATGCCGACCGCAGCGAGCCGGTGGAGCGGGCTATACGGGATGTGTGTGTCAACGCCCCCAACGCGGCCTTTGTGGAGAGCGACGGGCTGCTTTCCAACGGGCAGAAGCTGGGGAATGCGGATACCATCCACTTCTGCCGGGACGCATTAAATCAATTGGGCGAAAGGTACTTTGAAGCCTATCTGCGGATGGTGGAGATATATCGGAAAAAATAGGAAACAGAGACCGGGGCCGGGAATTTTACCGGCTCCGGCCTTGTGCATTTCCGCGCGTAGTTTACAGGGTCCCCAGCACCTGGCCGATGCTGTCCTGGATGAGCAAATCGGCCGTATTGTCCATGGGTGTGGGGGACTTGTTGATGACGGTGAGGTGTTTCCCCTGGAACAGGCGCACCAGCCCGGCGGCCGGGTAGACGGCCAGGGAGGTGCCGCCGATGATGAGCAGGTCGGCGGCTGCTATGGCCCGGGAGGCCGCCGCCAGCACCGCCTGATCCAACGCTTCCTCGTAGAGCACCACATCCGGCTTGATGATGCCGCCGCAGGTGCAGCGGGGTATATCCCCGTTTTGCTGGATAAAGGACATGGGATAGGCTTTACCGCACTGCATGCAGGCATTGCGCCAGACCGAGCCGTGCAGTTCCAGCACCTTTTTGCTGCCGGCCGCCTGATGGAGCCCGTCGATGTTCTGGGTGACCACGGCCGCCAGCCGGCCCTCCTTCTCCCACTGGGCCAGCCTGTAATGGGCCGGGTTGGGCGCAGCTTCCGGGTGCAGCAGCTTCTGCCGGTAGAACCGGAAAAATTCTGACGGGTTGGCGTCGAAGAAGCTGCGGCTGAGGATGGTTTCGGGCGGGTAGTCGTATTGGGTGTGATACAGCCCGTCCACGCTGCGAAAGTCGGGAATGCCGCTTTCGGTGGACACCCCCGCCCCGCCGAAGAATACGATGGAATGGCTGGCCGCGACCCAGTCCCGCAAAAGATTAAGTTTCTCCTCCAATGGTATCGCCTCCGCTTCTATGATAGCCCATCCGCCGCAGGCAGGCAACGGGAAAATGCGCCGGCGGCAAAAAAATATCCGGGCCCCGGCCGGCTGGCTGGAACCCGGATAACTTATTTTTCGTCAAAAAAGTCCTTGAGCTTGTCGAAGAAGCCCTTGCGCTTCTTGTAATTCCCCTCGCCGGTCTCACTGTCGAAAGCCCGCAGGGCCTCCTTCTGCCGCTCGTTCAGGTTCTTGGGCACCTCCAGGATCACCTTGACGTACTGGTCGCCCCGGCCGCCGGCGTTCAGCCGCTGGATACCCTTGCCCCGCAGCTTGAATTCATCCCCCGGCTGGGTGCCCTCCCGGATGGAGAACTTGACCTTGCCGTCCAGGGTGGGCACGGTGATTTCCGCCCCCAGGGCCGCCTGGGCGAAGGTGATGGGCACCTCGCAGTAGACGTCGTAGCCCCGCCGCTCAAAGATGGGATGGGGCCGGACGGTGATGTGGATGTGCAGGTCGCCGGCCGGGCCGCCGTTGGCGCCGGCGTCGCCGGCCCCCCGGATGTTGAGGATCTGTCCCTCGTCGATGCCGGCGGGCACCTCCACCTGCCGCTCGTAGGTCTTGCGCACCCGGCCCTTGCCGGCGCAGCTGCGGCAGGGGTTGTCGATAATCTTACCCGTGCCCCGGCACTGGTCGCAGACCCGCTGGGTCTGCATGGTGCCGAAGGGGGTGCGCTGGTTGACCCGGATCTGCCCCGTGCCGTGACAGGCGGGGCAGGTCTTGGGAGAGGAACCGGCCGCCGCCCCGGTGCCGTGACAGTCGTCACAGGTCTCGATGTGGGTGGCCTTGACCGTCTTGATGCAGCCCCGGGCCGCCTCCTCAAAGCTTAAGGTGAGGGTGATGGAGGTATCGCCGCCCTGCCGGGGGGCGTTGGGGTTCTGCCGGCCGCCGCCGAATCCCCCGCCGAAAAAGGAATTGAAAATGTCCCCCAAATCCACGTCGAATCCGCCGCCGAATCCGCCAAATCCGCCGCCGAATCCCCCGCCGGGGCCGCCGGCACCGTAGTTGGGGTCCACTCCTGCGTGGCCGAACTGGTCGTACCGCGCCCGCTTCTCCTTGTCCGACAGCACCTCATAGGCCTCGTTGACCTCTTTAAAATGCTGTTCGGCCTCCTTATCGTCGGGGTTTAAGTCCGGGTGATATTTTTTGGCCAGCTTGCGGTAGGCCTTTTTTATCTCGTCGTCGCTGGCGCCCCGGTCCACGCCCAGCACTTCATAAAAATCTTTCTTATCCGCCACAGGTTACACGCTCCTCCGTACATATGAAAAACAGGCGGGGCCTGTTTCAGCATTTGGATCGTCCGAATCGGCGACATGCGCGTCGGTTCGGACACACGACAAATCCCATAAATAGGGGATTTGTAGGGGTGATGTTAGAAGAGGGGCCTGCCCCTCTTCTAGCGTTTGCCGGCTTGACCGGCAAACGCAAACAGGCGGGGCCTGTTTGGTTTCATCGCATATTCTGCATGGGGTATCCTCCGGCGCCGGGGTTCAAAAACCGCCTCGCGGGGCCGTACCCTTGGAAAACGCCGGCGAAAAAGGGCCGGCGTTTTCCAAGGATGCGGGAAATCCGGCCGGCCCGGACCGCCTAAACGGCCCGGGCCAAGCCTTCTTTTCTCGGATGGGATTATTTCTTGTTGTCGTCGGCGTCCTTGAAGTCGGCGTCGTAGACGTTGGAACCGTCATTCCCCGGCTGAGCGCCGGCGTCGCCGTTCGCCTGCTGCTGGGCCTGGGCCTGTTCGGCCGCCGCCTTGTACAGCTTCTCGGACACGGCGTAGACCTTCTTCTGCAGGTCGTCCTGGGCGGCCTTGATCTTCTCCAGATCCTCGCCCTTCAGGGCTTCCTTCAAAGCGTCTATCCCTCCCTGGATGTCCTTCTTCTCGTCCTCGCTGAGCTTGTCGCCCATGTCGGTCAGGGTCTTCTCGGTCTGGTAAATCATCTGGTCGGCGCCGTTGCGGATGTCCACGTTCTCCCGGCGCTTCTTGTCCTCGGCCGCATACTGCTCGGCCTCCTTGACCGCCTTGTCGATGTCGTCCTTGGACATGTTGGTGGAGGCGGTGATGGTGATGGACTGCTCCTTGCCGGTGCCCAAATCCTTGGCCGATACGTGGACGATGCCGTTGGCGTCGATGTCAAAGGTTACCTCAATCTGGGGGATACCCCGGGGAGCCGGGGCGATGCCGTCCAGATGGAAGACGCCCAGGGTCTTGTTATCCTTGGCAAACTCCCGCTCGCCCTGGAGCACATGGACCTCTACCGAGGTCTGGCCGTCGGCGGCGGTGGAGAAAATCTGGCTCTTCTTGGTGGGGATGGTGGTGTTGCGGTCGATGACCTTGGTGGAGACGCCGCCCATGGTCTCGATGCCCAGAGACAGGGGGGTTACATCCAGCAGCAGCAGGCCCTTGACGTCGCCGCCCAGGACGCCGCCCTGGATAGCCGCGCCGATGGCCACGCACTCATCCGGGTTGATGCCCTTGAAGGGCTCCTTGCCGATGAACTTCTTGACGGCCTCCTGCACGGCGGGGATACGGCTGGAGCCGCCCACCATCAGGACCTTGCCGATGTCGGAAGCCGACAGGCCGGAGTCGCTGAGAGCCTGGCGGACAGGGCCCATGGTGGCTTCCACCAGGTCGGCGGTCAGCTCGTTGAACTTGGCCCTGGTCAGGGTGGCCTCAAAGTGCTTGGGGCCGGTGGCGTCGGCCGAGATGAAGGGCAGGTTGATGTCGGCGGAGGTCACGCCGGACAGATCGATCTTGGCCTTCTCGGCGGCTTCCTTAATACGCTGCATGGCCATCGTGTCGCCCCGCAGGTCGATGCCGTTGTCGGCCTTGAACTTATCCAGCATCCAGTCCATAATCCGCTGGTCGAAGTCGTCGCCGCCCAGACGGTTGTTGCCGGCGGTGGCCAGCACTTCCTGGACGCCGTCGCCCATCTCGATGATGGAAACATCGAAGGTGCCGCCGCCCAAGTCGTAGACCATGACCTTCTGGTCGTTCTCCTTGTCGATGCCGTAGGACAGGGCCGCGGCCGTGGGCTCGTTGATAATCCGCTTGACCTCCAGACCGGCGATTTTGCCCGCGTCCTTGGTGGCCTGCCGCTGGGCGTCGGTGAAGTAGGCCGGGACGGTGATGACCGCCTCGGTGACCGGGCCGCCCAGATAGGCCTCGGCATCGGCCTTCAGCTTTTGCAGGATGATGGCCGAAATCTCCTGGGGGGTGTACTTCTTGCCGCCTATTTCCACCTTGTGGTCGGTGCCCATCTCTCGCTTGATGGAGCTGACGGTGCCTTCGGGGTTGGTGATGGCCTGCCGCTTTGCGACCTGGCCCACCATCCGCTCGCCGTCCTTCTTAAAGGCAACCACCGACGGGGTGGTTCGGGCGCCTTCGGCGTTGGGGATAACCACCGGCTCGCCGCCTTCCATGACGGCCACACAAGAGTTGGTTGTACCTAAGTCAATACCAATAATCTTACCCATAAAGCAAAACCTCCTAATAACTGCTTTTTATTTTTGTATGTGAAAAAACTTGCTGATGTTTTCAGTTGGCCACCTTGACCATGGCCGGCCGGATGACCGTATCGCCTACCTTGTAGCCCTTCTGGAGTACTTCGGCCACTACGTTTTCCCCCAGGGCCTCATCCTCTATATGCATAACCGCCTCGTGGAGGGCCGGGTCAAAGGGCTGGCCCGCGGCCTCGATTTCCGCAAGGCCGGCCGCCGCGGCCGCCTCGGACAGCTGCTTGAAAATCATCCGGACGCCCTTGGCGTACTCCTCGGGGGACTGGCCGGCCTCGGCCGCCTCCGCCCGCTCCATGCTGTCCAGGACGGTCAGGAAGGATTTTAAGGTCTGGGCCCGGACGAATTCGCCGGTGGCCAGCTTTTCCTTTTCGGTGCGCCGCTTGTAGTTGTCGAACTCGGCGGCGGTGCGCAGCAGCAGATCCTTCTGCCGGGAGAGCTCCTCCTCCATGGCCTTCAGGTCGGCCGCAAGGGCTTCCATTTCGGAATCCCGCTTATCCTTCTTTTTCTTATCGGTCTTGGCCGTTTTTTTATCGGTTTTATCGGCGGCCGGTTCCGGGGCCTTGTCTTCGGCCGGCGGGGCTTCCGCCGCCTGTTCGGCGGCCTTATTCTCCATCTCTGCCAAATTCATCATCCTCCATATCTTCCATAGCCTGGGTCAGCAGGCTGCCTAACTTTGCTGCAAAATATTCTATACTGGGAATCAGCTGTTCATACGCCATGCGGGTGGGCCCGATGACGCCGATGCGCCCCAGCTCCTTATCCCCCAGCTTATACCGGGCCACCACCAGGCTGGAGGGACGCAGGGCGGCGATGGGGGTATCCCCGCCGAAAACCACCTCCACCGGGCCGTGGATGCCGGCCAGCAGGGAGAGGATGGCGTCCCGCCGGGAAATCAGGTCGATAAGCTGCCGGGCCTCCTTTTCCAGCTCGGAGAAGCTGAAGAGGTTGGATTCCCCCTTGAGGCTCAGCTTGGAGGCGCAAATTTCGTCGGCCATGTGGAAAAGGGCGGCCAGCAGGGGCATGAGGGCAAAGCCGTATTCGCCGGCTTCGGCCACCAGGGTCTGGAGCAGGGCCGGCTGGAAGGCCGACAGCTCCTTTCCCTCCACCTCCTTAGCCGTAAGGCGGGTGAATCGCTCCAGCAGGCCGGTGGTAAGGGGCCGCTCGGTCCGGCAGAGGCGGCTTCTGGCCACCCCGTCCGAGGTGATGAGCACCAGCAGCAGGGAACGCCGTCCCATGGGGATGACCTCCACCCGCCGCACCGACGCCGTTTCGTTGGCTACGGTGGCCGACAGGGCCGGCAGCCCGGTTAAATCGGCCAGGGCCTGGCCGGCCGTGCTCACCATCTGCTCCGGGTCGGATACGCTGTTTTCCAGCGCGTCGTCGATGGCGGCCTTGGTCTTTTCATCCGGCTCGGCCGGCTTCATCAGCTCCTGAATATATAAGCGGTACCCCGCGCTGGTGGGCACCCGCCCCGCCGAGGTATGGGGCTGTTCCAGATATCCCAGTTCGGACAGCTCGCTCATCTCGTTGCGCAGGGTGGCCGGGGAAAGCCCCAAATCCAGCACCTGGCTTAAGGCCTTGGACCCCACCGGCTCGCCGGTTTCAATATATGTCTTCACAATGGCCGCAAGAATCTGCTTCTTGCGGGGGCTCAGTTCCATAAAAGGGTTACCTCCTTCCGGCTGCCTGCCCAGGCGTTTCCGTCGGGTTGCGGTGGATGCTAGCACTCTAATTACAAGAGTGCTAATCGATTACCTATACTCTATCACGCTGCCAGCTGTCTGTCAATAGGGCAATTGTAAATGAATTATGAATTTTATTGACCTTTCCTGACCTTTGCCGCAAACCGCCGGCCTGCAGCAAAAATCCCCCTGCCCTTGCGGACAGAGGGAAAGCCTTACACTTTTTTGGCGCGGCCCATTTTGGTTTCAAATTTATCCTTGGTGGCCGCCGCGGGGATGCGGGCGGGGTAGCTGCCGGTAAAGCAGCCGTCGCAGAAATCGCAGTCGGCCCCGGCGGCGATTTGATGGGTGGCCTCCACGCTTAAATACCCCAGGCTGTCCGCCCCGATTTCCCGGGCGATTTCGGCCGCCGAATGGAGCCGGCAGGCAATGAGGTTTTCCTTGCTGTCGATGTCGGTGCCGAAGTAGCAGGGGCTGATAAAGGGTGGGGAGGACACCCGCATATGCACTTCCTTGGCCCCCGCCTCCCGCAGCAGGTTTACAATGCGGGCGGAGGTGGTGCCCCGGACGATGGAGTCGTCCACCATAATCACCCGCTTGCCGGCGATGTTCTCCTTGATCACGTTGAGTTTGATGCGCACGGCGCTTTCCCGCTGGCCCTGGGTGGGCTGGATAAAGGAGCGGCCCACATACCGGTTCTTGATGAACCCCAGCCCGTAGGGGATGCCGGATTCCTTGGCGTAACCCAGGGCGGCGTCTATGCCGGAATCGGGCACGCCGATGACAATGTCGGCCTCCACCGGGTGCTCCTTGGCCAAAAAGGCCCCCGCCCGCAGCCGGGCCTTGTGGACGCTGACCCCCTGGATTTCGCTGTCCGGCCGGGCGAAGTAGATATACTCGAAAACGCAGATATGTCCCTTATCCCGGCAGTTGGTGGTGATGGATTTCAGCTCCCCGTCCTCGATGATCACGATTTCCCCCGGGCGGACGTCCCGCACCAGCCCTGCACCGATGGTATCCAGTGCGCAGCTTTCGGAGGCTACCGCCCAGGCCCCGTCCTCCGTCCTGCCGATGCATAAGGGCCGGAAGCCCACCGGATCTCTTGCTGCGATGAGTTTGGTGGCCGTCATGACCACAATGGAGTAGGCCCCCCGCAGGCGGGACATGACCTCCTCGATGGCCTCCTCGGTGGTGGGGGTGTGCAGCCGGGCATTGGTGATGGCGTAGGCGATGGTCTCGGTGTCGCTGGTGGTGTGGAAGATGGCCCCCTTCAGCTCATACTCCCGCCGCAGCTCGGCGGCGTTGGTCAGGTTGCCGTTGTGGGCGATGGCCATGTTGCCCTTGATGTGCCGGATGACCAGGGGCTGGGCGTTGCTCCGGTTGACGCTGCCGGTGGTGGAGTAGCGGACGTGGCCGATGGCGATATTGCCCTTCCCCAGCTTTTGGAGCCTTTCGGCGGGAAAAACGTCGGGAATCAAGCCGTTGTCCCGGTGGCTGGTGAACACCCCGTCGTCGTTGACGGCAATGCCGCAGCTTTCCTGGCCCCGGTGCTGCAGGGCGTACAGGGCCAGATAGGTGGTTTTGGCGACTTCGGCCGTGTGGTTTTCATAGATGCCGAATACGCCGCATTCTTCGTGAAGGGTATGAAACATGCAAAACGCCTCTTTCCGGTAGAATCAGCCGTCCCCGGGGGAACCGGCGGGGTGCCAAATGCTTGAAACAAAAAAGTGTAAAAACCGCCTTTGACGCCATAAATCCCTTGGCGATGGGATTTACAGGAGAAAGCGGCTGTCCCGCAGGGGCGCCGGGGATGAAAAAAGAAAGAAAGCGGCCGCTGCCGGCATACGGCAGCATCCGCTTTCATAAAAGCCTTACCGCAGGATGATATCCTCCCGGGCCGGGCCGTTGGAAACCATGGTGATGGGGCAGCCCAGCTCCTTCTCGATGAACTCGATGTAGCTGCGGCAGTTTTCCGGCAGGTCCTCGTACTTGCGGATGCCGGACACGTCGCACTTCCAGCCGGGCAGGGTGGTCAGCACCGGCTTTGCCTTTTCCAGCAGGGGGGTGACGGGGAACTCCCTTGTCACCTGGCCGTCGATTTCATAGCCCACGCAGACGGGGATTTCGTCCAGATAGCCCAGGGCGTCGATGATGGTCAGCACCACCTGGGTGGTACCCTGCATCTCGCAGCCGTAGCGGGAGGCCACGGCGTCGAACCAGCCCACCCGGCGGGGGCGGCCGGTGGTGGCGCCGTACTCGCCGCCGTCGGCCCCGTTGCGGCGGAGGGTCTCGGCCTCCTCGCCGAAGATTTCACTGACAAAGGCCCCTGCGCCCACGGCGCTGGAATAGCACTTGACCACCGTGATGACCTCTTTGATGGCGTAGGGGGGCAGGCCCGCGCCGATGGCCCCGTAGCCGGCCAGGGTGGAGGAGGAGGTGACCATGGGGTAGATGCCGTGGTCGGGGTCCTTGAGGGAGCCCAGCTGGCCCTCCAGCAGGATGGTCTTGCCGGCCTTCTCGGCGTCCCGCAGGAAGCTGTGCACGTCGGCCACATAGGGGGCGATGCCCTTCTTCCACTCCATCATCTGGGCGAAGATTTCGTCGGCGTCCAGGAGGGGCTTGTGGTAGAGTTCGGCCAGCAGGACGTTCTTGACCTCCAGCACCGACCGGAGTTTTTCTTTTAAGGCTTCCTCGTGGAAGAGTTCGCAGACCTGGAAGCCGATTTTGGCGTATTTATCCGAGTAGAAGGGGGCGATGCCCGACTTGGTGGAGCCGAAGCTCCTGCCGCCCAGCCGCTCCTCCTCGTACTGGTCGAAAAGAATATGGTAGGGCATGACCATCTGGGCCCGGTCGGAGACCAGCAGCCTGGGAGCGGGGACGCCCCGGTCCACAATGCCCTGCAGTTCCTTCAGCAGGGTGGGGATGTTGAGGGCCACGCCGTTGCCGATGACGTTGGTCACATTGCCGTTGAAAACGCCCGAGGGGAGCAGGTGCAGGGCGAACTTGCCGTATGCGTTCTTAATGGTATGGCCGGCGTTGGCGCCGCCCTGGAAGCGGACGACCACATCCGACTCGGTGGCCAGCATATCGGTGATTTTACCCTTGCCTTCGTCGCCCCAATTGGCGCCTACTACTGCTTTTACCATGGTGTCCATCCAATCCGCCGCCGCGCCCGGCTGAGATTTTTTCACGCGGAAAACAGGAGGGGCCTTCAGCCCTTCCCGTCCACAACTCTTACATTATACACGCATTTGCGCCCCGGTGCAATTGACAATTTGCAGGATACCGCCTTCCCGGCCGGCCGTTTTTTGTTGGATTAGGCGTAAGGCGGCCGTCCACCGGGACATACCGCCCCCGCCAGCCGCATAGGATAATACGGAAGGAGGCGGCGGCATGAAATGTCTTGTCATCGGGAAAAAGCAGCTGATTTCCATAGGTTCGGTGCTGCTCATCATCCTGTTTGCGGCCCTGTGCGCCCTGGGGGTGCTGGCCCAGCGGCCGGGGGCCCGGCCCATCCGGCGGGTGGAGCGGGGGGATACCCGGCTGTCGGTCACCTTTACGGCCCGGGGCCAGGCCGAGACGGGGGAAATCCTTTCCGCCTTGCAGAAATATAACGTAAAGGCAACCTTTTTCGTCACGGCCGACTGGGCCGCCGCCCACGCCGGGCAGGTAAAAGCCCTTTCGGACGCCGGACAGGAACTGGGCTGCCTGATTGAAAATACCGGCAACACCGAAGAGGCCCTGCTGGCCTTGGATACCTGCCGCCGCCAAATCGCCGAGGCCGGGGGCGCGGCTTCCGGCGTCTACCGCACGGCCGACGGCGAATGGTCGTCCGCCCTGCTTGGGGAGGAGGCCGCCGGCCTGCCCATCAGCTGGAGCGTGGACGGGGGCGACGGGGAGCTGGACAGCACGGTGCAGAAAATTGCCGACAATGTCCTGACAGCCGCCGGGCCGGGGAAGATTATCCGCCTTAACTGCAGCGGCAAGTATACCGCCGGGGTGCTGCCCTATATCCTGGAAGGCCTGATTGCCAAGGGGTATGAGCCGGCGGCCCTGCAGAGCCTGCTGCTGCCGCCGCCCTATATGGTAGACGGGGAGGGATGCCAGCGGCCGGCGGAATAGGGAAGACATCCGGTACGCAAGCCGCCCCGGGCCTGTTGGAGGCCCGGGGGCATCAGCTTGTCGACTTTGTCGACAAGCTGAAACGCGGAAGGGAATACCTTCCGCATTTTTATGTGTTTTAGGGCAGGATGTTGCCGGCGGCAAGATAAATCCGGTACCACTCTTCCCTGGTCAGGGTGATGCCGGTCCCGCTGACAATTTCATCCATCCGCGATTCTTTCATGGTGCCCGAAATCATCTGCATGCGGGCGGGATGCCGAAGGATCCAGGCGGTGACAATGGCCGTGTTGGTCACGCCGTACTTTTCCGCGATTTCATCGATGACCTTGTTCAGTTCGGGATATTTTTCGCTGCCTAAGTACACGCCGCCGAAAAAGCCGTACTGGAAGGGAGACCAGGCCTGGATGGTGATGTCGTGCAGCCGGCAGTATTCCAGCACGCCGCCGTCCCGGTTCACAGCCCCGTCGGTGGCCATGTTGACCTCCAGTCCGGCTGAAATCATGGAGGCGTGGGCGGGGCCGAACTGGAGCTGGTCGGCTACCAGCTTGTGACCCAGGTGCTTTTGCAGCAGCTGCATCTGCCAGGGATTCTGGTTGGATACGCCGAAATACCGCACCTTGCCTGCGGCGTGGAGGCTTTCAAAGGCCTCGGCTACCTCCTCCGGCTCCATGAGGGTATCGGGACGGTGAAGCAGCAGCACGTCCAGATAGGAGGTGCCCAGCCGCTGCAGGGAGCCTTCCACGGCCGAAATAATGTGTTCCTTGGAAAAGTCAAACATAACTCCCGGCACGATGCCGCATTTGGTCTGGAGAATCATCTTGTCCCGCAGGCCGGGGTGCTGCCGGAGGACATCCCCGAAGAGGCTTTCGCAGGCGCCGCCGCCTCCGTAGATGTCGGCATGGTCAAAGAAGTTGGCCCCCAAATCCAGGCAGTGCCGGATAAAGTGCTCGGCTCCCGCCGCATCCAGCTGGTTTATCCGCATGCAGCCAACGGCTGCAGCCGGCACGGCCAGCGGGCTGCCGCCCAATTGTATGGTCTTCAATTTGCATCCGCCTTTCTGTATTGTCTGTTGGGAAAAGGACACGCCCTTTCCCTCCTACTATACCATATTCTCTGTGCGAAAGGAAAGAAAAAAGCTATGGAGAGGGCAAACAGCGGCGCACGGTAGTACCGCGCGCCGCTGTTTCTCTGCTGTGCCGCCGCAGGATTAGTCCTCGAAGACCGCGCCGGCCGCGCCGGAGGTCACATGCTGGGCGTACCGCTTGATGTAGCCGGACAGCTCCTTAACCGGCGGATTCCAGTCCGCCCGGCGGCGCTGGATTTCCGCCTCGTCCACCAGCAGTTCCACCCTGCGGGCGGGGATGTCGATGGAGATGGTATCCCCGTCTTCCACCAGGGCGATAAGACCGCCGGCCGCCGCCTCGGGGGAGATGTGGCCGATGGCCGCCCCCTGGGTGGCGCCCGAGAACCGGCCGTCGGTCAGCAGGGCGCAGGATTTGCCCAGGCCCATGCCTACCAGAGCGGCGGTGGGGGCCAGCATTTCCCGCATGCCCGGGCCGCCCTTAGGACCTTCATACCGGATGACAATGACGTCCCCGGCTTGAATTTTCCCGCCGTAGATGGCGGCCGAGGCGTCTTCCTCGCAGTCGAACACCCGGGCCGGGCCGGTGTGCACCATCATCTCGGGGGCCACGGCGCCCTGCTTGACCACGCAGCCGTCGGCCGCCAGGTTGCCCTTGAGCACGGCGATGCCGCCGTCCTTGCGGAAGGGATCCTCCAGCCGGCGGATGATGACCCCGTCGGCGTCGGGGGCGCCGGCAATCTTGTGGGCCACCGTCCCGCTGACGGTTTCACAGTCGGTGTGCACAAGGCCGCCCCGGGCCAGTTCCTTCATGACGGCCGTGATGCCGCCCACCTCGTCCAGGTCCACGATAAAGGTGGAGCCGGCGGGATTCAGCTTGCAGATTTGGGGTGTGGCCTTGCCGATGCGGTCGAAGTCGTCCAGGGTGATGTCCCGGCCGGCGGCGTGGGCCACGGCGGTCAGGTGCAGCACCGTATTGGAGGAGCAGCCGATGGCCATATCCGTGCGGATGGCATTTTCGACGGCCTTTTCGGTAACAATATCCAAAGGCCGCACATTTTTTGCAAGCAGTTCCATGACGGTTTCGCCGGCCTCCTTGGCCAGCCGCAGCCGGGCGCCGGATACCGCCGGAATGGAGCCGTTGCCGGGCAGGGCCAGGCCGATGGCTTCGCACAGGCAGTTCATGGAGTTGGCCGTGTACATCCCCGAGCAGGAGCCGCAGCCGGGACAGGCCGTCCGCTCCATGGCGGTCAGTTCCTCGTCGGTGATTTGGCCGGCGGCGTGGCTGCCCACCGCCTCAAACATCTCGTTGAGCCCCATGCGCCGGCCCTTGTAATTGCCGGGCAGCATGGGGCCGCCGCTGACAAAGATACAGGGCAGGTTCAGCCGGCAGGCGGCCATGAGCATGCCGGGGACGATTTTGTCGCAGTTGGGAATGAAGACCACCGCGTCCAGAGGATGGGCGGTGAGCATGACCTCGATGGAATCGGCGATGAGCTCCCGGGAGGGCAGGGAGTACTTCATGCCGGTGTGGTTCATGGACAGGCCGTCGCAGACCCCGATGGTGCGGAACTCAAAGGGGACGCCGCCGGCGTTGCGGATGCCGGCCTTAACCGCCTCGGCCACCGTATCCAGATGGGCGTGACCGGGGATGTAATCGCTTTTGGAGTTGACCACCGCCACAAAGGGCCGCTTCATCTCGGCCTCGGAGACGCCCAGGGCGTTTAAGAGGGAACGGTGGGGTGCCCGGGTGGGGCCGCTCTTCATCAAATCGCTTCTCATATGGAATCATGCCTTTCTCCGGCGGAAGGGGATGGAAGAAAGCCTTCCCGCCGCCGCCGGGCGGAGGGAAGGGCTGTAAGGCTTGGTATTTAGCTGCCGGTATAGGCCGCCAGCAGGTTTTCCAGCAGGGCCTGGGAGCTGCTTAAGAAGGTGTCGGTAAAGCTGTTGTCCTTCAGCTTGCTGTCCTCTAAGTCCCGTATGGACAGATAGAGTTCATTCACCAGATAGTTGGCCCGCACGCTGTTGACCGCCTCATACAGGGGGGTGCTCTGCAGGGAAAGGGCCTTTCCGTCCTTGTCGGGCAGATCCTCCCGGACGGCGAAAACCCCCTGTTCGTCCAGGTCGGCAAAGGTGTATTTATCCGTAATCATAAGGGGGGCGTCGGGCAGGGCCAGCTGGGCCTGCATTTTGCCGATGCTGCCCATGATCACATCCTCGGAACCGTCGCCGTCGTAGGAGCAGTTGACGATTTCCACCGCCACCTGCCCGTCGCCGTTGCGGTCGGTCCCGAACTTCTCCAGCTCGGCGGACATGGCGTCGGTCATATCCTCGGAAATTTCCTTGCGCATGTAGAGGACGACGGTGTAGTCCGGATTTTCCCGGTGGGCGCACTGGGAAACCAGAACGGCCAGCAGGGCGGCTACCAAAAGGCCGATGATGGTATGTACCTTATAATAATACCAGTAATTCTGCAGACGCTTGCGAAAGGTCATTTTTTCTTTTTCCAAAGGCGTACCTCCAGGGCGCGGGCGGAAAAGGATCCCGCCGGCAGTAAACGAGCGGTGGATAAAGGGCGCCGGACATTCCGGTTAAGGGCGGCGGCTGTTCCCGGGCCCTTTTTGCAAACGCCGGCGCTTCCTTATAAGAATAGCACGGTCACTCCCTTTTTTCAAGCTGTCTTTCGGCCGGCCGCCCGTCCCCCGGAGCGTCGACCGTAGTTCCCTTCCCACCGGCCGGCTGCCGGCTTCGGGCGCTGCGGCATCGGTGCAGAAAGTTTTTCCCTTTCCCGCATGAAGTTCGCCGTATACAAACGCGCTTTTACTCCATGGGCCGGATGGTGATACTGCCCGAAAGGCCGCTTATTTCCTCTGCTCCCGAAACGGCCTGGCCCAGCTGGTACAGGCTGCCGTTTGCATCGTATGCGTCATAGAACATGACCACATCTCCCCAAGGAGCGTAATAGGCCAGCGTTCCCGCCCCGCCGGATGCCAGCGGGGCCCCGGTGATATCCAACGGCTGCTCCGGATAAAAAATCTTCTCATTGGTGCTGAAATCCTCCACCTGGGTGGTAAGGGGCAGCTGGGCGTACAGGGCCGCGGCGGCCGGGCTGTCGTTCAGCTGGTATATAACGCTTCTGTCGCCTGCCTGTACCCGGATGCGTCTCGCCGTTTCCGCCGGCTCCTGCGTAGTCGCCGCCCCTTCCCATGAAGAAGTTTCGGACGCCCCGGAAAGCGGCGGGGACGATGTCTCCGCGCTGCCGGTTCCGCAGGCGGACAGGGCGAAAGCTGCCAGGCAAAGGGGGAAAATGCGCCATAATTTTTTCATCTTCTACACGCCTTTCTTTTTCCGTATCCGGATGCGGCGGCCCTTTCGTAAAAGGGGCTGCCGGATATGCCGTCTTACGAAACCCTTTACAGGCTGTGGGCAAGATCATCGCCGGGGCATTGCCGGCCGCCCTGGCCTGTAAGAGGGACTTTCTGTTTTTTATTGTAATATAGGCGTGATTTAATGTCTAATGCCTATCCATTATTCGCTTTTATGCCTTTTATATATGGTAAAATCAGGCTGCGAAAACCCAGTGAATGCCGTTTGCACGGCGCCCGCTTTTCAAAAGATGTCCCGGTGTGGTATACTGGGGTTGGCCTTATGACAGATTGCAAGGAGAGGATATTTTATGCAGTGGGATGCCGTACAGTATATGAAGTTTTCCGGGGAGCGGCTGCGGCCCTGCCGGGATTTGGCGGCGGCTGTAGGCCATCCGAATCCCCGCCGTATTTTGGATTTGGGCTGCGGGCCGGGCAGCAGCACGGCCGTGTTGCAAGAACGATTTCCTCAGGCGGAAATCTTGGGGGTGGACAGGGATGCGGATATGCTGGAAAAAGCGCGGAAAAACTGCCCGGATGTGGTTTTTCTTTCCTGCGATGCCGGTCGGGAACTGAACCGGCTGCCGACAGATTTTGACCTGGTTTTTTCCAATGCCTGCATCCACTGGATCCCGGAGCAGGCCGGGCTTCTGCGGGATATGATGGACCGCTTGGTTCCGGGAGGCTGGATGGCCGTCCAGATTCCCTTGACCCAGAAGGCACCCTTTTATGAGATTCTGTCCCAGGTAGCCGCCGGCCAACGCTGGCGTCAGCGGCTGAACCGGCGGCAGGACAGATTTTACAGCCTGTCCCCTTCGGAATATTTTGATATTTTATCCGGGCTTACCGCCGATTTTTCCATGTGGGAAACGGTATATTATCACCGGGTAGGGGATTACGGGGATATTCTGGAGTGGTACCGGGGATCCGGCCTGCGTCCCTATCTTGCGGCGCTGGAGGCGGGGGAGCAAACGGATTTTGAAAGGGAACTGCTGGCCGCCCTGCCGGCCCGGTATCCGAGGCAGGCCAACGGACAGATTGTCCTGCCTATGGCCCGCCTGTTTATGACGGCCCAAAAGGAAGGATGAAGGCGGAGCCTTTTTCTCAAAACAGACAGCCCCCAGACCTGTAAGGCCTGAGGGTTCAGCTTGTCGACAAGCTGTAGAAGAGGGGCGTTTTCTAACGTTCCTCCTGCAAATCCCGCTCCTGCGTGATTTGTCGCATACAGAAACCGACGCACATGTCGCCGGTTTCTGCGATACAAATGGCTCTCGTTGTTTTTTCGCAGACTGAGCCCCCGGCCGCTCTTTTGTGGCCGGGGGCTGTCTAGGAATATAAGGGAAAGGGGAAAAGCATGTTGCGGGGTCTTAATAGACTTCCGGCTGGCAGACAGCCCCGGCAAAGTAAATGGTGCCGGTTTGCTTATCCAGAATGGCGCAGAAGAAAGGACGGTTCAGCACCAGGGATTTGTCCGGCAGGGCCCCGCCCGCCAGCGCTTCACCGGTGGCGGCCGCAGCCGTCGTCCCTTTTTCGCCCACCTGCAGGACGGTCTTGTGGAGGATTTGGCCGATACACAGCTTCTCATCCCCCTGGCTGCTCAGGCGGCTGAAATCGGCGTTTTGGAGGGAAAAGGCGTCCTGCATCCCCATGCCTGCAAGGGCTTTTCCCAGCGTGTCGCCGCTGTCGCAGGTGACCGAAAACCGCGGCATTATCAAACTCACCCGTTTCGGAGAGGATGCGGCGACGTTTTGGCACAGGTCGTGCAGGGCGGTGGGGGTGAGCTGCTGCATAAAGCCGTCCAAGTCCTCCGGCAGGGCTACCAGCATAGATGTCCGCCCGTCGTCATAGTCCAGCCGGGTGGCCTGAAGGCCGCCCGTCCCGCACCAGTCGTCGGCCTCGTACCAGGGGCTGTCCGGCATCATCTGCGGCATAAATTTCAGCTTTATATCTCCCTTGGCTCCATGGAAGGTGGAGACGCTGGTATTGTTGGGGTCAAAGGGCCTGGTCCATTTCCCGTTAAAGAGCAGGGTGTTGACCAGCACCATCCGGCTTTGCCCGTCCAGATGGTCGATGATGGAGGGAATCAGGCGGTTGGTCTTCCGGGATACCCAGTCGTTGATATGTCCCACGGCCGTGCCGTTCAAGGGTTCCACGGAAACTTCGGCGTTATAATATTGTTTGTTTGCCTCCAGAAAAGCCGGATTTACCCTGCCTGCAAATGCCGAGTCCAGCCAGATGCCGTTGGCCAGGGTGAAGTACCCGGGAGTTTTGGCCAGCAGCTGCTGATATGTTCCGCTTTGTTTCTGCATCTCTTCCAGAGAGGTATATCCGGTGGCCTGCAGGATGCCATCCAGGGTGCTGCCGGACGCGCCGTTGGCGGTCATCCCCAGGGCCTGCTGGATGCTCAGCGGAGACAGGAAAAGGTTTTGACCGCTTTGGTACTGCCGGGATAGAAGATTGGCTGTGAAAATATCATCCGGGGTCAGTTCGGCCGGTTCGGGGGTTTCCTGTACGGTCTGGCTATCCCCTGTTTCATCCGGATGGGGCGTGGGCGCCGGCTGCTGGGTATCGGTGCCCGAAGGCGTATCCGCAGATTCTGCCGGCGGCTGGGTCTCCCCGTCCGCCGCAGGCGGGAGGGTTACGGAAACGCGGGGCGGCGTTTTACTGATGGAATTGGAAGCGGCCGGAGAATTTGTGCTCTGGGCCTCGCTTTCCTCCGGCGCGGCCGAATCCGCCGTCTGGCTGGAAACGGCGGGCCTTGTGGATTTTGTGTCCGACGAAATACTGGACGACAGTCTGGCCGTATCCTGTTCCTCCGCCGTTTCCTGGCTGGTGCAGGCAGCGGCGGAGCAGAGAAGACAGACCAGCAAAAGGCAGCTGATAATCCTTGTCTTTAACATATTGACTCCTCCTCGCTGAATGGGTTTCTGTCGAATGGGTTTCCGTCTATATAGTGGAAGAGCAGGCCGAAATTGTTGCAGCAAAAAAACGACCGGCGAGAGCCGATCGTTTTTTCTCACTTGCAGAAGACGTGGTTGCCGATGGTTTTCACCACCGGACGGGAACGGATCCAGGAACTGGTGGCCGTCTTGGGATTATAATAGTATATGGCGCCGCCGGTGGGATCCCAGCCGTTGAGGGCGTCCCGGGCGGCCTTGTAGGCGCTGTCGGCCACCGGCTGATTAAACTGGCCGTCCACAACGGCGGTAAAGGCACCTTTTTGGTAAATGACACCGGCCAGGGTATCGGGGAAGGAGGGGTGCTGGATGCGGTTCATAATCACCGCGCCCACAGCCACCTGGCCCGTATAGGGTTCCCCACGGGCCTCGGCCGAAATGATGCGGGCTAACAGATTATAGTCGGCCGAGGAGGCGTTGACCGAGGAGCCGGAGGAACCGGTGGAGGCCACGCCGGTGGGAAGACCGATTTTTTCCAGGGTCTTGGGCCCTGCTATCCCGTCGGCCGTCAGGCCGTGCTTGCGCTGGAAGTATTTGACCCCGTCCCGGGTCTTGGTGCCGTATATGCCGTCCACCGGGCCGTTCATATACCCCCAGTCCCGCAGGCGGGTCTGAATCTGCCGCACCTCCTCGCCCCGGGAACCCATTTTGGAGAGTGCATCGACCCGATGCTGGGCGCCGAAACCCTGCATGAAGCAAATGGCGCTGAGCAGGACGGCGATGATTTTGCATCCGGCCGGCAACCTGTGTTTCACTGTTCCATCATCCTTTCGCGTCGCCGCAATTCTACAGAAGGCTTTGCACCTAGTTTTTCCCCGGTATACCGCGTTTATCCATGGCCGGATGCGGAGGGGAAACACAATCTGAAATATTTTTAAAAAAGGGGGTTGACATTTGCTCCCGACTTTGGTATTATAATCGAGCGCCTTAAAACAGCCGGCGGCAAGAAAGCCGCTTCAAAAGGCTGATGAAAGGCCGGCAGGACCTTGGAAATTAAACAACGAGAGATAGGACCCGAAAGATTACTTTGAGGGACCGGGCCGGAAGGCTTGGGACTTTGAAGGT
>CAJFVX010000035.1 GCA_904420585.1 Candidatus Howiella intestinavium | reverse complement strand
GGAAATCACAACCTACGAAGGGGAGCCGGCCTTTGTCACCTACGGTACCACCACCGGCGTGGATGATGCGTATCCGGTACCTTTTGCAAATGTGACGGGGGAGTATCAGTTCCGGCTGCCGGGCATGGGATATTTCTTTGAATTCCTGCGCACCCCCGCCGGATATGTTACGTTAATTCTCATTCCCTTCCTGCTTTTAATCCTGCTGCAAGCCGTTCGTTTCTTTAAACTCATGGGGCAGTACAGGCGGGAGCAGAGGGAAGAATTGGCGGCCGAGAAAGCCGCTGTGGAGGCGGAACGCCTGAAGGCCCAGCAGATGCTGGAAGAGTTGGAAAAATTGCGTGCCCAGCTGAGCGGTTCAGAAGAAACGGCTGCGGCCGGTTCAGGGTATACCGGGGGTGATGGTAATGTTTTATAAACCGAAACACAGCAGCTCCTCTTCAGCAAAAATCAAAAGGAAAATCGGCTTTCTGTTTACCTTGGTGGCTGTTGCCGTCGTATGCTATTCGGTGACGGTGTACGCCTATTTTCAGGCTTCTGTATTCAACGGCGGCAATACCATCCGGGTAGGCAGCTATGCGGCAAAGGTAGAGATTTTAGCAGAGGATCAGACTGTACTCTGGAGCAGCGGCGAAGAAATCCGGGGTTATGGGGACGAGGTTCCCCTGCAGCCGGCGGCGGTTCCGGCTGCCCTGCGCATAACCAATACAGGCGGCCTGGCCTTCCAGTACCAGGTTTGCCTGACGGCGGGAAATACAGCCCTCCTGTATAAAACTGCAGATGATTCGGCCGATAAGCTGATTTTGCCGAAGGGAGAGTCTGTAACCTATGCCTTGCAGGGAACGGAGGCTGTATCCGAATTGTGGTTGGAATTCCGCACGGCCTTCCAAAAGGGCGAGTTGCAGAATCCCATTGAACCGCCGGCCGAAGGCACTGCCGGTGCGCCGGCAGACAGGAAACCGGCGCCGGCCTTAGAGCCGCAGCAGGCCGGAGAGCCTGTCGGCAATACAGCAGCACCCGTGTCTTCCACCGTACCCGCTTTAAATGCAGATGAAAGCAGCGACACCTCTTCCCGGGAGACGGAGGAGAGCGTATCCCTTCCGGAAACTTCCCGTCCGGCGGCGGAGGAGGAATCCTCCCAGACGATAACGTCTGAACCGGCCGCTACCTCCGCACCGGAAACGGCTGCCGATTCGACGGCTTCCGGCGGCGAATCTTCTTCCTCCGGGGAAACGGAACCGGTTGCGGACGGGCAGGACGAAAGCCGGTAAGCAGCGGATAAAAGCAGAGGTCCATTTGGAATTTTACAAGGCAATACCACGCCGGAGGGGCGAAAGCGCAGGATGTGCTTTCGCCCCTCCGTTTTTGTGTAACCGCCGGAATCCTTATCCGCTTATAAAAAGCTTTTCAGCCGCTCGATGTTGTTCTGCTCAAAATGCAGCACATCGTTGGCCAGGCCCCGGACCGTGCTGTCGGCTTCCCTGCAGTGGTTTAAATGCTCGGTGATATCCACAACCCCCATGGTGCTGCCTTGAATGGATGCGGGTAGGGGAATGTGCCTGCATGGTTCTATAGCCCGCGCCCAAGCCGCTTATACGCAGGAAACTTCTGGCTGTTTCAAACACTATATGTGCAAAGTAAGCGGAATCGATACACTATAATTTGATGACGAGAAAGAGAAAAAGGCGTAAAGGGATTGTTAAGAATACAGGTACACGCTCTGTGCCTTTCAGGGAGGAAGGTTGTGACAAATTCACCGAAAATCCTGCGCACAGGATAAAATATATGGTATAAGGGAAACGGGGGATTGGTGAATCCGCCTTTAATTTGTCTTCGGTAATGAAACGATTTAGATGGATTTGCATGAATGCGGATATGGCCGATTTTTACGTAAGATTTTACGCAAATAAGCGGGAAAGACGCGGACGGGACTTTTATACTATGGGTGACTTTATTGAAAAGGAGAGAATGAATGCTTATGAACCCATTGCGTCATCGGCTGAAAGCGGCCCTGTCTGCGGTATTGGCAGCAGGTGTGATTTTCAGCACCCTGTCCGGCGTAGCGGCGGTCACGCCGTTGGTGGAAGCTCCCGCTGAGCTTACCGGCGTCGGCACCACCGAAAGCCCCTTCCAGATTGCCACGGAAGCGGACTACCATCTGTTTGTCAACGAATTGAACGCCGGCAACGAGAAGTACACCGGCGCCGACAAGGTGTTCGCCATTACGGAGGACCTGTTCTTTACCGAACAGCCGCCCATGATCAACACCTTTGAAGGAACCCTGGACGGCACCGGGCACAGCATTCTGGGCCTCACCCTGCAGGGGGCCATCACCAGCAAGGAATACCACTTGGCCCTCATCGACCAAAACGTGGGCGGCACCATTAAAAACTTGGCCATCGATACCCCCAGCGTCATCGCCACCGGCTGGAGCAGCGATACCGGGCCGCTCATCGGTATTCTCTCCGCCAAGAGCACCAACGCCCATTATGAGAACTGCGCCATTATCGACGCCAGCATCTCGGCCTCCGAGACCGACAAGGCGGCTGGCTTTGCCGCCGAAAACGACGGCAGCACGGTTGTAAACTGTTATTTTACCGGCTCGGTCAACGCCGGCCTGCAGCCGGGCGCCATCTTTGCCTACTCCAAGGGTAAGACCACGAATGTGGAAAACTGCTATGTGGAGGCCGACCTGACCACCTCCAAATATAGCGGCCCCATCGCGGCCTACCCCAACACCATCACGGTGACGAACTGTGTGGTGGGCGGCGGCAGCAGCAACTGCACCCGCGACCAGCAGGAGAGCTATAACGGCCGCCTGATTGGTACCTATGAAAAGTTCGACAACAACTTCATGACCAATAATTACGTGGACGAGACCTTTACCATCAACGACGTGGTCGCCCTGGGCGGCAAGGACCCGGGCAGCAAGCTGGGGGCCGATGCCGACGAGACTCAGCTCTCCAGCCAGTCCTTCTATGAGGAGACCATGGGCTGGGACTTCGAGAGCGTCTGGAAGTGGAACGAGAGCATGAAGCGTCCCACCCTGCAGTATGTGGACGTGGGCCATCGTCCCGACCGGATTACCGTTACCATCAACGGGGATGCCAAGACCCGCAAGGGCTTCACCTGGTACACCTCCGGCACCACCGAGCAGCCGGTTGTGCAGGTCAGCACCTCCTCCGACCTGAGCGAGGCGGTAGAGGCGGCGGCCGTTATGACCGAGACCAAAAACGGCTATATGTACAAGGCCGTGACCGAGAACCTTACGCCCGGCACCGCCTACTATTATCGGGTAGGCGACAAGGCCAGCGACATCTGGAGCAGCATCGGCAGCTTTGTGACCGCCCCCGAAGCCGGCGGCTTTACCTTCATCAACCTGACCGATACCCAGGCCAAGAATTCGGGCGAGGCCCAGCTTTCGGCCAATACCATCGCCAAGGCCCTGTCCACCGTATCGGATGCCGAATTCATCATCCACGGCGGCGACTTTGTGCAGACCGGCGACGACGAGTCCATGTGGAAGGATATGCTGAACTTCTCCAAGTCCAGCCTGATGAACACCACCATCGTTCCCACCGCCGGCAACCACGAATTGCAGACCGATACCTTTATCAACCATTTCAATGTGGAGACCCCCAATGAGCAGGACACTTCCACCGGCGCCTATTACTCCTTTGACTACGGCCCGGCCCACTTCGCCGTGCTCAACACCAACGAGGACGCCACCCAGGCCGTATCCCAGGCCCAGCTGGACTGGCTGAAAGCCGACGTGACCGCCGCTAGAGAGCGGGGAGCCAAGTGGATTATCCTCAACACCCATAAGGGCCCCTACACCACCGCCGAGCATGTGGCCGACGATGACATCATGGCCATGCGCCAGGTGCTGGTGCCCCTCATCGACGAGCTGAACATCGACCTGGTTCTCCAGGGTCATGACCACATCCTGGCCCGCACCAAGGTCCTGCAGTACGACGAGGACGGCGAGGCCTGCGGCAAGGTAGCCGAGACCAGCCAGTTCACCGAAATCCGCAACGGCAAGCGGATCGACTACGCCATGAATCCCGACGGCACCATCTACGCCCTGATGGACACCGCCGGCGCCAAGCACTATGAGCAGAACAGCAATCCCACCGGCATCGACATGGACGAGTATCTGGAGCTCTTCGACCGCTCCAGCCAGGACGAAACCTGCCAGTATTTTGCCGGCATCACGGTGACCGACACCAGCCTGGAGACTATGGTTTACCAGATTCGGGACGAAGCTACCCCCCTGGCCCTGGAGGGCTTCGGCATTGACCGGGAGGTACAGCCGGTCATCGACGCCATCGAAGCCCTGCCCGCTGTGGACGCCGTAACGGCCGAGAACACCGAGGCCGTGGAGGCTGTCTACGCTGACTACAACGCCCTGCGGGATGCCCAGCAGGCGGCGGTTTCCAACAGCGACAAGCTCTTTGACCTGCTGGCCCGGCTCTTTGAAATGGGCCAGGTGGACGACAGCCTTATCCAGTGGGCGGACGATACGGCCACGGCCCGGCAGAGCATCGCGGTGCGCAACGATACCGACAAGGCCTTTGCCGACGCGCCGGTGCTCTTAAAGCTGAAGAACATCCCTGAAGGCACCGCCCAGAACACCCTCAAGTTCTACACCACCGACGGCCTGGCCCTCTCCTACGAGGTGGAGAACTGGGATACCGCCGGCACCACCACCGTGTGGGTGAAGGTACCGGAAATCCCGGCCGACAGCGCGGCCTACATCTGGGCCTACTACGGCGGCGCCGAAGCCCAGAGCGACTCCACCGACGTGTGGAGCGATGATTATCAGCTGGTAGACCACTTTGACTCCGCCTCGGAGGACGGCACCACCCGCACCGATTCCACCGGCAAGCAGACGGGTACGGTGACCGGCAATCTGACCACCGCCGTCCAGACCGACGGCACGGTGGGCGCCCACTTCGAGAACGCCAAGGTGACCTACGGCGCCATCGGTTCGGACTATGACTCCCTCAGCGTCAGCGCTCTCTTCTCGGCAACCGAAGAGGACCTGGACAAAATCCTGGGCACCGACGCGGCCCTTATCAGCCGGGATATGAACGCTTCTAATGAAAACAACACCGATGCCTTCTTCCTGGGCTTCCGGCCCACCCAGAAGACCGCCGTGGCCCGGTATAACGGCGTCTGGTGGGAGAACGGCACCATCATCAACTGCGAGACGGTAGACCAGACCCTGCCCATTGACGGCAGCCTGCATCTGATGACCCTGACCTATGACGGCATGACGGTATACCTGTACATTGACGGCGTAGAGGTCTATAACGCCTTTGCCGAGGACCGGAGCACCCTGCTGGATGCGGCTCTCCAGACCACCATCGGCGCCTACTCGGACGAGGGCCTGGTGAACGCCTTCTGCGGCACCATGGACGAGGTCCAACTGGCCGGCGCGGCCTTTACCCCCGAGTGGGAGTCCTTCCGGTATGAAAACTACCTGGGCGACGCGGTGGCCTACGGCGCCATAGAGCAGAAGACCGAGAATCCCCTGGTGCTGACCATCGCCGAGCCCAAGACGGGCGTGACCATCGAATCCGGTTCGATTATCACGGTAACCGGTATGCTGAATAAGCCGGCTACCCTGCAGGCTACCCTTGACGGCACCGTCACCGAGCTGGGCGAGATGCCCATGGGCGTATACAGCGTGCAGCTGCCCGTAAACGGCCTGGAGGAGCAGACCCTGGTACTGCAGGCCACCGGCCGGGACGATGCGGCGCAGACGGTCACCGCCACCGTGACCCTGCAGGTTGCGGATACGGTTGCCCCCGGCAAGCCGGTTGCGGAGGATTCCTCCTATAAGGGCACGGTACAGGGCGATTCGGCTACCCTGACCGCCCACGTGGAAACCGACAGCGCGGAGCAGCTGACCGCCCAATTCTATCAGAACACGGTCATCCCCTTAAGCGACGCCAACACCGTGCTCTATGCCGGTACCACCACCGCCACCCTGCCCGACGGCCTGCGCCCCGGCGACGGCGTCAAGCAGGACAGCCTCTACACCGCCACCACCGGTGCGGATGTAAACCCCTATCAGATTTACGAAATCACCCTGACCGAGGAACAGCAGGCTGCCAGCAAGTTCGGCTTCACCTGGAAGGGCAGCACCCAGCGGCAGGTAACCTCCTACGTATACAACTACGATAAGGAAGAATGGGTGCAGACCGGTTCGGCCTATGACAAGGATACCGAGCAGGGCACCATCAACATGCGCATCGAAAACGAGAACGTGGTGCAGGACGGCAAGCTCTACCTGCTCATCTGGCGGGGCATGACCGAGGACGTCAGCGAAATGACCGACTTTAAGCCCTCGGCCGGCGAATACGATTTCAGCTACATCATCGTTCCCGACACCCAGCTGTACGCCCAGAGCTATCCCGACCGGGCCCTGAAGCAGTTCGAGTGGCTGGCCAACAACTACGACGACGTCAAGGGCAAGATGGTCCTGTCGGTGGGCGACGTGGTCAACCGTCCCTACCTGTCCGAGGAATACCAGTGGGTCAACATGGACGCCGCCTATAAGATTCTGGAGGACCGGGATATCCCCTACGCCATCGCCTGGGGCAACCACGACTACGACGACGGCACCAACAACCGGATTATGTACAAGAAATACTTCTCGGCCGAGCGGCTGGAAGCGGCCGGCGGCAGCTATTGGGTGGATTCCAACGACAACGACAACGTCTGCTACCTGATGGAAGAAAACGGCGCCAAGCTGATGATTCTCACGGTGGGCTACTGGGCCCACGAAGGGGATTACGCCTGGGCCAAGCAGGCCATCGAGGCCCATCCCGATTACTCGGTCATCCTGGTCACCCATAAGTACATCACCCGCTACGGCGAGCTGCAGGATGCCGACGCCGAGAAGTTCCGGGAGGAACTGGTGGAGCCCTATACCAACGTCAAGATGGTGCTCAACGGCCACGACCACGGCTCCAACGTCCACTATGAGGTCTTCGGCGAGGGCACCGAGCAGGAGCACGCCGTCTGGAGCGTAGTGACCGACTACCAGCGGGCTCCCGAGGGCGGCGACGGCTGGCTGCGCAACATGCACATCGACCTGGAGAACAACCTGGTGTACTTCAACTCCTACTCTCCCATCACCGGTTCCGACGCCTTCGGCTTTAACCGGGAGCCGGTAACCGAGACTCCCGGCATGTACAAGGTCAACATGGAGGAGTTTGTCCTGCCGGTGGACTTCGGCGGTACTTCTGCACGCACCCTGGAAACCAGTTCCTTAACCATGACCTGCGGGGAGGCCCAGCCGGTAGGCGAGCCCCAGAGCATCACGGGCAACCAGAAGGTCAGCGTGGAGATGGAAGGCCTTGTGGACGGTATGGGCTACGAGTGGTTCGTGACCGTAACCGACCAGGCTGGCCACACCGCCCAGAGCGACGTCATGTACTTCGAGGTAAAGCCCGCGGATACGGCGGCCCTGACCGAGACCATCGCTGCGGCCGAGGCGCTGGATCTCACCTTCTACGAGGATGCCGGCAAAGAGGAATTCCAGGCGGCCCTGGATGCTGCCAAGGCCCTGCTGGAGCAGGAGAATCCCCAGCAGCAGGCGGTGGATGAAGCCGACGCCCGGCTGCAGACTGCCATGGAGGCCCTGACCCTGAAGCCGGTGGACAAGAGCGCGCTGCAGGCCCTGGTGGACGAGGCCAATGCTCTGGACCTTGACCTCTACGAGGATGCCGGCAAGGAGGAATTCCAGGCAGCCCTGGCGGAAGCCGAACAGATTCTGATTCTGACCGAGGCCGACCAGCAGACGGTCAACGACTCTGTGGAACGCCTGCAGGCGGCTATGGACGCCCTGAAGCCGGTTGCCGCTGCCGACGGTGATATGGACGCAGACGGCACGGTGGACATTCAGGATGTCATGTTGGCCTGCAGGGTTCTGGCCCGCAGCAATGCCGCGCAGAAGCCGTCGGATGAAGAACTGGCGCACGGCGACCTGGACGGTGACAAAAAAGTCACCATTAGCGACATTATGCTTATCTGCAGAATCCTGGCCCGGACATCCGCGAAATAGGGTGTTTCCGACAAAGCGAAAAATACCCGCCTGTTTCGTGAGATGTGAACTTTCCGGATTGGGCGGATAGCACAAAAGCCTTAAGACGGGAGATATTGCACGCTAAAGGGAGCGGTGCCACGAAAGCGGCACCGTTCCTTTTTCAGCTTCAGCGGAAAAGTATATGCCGATCTCTCCAAAGCTTGTCCTGACCTGCCTTCAGAGCAGGATTTCCCTATGTGCTGAGACCGTCTGTTCAATTGGCGGCTCCCATTTCCAAAGCAGATCTGGCAGCAAAATCTATTGCTGCTGAAAATGCGGCTAAAAAGCTGGCAATTGGGTGGATAAACTGATATAATTATTTATATATACCATCTGCAGTATTTTTAAAGGTCCGCCGGAAATGAAGTCCGCAGTTGGCGCTGCAGGTACAGAATATAGGCAGGTGCATGGCACGTTTTCCGCCGAAATGTGCAAGCAGGGACAGGAGGGCGACAGAAGCGTCTGCCGCACAGCCCGGAAAGGGGGATAGAAATGGATAAGATGACAGCTGTCAAGGCCGTATTTGATACCATGCCGATGGCGTTTGCCGTTGTGCGTCTTGCGTCGGATGATGGTGGGCAGACGGTAGATATACAGCTTATATATGGCAACCCGGCTTTTGGCCGCATCCTGAATCACCCGCCGGAAGAACTGGGGCGCTCCCGGTTTTACAGCCTGTATCCGGAAGAGGATAAAAAATGGATGACCCCCTTTTATCAGGCGGCCTTTGAAGGGAAAAAGGGGGAACTTCACCAGTACAGCCCGATGGTGGGAAAGTATTTGTATATAAACTGCTATCCCTGGGAGGAAAGGGGTACCTGCGCCTGCTTGGTGACGGATGAGTCGGATTTGGTGGTGACCCATAAGCAGCTGGAATTTGTCAGCGCCCATGATCCGCTGACCGGCCTTTGGAACCGCGCCCGCTTCCACGGCTACATACAGGATTTCCCTCATTGCCCGCCCCGTGCGGTGGGCGTGGCCTTTTTTGATATAAACGGCCTCAAGCAGATAAACGACCGGCAGGGTCACGACGCGGGCGATCGGCGCCTGCGCACATTTGCTAATATCCTGCAGCAGCATTTCCCGCAGGACGCCGCATACCGGGTCAGCGGGGATGAATTCATCCTCGTTTGCGAGAACCTGCCCGAGACGGACTTTTATCAGAGAATGGAGAGTTTTAAGGGACAGCTTTGGCAGAATGGGGAAAGTCTCGCTTCCTGCGGCTATATTTGGCGGGAAAAGCCGAAAGATATGGGGGAACTGGTGAAAAAGGCCGACCGGCTTATGTACCTGCATAAAAATAACTACTACTACTGCAACCCGGATGACGGCTCCCGCCACCAGCCCCAGAGCCTGCATCCCCTGCTGCGGGATTTGGAGCGGCGGGCTTACGTTTTGTATCTGCAGCCCAAGCTGGATTTGAAAACCGGCCGGATATACGGCGCGGAGGTGCTGGCGCGGTACCGGGACCTGGATGGAAATCTTACAGAACCCGCGCGTTTTATCGGCCGCTTCGAACAGGAGGGCATAATCTCCTATCTGGACTTTTATATGTTCCATCATCTATGCCGGCACATGGCGGAATGGAAAGGAGATGGCCTTGCCGATATCCGGGTTTCGGTAAATTTCTCCCGCCAGACCATGGCCGAATCCGATTTTCTGGAGCGGCTGGAATGTATACGGAAAAACAGCGGGATAGCGCCTGACAGGCTGGCGGTGGAGATAACCGAAACAGAGGAAACCATTTCCTATGAATTCATGAGCCGGGTAATCCGCGGGCTGAAGGAGCGGGGCTATGCGGTGGAACTGGACGATTTTGGCCGCAATACCGCTTCCATCGAGGCGCTGACCTATGAGGGAATTGACCTGGTCAAGCTGGATAAAAGCCTCGTAGAGGGCGGGATACACCGGGCCCGCACCCAGCAGATGCTCCAGTTTCTCTGCGCGTGCTGCCATGAACTGGACATGGGTTGTCTGCTGGAAGGGGTGGAGACGGCCGAACAGGCCGAGATGGCCCGGCGCATAGGCTGTGACGCCATGCAGGGCTTTTTCTGTGCGCCGCCTATGCCTATAGAGAATTTCCCCGCCTGGCTGGCCCGGCGGCAGACGGATGGGGTGTAAAGAAAAATACTTGACAGACGAAGGCCTTGCAGGTATAATGTTCACCTGTAAGGCTTTTTCCTTTACACCGGAGGGGAGGGGACAAAATTGGCCAAGGATTACACCATCGCCTACCTGCTGGACCTGTACGGGCCCGCATTGACCGAAAAGCAGCGGAATCTGGTGGACTATTACTATAATGAGGATTTGTCCCTTTCCGAAATATCCGAAAATGAAGGCATAACCCGCCAGGGCGCCCGGGACAGTATCAAGCGGGCGGAAAACCAGCTGCGGGAATGGGAAGATAAATTGGGACTGCTGCGGCAGCGGCAGCGGCGGGAGGAAGCGGCCGGCCGGCTGCAGACAGCGGCCTCCCAAGCACTGGTGCTGCTGGGCCAGCCCGGCCGGGAGGCAGAGGTCCGGGCACGGCTGCGGGAAATCCTGCAGACGGCCGAGGGACTGCAGGAACCGGCCCCGGGCACGGGAATGTAGAGTTCCGCCCGCCGGCGCAGAAATGCATGAAAGAGGGAGGGTTTTCCAATGGCCTTTGAAGGGCTTACGGATAAATTGAACGCCGCCTTTAAGCGGCTGCGTTCCAAGGGCAAGCTGAATGAGTCGGACGTAAAGGAGGCCATGCGGGAGGTCCGCCTGGCCCTGCTGGAGGCCGACGTCAACTATAAGGTAGCCAAGGATTTTACAAACAGCGTGACCGAAAAATGCATCGGCGAAAAGGTGATGGAAAGCCTGACCGCCCCCCAGATGGTGGTAAAAATCGTCCGGGATGAACTGACGGCCCTCATGGGCGGTGAGCACGCCCGCATCAATATGTCCTCAAAAATCCCCACGATCATCATGATGTGCGGCCTGCAGGGCTCGGGTAAAACCACCCACGCCGGCAAGCTGGCCAAGATGCTGAAAAGCCAGGGGCACCGGCCGCTGCTGGTGGCCTGCGACATCTACCGCCCGGCTGCCATTGACCAGCTGAAGGTGGTGGGGGAGAAGGCCGGGGTGCCGGTCTTTGAGAGGGGAACCCAGAAGCCGGAGGTGACGGCGGTGGAGGCCGTCCGCCGGGCCCGGGACTACGGCAACGACTTTGTCATATTGGACACGGCCGGCCGCCTGCATATCGATACCGCCCTTATGGATGAGCTTAAGCGGGTGCAGGAGGCGGTGCAGCCCAATGAAATCATGCTGGTCGTGGACGCCATGACCGGTCAGGATGCGGTGAACGTGGCCAAGGCCTTCAACGACCTGCTGGAAATCGACAGCGTCCTGCTGACCAAGCTGGACGGCGACACGAGAGGCGGCGCGGCCCTGTCGGTGCGGGCTGTGACCGGCAAGCCCATCAAGTTTGTGGGCACCGGCGAAAAGCTGGACGACCTGGACGAATTTCATCCTGACCGGATGGCTTCCCGGATTCTCGGCATGGGGGATATGCTTTCCCTCATCGAGCGGGTGGAGACCCAAATCGACCAGCGGGAGGCCGAATTGGCGGCCAAAAAGCTCAAGGAAAACGCCTTTGATATGAACGACCTGCTGGCCCAGTTCCAGCAGATAAAGAAGATGGGGCCCATCAAGCAGGTGCTCTCCATGCTGCCCGGCATGGATAAACAGCTGCGGGACGTGGATGTGGACGATAAGCAGCTGCTGCGCATCGAAGCCATTATCACCTCCATGACCAAGGCCGAGCGGGAGAAGCCCGAGATCATCAATCCCTCCCGCAAGCGGCGGATTGCCGCCGGTTCCGGCCGGTCGGTGGAGGAGGTCAACAAGCTGCTCAAGCAGTACGACCAGATGAAAAAGATGTTCAAGATGATGAACAACAAGTCCCTCAAGCGCAAGCTGGGACGGGGCGTGAAACTGCCGCCCAATTTCCCCATGCAGTAAAGATGGATTCTTGGGGCTTTTGTCCTTAAGATAGATACTATACACTAGGAGGTGTTTGCAATGGTTAAGATTCGCCTGCGCCGGATGGGTGCCAAGAAGGCCCCCTTCTACCGCATCGTGGTCGCCGATTCCCGTTTCCCGCGGGATGGCCGCTTCATTGAGGAAATCGGCACCTATGATCCCACCCGGAACCCCGCAGAGGTCAAGGTGGACGGCGAGAAGGCCAAGAAGTGGATCGCCAACGGCGCCCAGCCGACCGATACCGTCAAGGCCCTGCTGAAGAAAAACGGCGTCCTGTAAGGCCGCCGTTTTTTCCGGTACCGCCGTGCGGCTGTGCCGCATGCGCCGCAAGGGACCTGCGGCCGGCCGGCGGACGGAGAACTCTGTCCTGCAGAGCGTACGATAGTTAGAGGTATTCCGGCCGTTTTGGCCGGGCATGAAAAATCAGGAGGTAATTCCCTATGACTGAACTGTTGATTGCTATGGCCCAGGGTTTGGTAGAGGATCCTTCTCAGGTTACCGCTACTGTTGACGAACCCGATGAAGAGGGCGTCGTTGTCTATCACCTGCATGTGGCAGCCGACGATATGGGCCGCGTTATCGGTAAGCAGGGCCGGATTGCCAAGGCCATCCGGACCGTGATGCGGGCCGCGGCGAACCGCAGGAACGAAAAGGTTGCGGTGGAAATCGACTAGTACAGTCCAGCGATAAGCTGGCGGGGGGCCGCGCAGGCCAGTGCGGCCCCTATACGCCGGTTTCTCTCCCGGCTTTTATATAAAGGCCGCAGCATCCCGATGGGGGTACTGCGGCCTTTGTATAAAATTTCCTAAGCTTTATGCGTCCGGACGGCATCGTATTGCCAAGCCAAGAAAGCGGCGCGTTTTTAGCAGAGAAAAGGAACAGGAGGTATAAAGATATGCGCAAGCCCTATCTGGAGACCGGCCGTGTGGTGGGCACCCACGGCGTGCGGGGGGAGCTGCGGGTGCAGCCCTGGAGCGACAGCCCGGCCTTTTTGACCGGATTCCGGGCGCTGTACCTGGATGAGAAGGGCGGGAACGCCCTGCGGATAGAACGGGCGCGGGTGCATGGAAACCTGGTGCTGATAAAGGCGGCGGGGGTGGATTCCATCGAGGCGGCCGAGGCCCTGCGGGGCAAGGTCCTTTATCTGGACAGGCGGGATATCCGCCTGGAGGAGGGGCGGCACTTCATCCAGGACCTCATAGGCTGCCGGGTGCTGGACGCCGACAGCGGGGAAGAACTGGGAATATTGTCGGAGGTCTCCGCAACGGGGGCCAATGACGTCTGGCATATCAAACGTGAGGGGAAGGAATACCTGGTGCCGGCCATCCCGGATGTGATTGTTTCGGTGGATGTGGATGGGGAGGAAATCCGTCTGCGTCCCTTAAAGGGGATATTTGACGATGCGGATTGATATACTGACCCTTTTCCCCGAGATGTGCGACCGGGTGTTGTCGGAGAGCGTCATCGGCCGGGCCCGGGCGGCCGGCCTGGTGGATTTGCGCTGCCACAATATCCGGGACTACACCAAGGACAAGCACAACCGGGTGGACGACACCCCCTACGGCGGGGGCATGGGCATGGTCATGCAGACCCAGCCCATATACGATTGCTACATGTCCATTTGGCGGGACGGGGAGCAGCCCGCCTGCCCTCCGGAAACTGCTGCGCCGTCCCCGGCGGAGGACGGGGAGGAAGCGCCCCCGGATACCCCCAAGCCCCATCTGATTTATCTCTCTCCCAAGGGCCGGGTGCTGACCCAGCAGCGGGTGGTGGAGCTGGCGGCCTGTGACCGTCTGGTGCTGCTCTGCGGGCACTACGAGGGGGTGGACCAGCGGGTGCTGGACGAGATTGTGGACGAGGAAATCTCCATCGGGGACTATGTGCTCACCGGCGGGGAACTGCCCGCCCTGGTGCTGACCGATGCCGTCTGCCGGATGCTGCCGGGGGTGCTGGCGGATACGGCCTGCTTTACCGATGAGAGCCACTTTGCCGGCCTGCTGGAGTACCCTCACTATACCCGTCCGGCCCAGTGGCACGGCGTGGAGGTGCCCGAAGTGCTGCTTTCCGGGCATCACGCCAATATCGAAAAATGGCGGCGGGAGGCGTCTCTGCGCATAACCCTGGAAAAACGTCCGGACCTGCTGGAAAAGGCCGAACTGGACAAAAAGGATAAAGCCTTTCTGGATGCCCTGCGCACAAGGCGGGGAGAAGAGGCATAAAATAGGAAGGGGAGAGAGGTCTTTTTCCTGCTGGATTCGTAGAATGCGTACAGGTCTCTTTGTCACAAATGTGCAAAAATGATGTGGAAGCTGTGAGAAAGGCCCCGGAGAATTATACACAACTTGCACAAACCTAAAATGCGCAGATTGTCACTATTTGGAGACTCATGAGAAGTTTACAAATTGTGGCTTCCGGGCGTTGACGATGCGAAATATTGTGGTTATAATATGCATTGACATCTGAAAAAACGCTGAAATTTGAGTATAAGGAGATATCTTATTATGTACGTAAAGGATGTTGTAGTTCAGAACCAGGTAGGCCTGCACGCCCGTCCCGCAACCTTCTTTATTCAGAAGGCGAATGAGTTCAAGTCTTCTATCTGGGTAGAGAAGGAGGAGCGCCGCGTCAACGCCAAGAGCCTGCTGGGCGTCCTGTCCCTGGGTATCGTGGGCGGAACCTCCATTCGTATCATTGCCGACGGCGCCGACGAAGAGGCCGCTGTGGAAGGCTTGGTGAGCCTGGTGGAATCCGGGTTTGCCGAGTAAGCGTCTCCCATACAAAAATAGTGGACAGCCCCATGGGGCTGGAGAAAAGGGACACTGTATGCGCAGTGTCCCTTTTTTATATCTGGCAACAAATAATTTTTTATTTTGTTAAATTTTTGTTCAAATAATTATAAATATATGGTATAATATAATAAATAAAAGTGCGCACAGGATAACACAGCGGCAAAATCAGCGTTTGCTGTTTTGTAATCATAAAGAAAAGAGGTAGAAGGCTATGATGAATCGTGAAAAAATCCGGGTTGTACAGTATGGCTGCGGGAAAATGGCAAAATACACCCTCCGTTACCTGTACGAGAAGGGCGCGGAAATCGTAGGCGCCATCGATGTAAATCCGGAAATAGTGGGGATGGACGCAGGCGAATACGCTGGGCTGGGCGTCAAGCTGAATGTGCCCATTCGCAGCGACGCAGACGCCGTTCTGGACGAATGCGATGCGGATATCGCCGTGGTCACTCTCTTCAGCTTTATGAGCGATATGGAAGAACATCTCATCCGGTGTCTTTCCCGGGGGATTAACGTCATCACCACCTGTGAAGAGGCCATCTATCCCTGGACAACCAGTGCGGGCATCACCAACCGGCTGGACCGGCTGGCCAAGGAATGCGGCTGTACCATCGCCGGCACGGGTATGCAGGATATTTTCTGGGTAAACTGGATTGGAACCGTGGCCGGTACGGTTCATCGCATCGACCGGATTGAGGGAGCGGTCAGCTACAATGTGGAGGATTATGGTCTGGCCCTGGCCCAGGCCCACGGCGTGGGGCTGACGCCGGCGGAATTCGAGGAAAAGATTGCCCATCCCACCACGCTGGAGCCCTCCTATGTATGGAATTCCAATGAGGCGCTGTGCAGCCGGCTGGGGCTTACCATCAAATCCATGTCGCAAAAGTGTGTCCCCTATTTCTACGACAAGGACTTATGGTGCGGAACCACGGGACAAACCATACCCAAGGGGAACTGCATCGGTATGAGCGCGGTGGTTACCACCGAAACCTACCAGGGGCCGGTTATCGAGACTCAATGCATCGGCAAGGTCTACGGCCCGGATGACGGGGATATGTGCGACTGGAAGATTCTGGGCGAACCGGACACGGTATTCCATCTGGATAAGCCGGACACGCCGGCCCATACCTGCGCCACCCTGGTCAACCGCATCCCTACCGTTCTAAATGCGCCGCCCGGTTATATCACGGCCGAAAAGCTGGATGAATTGGAGTATCTGGCCTGGCCTATGCACTTATATGTGGAGTTTTAGCTTGAGGAGTGGGGCCTGCGGGCAGCATTCCTGAAAACACAACAGCCGCCCGGTTCCAAGCCGGACGGCTGTTTTTATGCTTTCGGGCGGGCTGTGCGGAAAAAGGGGGCGCTTGCTACTTCTCCTCTGCTAGCTTGCCCCGGCAGATGACCGGGCCGGCTATCCTGCCGCAGTTTAAATTTCCGTTTACCACCACGCCGCCGGAAATGTTGCCGCAGTTTGCGTTTTTCCCGCTTTTTACGCTGCCGGCAACATGGCCGCAGGCAATGTCTCCGCCTGCGGTGACCGAACCGTTGATTCCGCCCGCTATTTGTGCGCTGCCCCAGATTTCAATCTGCAGCTTTTCACCTATGCCGTGGGCGCGCTGCAGGGATTCGGTACAAAGGGGGATAGGTTTTGCAGGGTCGAAGTCGTCCCGGGAGACGATTTGACTGCCCAGGAACTGGACCACCCGCAGCCGGCCGTCGTCAGGCAGCTCCTGGCTGATAACCGGCCGCGGGTCCGCCGGGTTCGCTGTCTTGTCCTCTGTGGATGGCCGGGCATTTTCACCGCTTTCACCCGTGAGCAGAAAGTCTATACTGACATGGAAATAGTCGGCTGTCTGCGCAAGGGCCGCAAGGGTGGGATTCTGCCTGCCGGCCTCCCACTGCCGGATGGCGTCCTCGTCCACGCCGATAGCCCAGGCCAGCTGCTTTTGGGTTGTTCCGGTAACCCTCCGCAAGTCGGCGATCTGTTTTCCGATAGAAACACGCATGGATACATCCCTCCTGCACCTATAAAATTACCGCCCATACGGCCCGCTTGTCTCTGCTTAGTCTATCCAAAAAACAGCGCAAAGTCAACAGAAAAGGACCGGCCGGCTTCCTGTGGGGGAAGCCGGCCGGTCCATTTTGTTCTATACGTTCTGCCTGGCCAGGATTCTGCAGATGGCCATGATGTCTTCGATGGTGATTTTCTTGTCTCCCGTGAGGTCGCCCCGGGCGATTTCATCGCCGGAGGGCTGGGTTCCGGTATTGTTCCGGGCCAGGATTCTGCAGGCCGCCATGACGTCTTCAATGGCAACCTTCCCGTCCCCTGTAAGGTCTCCCTTCATGGTGGTGACGTCTGCCTCGTCCTTTTCCAGCAGAAGGGCCAGGTCGTGCACATCTGCCCCGTTAACCGTCAGGGGGAAGGTGAGGGGCTTATATACCCCCTCGGCGCCCTGTATGGACAGAACGTATTCCCCATCGGGAAGGGGCGACGCGAAGGAGAAGGCACCGGCCGCATCGGTGACGGCCGTATCCAGCGGCGCGGTCAGTTCGGTATCCGCCTTGCTGTATATGCCCACCTGTATGCCGGAGAGGTCGGTAAGCCCGGTGTCCCCCGCCTGGATGGTGCCGGATACCTTGTAAGCCGACAGGGAAGAGGTCAGCGCAAGCCACTGCAGGTTCATGCCGGACTGGGTGATTTCCAGCCGCAGTTCGTGCCGGCCGGCCGGCAGTCCCAAGGCAAAGGCCTTATCCACCGTCTGCCAGGCCTGCCAGTCCCCTGTGTTGGCGGTATTCTGGAAGGCGCCCACCTTTTGGCCGTCCAGGTAGATGTCAAAAGCGCCGCCGCCGAAAGCGGCTACCCGCACGGCCGCCTCATAGGTGCCGGCGGCCGCCACATCCAGGTTGTAGGATACCCATTCCCCGTCGTTCAGGCTCCCCAAATCCTGCCAGCTTTCGGGGTCGGAACAGGCTTCCGGCACAGCGCCCGAACTCAGCCAGACATAGTCCACTGCCTCAATGCGGGTGGTGCCGTAAGCGCCTACGGGCAGATAAGAGGGGGAGACAGCCCGCTCTTTAAAGGTCTGGGTCTTCATAATCGCCTCTAAAACGTGTACCACGCTCTGCTCCAGCTCTTCCCGGGTCAGCAGCCCTTCTTCACAGGCGTCCAGCAGATCCTGGGGATTGCCGCTGGGACACTTAAGGCTGTTGCCTGCCTTGATTTCCCGCCAGAAAAAGCTGTCATTGCCCCAGTCGGTCATGACCAGGCCGTCGTAGCCCCATTCCTCCCGGAGAATGGTGGTCAGCAGGTCGTACCGCTCGCTGGCCTCTTTACCGTTGATAAAGTTGTAGGAGGACATAATCGTCCAGGGCTGGGCTTCCTTGACCGTGATTTCAAAGCCCTTCAGATAAATTTCCCGCAGGGCCCGCTCGGAAATACGGCTGTCGATGTTGTTGCGGTTGCTCTCCTTGTTGTTGGCCGCAAAGTGCTTGACGGATACCCCCAGCCCGTTTTCCTGGGCGCCCCGGGTGATGGCGGCGGCCATTTTGCCGGATACCAGCGGGTCTTCCGAATAGTATTCAAAGTTGCGGCCGCAAAGGATATTCCGGTGGATGTTCAGGGCGGGGGCCAGCCAGATGTCGGCTCCCACAGCCAGGCCCTCCTCGGCCGTGGCCGCGCCGATGCGCTCCAGCAGATCGGGATTCCAGGTGCAGGCCAGCAGGGTGGCGATGGGCCAGGCGGTGGTCAGCTCATTGGTGTGGATGCCGGCAGGGCCGTCCAGCATCTGGACGTTGGGGATGCCGTATTCCGCCTTGTTGCCGAAGCCGCCGGTCTGCCAGCGCAGGTCGGAATGCTGCCCGCTGCTGAGGTCGGCCAAATCCTCCAGGCTCATCTGGGCCAGGAAATCATCCATTAAGGACGGGTCGTTATAAACGTCCAGCAGATAAATGGTGCCGCTGTCTGCGGCAGCCGCAGCAGGCGCCGCAGCCGCTGTGCGGATAAAAGCCGTATTTTGCGTCTCTGCCCTTCTGAGGGTAAAGAAATCCAGATTGCCGCATTCCCCTTTGGAGACAAATTTCAGGGTGCATCCGCCTTCCGGCAGGGTGATGGTGAAGGCCTCCAAATCCACGTAATGATGCCACTGGTTATCGCCGGTACCGGTGCTGGGCATGGTAATGGAAATCCCCGGCTGCAGAGTATCGTCTACATAGACATCCAGCATATCCTGGATTTCGCCCCAGCCGTTGGCGGCGCGGAGAATCACCTGGTAGGTTCCGGCCTCGGCTACCTGCAGATTGTAGGAAACATAGGTGCCTGCGGCGCTCATATTAGAAACGCAGGTACCGCTGCCGTCCACGGTGGAGAAGTCCTCGGTGCCGCCCCGTTCGTCCAGTTCGGCATAGTTCTCCATCTCGATTTTCGTATCGCCGTCGGCAGACACGGCAATGCCTTCTCCGGTATCCTCCGCGTCGTCTTCGGCCGGTTCGATGGTGAAATAGTCCAGATTGCCGCATTCCCCCTTGGAGACAAACTTCAGGGTGCATCCGCCTTCCGGCAGGGTGACGGTGAAGGCCTCCAGGTCGATGAAATGGAACCACTGGTTTTCGGGCGTGCTGGTGTTGGGCATGTGGATGACGATTCCCGGCTGGATGACGTCGTCCACATAGACCTCCAGCATATCCGGGATATCCCCCCAGCCGCTGGCTGCGTGCAGGGTGACGCGGTATTCTCCCGCCGCTTCCGTCCGCAGTTTGTAGGAAACGTAGGTGCCGCTGTCGCTCATATTGGAAACGCAGGTGCCGCTGCCGTCCACGGTGGAGAAGTCCTCAGTGCCGCCGCGGCTGTCCAGCTGGGAGTAGGCCTCCGCTTCGATTTTGGTGGAGCCATCGGCGGATACGGCTTGTTCATTGGGGTCTACCCGTTCCAGGGTTAAGGAATCCAGATTGCCGCAGGTGCCTGTGGAGACGAATTCCAGTGTGCAGGCGCCGGCCGGCAGGGTGATGGTAAAGGCGTCCAAATCCACGTAATGGTGCCAGGGATTTTCCCCTGTGCCGGTGGGGGGCAGGTCGACCGAAATATCCGGCTGGAGGGTATTGTCCACATAAACATCCAGCATATCCTGAATTTCATTGCCCCAGCCGTTGGCGGCGCGAAGAACCACCCGGTAATCCCCGGCCTCTGCCACCCGCAGATTGTAGGAGACAAAAGCGCCCTCGTTGCTTAAATCGGCCAGGCAGACGCCGCTGCCGTCCACGGTGGAGAATTCTTCCACCCGGGCCCGCTCGTCCAGTTCGGCATAGTCTTCCATTTCAATTTTTGTGCTGCCCATGGCGGACACGTAGTGCTCGCCCTCCACAGCCTGTTCTATAGTCAGGGAGTCCAGGTTGCCGCAGTCGCCGGGAGCCTCCAGCTTCAGGGTGCACGCGCCTTCCGGCAGGGTTACCGTAAAGGGCGCCAGCGTGGTAAAGTTGTACCATTCGCCCGACCCGGTGCTGGGCATATCGATGGTGATATCGGGCTGCAGCTCATCGTTCAGGTATATATGCAGCATGTCGGCGATATTGCCTAAGCCGTTGGACATGCGCAGCTGCACCCGGTAATCGCCGGCCTCTTCCACCTGCAGCTTAAATTCCACCGAATTGCCGGACAGCCCGGCCAGGCAGCGGCCCTTTTCCGTACTCGTTTCCACCTTTTCAATCCGGACATCCCGGCTTCCCCAGGTGTAGTCTTCCGCCTCAATGGTCGTGGCACCTTCGGCCGAAACGGTATGGACGATTTCATAGGGCAGCTCCTCATAGGTGCCGTCGGCCCGCATCCGTTCCTCCAGCCGGTAGGGAACCAGCGTCTCGGTGTACTGTTCCGTAACCTCCAGGGCCGCTTGTTCATAAGTGAAGCATGCGCCCCGCTTCTGCGCGTCCCGGACGGAGTTGCCGATGTACAGGTCATAGTCCCCCGGCTCCAGCACATAGGCCGACTTTTTGCCGGTTTTCCCCACATCGTCGTAGCTGGACATATCCGATACGTTGTAGGAAAGGGTTACAGTTTCGCTCTCGCCCGGCTGCAGCAGGCCGGTCTTCTGAAAGGCGGCCAGCTCATAGGCGGCCTTGTCCAGGAATACCTCCGCATTATCCCGCTGGGGAGCGCTGAAATAGGCCTGTACAACCTCCTTGCCGGCCATATCGCCCGTGTTGGTGACCTGGACACTGGCTGTAATGACGCCGTCCTTCTCGCTCACCTGGGGCTCGGAGAGGGAAAAGGTGGTATAGGACAGGCCGTAGCCAAAGGGGTAAACCACCTTCTCGGCCGCGCCGGGGATGGTCTCAAAATACCGGTAGCCCACGAAAATATCGTCGGTGTGGTTGATGTAATCGTTATGGCCGGATTCGCTGAAGGTGGCGGAGGAAGGATAATCGGCATAACTTTTGGCAAAGGTGTCGGTGAGTTTGCCCGAGGGGTTGACGTCGCCGCAGAGAATATCCGCCGCGGCCAGGGCCCCCGACATGCCCGGCTGCCAGGCCAGCAGCACGGCGTTAACGTCGTAGTTGTCGAACCAGGTGGTGTCCATGACGCCTCCGATATTCAGCACCACCACAACCTTCCGGAACCGGGCGTCATAGATTTTCTGCAGCATATCGGTTTCCTGGTCGCTGAGGAGAAAGTCGCCCTTGCCGCTGTTCCGATCCACGCCCTCCTGCGAGTAGCGGGATATAACCACCACGGCGGTATGGCATTCCTTGGCCGCATCGTTCACCATGGCGCTGTCCAGGGGCATTTCCCCCTGGCCGCCCTGGGCGATGTAATCGCTGTAGGCCGTGACAAGGGGCTCATACAGGGAAATTTTTCCCTGGGCCTCCTTTTCCTGCATGCCTTCCAGCAGATTGTATACATGGGTGGTGTTGACGTCGCCCGAACCGCCGCCGCCCTTCTGGAAGTTAATCTGGCCGCTGCCGAAAAGGGCTACCGATTCCCTTTCCGGCAGGGGGAGCGCGCCTTCGTTTTCCAGCAGGACCATGCCCTCGGCTGCCGCCTCCCGGGCCAGTTCCACATGGGCGTCGGTGGTTATGACCGGTTCCTCCTTTACCGCCAGGGCGCCCATAGCCCCCTGGGAAAGCAGGACGGACAGGCACAAGGCCCCGGCTATCCATTTCTTTATGTATCGCATCGCTATTCCTCCCGGTTGCATTTTACGGCGGATACCCGCCTCTCGCCTTCATTATAAAGGCCTTTGCCTGCGAATGGGAGGCCGTCGGTTATCCTAAAATAGACAATATGTTACTTTGCGAGGTGGGCTGCAGGGGGAAAATATCTATTATTTTTTTAAAATAACCGGTAAATCAATGGAAAAATGATAAATAGACAGCTTGTAATCCCTTAAAAATGCAATATAATGAAGGACAGAAGCAAATGATAAGGTAAAGATTAAACCGGGAGGCGGAGGAGATGCAGGCCTACTTTGAGCATCAGCGGGACGACGACCAGCTTTTCCATATAGAGATGAAGGAAAACGACAGGTGTCCGGCCCATTTCCATTCCAATATCGAGCTTTTGTACGTGGTGGAAGGGGAAATCGACGTGACGGTAAACCAGCATACCCAGCGGCTGCCGGCAGGGGCGCTGGCCGTGTCCAACAGCTTTGACGTGCACGCCTACCATACGCCTGCCTGTTCCCGGACGATATTCTTGATCATCCCGGCCGATACGGTGGAGTTTTACCGCCGGTTTCTGGAAAAGCGGCATTTTGAAAGCCCCTTTTTATACGCCGGTTCCCACAGCCCGGAGCTGGAAAGCGCTTTATCCTTCCTGCGGAAATATGACTGTTCCAGCCTGTCGCCCGTTCCCATGGGCTACATCTGCGTGATACTGGGCATACTTTTGGAGCGGCTGACCCTGCAGCCCGACCGGGCGGACATGGGAACCGGCAACCTGATCCGCCGCATCCTGGTATATCTGGACCGGCATTACCGGGAGCCGGTCACCATGCAGACGCTGGCCGGCGTGTTCGGCTACAATCGTTCCTACCTGTCCCGGGTGTTCAACGAGTACATAGGAGAGGGCTTCAGCGCCTACGTCAACCAGCTGCGCACCCGTTATGCAGCCCGCCTTATCCAGACCAGCGACGCGCCCATGGCCCAAATTGCGGAATTGGCGGGCTTTTCCAATACCCGCAGCTTCAACCGGGCCTTTCTGCAGCTGTACAAAATCACCCCTCTTTCCTATAAAAAACACAAGAGCAGCCCCACCGAAATGGGGCGGCAGGTGGACCAGCTTTTCCAGGTCTATTCCTATACGCCCTTATCCGATACGGAATAGAGAATCACGGCGGTCAGACTCTGTCCGATCCGGCGGCGGGTGCTTTCAGGGAATCGAAATAGGCCTTGTTGTGCAGATAGGCCGGGTCAGACGGTTTATAGCGTCCGGCCAGCTCGTTGTACTGCTCGGCCAGGGCCTGGTTTCCCATCCGGTCGTAGCAGACGCACAGCTGGATGGAGGGAAGGTAGTCGTAGCAGTCGGGCAGCACAAAGGCGCCGGAGGTATCTTTTCTGGAGGCGGAAAGGGCCAGCTTATACCAGTAGGCGGCCTCTTTGGGCCGATTCTGGCCGAGAAGAATGCGGCCGATTTCGCAGAGGGTTTCCGCCCGGGGCAGGTCGTAGCGGAAGGAATAAAAGCAGGCGGCCAGGGCCTTATCCGGCTGGCCCAGCGCCAGGTAGCAGTAGGCCAGGTGACGGCAGGCGTCGATGTTGTTTTCCACCCATCCCTCGTTCTCCCGCAGAAACCCGGTGAGGACGGCGGCCGCCTGCCCGTAGTCCTTGTGGTAATAGAGCTCTCTTGCGTAGTAAAACTGCTCCCGGGGCGCAAGGGGCGTTCCGGCGTCCAGAAGCTTTTGGAATATTCGCAGATTGCGGTCCGGGTCCCCGGGCCGTTCTTTTTTGTGGGTGACCGCCGCGTCGGTATAGAGGATCCGCCCGGCGGGAGGGATGGCCTCGTGGACGGCCCCCTCCCAGCGAAACCCGGCTTCCCGCCGCAGCAGACGCTCCCGGTAATAGGTAAAAAGAGGCTGGCCGTCAGCGTCAAAGGCCGTATGATAAGGGGCCATGACCAGGTCTGTTTCCAGGGTGAGCCGGGCCTTTACCTCCAGGAATTTCTGCAAATCCGCCGGCAGCAGCACGTCGTCCGCATCCAGCCACATGAGAAAGTCGCCTGTCCCCTTGGAAAAGGCGTAATTGCGGGCGGCGGAAAAATCGTCTGACCAGGCGAAATCATAAATCCCATGGGTAAACCGGCCGGCTATTTCCCTGGTGCCGTCGGTGGAGCCCGTGTCCACAATCACGATTTCATCGGCCAGCGGCGCGGCGGAGGCGAGGCAGCGTTCCAGCACGGCTTCCTCATCCCGCACAATCATGCATAAACTGACAGTGACCATATTCCCGTCATCCCCTTTGCGTAAGCGTTCTTTTCGTATGCCAGCCTATGCGGGGACCGGAGTGGGGGTGCCTGTCCGGCAGTGCTTCCGGGAAGCCGGGAAAAGCAAAGCGGCGGGTCCGAAAACCCGCCGCTTCGTCCTGTGGAAAAGATTTATTTCGAGGTGATGTGGCCATCCGACGCCGAGCCGCTGACCTGGCCGTTGGAGGCCATTTTGGAAAGGTTGGATTCCACGCCGTCGGCGATGCTGCCGGCGGCGGATTCCACCCTGCTGACGCCGCCGCCCACATCGGATTTTATATCGCTTACCACTTTGCCCCCTTCGGACACCATGCTGCTGATTTCCTCCTCGGCCTTGGAGCAGGATGCAAGCAGCCCGGCGGAGAGGAGCATGACCGCAGCCAGGGCGGCGGCCTTCGATTTTTTACCGAACATATAAAAACCTCCTAATTTATCAAAATGCGGTTGCTCCTATAGTATCCGCAGGTCAATGCCGTTTCATACGCGCAAAACAAAAAGACTGTTTTCCCTTTTGGCAAAAAAGGAAAACAGTCTTGCAGCTGTCCGGCGTCATCCCAGAGCGGTATCCAGAATCATCATACCTAAAAATCCCGCCAGCACGCCCAGAGTGCCCGGATGGGAGTGTTCGCCCAAATGGGCTTCGGGAATCAGCTCCTCCACCACCACATACAGCATGGCGCCGGCGGCAAAGCTGAGCAGCCAGGGCATATAGGGCTGGATGGCGGCCGAGGCCAGGACAACCAGGATGCCAAATATGGGTTCCACCAAGCCGGAGATGGAGCCGTAGACAAAACTGCGGAAGGGAGAGAGGCCCTCCTGCCGCAGGGGCAGGGAGATGGCTGCGCCCTCCGGGAAATTCTGTACGCCGATGCCGATGGCCAGGGCCATGGCGCCGGCCAGGTAGCTGAACTGCCCCTCCTGGGCCGCCCGTGCAAAGGAGAGGCCCACAGCCATGCCCTCCGGTATGTTGTGCAGGGTGACGGCAAAGACCAGCAAAGTGGTCCGCTTAAAAGAGGCATGAGGTCCCTCTGCCTGTAAAGCGCCGGGGTGCAGATGGGGCAGCAGCCGGTCCATGAGCATGAGAAAGGCGGCCCCCAGGGCCAGCCCGCCGGCGGCCGGGATCCATCCGGGCCTGCCGGCCGCTTCGGTCTCTTCGATGGCGGGAATCAGCAGACTCCAGACCGACGCGGCGATCATGACGCCGGCGGCGAATCCCAGGAATACCCGCTGCATCGTGTCACTGGATTTTTTGCGGAAGAAAAATACCATGGCGGCGCCAAGGGCGGTCATGAGAAAGGTGAATCCGGTTCCTATGGCCGCGGCGCCAATAGGGGAAAGGGGCATGGTCTGCACCTCTTTTCGGAAGATTGAGAAAAAGGCCGCCGCGGAAGGGTCCGCTGCGGCCTTTCTACAGCAGCTATGGGATTAAAGAGTCAGGGAAGGCGCGGTATAGACCCGGGCGCCCAACTCGCTGTCCAGCATATATAAGCCTTTGGGGTCGGAGCCGAACAGTTCCATCTTGGTGATGAGGTCGTTGGCATTGGTCTCCTCCTCGCCCTGCTCCTTGACAAACCAGTCCAAAAACTGGGTGGTGCGGAAGTCCCTGGCCTCCTGGGCCGCCGCATAAATAGTGTGGATGAGGCTGGTCACATATTCCTCGTGCTTGAGGCCGGCCTGCAGGGGGTCGGATAAGCCGGAAAGGGAGCAGTCGGGCTTGGCGATGGCCTCCAGGGTCACCTTTTCGTTGTTGTTGTGCAGATACTGGTACATGAGCATGGCGTGATCCTGCTCTTCCTTGGCCTGGATTTGGTACCAGTTGGCAAAGCCGTTCAGCCCCTTCTCGGCGTAGAAGTTGGCGAAGGCAAGGTAGAGGTAGGCCGAATAGAATTCCTTGTTGATTTGGTCGTTGATAAGAGCCGAAACCTTTTTATCCAGCATATGTTTTCCTCCTTAAAGCTGTTAAGTACAATGGCAGCCAGCGTGATGCTGACTGTTTATAGTATAAATCCGCCCATCCCCCTTGTCAATCGCCGAAAGGTTAGCCTGGGGCAGGAAAGAAGGGGGAGGGCCGCGGCCATACGGCCCTCCCTAACCACCGGGAAGGGATTAACCGTCCTTTTTCAAATGTTCCGCAATCTGCATCAGTTCGCCTAAAGAGGTGATTTCCGCCCCGGATTCCAGAATCAGGGCCCGCACGTGAACGGGCAGACTGTTAAAATATTCCCGGAAATCCGGCTTGATTTGGAAGTCGTGATTTTCGAATGCGGTGAGGTTGGATTCGGTTTCCATCAGTTGTCCCCACGGGTCAGGTTCTGGGCATAGTCCCGCAGGCTTTCGTAGGAATTGACCCGGCCGGCTCGCTGGCAGAGGGTTTCCTGGACGTAATCGGGCAGGTTGTTGAAGTACTGTTTGGCCTGGCCGTCCTGCTCGATAAGGTCGAAAAGTTCTTTATACTTTTTGCCCATGGTCTCGTCTCCCTTCCGCCGCCAAAGCGGCCTTTTTAGTCTTTCCGAAGACGGGGCGGCTTATGCGGAAATCGGCGGCCTGCAAACCCAATTTCGTATGAATTAAGTACAAAATGCATGGTGCTTACATCATGTTTCTGCAGATGTAAGAGGATAAGATTATATAACAAAATAGGGAGTTCTTTCTTTCCGGGGCCGAATCCGCTGCCAAAAGAAAAACCCGGCTGTTCCAAAAGACAGTCGGGTTATCGTTTCTCTTTGGTAAAATCCGGATTCCATTACACCGCACGGGTGACTTTGCCGGAACGAAGGCAACGGGTGCAGGCGTTGATGCGGCAGGGGGTGCCGTTAACGATTGCCTTTACGCGCTTTACGTTGGGCTTCCAGGTCCGGTTGGAACGGCGGTGGGAGTGGGAAACCTTGATGCCAAAAGAAACCTCTTTGCTGCAGATATCGCACTTAGCCATGGTCTGCACCTCCTTCTCAAACTCACATAACAAAAATATAATAGCAGATAGCCCGGCAAAATGCAAGGCTTTTTTTCAAAACAACGCAATTTATGCAGATGGAATAGAAACCGAACACAAAATCTTGCAGGATTGTACGCCCGAAGGCCGCCGGACAGGCCCTCAGCCGCTTGAAGCGGCCGCCCTGCCGGTGCTATAATATACCAAAAGCTGCGGGAATGCAAGGAAAAATATGAAGCCGGAGGGTTTTTATGCTGACCAAAATCACCAACCATCAAATTTATTTGGAAATCGACAGCCTGGGCGGCCAGATGGTATCCCTGCGGGACGTGCACGGCACCGAATACCTCTGGCAGGGGGATCCGGCCTACTGGAAGGGCCAGGCCCCCATCCTGTTTCCCATTGTGGGGAGCCTGCGGGACGGCCGGGCGGAGATAAACGGGGAAACCTATGAAATGCCCCGGCACGGCCTGGCCCGGACCCGGCAGTTCCGCCGGATTTCCGCCGGCACCGACACGGCCTCCTTCCGCCTTGCGGCCGACGAAGGCACCCGCGCCGCCTACCCCTTTGATTTTTCTCTGACCGTTACCTATGAACTGGCCGACCGTACCTGTACCCAGGTCTTTACCGTGGCCAACGAGGGGGAAGGGGAGATGCCCTTCTGCTTGGGGCTGCATCCCGGCTTCAATATCCCCCTGGAGGCCGATGAGGCCTTTGCCGACTATCTGCTTGCCTTCCCCGAAGCGGAAACCTGCGATTCTCCCACCCTGGATCCCCAGACCGGCCTTGTACTGACCGACCGCCGCCGGCCGGTGCTGGAAAACAGCAGCCGCCTGCCCCTGACCCGCTCCCTTTTTGCGGAGGACGCCCTCGTCCTGGAGAATCTCCGCTCCCGCCGGGCCAGCCTGTATTCCCTAAAGAGCGGCCGGGGGGTGGAAATCGCCTTTGACGGCTTCGACTATTTCGGCATCTGGCAGCCGAAGGACGCTCCCTTCCTCTGCCTGGAGCCCTGGACGGGCACGGCCACCTGCGACACGGAGGACGACATCTTTGCCCATAAGCGGGGCATGACCCTGCTGGGACCGGGGGAGAGCCGGCGGTACACCTTTAAAATCACCCTGCTCTAAGGCGGCGCGATATCGAAAGATGAAAGGATGAAAAAACATATGCAGCCATATAAAGCGGTACTTTTTGATTTGGACGGCACCCTAATCAACACCCTGGAGGATTTGGCGGCGGCGTCCAATTACGCTCTGGCGGCCTACGGTTACCCGCCCCGGCCGGTGGAGGATTTTAAGATGCTGGCGGGCAACGGCGTGGCCGTCATGCTGGAGCGGGCCATGCCGGCGGGGGAGGCCACGGCGGAGCGGGTGGCCGGCCTGAAGGAAAAATTCCTGGAATACTACGGTGTGCATTACGCCGACAAAACCCGCCCCTATCCCGGCGTGCCCGAACTGCTTCGGACGCTGAAGGAAAAGGGATACAAACGGGCGGTGGTTACCAATAAGGTGGAGGAGATGGCCAAGGTCATCCTGAACAAGCTGTACCCCGACTGCTTCGACCTGATTATGGGCCAGCGGGACGGCGTGCCCACCAAGCCCGACCCCACCCTGGCCCACATGGCCATGGATCAGCTGGGGGTTAAGCCGGAAGAATGCGTCTTTATGGGGGATTCGGGTGTGGACGTGCAGACGGCCGTCAACAGCGGCGCCCTGCCGGTAGGGGTCCTATGGGGCTTCCGGGAGGAAAAGGAACTGCGGGAAAACGGCGCCAAACGGATTATCCGGCAAGCCCATGAGCTGCTGGATATTTTGGAAGAGGCTTAATGTCGGCGCTGCGGCTTGACATCTTCTTTTCGGTAAATTATACTGTTTCTATATCTGCCGGCGGGGGATTCCCGCCTGCTTACAGATTGCTTTTGAATAGAAAATCGCCGCCGGCCGGCGGTGTGAAAGAAAGGTCGTGTTGTTATGCAGCCCAAGATTGCGGAAATTGCCGAACGGATCCGCGCGCTGCGGGAAATTATGGAGATCCCCCCCGAGGAGATGGCCCGGGCCACCGGCGTGAGCACGGAGGAGTACCTGGAACTGGAAAAGGGGGAGCAGGATTTTTCCTTTACCTTCCTTTTCAACTGCGCCGAGCGGTTCGGCGTGGATATGATTGAAATTATTACGGGGGAGAACCCCCACCTTTCGGGATACTGTCTGGTGCGCAAGGGGACGGGGCTTCCCATCAAGCGGCGGCAGGGCTTTAAGTATGAGCACCTGGCGGCCACCTTCCGGGATAAGATTTCCGAGCCCTTCCTGGTCACGGCCCCCTATTCGGAGGCTGAGCAGGATAAGCCCATCGCCCTTTCGGTACACGAGGGGCAGGAGTTTGATTACATTCTCAGCGGCAGTCTGAAGTTTGTGCACGACAACCGGATCGAAATTCTCCATGCGGGGGACAGCGTCTATTACGATTCGGGCATCGGCCACGGCATGATTGCCACCGGTGGACAGGACTGCGTCTTTATCAGCGTAGTCATGCGCAGGGTCGACTAAAGGGCCCGGGCCGGGCGGTACGCCCGGGAAGAATCTACTGCCCGCAGGCGGGCATGGGAGGAACATAATGTTAGGACTCAATGAAAAATACGTCCGGGAGACCTATGATGAAAAGGGCTTGCTCACCGGACTGGACATCCACTGGGATGAAAACTATAATTTCGCCTATGACGTCATAGACGAACTGGCGGCCAAGTGCCCCGACAAGCGGGCCATGCTCTGGACCAACGACGTAGGCGAGGAAATGGAATTTACCTTTGCGGATTTGAAAAAGTATTCGGATAAGACGGCCAATATGCTGCGGAGCTTAGGCGTTAAAAAGGGCGATATGGTCATGCTTATCCTCAAGCGGCATTACCAGTTCTGGCTTTCGGTGTTGGCCTGCCACAAGCTGGGGGCTGTGGCCATTCCGGCCACCAACCTGCTGACGGTGAAGGATCTGGTCTACCGGTTCGACGCCGCTTCCATCAAGGCGGTTATCTGCACATCGGACGGGGAACTGTCCGACCATGTGAAGGAGGCCGCCGCCCAGTGTCCGTCGGTGGAACTGCTGTTGCTGGCCCACGGCCGTAAGGAGGAGCGGGAGGCCGGCCTGGAAGAGGAGGGCTGGCTGTCCTTTGACAAGCTGATGGAGGCCGCACCGGAGGATTTCGTCCGGGAGGACGTGAAGGCCACCGACCCCATGCTCATGTACTTCACCTCCGGCACCACCGGCTACCCCAAGATGGTCATGCACAACGCCCTGTATTCCCTGGGACACATCGTCACGGCCAAGCACTGGCAGAATGTGGACCCTGAGGGCCTGCATTTCACCATGTCGGATACCGGCTGGGGCAAAGCGGCATGGGGCAAGCTCTACGGACAGTGGCTGATGGAATCCTGCATTTTCGTCTACGACTACAATAAGTTTACCCCCACGGATCTGCTGCCCCTCTTTGCCAAGTATCATATCACTACCTTCTGTGCGCCGCCGACCATATTCCGCTTCTTTATCAAGGAGGATTTGTCCAAATACGACCTCTCCTCCCTGGAATACGCCGCCATTGCCGGCGAGGCCCTGAACCCGGAGGTCTTCAATGCCTTCTACCGCTGCACCGGCATCAAGCTGATGGAGGGCTTCGGCCAGACCGAGACCACCTGTCTTATCGCCAATCTGAAGGGGATGGAGCCCCGGCCGGGTTCCATGGGCAAGCCCACCCCCCATTACGACGTGGATATTGTGGATGAGGATGGCGAGCCGGTGCCCCCCGGCGTAACCGGCGAAATCGTGGTGCGCACGGATAAGGGCACGCCCCCCGGCCTCTTTATGGGCTATTACCGGGCGCCTGAGCTGACCGCCGCCGCCTGGCATGACGGGCTGTACCATACGGGCGACACGGCCTGGAAGGATGAGGACGGTTATTTCTGGTATGTGGGCCGGACGGACGACGTTATCAAATCTTCCGGCTACCGCATCGGGCCCTTTGAAATCGAAAGCGTGCTCATGGAGCATCCCAGCGTGCTGGAGTGCGCCGTCACCGGCGCGCCGGATCCTACCCGGGGCCAGATTGTCAAGGCCACCATCGTGCTGGCCAAGGGCTACACCCCCTCGGAGGAGCTGAAAAAGGAGCTGCAGACCTACGTCAAGGAGCAGACGGCCCCTTATAAGTACCCCCGGGCCATCGATTTTGTGGAAGACCTGCCCAAGACCATTTCGGGCAAAATCCGCCGGGCGGCTATCCGTTCGGAGGACTGGAAGGACAAAAAATAAAGCGGCCGGTATCCACCGGCAGAAAAGAAGCCCTGTTCCCGTGGTATCGGGAACAGGGCCTCAGCTTGTCGACAAAGTCGACAAGCTGTAGAAGAGGGGCGCGCCCCCCTTCTAACATTCCCCCGACAAATCCCGCCGAAGCGGGATTTGTCGTATGCAGAAACCGACGCACATGTCGCCGGTTTCTGCGATTTAAATGGCTTTCATTGGTTTTTCTACAGCCTATGGCTCTGTTCCAGCAATACTGAGAACAGGGCCTTTCCGTATATGTTTTAGCGGTAGTAAACCAGTTTGTAGAAGGTGGGATAGACGTTCAGGAACTGCTGCAGGGTGGTGCGGGAGTTGGAGCCGGGATCGTTAATCCGGTAATTGGCGGCGTTCTGTACGTCCCCGCCCGCAAAGCCTTTGACCACAACCCAGTGCTGTTTGCCGGCCGAGGTCTTGGCGCCGATTAAAACCGGCTTGCCCTCTTTCAGCAGGTTGTAAATCCGGGTCAAATAACCGGCCGAACTTGTGCTCTGGGCGTAGTTGCCGGGCCAGTACAGGTCGCCGGAGGAGGTGTAGGACAGCTGTTTGGACATGGCGTCGGGATAAATGGTCTTGCCCTGGCGGTAGGACTCCATCATGGCGATGGCGGTTGTGGTACATCCGATGCGGCCGATGGTTTTGCCCGAGTTGCCGATAACTACATGGGCCCAGCGGCTGTCCTCCTGCTTAAAATCCGGCAGGGCCAGGGAGATGGCGCCGGTGGTACTGGCCGTCTGCAGGTACTGGCTGCTGACATAGCCGGTTTTCACACCGTCAAAGAGCACCCGGCTCCAGCCGTTCGATTGGGAGAGGATTACCACCGTCTCCCCCTTGGGCAGCTTATGGACAATGGAATGGGAGGTGCCGGGGCCGCTGCGGACGTTGAGGTTGCCGGAACTGGTGCTGACCGTGGCCGCCTTGCTGCCGGAAACCTGGGAAATGTAGTCGGCGTGGCAGTAGCCGTACCGGCCGTCGGCGTATTCCACATACCACCAGCTGCCCGACTGGGACTTGAGGGTGACATAGCTGCCCTTGGACAGGGAGGCGGCGACGGAGGAAGAGGTGGAAGCGCCGCTGCGGACGTTCAGCCTGCCCGAGGAGGTTGCCACCAGGCCGGCGGTGGGGGTGGAAGCGTCTGCGGCCTGTACCGCAGCGCCGGCGGACAAAATGCTCATGCTCAGCGCAAAGGCGACGAGCGCAGCCAAAACTTTTTTCATAGAGTCTCCTTTGGTAAGAATATTTGGGCCGTTGCCCAGCAGAGAGCATCATACCACAGGAAAACGCTTTTGTGTTGGGCCAATTTTTTGATAAAAATGAAAAGAATGCACGCTTTGTATTTTCCAGGCAAACAGCACGCAGGCTTCTATTGCATATGAGGATGCATTTTGTTAGACTGTAGTTGTAAAAGAATCATGGGAGGGCGGAAAAATGAAACGGAAAATCGGTGCGGTTATCTGTGCTGCTATGCTTTGCCTTTCATTGGCCGGATGCAGCGGGATAGCCGCTATATCGGGAACTTTTGCGCAAACTTCCCCTGCCGAAGATAGTGGGGATACCGGGACTGTGCCGGCGTCTTCACAGGCCGCGTCTGCCCAGGTGGATGAAGACGGCGCCTTGATTTTGGCGTTGGAAAACGCCGGCGTTCCGGAGGAAGATGCCTATAATATCAAGGTGGAACGGGACAGGGAGCAGGACACCCCGGTCTATAAGGTGGAGTTCGAAACGGAGTACGGCGATTATGATTTTGCGGTCACGATGGCAGAAGGCAGGATTATAGATGCCGATTATGAAGTGGACGAGGAATGGCTGGAGCGTCTGGGCGGGCAGCCGGTGACACCGGAAGAAGCCAAAGACATCGTACAGAGCAAGGTGCCCGGCTCCAATGCCGGCGATGTGCAGCTCAGGGAAGAAAAGGCAGACGGCCGGGACCGTTATGAAGGGGAATTATTCTTCGACGGAATCAAGTATGAATTTGAGATTGATTCCCAAACCGGTATCATCCTGGACTGGAACGCCGATCTGCGGAAATAAAATCCCCTTTTGGAATAGAAATCAAACACCGCCGGAGTCATATGACCCCGGCGGTTTTGCCAGCAAATTTTTATTTTTGGAACAGATTGCCGCCGTGGCAGTCGATGGCGGCGATTAGGGGAAAGTTATCCAGCTCCAGCTCCTTGACCGACTCGCACCCCAAATCGTCAAAGGCGATGACCCGGCAGGCGCGGATGCATTGGGCGGCCAGGGCGCCGGCGCCGCCGATGGCGCATAAGTACACCGCGCCGTTGCGCCGGATGGCCTCGCAGACCGCCGGGCTGCGCTCCCCCTTTCCAATCATGGCCGCCAGTCCCAAATCCAGCAGCCGGGGGGCATAAGGGTCCATGCGTCCGGAGGTGGTGGGTCCGCAGCTGCCGATGGGCAGCCCCGCCGGAGCCGGGGTGGGGCCGGCGTAGTAAATCACCGCCCCCTGCAGGGGAAAGGGGAGTTCGCCTCCCTCGTCCAAAAGGGCAAAAATCCGCTTGTGGGCCGCGTCCCGGGCGGTATAGGCCCGGCCGCTGAGCAGCACCCGGTCGCCGGCGTGAATGTCCGCCGCCGCAGCCGGCAGGTCTTTTGTATTTAAAATATGTTCCTTCACCTTTTATCTCTCCTTTGCCTCGGCGGCCTTTACGGCCAGGGGGGAGCGGCCGGTCTCCTTGAGTACCACCCGGACGCCCGCCGACTTGGCGCGGATGCTCTCCTCCTTGCGGTTGACCGTCTCCTTGGCCTCCCGCAGGGAGGCGCACATGTTGTCCAGTTCGGCGTCGTACCGCCGGAAGGCATCGGCCATCTGCCGGCGGAGTTCCAAAAGCTGTTCCTCGCAGTCGCTTAAGGCGTGCAGCCGGTTCTCGGCCTCCTTGGAGGCCTGTCCGGTCAGCTGCTCGGCGTCGGCCAGCATGGATTCCACATTGGTCTGGGCCGTGAGGTACAGCCGCCCGATGCCCTGGCTCAGCCGTTCGATTTCCTCCTGCTGGGATTCGAAGGCCGCCACCTTGCCGGACAAATCCTGCACGGCGCTGCGGGATTCGGAAAGCTGCCGCTCCAGGGAATCCGCCGCCTGCTCCTTGCCCTTTAGCTGCTCGCGCTGTTCGGCCAGCGTCCCCTCGGCGTCGGCCAGCCGCTGCCGCAGGTCGGCGGCCTGGTTTTCGGCCGACTCCAGCGCCTTTTTCATATCCTCCAGCGCGGTTCCCGCCTCGGCCGCTTCCTTTTCCTTTTCTTTTATCTGGGCCGTCAGGCGGCTTTCCCGCTCGGCGGCCTCCTTGTGCAAATTCTCAATATACGCCAGCACGTCCTCCCGGTTGAAGCCGAAAAGACCCCGGCGGAATCCACCCATAGCCACAATCCGTCCTCCCATAATAAAAACGCGGTATTCTCTTCCGATTAGGCCGGAAGGTATACCCTATTATACCAGCCGCCGGGACTTCTTACAACCGGGGATTTGCGGCGTCCCTTTCGGCCAGGATGCAGATGGCTCTGGCGGCGCAGGCTACGGCGGCAGACGTATCCTCGCAGCGGGGATTGTCCAGCCCGGCGGCCTCCCGCTCCTGGTTCCATATGACATGCAGCACACAGCCGGCCCGGGCTCCCAGGGCCGCGGCGGCTGTAAAGATGGCCGCGCATTCCATTTCGGAGGCCAGCACCCCCAGCTTTTTATAGGCCTCCCACTTGAAGAGCAGTTCGGCCGAAACGGGCATGCGGCCGGGGTCGTGCTGACCGTAGAAGGAATCCTTGGCCTGTACCACCCCTACATGCACCGGCCGCCCCAATTCCTCCGCCGCCTGTACTAAGGCGGCCGTGACCCGGAAGTCGGCGGCGGCGGGGTATTCTGCGGGCGCGTAGTGCAGGGCGGTGCCCTCCTGCCGGACGGCGGCGGTGGCCACCACCAAATCGCCGCCCTTCATGGGCAGCTGCATGGCCCCGCAGGTGCCGGCCCGGATAAAGGTGCGCACCCCGGCCTGATACAGTTCCTCCACGGCGATGGCCGCCGACGGCCCCCCGATGCCGGTGGAGCAGATGAAAACCGGCTGCCCGGCGGCCCTGGCCGTCCAAATGGTGTATTCCCGGTTGGAGCAGAGAAAAGCCGCATCCTCCAGCTGCCGGGCGATGGACTCCACCCGCCCCGGATCCCCGGGCAGGATGGCATAGGCCGCCCGGTGAGCGGCGGGGTCAAAGCGGAGGTGGAAGAGGGTGTCGGTGCTGACCTGCATGGCAAACGCTTCCTTTCACTGGGGGTTTTTATCAGTATACCACAAAGGCGCCCCGTCCGGAAGGATTTTAAGAAAAAAGACGGAAAAGGGGGGCGGTAGCTATTATGGCGCACAGCAGCACAATCAAAAGCGTTCGGCATATCATGCTTCTGTCAATCGGAAACGCTATTCAAATTCCTGTTTGTGGGTTTTTTTCATCACTTCCCTTGGAGATATCCCGTAAATCTTTTTAAAGACGCGGGAGAAATAGGTATAGTCGTTATATCCTACCGAACCCGCCGCCTGGGCCATAGAGCAGCCCTCTTTCATCAGGGAGATTGCCTTTTTGCACCGCAATTGGTTTGCGTAGCGAATAATCGTAGTGCCTGTATACTGCTTGAAAATCCGGCATATATAGGCGGGAGAAATGCCTAAGAACATGGCGATATGGTCAATTTTGATCTCGCTTTGGTAGTTGACGTGGAGATACCGCATGATCCTTTTAGCATAGTCTGCCTTTTCCGGCGCGTCTATGCTTTCGCACTGCTTTTCCTGTCCGTTTTTGGAGTTAAAAATATATGCTAAAATATTGCAGATAGCAGCTTGCATCAACAACTCACGTGTGAAAAAATTGTTTTCATATTCATAAATCAGCGAATGGAAATACCCCAGGAGCGTTGTATCGTTATGAAAAAAGCGCTGGAAGTACGGCATATCGGATATCAGCTTTGAAACAAATTTTAGCTGAAATAAATCCGCGTTTCCGCAGGTGAAGGAATTCAGGTCAACCTGCACAATGTAATATGCGGTATCATCCAAAAAACAGAGGCTTCTGTGGGGCTGGCACCAGTTGATAAAAGCGATATCGCCGGCGCGGACCCATTGGCTTGCGCCGCTGTAGTGAACCTTTACGCCGCCCTTGATTACATAATAAAATTCAATATATTCGTGCAGGTTGACCATGCATCCCGGCGATTCTTTGGTAGCTTTTCGCCGGGAGACGATGATGGAAGAAGTGCGGTTTTTAAAATGTTCTTCAAAGTACAGATCCTGTTTCATTGCATATACGTCCTTTTTCAAAATTGATTGGAATATTACGCCGTTATGTCAAAATAGTGCAAATATAACTAAATTATATACCTATACCTCAGGAAGGTAAAGTGGTATTATAAAAATACCTAAAATTTATATGTTTCTCATAAAAAATATCATGAATATCAGAAGGGGGTGCATGAGGATTTATCTTATGGAAGGAAGGCCGCCTTCCAAGAGATAAGAAAATTCAAAGCCGCGGGTGTCGTTGCTTTTCCCGCAAAATCGATCTTTTGACGCAGGTGCACTGCGTCCATGCCGGACAAAAATATTCACCAAGGAATGGAGGCCTTTTCATGAAAAAGCTGTTTAGGAACGTGCTGTCCAGCTGCCTGGCGTTGGCGCTGTCGGCGGGGAATCTGCTGCCGGTTGGGAGCGGTTTGCACGTTTATGCGCAAGCGCCGGTTATGGCGGATGGGTTTTATCAGGTTGCGTCGGCGGACGATCTGCTATGGGCGGCTGAAAACCCCGAAAAGAACTACATTTTAACCGAGGATATAGATCTTTCGGACAAACCGGAATGGATAGCCATCGGAACGGACGAAGAACCTTTCAGCGGCATATTTAACGGCGCGGGACATTCGGTCAAACTGGGGATTAGCAGGGAGGAAACAGCGGCCGGTCCGCATATGGTTGGGCTATTTGGCGTGGTGACCGGAGCGGTTACTAACCTGACGGTAACGGGTTCGTTCAGCGTAAAGCTTCGCGGCGGGTATGCCGCCCCGATTGCCGCCACCCTTGCCGGTGGAAAAATACTGAACTGTACCAATAAAGCGTCGATTACAGCGGAAGAAATCGTAAACGACGAAACGGGAATCATGCATGTAGGCGGCATTGTAGGCGCTGTGCGGGGCGGCGCCCAGTCGCTGGTGAAAAACTGTACCAATGACGGCGAAATCCAAATGAAAGCGCTGAACCTTCCCATGGGCGACGGGGAACTGGGGGACGGGACCCGCGGCGCTCTGGGCGGCATCGTCGGATATACCTGTAACGGTGTGGCGGCCGATATTACCAATTGTATCAATAATGGGAATATTTTTGTAAATGGCGGCAACGACGATATTGGCGGCATCCTGGGTATGACCTGTTCAAATAACGATAATTCCATTGCCAATATTACCTACTGCGGCAATAAGGGCGACATCATTGTCCACAATATTCAAGGTGAGCGCGCGGCGGGGATAGTCGCCTACATCAAAAACGGTAAACTGTGCTACAGCTATAATACCGGCAACGTCCTCGCCTATACGGACGATGGAAAGACCCTTGCCCATAGAGATTACGGCACACATTTCGGCATCCTTGGATACGCCAATCTGCCGGCTTCCTGCCCATTGGAGATGACCTATTGCTATACTGCGGGCGAACAAGCCGCCGAGGCGGAACTCGGCGTGATCCGGAACCCCAATAACGGGACGCTGAAAAACAATTTCTGTCTCGAGGGACGCGAGGACTGGGAAACCGAGGTCAATAGTAACCTGCATAACTCCAGGGGAGAGGATGCTATACGATTTACTTCGGCGGAGGATCTGCTGCCCAAACTGACGGCTGCCGCCGAGGACAAAAACGCATATAAAGAAAACCCGGTGCCGGGCGGCTATCCTGTTTTGTATCATGAGGTTCCCGCTGCGCTGCCGGACAATGCCCTCGGTTACGAAAGCGAAACCACGGAAGAAGTGTTGGGCAATAACCTGTCGGATCTCTATTTTGTGATGCAGGCCGGCAGCCAGACGGATGCGCAGGGGCTCACGGCCACAGCGGAGATCAGGAAGGACGCGGCTGTTCTCAAAACCGTAACTCTTACGGAAGCAAGCAGCGGCTCGTTGTTTGACACAGGGGATCAGACCTATCAGGCGGCGGATGGCTGCGTGATGTTCACGGGAACGGCCTATGGCGTGGACAGCCTCTGGACGCAGGCGACCATTACGGTCAAAAAAGGGGATGAAATTGTATACGCCAAAACAGTAGATAAGGCGCGGCAAAGCTTTCCCCATCCCTTTGAAGATCTTCCCGCTTATCCTGACGGCGTAATCGGCGAAACGGTCTATAACGCGGGGCCCGGGCTGGCTGTAGATGATGAATCGGTTACGGACACCGATTCCCAAATGGTGGTCATCAGCCAAACAAGCGCCGCAACCTTCCAGTCCTACATGGAGGATCTCATCCATGCGGGATTTGAAAAGCTCTGGGAGAATGCCAGCGAACAAAATATTTATTGTTTGCTTCAAAAAGATGCGAACTACTATTACGCTTATTATACAGCCTATACCCAAACCGTTAGAATCATCCAGGACAATTCTACAACACTGGATTTGTCCGCCTTGAGCCAGGATGCTGTGGGTGACGGAAAAACAGAATTTTATGTATACGCCCTCGATTACTGTACCACTGGACAGTACTCGGAAACCGATTATTGGAGCGTGGACTGCGGCGCGCAGATGGTTTTAAAGCTTGCTGATGACAGTGTGTTTATCCTTGACGGCGGTCATCAGCGGCAAAGCAGCCAAACCGCCCAGGAGGCCTTCATGAATTTCTTATACGAAATCACGGGCGCCGATCGGGAAAAGGGCGAAAAAATTAGGATTAGGGGCTGGTTTTTCTCTCATGCCCATGACGATCACGTATATTTCGCAAAAGCCTTCATCGACAGTTATCACGAAAACCTTATGCTGGAAAATGTATTGTTTAATTTCCCGTCTTATCATGTGGTAGGGAATGGATATGCGGTTAGTACATTTGAGGTTAAGGAGTCTATCAGCCGGTATTACCCGGACTGCAAGGTGGCAAAACTGCACAGCGGGCAGGAATTTTCCGTGCAGGGGGTTACCTTCAAGGTGATGTATACCCATGAAGACAATGTCAGCGCCGAAGGCGTCTCTCGCATAACAAATTTCAATGATACCAGCACAATTATGAAGATGACGATAGACGGCAAAACCTTTATGCTGCTGGGCGATTACTTCGAGGAGAATTGCCTGCTGAAAATGTACAGCGCGGCAGAGCTGCACAGCGACTGTGTGCAGGTCGCGCACCATGGATATAATGATCTGCCGGAACTCTATAAAGCCATCGGCGCGCCCTTGGCGTTTTACAGCAACGCCGAGGCAAACTCGGGCGCGGACCCTGACCATCATAATCATTCCAAATATCTGGGCGTTATCAATGGGGCGGAAAATGTAGAAGTCCTGTTTGCCGACGATACCCAAAAGATCACAGTGGAAAACGGTGAACTAGTCCATGAGACGATCCCCAACTACCGCAGTACGTTTACAACTCTAAGCGTCCCCGAGTTAAGCGAAGCATTGCTGACGGGCGAAGCTGGAATTGTGGAAGATCCCGATTATATTATGGAAAATAAAGCCTTGTTAAACGATAAGATTATTGACAAATCGGTTATCGGGACGCCTGGCATTACCACCCAGTCGGGATATTGCATGGTAGACGGTGATCTGGATACCAAATTTTGCTCTACAGATGCGCTTCCTGCCGCTGTTGTCTGGACTATGAAGGAAGAAACTGCCGTTGATTCCTACATTATCTATACAGGAGGGGATACCGCTCAATTCCCCCAGCGGAATCCGAAGAGTTGGGTGTTCTGCGGTTCTGACGATGGCGAACAATGGACGGTTTTAGATTCTGTCAGCAACGCCGACCTGCCGGCCGCCAATCTGGCCGGTACGGCGTTTAAGGTGAAGAATCCCGGGGCATACAAGTATTACACGGTTAGGTTTTTTGAAACGGGCGCCTCCAATGCGTTTCAGATATCAGAGTTTGCGATATATGGCGGGGAGAGACCTGCCGATCCTACCATCCAGCTGGATAAATCTTCCCTTACCCTGGAGAAAGGGGAGACCGATGTCCTGACCGCTGTCACCACGCCGGCAGGCGATGCGGTAACCTTTACCTCCTCCGATCCGGCTGTGGCTGCGGTGGATCCAAACGGCAAGGTAACAGCTGTAAAAACCGGCACAGCGGTTATTACCGCCAAATCGGCCTCGGGCGCGCAGGCGGTCTGTACCGTTACGGTAACCGCAAAGCAGGAGCCGGAAGTCATACCAGGCGATATGGATGCCAATGGGAATGTAGATATTGCCGATGTCATGGAAGCGTGTAAGGTTCTCGCCCGCCAGGCGGTGGGAACTCGGCCTACCGATGAGGAAATGGCCCGGGGAAATTTGAATGGCGACCAGGATTTTACTATTGCCGACATCATGGAAATCTGTAGGATACTGGCCCGCAAGGGTTAACACCATAAGGAATGTGTGAAGGCCATCCGTTATACGGGTGGCCTTCATACTACCGAAAAAACTGTTCAATTGTCCAAACCGGCGACATGTGCGTCGGTAGAGCCTAGAAATAATTGAAAGCTGCCAAAGCAAAAGGCAAAGGGGATATGCCGCATATGCTGATCAGGGAAAGAACAGCGCCGTGACAGGAGCCGGCGAGGAAGCATATAAGGGGGCAAAGCCTTTGGGCTGCAGGCGTGCATCTAAATGAGAAAAAAGGGGGCAAAAGGTGAAATTGTACGATTGTCAATGATGTGAGACTGAAAAAAGGGGGCAAAGGGTGAAATTTGATTGCAAAGCGGCGGGGAATGCGGTAAAATAAAAATACTTATACGAAAAATCCGGTTAAGGCGCCGTCTTTTCCGGGATGCAAAATACCGGCCGCGTCGGCAGCGGCGGATGGGATGGGAAAAATGAACCGTAAAGAAGCGAGAGAGCAGGCCTTTATCCTGGTGTTTGAAAAGAGTTTCCGGGACGAACCGGTGCCCGAAATCATCGAGGCGGCCAAGGAGGGCCGGGAGCTTCCCGGCGACGCCTATATGGAGCAGGCGGCGGAGGGGGTCTTCCAGCACCTGGAGGAAATCGACGAGACCATAAAAGCCAACCTGACCGGCTGGAAGCTGGAGCGGCTGTCCCGGGTATCCCTGGCGGTGCTGCGGCTGTCGGTCTTTGAGATGCTGCACCGGGAGGACATCCCCGTCAGCGTGTCCATCAACGAGGCGGTGGAACTGGCCAAGCGCTTCGCCACCAAGGACGACGCCGCCTATGTCAACGGCGTGCTGGGTTCGGTGGCCCGCAGCCTGCCGGCCGAACGTTTGACGGCGGAAGGCCGGGAGGACGAATGAGCGTTTTTTTAGGCATCGATTCCAGCAACTATACCTCCTCGGCCGCCCTCTACCATAGGGAAAAGGGGATAGTGGCCAACTGCAAGCAGCTTCTGCCGGTGAAGCCGGGAGAGTTGGGCCTGCGGCAGAGCGACGCGGTTTTCCACCATGTGAAAAACCTGCCGGGGGTGCTGGAGGAGGCCCTGGCCGCCGGACGAAAAGAGCTGGGGGCGGATTTTTGCCTTTCCGGCGTCGGCGTATCGGTGCGTCCCCGGGACGCGGCGGGCAGCTATATGCCCTGTTTCCTCGTAGGCGAAGCCCTGGCCCGGAGCACGGCGGCCGCCCTGAATGTGCCGGTATATCGCTTTTCCCACCAGGCCGGCCATATCGCGGCGGCCCTCTATTCGGCCGGCCGCCTGGATTTGCTGGACAAGACCTTTATCGCCTTCCATGTGTCCGGCGGCACCACCGAGGCGGTGCTGACCCGGCCGGATAAGGAAACGGTTTTCCACTGTGAAATTGTGGGGCAGTCCCTTGATTTAAAAGCCGGCCAGGCCATCGACCGCATCGGCGGCCTGCTTGGGCTGGGATTTCCGGCCGGCCCGGCGCTGGAGGCCCTGGCGGCCGACGGCCGTTCGCCCCGGCCGGTGCGGCCCACCCTCAAGGGAACCGACTGCTGCCTTTCCGGCCTGGAAAACCAGAGCCGGAAGCTGCTGGAGCAGGGCGCCCCGGCGGCCGACGTGGCCCGCTTTGTGCTGGAATCGGTCTGCGCCGCCCTGGACGGCATGGCCGCCGCTCTGCTGGAGCGGTATGGCCCCCTGCCGCTGGTCTTCGCCGGGGGCGTCATGTCCAACCGCTTCATCCGCGGAAAACTTACGGAAAAATACGGGGCGGCCTTTGCCCAACCGGCCTTTTCGGCCGATAACGCCGCCGGCGTCGCCCTGCTGGCGGGAGAAAGGGAGGCTTTATGGCACAGCAGCTGATTCTCACCGTAACCCAGTTAAACCGGTACGTGCGCTCCCTTTTGGAGAACGACCCCCGGCTGAGCACCCTCTACCTGACGGGGGAAATTTCCAATTTCAAGGACCATTACCAAAGCGGCCACCTCTACTTCTCCTTAAAGGACGAAGGCGGCCTTATCCGCTGCGTCATGTTCCGCACGGCGGCGGCGCGGCTGAAATTCCGCCCGGAAAACGGTATGAAGGTGGTTTGCCGGGGCAGAATTTCCTTATACGAAAAGGACGGCCAGTACCAGTTTTACGCCGAGGATATGCAGCCCGACGGGGCGGGCAGCCTGGCGGTGGCCTTTGAGCAGATAAAGGCCCGCCTTGCGGCCGAGGGGCTTTTTGATACGGCCCGCAAGCGGCCCCTGCCCCCATACCCCAAGCGCATAGCCGTCATCACCTCCGAGACGGGGGCGGCTGTCCGGGATGTTTTCAGCATATTGGCCCGGCGGAGCCCGTCGACCGAAATCCTCTTCTGCCCGGTGCTGGTGCAGGGAGAGCAGGCCGCCCCCTCCATGATAGACGCCCTTGCCCGGGTCAACCGGCTGGGTACGGCCGACTGCATTATCCTGGGCCGGGGCGGCGGCTCGGCCGAAGATTTGTGGAGCTTTAACGACGAGAACCTGGCCCGGGCGGTGGCCGCCTCCAAAATCCCGGTCATATCGGCCGTGGGCCACGAAACCGACTTTACCATCTGCGACTTTGCCGCCGACCTGCGGGCGCCCACCCCCTCTGCGGCAGCCGAGCTGGCCGTACCCGACGGGGAGGCCCTGCGCCGGCACTGTATGCAGCTGGACGCCAAGCTGCGGCAGGGGATAACCCGCCGGCTGCAGAATTTGCAAAGCCGGCTTTCGGCCGCATCCGGCCGCCCCGTTCTGCGGACGCCCGGCCACCGGCTGGATCAGCTGGCCCAGCGGGTAGACGCGGCGGCAGGCCGGTTAAAGGCGGCCTATACCGAGCAGACTACCGGCTTTGCCAACCGTTTTTCGGCGGCGGCCGCCGCCCTGGAGGCCATGAGCCCGGTAAAGGTGCTGGCCCGGGGCTACGCCGTGGCCAGCCTGGACGGAAAAATCCTGCGTTCTGCGGCGGAGGCGCCGGTGGGTGCGCAGGTGGATTTGCAGCTGGCGGAGGGCCGGCTGGGTCTGCGTGTGGAACAAGCCGCAGTGGACAGCGGCACAGGGAGGAAAGAAAATGGCAGTGAATAAGAAAACAGCCACCTTTGAGGAGGCGCTGGAACGCCTGGAAGAGATTGTGACCCAGCTGGAAAGCGGGGACTACCCGCTGGAGGAATCCATGAAGCTGTACGAGGAAGGGGTGGCCCTGTCCGGCCTTTGCAATAAAAAGCTGGAGAAGGCCCGGCAGAAAATCGTGACCCTGCAGCAGGCGGAGGAGGAAGCGGATGGACAGGACGAATAAATCCTACCCCCTGGCCGAAAAGATGCTGCGGGAGTACCAGGCGGTCATCGAGCCGGCCCTTGTAAAGTACCTGGACGCCGCCGGCCGGGAGGACGCGGTGGCTGGGGCCATGGGATACAGCCTGACGGCGGGGGGCAAACGCATCCGCCCGGCCCTGACGCTGGCCTTTTGCAGGGCCTGTGGCGGGGACTGGGAGAAGGCCCTGCCTTTGGCCTGCGCCCTGGAGATGATCCACACCTATTCTTTAATTCACGACGACCTGCCCTGTATGGACAATGACGATATGCGGCGGGGGAAGCCTTCCTGCCATAAGGCCTTCGGGGAGGATACGGCCCTGCTGGCGGGGGATGGCCTGCTGACGGCGGCCTTCCAGACCATCCTTTCCGCCGACCTGCCGGCCGAAACCATCCGGCAGGCCGGCCTCGCCCTGGCCCGGGCGGCCGGCCCGGCGGGCATGATAGGCGGGCAGGTGATGGATTTGGCCAATGAGGGCCGGGCGGTGGACGCCGCCCGCCTGCGGGAGACCGATATGCTCAAAACCGGGGCCTTAATCCGCGCGGCGGCGGCCATGGGCTGTATCGCCGCCGGCGCGCCGGAGGAACTGCGGAAAGCCGCCGACCGGTATGCGGCCGACATTGGCCTCGCCTTCCAGATTGTGGATGATATTCTGGATATGGTGGGCGATCCGGCGGCTTTAGGCAAGGCGGTGGGGAGCGACGCGGCCAACGATAAAAGCACCTATGTGACCCTATTGGGCCTGGAGGGGGCAAAGGCCGAGGCCGAGCGCCTGCGGGCATCGGCTGTAGACGCTCTGTCCGCTTTCGGCTCGGAGGCCGACGCCCTGCGGGAGTTGGCGGGTCTGCTGGCCGGCCGCACCTGTTGACAGCCCGAAGGAAAAGCGACCCCCGAACAGGTGGAAGCGCGGAAGACTATGCCGGCCGCGCGGGAGGAAACGCATGAATAAGACAAGCACCCGGAAAAACGAGTCGGAAGAGCCGGCGACGGCCGCCCGGACGCCCGAGAACCGGCACCGCCTGCGGGAAATCCTGGGCGTCCTGCTGCGGCATAACATCGCGGGCGGGGTGACGCCGGTCAAGCTGCGCCAGATTGTAGAGGAGCTGGGCCCTACTTTTGTCAAGCTGGGGCAAATCCTGTCCATGCGGCGGGATATGCTCCCCGCCGAATACTGCCGGGAACTGGAAAAGCTCCGCACCGACGTGCATCCCCTGACCTATGAGGAGGTCCAGGCGGTGGTGGAGGCCGAGTATGAATCCCGGCTGGATAAGGTGTTCGCCTCCTTTGACAAGGAGCCGCTGGGGGCGGCCTCCATCGCCCAGGCCCACGCCGCCCGGCTGAAGACGGGGGAGCGGGTAGTGGTCAAGGTGCAGCGCCCGGGCATCTACGACGTGATGGCCCGGGATATCGCCCTGCTGCGCCGGGCGGCCCGGCTGCTCAAGCACACCGGCACGGCCCGCGTCCTGGACTTTGACACCATCCTCAGCGAACTGTGGTTCGTGGCCCAGCAGGAAATGGATTTTCTCACCGAGGCCCGCAACGCCGACGAATTCCGCCGGCTGAATCAGGACGTGGCCTTTGTGGACTGCCCCCGGATTTTCCACCGCTATACCACGCCCCGGGTGCTGGTGATGGAATATGTGGACGGCTTTACTTTACAGGAGCCGGAAAAACTAACCCAAAACGGCTATGACCTGAATGAAATCGGGGCCAAGCTGGCCGACAATTACGTCAAGCAGATTCTGGACGACGGCTTCTTTCACGCCGACCCCCATCCCGGCAACCTCCGCATCCGGGGAAAGCAGATTGTCTTCCTGGATTTGGGGATGATGGGCCGCCTGTCCGAGCGGGACAAGGCCCTCTTCCGGCGGGCGGCCCGGGCCATCGGGGAGCAGGATGTGGGCACCCTGAAGGACGTGCTGCTGGCCCTGGGCGTACATAACGGCCGGGTCAACCATGCCCGGCTGTATGAAGACATCGACAGCCTGCTGAACCGGTACGGCGGTATGGGGATGGCCGAGATGGATCTGAGCCGGATGATGGAAGAACTCTTCACCCTGGCGTCGGACAACGGCATATCCATGCCCGAGGGGGTGACCCTGCTGGGCCGGGGGCTGCTGACCCTCCAGGGGGTGCTGGCGGATATTGCGCCCGAGCTGAATATGGTGGAGATTATGGCCGACCGGATGCGGGAGCGGGCCTTGAGCCGGGAGGAACTGGCCGACATGCTCAAGGGCGGGGGACTGGCCTTCCTCTCCTCCGGCCGCAAGGCACTGGACGTGCCGGGACAGTTGTCCGACCTGCTGAAAATGACGGTCAAGGGACAGACCAAGGTGGGCCTGGAACTCATGGGTTCGGAGGATCCGTTGGAGGCAGCCCGCAAACTCGTGGGCCGGCTGGCTGCGGCGCTGCTGGCGGCGGGGCTGTATGTAGGTTCCAGCCTGCTGTGCCTTTCCGACCTGCCGTCTGCCCCCCTGGGCATCCCGGCGCCGGCGGCGGTGGGCTATCTGCTGGCCCTGGTGCTGACGGGGTATGTGGCCGCCGGATTTTTCCGCAAACGCAAGCGGTAGATGTAAAAAAGGGGCTTTCCCGGTTACAATACGGGAAAGCCCTTCTCATCTTGTCGACAAAGTCGACAAGATGTAGAAGAGGGGCACGCCCCCCCTTCTAACATTCCCCCGACAAATCCCGCCGGAGCGGGATTTGTCGTGTGCAGGAACCGACGCACATGTCGCCGGTTCCTGCGATTCAAATGGTTTTTCGAAAGCCCTTCTGTTATAGTTTCTGGAAAGGAGCCGGCAAATGAACAAGGTATATGCATTTGAAGCCGTCATCGAACCCGTACCGGACAAGGGAGGCGCTTTTGTCCGGGTGCCCTTCGACATCCGGCAGGTCTTCGGAAAGGGGCGGGTAAAGGTGCACGCAGCCTTTGACGGGGTTCCCTATGACGGCAGCATCGTCAATATGGGGGTAAAGAACGCCGACGGATCCGTCTGCTATATTATCGGCGTGCGAAAGGACATCCGGGAGAAAATCGGAAAGGGGCCGGGGGAGACCGTGGCCGTCACCCTGGAGGAGCGGTAGGAGTATCCGCAAAGCCGACCGGGTCCGCCCGGCCGATATTTTTATTGCGGGGGCATCACCTGTCTTTTCAGTCCGCATAGTCCCCCCTGTTTATCGGTTGCCTCTCGGCAAATGGATGCCCCTTTTGGAGCGGCCCTTTTTAAATGCTCCTTTAAAACCATATTGATATATTGAGAAAAGGAGCGGTCCTGCGCATCGGATAAGGCTTGTATTTTCTCTTTTACATCTATATCCAATGTGATGCTCACTTTCTGTTTTAACACTTTCACTTTCGGCACCCCGTTTCGCTTGTTCAGGTCAGCCTCATGCATCTATTTTCAATGCATAGCATAGCACAAAACTTTTTGTTTTGGGGATTTGTTCGCAACTAACGAACTTTTTCACTAGAATAAGCCGAAAAATTCGCTATCGTCGATTTGCGATAACGTCTTTATGAGGAAAGCGCCCAGAGGTCGAAAAACAAAAATGCGCCTGCGTGACAAAGCAACACGCAAGCGCATGATTTTTTATAGGCTGTCAGCTTTTGCCTCCGTCACCGGACGGAACCTTTTCGGGGGCATTGGGCTTATTGGCTGATGATTTCTATGTCAATGTCCCCATTGTTATTACTGGCGGTCAATGTCTTGCTCCCGCCGCTTTTTTCATCCGGCAGATTGCTTTCCCCTTTTTTGATGGTGCAGGTAATCGCGTAATCATCGTAGCTCCCCAGGATTGTCCCGGTAATATCGCCGTTTTTATTTTCCACCGTGATGGAGTTTGCGGCGCTGATATTTTCAAAAGAAATATCCCCTTCGTTGGTAGACAAGGTCAGCTGATCCGTCACGGTCAGCGCGGGCAGGGATATGTCCTCTTGCGTGGTGCTTAAGGTCAGGGTGGAGAGAGCGGCGTCGGGAACCTGGACGGTGATTTGATCAGTGTCGGCGGATTGGCTCACGCCGATGTAATCCGTCCACTCCTTATCGCTTTTGGAAACCATGGTCAGGATGCCGCTGTCGGAAACAGAAATATCATAAAATTCCTTTTCGCTTTCCGCGTAGTCAATGTGGAATTGCCCATCGGCGGAGGGGACGACCAGGATTTCCCGATCGGTTACCTGGATATCGATCCCACTAACCTCTGCGCCCTCCGGCGTATATGATTTTGCTTCAAATCTGCTTCCTTCGTCAGAGCAGGCCGAAAGGGAACCTACCAGCAGCAAAACCGCCAGCACCAAAAGTATTTTTCTTTTCATTTTTCATTTCCACCTTTCATCAAACACTTGCATACATATATTCTCCGGTGTTACTATAGTATAAACCTTTGTGCTGCACAAAGGTCAAGGGGGGAGAATTGCCATGGAGAAAAAATATTTTTCCATCGGAGAAGCCGCGGAACAGGTGCACATGACCAGCGAAACCCTCCGCCATTATGATCGCATCGGCCTGGTCAAGCCCAGCAAGATTGACGCCCGCACCAGATATCGGTACTACAGCGCGGAAGACATCGTCCGGCTGCACACCATCCACGCGCTGCAGCAGATGGATCTGCCTTTGCAGGAAATTAAGCGGGTTCTGGCATATGACGATCTGGAAAAAATCATCGCGTTTTTAAAACAGGCGGAACAAAAAGCGGATGAAAAAATCGCTTCCCTGCGGCAGAGCAAGGCAAAAATCCAGCTGGCAAGGGCCGACTACGAAAAAAAGCTTCACGGCTGGCAGGCCCCGGAGGGGATTTTTACCAAGGAGTTTCCAAAGCGTGTAATCATGCTGGCCGATCCGGTTGAGAAAATTACGGCAGACGATCTGTGGAGCTATCAGCGCCGTTTTTATCAGCGCCTTTCCCAAGAACAGAAAAAGCAGTTTGCCTTTGAGGATTTGGCCGGCGTATATCGGGACGGCTCCGCAGCCCGCTATTTCGCCCTGTGTACGCGCTATGGGGAAATAGACGGATTAAAAACCCTTCCGGCCGGGGTATACCTGTGCGCCGACTGCACCGAGGAAAGCCGGCGGGAAACCCTGGAGAAATTGTTGGACATAGTGAAGACAGAATATCATGTAACTCCTGATTTTTCATTGCAGCTCGTGGTGATCTCGGGCATCATACAATGGAGATACCAACTGCAAGTTTATACCGGGGTATAATAGGTAAGAGACGGCTCCCTGCAAATCCCCGCCGCCTGCCCGCCCTGTCGAAAGCCGTCCGGCAGGGCAGGCGGGCAGGAGGAAAATCCACCTATAGAGTCGAAAGCCGGCGTGTTCGGCGAATGCAAGCAAAAAGCCGCGACGAAAAAAATTTATATCTTTTCCACCGCCGGATGATAAAAGGACAATCCGGCAATACTGCTAGTACAAACATCCGGGAGGCGTTGTCTTGCAGTATAACAAGGTGGAAATCTGCGGCGTAAACACGGCCAAGCTGCCGGTGCTGACCGAGGCCCAGAAGGAGAGCCTGCTGCGCCGGGCCCACGACGGCGACTCGGGCGCCAGGGAGGAGCTTATCAACGGGAATCTGCGGCTGGTGCTCAGCGTCATCCAGCGCTTTACCAACCGGGGGGAGAACCTGGACGACCTGTTCCAGGTAGGCTGCATCGGCCTGATAAAATCCATCGACAACTTCGACGTAAGCCAGAACGTGCGGTTCAGCACCTACGCCGTGCCCATGATCATCGGGGAAATCCGCCGCTATCTGCGGGACAACAACGCCGTGCGGGTCAGCCGCTCCATGAAGGATACGGCCTACAAGGCCATGCAGGTCAAGGAGCGCCTGACCGGCCGGGCCCAGCGGGAGCCCACAGTGGAGGAAATCGCCCGGGAACTGGGTCTGCCCAAGGAGGATGTGGTCATGGCCTTGGAGAGCATCGTGGACCCGGTGTCCCTCTACGAGCCGGTTTATTCGGACGGCGGCGACACCCTCTACGTCCTGGACCAGGTGGGCGACCGGAACGACGACGCCAACTGGCTGGACGAAATCGCCCTGAAGGAGGCCATCGCGGCCCTGAGCGAGCGGGAGAAAAAGATTCTGCGCCTGCGGTTTTTACAGGGCAAAACCCAGATGGAGGTATCCAGGGAAATCGGCATCAGCCAGGCGCAGGTCAGCCGGCTGGAGAAGGGAGCCATGGACAAAATCCGGGATCCGGGATAAGCCCGGGAGCGCACGGCCGCCGTTTTCTTGTATAAGGAAAACCACTCGCCCGTGCAGTGCCCCGGATTGTGCAGACATGACAAAAAGAACCCTGGTGCAGGAATATTAGATTTTAGCAGGAGCGGCGCCGCTGACGCTGTGACACTCCCGCTAAAATTCAATATTTCCTATCCCCGGGTTCTTTTTATGCTGTCCATGCATTTTGTGCCATCAGCCTACTTGTGCTGGCCGCAGACGCTGCAATACTGATAATCTGTTTTTTCTTCGTAATACCCCTGGTCTTCTTCGTGGGTTACCGCAGGAATTGTTTTGGTAACATTCTGGTAATTGCCGTAATAAACGCCGTTATACAACCCGTTGCTGTCGGCATTTCGTAAGCCCTCTTTGATGATTTCTTTTAAATCATCTTTGGTAAACCCGTTTTCAAACCAGTAGGTGGGGCCGTTGGCGATATATTCGCCTGCTTCATTCATGGTGTAAAAGCGGGCGCCGGGTATCGTCTGTTCCGGCTGGTCCACAACCGTAACCATATTGGGAACCCATACCTGGACTGTATGATCCACCCATGCGTGGGTGTGAGAGGATGCAGGGCTTGTATCTGTACGGACGTCGTTTGCGGCACTGGTTGCGTTTTGGCTTGATGCGCTGGATACAGACTGCGGGAGAGGGCTGCTTTCCCTGTCGATTGCCGCTTCACTTTCATCGGTTGCGGCTGTACTTTTTGTATCCGATGTAAGCATATCCGCGTTGCTGGTTTCGGTTTTCTCTTCCGAAGATTCTTCTTCCGCAACGGTGACAGCGGATGAAGTCTCCACACCATCGGCAGAGGTGTCCTCCGGGGCAGCACTCGCTATAAAATAAACAATGATTCCTGCCGCGATGACAGCAAGCACAATAGCAGCGATAATTACGATTTTTTTGTTATGAAAGAAAGCCTTCCGTTTTTCCATTGCTATCCCTTTTCCTTTCCCGGTGCGGACATACAAGCAAAAAAGCAGGCCCGGAGTGCGAAACTCCAGGCCTTGCTTGATGTGTGACTGTTACAAAATAGATACCAGTAAAAAATCGTATTATAACGAAAAAAGATACCCATTCCAAAATGAGAATTCCGGGTTC
>CAJFVX010000034.1 GCA_904420585.1 Candidatus Howiella intestinavium | reverse complement strand
TGGCCCGTCTGATGCCGTCTGATTTCAAGCAAAAGTTGTGAAAAAGTTGTGGTTGTAAGCCTCTTTCACTACATCTTGTTTCGTCCTGCTCCGTCATCCACAATATATTGTGGATTATTTGTCCAGAGGCTTCATGGTCGGGAAAAGGAGCACGTCCCGAATGGAGGCCGAGTCGGTCAAGAACATAATCAACCGCTCCAGGCCGATGCCAAGGCCGCCCGTGGGGGGCATGCCGTATTCCAGGGAGAGGACAAAGTCCTCGTCCAGCAGGTTGGCCTCGTCGTCGCCGGCCTCCCGCAGGCGCATCTGATCCTTAAACCGCTCCAGCTGGTCGATGGGGTCGTTGAGCTCGGTATAGGCGTTGCCCAGCTCCCGGCCGTATACAAAGAACTCAAAACGCTCGGTCAGCTCCGGCCGGCCGGGGCAGCGCTTGGTCAGGTGGGAAACCTCCACGGGGTAATTGATGATAAAGGTGGGCTGGATGAGGGTTTCCTCCACCTTCTGGTCAAAGACGGCATAGAGGCAGTCGCCCCAGCGGGCGTCCTTCTTGACCTCCACCCCTGCCGATTTGGCCAGTTCCCGGGCCTTTTCGTGGTCCATGGGGATGGCGTCGAAATCCAGGCCGGTGGCCTGCTTGACCGCGTCCAGCATGGTGATGCGGGGCCAGGGCTTCTTCATCTCGATTTCGGTGCCCTGGTAGGTAATCCTGGTGGAACCGCAGATGGCCTCGGTCAGTTTGGAGATAAGGTCTTCGGTCAAATCCATCATGCCGTTGTAGTCGGTATAGGCCTCATACAGCTCGATGTTGGTAAATTCGGGATTGTGCTTGATGGACATGCCTTCGTTGCGGAACAGCCGGCCGATTTCATACACCTTTTCCATGCCGCCCACAATCAGCCGCTTTAGGTACAGCTCGGGGGCGATGCGCAGGTACATATCCATATCCAGGGTGTTGTGGTGGGTCACAAAGGGCCGGGCGGCCGCACCGCCGGGGATGGTGTTGAGAATGGGGGTCTCCACCTCGGTGTAGCCCCGGGCGTCCAGGTATTCCCGGATAAACTTCATGATCTTGCTGCGCTTGATGAAGGTCTCCTGAACCTCCGGGTTCACAATCAAATCCAGATACCGCTGCCGGTAGCGCAGGTCGGTATCCCTCAGCCCGTGGAACTTTTCGGGCAGAGGCCGCAGGGACTTGGACAGCAGGGTGATTTCCCGGGCGTGCACCGAGATTTCCCCGCGACGGGTGCGGAAGACCTCTCCCTTTACGCCGATGATATCCCCGATGTCCCACTTTTTCAGGCCGGCGAAGGTTTCCTCCCCGATGTCGTCCCGGCGCAGGTAGACCTGGATGCGGCCGCTGCGGTCGCGGAGATCCATAAAGCTGGCCTTGCCCATATCCCGCCAGCTCATAATCCGGCCGGCAATCTGGACCTCCCTGCCCTCCATGGCCTCGAAGCCGCCGGTGATTTCGGCGGCGTGGGCGGTGACAGGGTAGGTGGTGACGGCAAAGGGATCCTTTCCCTCGGCCTGCAGAGCGGCCAGCTTGTCCCGCCGGATGCGGAGGATTTCATTCATGTCTTCCGCAGCGGCCGGGGCCTGGACGTTGGCGTTGGTATTCTCGGACATGCAGACACTCCCTTTATTTTGTACTTCTTTGTTGCTTATACTTATATATATTTGCTTTTAGCCGCAGACGCAGCCTGGCTGGGCGCTTCTGTCACGCCTCGCGCCGCTTGCTTATCTGGGAAAAGTTCCCTCCGCTCCCCGCCGGCATACGCATCCTGCGGATGCTGCTGCCACCCGTCCGCGCCGGTCATTTTCCCAGGCAGGCGGGCTCGGCGCTTCGAGCGCTTCTTGTCAAAAAGCGGGCAGGGATTTCCCCGCCCGCCTGAACGAAACTATCTGGCGATTTCCAGAATCTTGAACCGCAGTTCGCCGGCCGGCGCTTCGGCCACGACGGTCTCGCCGGCGGTATGGCCCAGCAGGGCCTTGCCCACCGGGGATTCGTCCGAGATTTTGCCCAACAGGGGGTCGGCCTCGGCCGAACCCACCACCTGGTACTCGCACTCCTCGTCGAATTCCAAATCCAGCACCTTGACCTTGGATCCGATACCCACCTGCTCGCCGTTCAACTCATCGTCGTCGATGATTTTAACGTTTTTCAGCATGGCTTCCAGCTCGACTATCCGGGCCTCCACCTTGGCCTGTTCGTTCTTGGCCTCATCGTATTCGCTGTTTTCCGACAGGTCGCCGAAGGAAAGGGCAACCTTTATTTTATCCGCAATTTCCTTCCGTTTATTGGTACGCAGGTCTTCCAGTTCCTGCTCGTATTTCTTAAGGCCTTCATCCGTCAAAAAAACCTGTTTTGCCATAAAAACAAATCTTCCTTTCATGACAGACATATACCTGTCTGCACAATACAACTATTATAGTGAAACCCGCCTTTTCTGTCAAGACTGGAAAAATGGATTTTTTTACCCTTTCCCCACCCCCGCTCCCGGCCGCCGGACGGCCTGGGCCATCATGGCGGCGGCCGCCCGCAGGGGGATGCGCAGCCCTTCCCTGCAGATGTAGGAAGGCAGCAGGCGGGCCAGATCCTTTGGCCGGGCGCTGTCGTAGAGGGCGGCGGCGAAATCCAGCCGGCTGACGCCGGGAGGCACCAGCGATTCGTAAGGCGCCGGCAGCCGGATGCAGGACCCGTCCAGGGTCAGGCCGAAGGAGGATTGGGCCTGACCGCTGAAAAACAGCCGGTTAAGGGGCCGCACCAGCGCCCCACCCTCCCGCCGCCGGCCGCCGGTCAGGCCCTCAGGGGCCAGTACGGCGGCCACGCTGTCCAGGCAGCCGGCCTCCCCGGTTACGATGAGGCCCGCCCCCAGCAGCCGGCGGGCCTCCTCCTCATATACCTCGTACACCTCCGGCCGGCCGGTCACCACCCGCACCGTACCCGCCCGGGCCAGCAGTTCCAGGGCCAGGCTTCCGTAGCGCCCTTCCCAGTCCACCAGGGCCACGCTCAGCTCCCGCGGGCTGCAGGAGGCCATGCAGCGGAAAAATGCATTGGCCAGCAGGATCCGGCGGTAGAGGCTGCTGTCATAGCCGATTACGCCGCAGCCGGGGGGCGGCGTAAGGCCGGCCGGCAGCACCAGCCGGCCGGCCTCCCGACCGGCCGCCCGGTAAATTTTCCCCCAGTCCATCCGCCCCTTTTTGCACCTGGCCATAAGCAGCACAAAGGGTATGCTCCCCGCCCGGCCCGCCCGGATTTCCACCGCCGGCCGCCGCCGGGAAAACAGCCGCCCCCTTATGCCGGCCGGCCGCCCGGCCGCCGGCTGCAATACGGCAAACATGGCATCCCTCCTCGCTTGTCCCTGTCCTGCCGGTTTATTGGTTTATATGAAGGGATGCGGGCCGTTTATGCCTTTGGGAGGGTATGTGGAAATTTTCCCCTTTTTCCGCAAAGGAACAAATATATGATATACTATATCCAAAGCCGCCCCTCTGATTCTTCAAGGCCCCGCCGGGACGCAGAAAAGCCCTCCGCTTCTCCGAAGAAAAGCAGAGGGCCTTTGGTCCGGGCTGCATGTGCCGTCAGTCGGATTCCTTTTCCATGCCCATGAGAGCCAGGGGGGAAACCCACTGGCCGTCCTGCTTGATGGCCAGGTGCAGATGGGGCTGGTCGGCGGCTTCACAGGGAATCTGGCCCACGTCGCCCAGCTGGGTGCCGGGGGCCACCACCTCCCCTTTGTCCACAGTGGGGGTGTTGTTTAAGCCGGCGTAATAGGCGGTGACGCCCTTGCCGTGGTCTATAACCACTGTGGAGCCCCACAGCGGGTCCATATACACATCGGTGACCGTCCCGTCCCCGGCGGATTTTACCTTGGTGCCGATGTCGGCGGCAATGTCCACGCCGGTGTGCAGGCGCATATCCTTATAGGTTTCGGAATACTGCAGCTCGGTGTCGCTGAATACCTTGATGATGTCGCCGGTGACCGGCATGACAAAGAAGTTGGCCACCGGCGCGGCGGCCTCGGCCGCATCCGAGGCGGACGTCTCTGCCAGCTGGCTGCTGCCTGCAGTCTGGCTGCGGGTATCGGATACGTCGGATACGGTCTGTCCCACGTCGGCAAGGCCGGCGGCGGATGTGTCCGGTTGGGAAACGGAAGAGGACAGGCTGGCCTCGCCGGTGTCTGCCGGCGGCGGGGAAAGGCTGCTGATGGCCGTCCAGGCGGCGGCGCCCACGGCGATTAAGCAGGCGGCCAGCACCATGTAAAAGCCTTTTCCGCTGAAAAAGCGTCCCAGCTTGGATTCTTCAAATCGAATTTTGCCCATATACTAGCACCTCCGCTCCTAGTCTTGCCGCCCATTTGCGGTATTATGCCGGCAGGACAAAACATTTTGCGGCGGTCTGCACTTTTGCTGCAACAATTTACGAATGGAGAGACACTACAATTTTGAGAGTGTGAAAGCGTGGTGGGGAATATGACGGGAGAGGCAGAGCAGCTGGTCGCCCGTGCCAGAGAGGGGGATCCCGCGGCCTTTGGGGAGCTGTATGCCGACGTGTGGAAGGACCTGTACCGGTTTGCCTATTATTATCTGGGGAATGCGGAGGACGCGGAGGACGCCGTACAGGAAACCGTGCTGGAGGCGTATAAGGGCATCGGCCGGCTCAAGGAGCCGGCGGCCTTTAAAGGATGGATTTTTACCATTCTGACCGCCTGCTGCAAACGCCGGGTGGGCGGCCTCATCCGGCGGCGGGAACAGGTACAGCTGGAGGAACGGCCGGAGCTTACGGCGGATGCCGGCGAGGAGGGCATGTCCCTGTCCATGGAGCTGCGGGAAGCCCTTTTGCAGCTGAAGCCGGAGGAGCGCCGGGTGGTGCTGCTGAAAGTGATGATGGGATATAAGAGCCATGAAATCGCACAAATTCTGCATATGTCCAGCGGCGGGGTCCGCTCCAAGCTTTCCCGGGCCCTGCAGAAGCTGCGCGGATATCTGGAAACATCTTAGAAAGGGGGATGCGGCCCATGAACAAGAAAAAAGAACCGGATAAGCGGGATGCGGCCCTTTTGGACGCCCTGCAGAAAAAGATGGCCGAAGCGGACCGGGAAGTCCGTCCGCCGGTTACCCTGTCCCCCTGTATGATAGTCCGCAAACTGGAGCGGGAGGGCAGGCCGGGGCCTGTCCGGGCTTTCTCCCGGCGGGCGGCGGCGGTGGCCCTGTCGGCCCTGCTTCTGGCCGTGGCGGTTACGGGGGGACTGCTGGCCCAGCGGCAGCTGGAGACCCTGCCGGCCGAAAGCGGCAGCCCTGTCTCCGAAGAGGCGGCCGACGCTTTCTATCAGCCCGATTTACAGACCGACAGGCCCGTCACCTATGAGGATATCTGCCTGGCCTTAGAGCAGATTCGGCAGCGCCAGCAGGCAGGGCGGGATACGGCGGCGGTCTCCCGGGCATGGACGGACCTGCTGTCCCTTCCCCAGCGGGAGGCCGGCGCGTCGGCAGCCAGGCTGGCTGCTGTGAGCCGGGACGATACCACAACCTCCGAATCTTCGTCGGAGGAGGTTTCCAGCGAGGAGCCGGTGGTGTCCGAATCCCCATGGGAAAGCGATATTCCCGCGAGCAATGAGCCGACCACAAACGAACCAACCACAAACGAACCCGCTTCCAGTCCCGTGGTGACCAGCCCTCCCGCTGTAAGCGAAGTGGAGGAACCGGATGCTTCCCATACGGGCGGCACCGGCCCGGAAAATACTTTCAGCACCGCGCCGATTGTGTCCGACATACAGCCGCCTGCCGGGGGAACATCTGCAGAAGAGGGGAACGGCATCATCATAGATCCCAGTTGGCAGCAGCCCCAGGGTGGTGAGGAAGATTTGCCCCAGACATCCGAAGAGTATACGGATGCAGAGGAAGACGCCCTGACCCCCATCACCTACCGGACCCAGGAACCGGCGGTCAATGAGGCCGACGCGGTGGCGGCCGCAGACGGATATCTGTATATTCTATCCCAGCAAAGCCAACAGGGCCGCCTTCTGCACATTGTAAAAACCGACGGGGAAAAGATGGAACGGCTCAGCACCACCCCTGTGGGGTACACAGCCGCAGGCGAGGTGGAGCTGTATGTACAGGGGGATCGCCTGGCCGTCATGGGCAGCCGGGCCGAGGCGCTGGACGGCCCGGCCGATGCAGGGTATGTCCAGGTGGAAATCTATGACATATCCGACCCGGCTCGCCCGGCCCTGACCCGCACCTTCAAGCAGCAGGGACAGCTTACCGGCAGCCGGATGGTGGACGGGACATTGTATTTGAGCACCACCGTAACCTATTCCGACCTTTCCGCGCTGAATGCGCAATCGGTGGAACGGTACCTGCCCTGCTATTGGGATTCGGATGTGGGAAGCGTGACCTATCTTGCGCCGGAACAGGTGCAGATTGTGCAGGATACCGATGCGGCCTCCTACTGCTTTGTGGCGGCGGTGGATTTGGCGGGCGGCAGCCGGATGCAGGCTTGCCTGGGCGGCGGCGACCTGCTTTACAGCGACGCCGCGTCCATCTATATCGCCGCCGTGCGCCGCACGCCCGAGCGGGTGTTCAGCGAAATCCTGCGGATATCCGCCGGCGATACGCTGCGGTATACCGGCCGCGCCCGGGTGCCCGGCCTTGTCACCGACTCCTTCTTTATGGACACGGAAAACGGATATCTGCGGGTCTTTACGGCCAATGCCGGCGGGCAGGGCACCAGCCTTTATGTCCTGGACCAGGGGCTGGCCATCACCGGCAGTCTGGAGAACATCGCCCCCGGCCAGGCGGTGCAGTCGGTGCGCTTTTCAGGCGACAGGGCCTATCTTTCGGTGGCCGGCGGGGCCGGCGCCCTGCTTACGGTGGATATGCAGGAGCCGGCCCGGCCCATCCTCAGCGGCGGATACCAGGCGGCGGGCCTGTCGGGTACGCTGTATCCCCTGGACGGCGGCCGCATGCTGTCGCTGGAGGTTTCCGACGGCGGGATTTCCCTCTACCTCTTTGCAACCGGCCAAGGGGCCGGGGCGGAAGCCGTAGCCACCTGCCGGCTGGAAACCGAGGGCGACACCCTGGATTCCGAGGCAGCCTATAACCATCACGCCTTCACCTACTGGGCCGAAGGCAAAACCTGCTATATCCCCCTGCATACCGGCAAGGGATTTTCGGGTATCCTGGCCCTGGAAATCACCGGCGACACCATCGCGCCGGCCGGCATCTTCACCACGGCCCAAGGGGACGGCTCCTCGCTCTTCCGGGTGCAGCCGGGGGACTGGGCCCGCCGGACGGTCATCATGGACGGGGTCGGCTACGCCGTGGCCGACGGCGCCGTGCTCTGCTTCGATTTGGAGGAGATGGACGCCCGCTCGGTTTTGCGGCTTTATGAGGATGAGCCGAAAAACATCGATTTTTCCGGAGTGGACAGAACGCCGATCATCAGCATCCTCATCTCTTGACAAAATGCGGCATATGTCGAATCAGCGGAGGATAAATAGCTTATTTTATGGAATTTGCATCACCGGGTATTTTCGTTAATAAAATGAGCGAAGAACGTTAAAAGAATGTTCATAGAATCTTCATGCTATGGTTCGAATTTATGGGTATACTCTAGTTGTACTCAAGGAAATGAGGAGCCGCACCTCATTTGAGTACTGCTCTACCCTCCTCAAAACACCCCTCAAGTTGGGAAAAGCCCGATTCGCAAGAATCGGGCTTTTCTCATTTCCCGGCGTCTTTTCAGACATTCGTGCCTGCCATGCATCCGGCGCATGGTTTGATTTATTAAGGAATTTTGCGGCTTTTCCGGATAGGACTGGATTTGCAGGTCCGTTTGGTGTAAAATAAAGGATAATATGGAAAAGGCGGCTGCGGCAGCCCGGCCTCTTCCAACTGCATTTGAGGTACGGCTATGAATATTTTATGCATTGGCGACGTCTGCGGCAGCGTAGGCTGCCAGTTTTTGCGGCGCAAGCTTCCCGCCTTTAAAAAGCTGAAGGCCATCGACATGGTGGTGGTCAACGGCGAAAATTCGGCCGACGGCAACGGCCTGCTCCCCGCCTCGGCCGAGCATCTGTTTGCCAGCGGCGCCGACGTGCTCACCGGGGGCAACCACTCCTTCCAGCGCCGGGAGGCCATGGCCTTTTACGATGAAAACGAACGGGTTCTCCGCCCGGCCAACTACCCGGCAGGCGCCCCCGGCGGGGGTATGGCCATTGTGGATTTCGGGTATACGGTAGCCGCCGTCATCAACCTGATGGGGGTGGTCTACATGGAGCCTCTGGAGTCCCCCTTTGACACCGCCGACCGGCTCATAGAAAAGGCCGGGGAGGCCGGGGCAAAGATCATCCTGGTGGATTTCCACGCCGAGGCCACGGCCGAAAAGCGGGGGCTGGGCTTCTATCTGGACGGCCGGGTATCCGCCCTTTTCGGCACCCATACCCACGTCCAGACGGCCGACGAGCAGGTGCTGCCCGGCGGCACCGGCTACATCACCGATGTAGGCATGACCGGCCCCATCCAGTCGGTGCTGGGGGTAAAGCCCGACCTGGCCATTTCCAAAATGAAAACCCATCTGCCCGTGCGGTTTGAAAACGCGGCCGAGCCCTGCATGGTAAACGGCTGCATCTTTTCCGTGGATCCCAAAACCGGCCGCTGCACCGGCGTGGAACGGGTCAATTTTTCCTGACTATCGGAGGATATGCCATGAAGTTAAAAGCCCTCGCCGCCGGCCTGCTGGCCGCGGCCCTCTGCTTTTCCGCCGCCGGCTGCGGCGGGGATTCCGAAACCGAGCCGGTGACCTCGGCCGCCTCTTCCCCGGCGTCGGGGAGCGCGGCTGCCCACACCTTCACCCTGGCCTATAGCAGCACCGACACCCTCAATCCCTACACCGCCGCCACCAAAAGCAACCAGGAGATAAGCCAGCTTTTGTTCGACCCCTTAGTCAAGCTGGACGCCAATTTTGAGCCGGTCTTTGTCCTGGCCGAAACCATCACCCTGGACGGCACCAGCTGCGTCATCCGGCTGCGGGACGCCCAGTTCAGCGACGGCAGCCAGGTCACGGCCGAGGATGTGACCTATTCCATTGCGCGGGCCCGGGAGTCCACCACCCGCTACAAGACCCAGGTGGACAACATCCGGTCGGCCAGCGCCGCCAACTCCTCCACCGTAAGCTTGACCCTGCACAAGGCCGACCCCTACGCCGTCAACCTGCTGGACTTCCCCATCATCAAGCAGAACAGCGACAGCCGCACCGACGCGGACAACCAGGCCCTCCCCCCCATCGGCAGCGGCCGGTATACCTACGACGCCGAATCCCAGACCCTGACGGCCAACCCCTCCTACATGGGGGGCAGCCTGAATATATCCACCATCACCCTGACCGACACCCCCGACGACGAGGCCCTGGAGCACGCCATCGAGGTGGGCAGCCTGAGCATGTACTACACCGACCTGTCGGACAATACCCTGCCCAAGATGACCGGCAAGAGCCAGAGCGTCCCGCTGAATAATCTGGTGTATTTAGGCGTAAATTTCAGTGACGGGCTGTTGTCCCACCCCGAGGTGCGGCAGGCCGTAAGCGCCGCTTTGAACCGGACGGTCCTGGCCGCATCGGCCTACTACGACCACGCCCTGCCGGCTTCCAGCCCCTTCCCCTCGGTCTGGTCGGCGGCCGCCGCCATGGATACCCTGCCTTTAACCCCCAATACCGACCAGGTTGTTGCGAATTTGGAAAAAATCGGCTATAATACTAGAGATGACGATGGCTTTTTTGTCAATGCCAACGGACAGCGCCTGTCCCTGCAGCTGCTGTGCAACGTGGACAATTCCGCCCGCCTGAACGCGGCCGAGCGGATTAAGGAGCAGCTGGCCGAGGCCGGCATTGAAATCACCGTCCGCTCGGTGAACTGGGAGGCCTACAACGCCGAAATCGCGGCCGGCTCCTTTGATTTGTATTTAGGGGAGGTCAAGCTGACCAACAATATGGACATCACCCAGCTGGTGACCTACGGCGGCACGGCGGCCTTCGGGCTGCCCGCCCCGGTATCCAGCCAGCCGGCCGCCACCAGCGCCCCCACCTCCTCTGCCGATACGTCGGCTGCGGCCGAAAGCGGTACGACCACAAGCGCCGTGACTTCGGGGCAGGAGGCCCAGGCCCCCGTCCTCACCACGGCCGACGTGGTGGGGCGGTATTACGCCGGGGAAGCCATGCTTTCCGACGTCATGGCCGCCTTTGCATCCGAACTGCCGGTCATTCCCCTGCTGCACCGGTGCGGCCAGGTGACCTACTCTTCCGAACTGGCCACAGGGCCCGGTTCCACCGTCAGCGATATCTTTTTTGACATCGCTTCCTGCTCCTTTGCATCTTAGAAAACCCGGCGCGCGCAGCGCCCTGCTGAAAATTAAAGGAGGCTATATCCTATGATCGCGTATGAAACCAGAATCGGCACCATCCATGTTTCCAACGCCTATTTGGCCAAGCTCATCGGATACGCCGCGTCCTCCTGCTACGGCGTGGCGGGTATGGTTCCCTATCACAAGCAGCGGGTTTCCGATCTCTTCTCCCGCCGGAAGGACGGCGCGGCCGACCAGGGCATCCGGGTCACAGGGGACATCCACTCCATCCAGGTGGAGGTGCACATCCTGGTGAGTTATGGCGTCAACATCAACGCCATCGCCAAGAGCATCGTCCACAAGGTGAAATACACGGTAGAGGAGACCACCGGCATCACGGTGGATAAAGTAACCGTCCGGGTAGACGGCATCAAAACGGAATAATTGAGGAGGCGGTTTCCATTGTTTAACGGCAATACCCTGCGGGACGCCATTCTGTCGGGCGCCAACAACATCGCCAACAACCGGCAGAAGGTGGACGAATTAAACGTTTTCCCCGTCCCCGACGGCGATACGGGTACCAATATGTCCATGACCATCGGCAACGCGGCCCGGGAAATCACCCGGCTGCAGGACGAGCCGGCCGGCAATGTGGCCGACGCAGCGGCGGCGGCCCTGCTGCGGGGAGCCCGGGGGAACTCGGGCGTCATTCTGTCCCTTTTGTTCCGGGGCATCGCCAAGGGGCTCAAGGGCTGTGAAGAGGTGGACGCCGCCCATCTGGCCGACGCCCTGCAGCTTGGCGTGGAGGCGGCCTACAAGGCCGTCATGAAGCCCACCGAGGGCACCATCCTCACGGTGGCCCGGGTGGCGGCCGAATCCGCCCGCAGGGCGGCCGACGAGGGTAAGGACGCGCTGGAGGTCTTTACCGACGCCCTGGCCGGGGCCCGGCAGGCCCTGGCCGAAACCCCCGAAATGCTGCCGGTGCTCAAAAAGGCCGGCGTGGTGGACGCCGGAGGCCAGGGCCTTATTGTGATTTTCGAGGGCATGCTCTCGGTCTTTAAAGACAACATCATCATCGCCCCGGCCGACGAGGGCCCCGCCGCCCCGGCGGCCCCCTCCCGCAGCGCCGCGGCTGAGTACGAAGGGGAAATCACCTTCACCTACTGCACCGAGTTCATCGTCAAGCGGGGCAAGGACAAAAAGGATCCCCTGCGCCTGCGGGCCTTCTTAGAGACCATCGGCGACTGCGTGGTGGTGGTGGACGACGAGGAGATTATCAAGGTCCACGTCCACACCGACCACCCCGGCAAGGCCATAGAATACGCTTTGGATTTCGGGCCTTTAACCAACCTGAAAATCGACAACATGCGGGACCAGCATGAGCGGGCCCGCCACGAGGCGGCCGAATCCCCCGTCCGGCCCATGGGTAAAGAGCCCTACCAGCCCGCTCCCATGGAGAAGCCGGTGGGCTTTGTATCGGTGGCCGCCGGAGAAGGTCTCCAGACCCTCTTCCAGGATTTGGGCGCCGACCAGGTGGTCAGCGGCGGCCAGACCATGAATCCCAGCACCGAGGACATCCTGCGGGCCGTGGAGCTGACCCCGGCCGAAACCGTCTTTGTGCTGCCCAACAACAAGAACATCATCATGGCCGCCGAGCAGGCCGTGCCCCTAAGTTCCCGGAAGGTCATCGTCCTCCAGACCAGGACCATCCCCATGGGCATCTCGGCCATGCTGGCCTACGACCCCGACCTGGACACCGAGGAAAACGCCATCGCCATGGACAAGGCGGCCAAGAATGTGGGCACCGGCCAAATCACCTATGCGGCCAGGGATTCCAACTACGACGGGCATAAAATCAAGCAGGGCGAGCTGCTGGCCCTGGAAAACGGCAAGGTGGCCTTCACCGAGGAAAACCTGACCAAAGCCGTGGTGCGGCTGACCAAGTCCCTTACCAAGCGGGACAGCGCCTTTATCACCCTGATTTACGGCGAGGATGTCACCGACGAGCAGGCCGAGGAGGCCCGGGCCGCCCTGGAATCCAAGATGGGCAAGGATGTGGAAATCACGGCCATCAGCGGTGGCCAGCCGGTTTATTACTTTATCATTTCTGTGGAATAAAACGCCGGCCGGGTTCCTGCGCGCAGGGGCCCGGCCTTTGGTTTTGAGGTAAATCCTATGTATGGCTGCAAACTTTGTATGGGAACCAACGAACAGTTCGGCATCCCCGTAACCCGGCAAATCCAATTGTTCCGGCAGGCCGGCTTTGAAGGGGTCTTCACCGAGTGGAGTGAGGGGGAGGATATCGCCGCCTATCGGCAGGCGGCGGACGAGGCGGGCATCCGGTATATAGGCATCCACGCCCCCTTCGGAAACGCGGCCAAAATGTGGGAGCCGCCCAAAGCGGCCCGGCCCGCCGTGGAGGAACTGCTTGCCTGCCTCCAAGACTGCGAAAAATACGGCGTGCCGGTCATGATTGTCCACGCCTACATCGGCTTTGCCGACGCCCACCCTTTGACCTATGGGCTGGAGAATTTCCGTCCGGTGGCCGAGGCGGCCGGCAGGGCGGGGGTGCGCATCGCCCTGGAAAATACCGAGGGGGAAATCTACCTGGAGCGGCTTATGACCGGGCTGCGGGAATATGACAATGTGGGCTTCTGCTGGGACAGCGGCCACGAAATGTGCTACAACCGGGGACAGGATATGCTGGGAGAGTACGGCGGCCGGCTGTTTTTCACCCACCTGAACGACAATCTGGGCATCCAGGACTATGGCGGCGCCATAACCCCTCTGGACGACCTGCATCTCCTCCCCTTCGACGGCGTCGCCGACTGGCAGGATATCGCCCGGCGGCTCTGTCGGCAGGGATTCGACGATTATCTGACCTTCGAGCTCAATACCGAAAGCAAGCCGGGGCGGCATGAGAACGATAAATACGCGAACATGCCCATAGAGGCATACATAGCCGAAGCCTACGCCCGGTCCTGCCGGGTGGCGGCCCTCTTTTTGCAGCAAAAGGCCGCCGGAAAAGCATAAAACCGAAAGGGGGAGAAGCCTATGGCAGCCACCAGCAGCATCCGGTATATCAAGGGCATCGGGGAACAGCGGGCCAAGCAGTTTTATAAGCTGGGCATCGCCACGGTGGAGGACTTGGTCCGCTTCTACCCCCGCACCTATGAGGACTGGAGCCATCCCCTGTCGGTGCCCGAGGCGCCTTTGGGGCAGCCCTGCTGCATCAAGGCCCGGCTGCGGGCCGATTTTTCCGAGCACCGGGTGCGAAAGGGCATGGTGCTCTATAAGGGGATGGCCGAGGATGCAAAGGGTGGCATCCTGCAAATCACCCTTTTCAACAATAAGTATCTGGCCCAGAAGCTGAAAGCCGGGGAAACCTATCTTTTCTACGGCCGGGCTTTGGGCAACCTGCTGCGCAAGGAGATGGCCTCCCCCGAAATCCAGCCGGCGTCCTGCGCCAAAATCCGGCCCATCTACCGCCAGACCGAGGGGCTTTCCTCCCGCATCATCGAATCCGCCGTGGGACAGGCCCTGCCCCAGATGAAGGGCATCCCGGACCCCCTGCCCCCGTCCGTCCGCACGGCCTACGGCCTGCCGGATTTGGAGACGGCCTTATGGCAAATCCACTTTCCGGCGGATGGGGAATCCATGGAAGCCGCCCGCCGGCGGCTGGTTTTTGAGGAACTGTTCCTGCTGCAGGTGGGCCTAAGCCAGCTGAAAGCCCGCAGTCGGGGGGAGACGGCCTGCATCCTCCGGGAGGATACCACCGCCGCCTTTGCCGCCGGCCTGCCCTTTACCCTCACCGGCGCCCAGCGGCGGGTCATAGCCGAGTGCGCCGCCGACCTGCAGAGCGGCCGGCCCATGAACCGCCTGGTGCAGGGGGACGTGGGGTCGGGCAAGACGGCCGTGGCCGCCGCCCTCTGCCACATGGCCGCCCGCAACGGCTGGCAGGCCGCCATGATGGCCCCCACCGAAATCCTGGCCGAGCAGCATTATAAATCCCTGTCCGGCCTGCTAAAGGGCACCGGAGTAACCGTAGGCCTGCTGACCGGCTCGGCCTCCAAGGGGGAAAAGGAGCGCGTCCGGGCCGCCCTGGCGGCGGGGGACATCCAGCTGCTGGTGGGCACCCACGCCTTATTGCAGGAGAATGTGGTATTCCGCCGGCTGGGCCTGGTGGTCACCGACGAGCAGCACCGGTTCGGGGTGGCCCAGCGGGCGGCCCTGGCCGCTAAAGGCGACAATCCCCATCTGCTGGTCATGTCGGCCACCCCCATCCCCCGCACCCTGGCCCTGATTATCTACGGCGACCTGGACGTCAGCGTCATCGATGAACTGCCCCCCGGCCGCCAGCCCATCGAGACCTATGCCGTGGGCACCCGCCTGCGGCAGCGGGCCTACAACTATATCAAAAAGCACCTGGACGAGGGGCGGCAGGGCTACATCGTCTGTCCCCTGGTGGAGGAGGGGGAAACCGACCTGGCCCCCGCCCGGCAGTACGCCGAAAAGCTCCAGGCCGGCCCCTTCCGGGGGTACCGGGTGGGTCTGCTCCACGGGCGCATGAAGCCGGCCGAAAAGGAGGAGGCCATGCGCCGGTTTTCCGCCGGGGACATCCAGCTGCTGGTCTCCACCACCGTGGTGGAGGTGGGGGTAGACGTGCCCAACGCCGTCATCATGGTCATCGAGAACGCCGAGCGGTTCGGCCTGTCCCAGCTGCACCAGCTGCGGGGCCGCATCGGCCGGGGGCAATACAAATCCACCTGCATCCTCATTTCCGACGCCCAGAACAAGGAAGCCCTGCGGCGGCTGCAGGTCATGTGTTCCACCTCCGACGGCTTCAAAATCGCCGACGAGGATTTAAAACTCCGGGGCCCCGGCGACTTTTTCGGCAGCCGGCAGCACGGCCTGCCCGACCTGAAAATCGCCGACATGCTGGAGGATATGGAGGTGCTGCGCCAGACGGGACAGGCGGTAAAGCCCCTGCTGGCCGCCGACCCCTATCTGGAAAAGGAGGAAAATCTCCCCTTGCGAAAAGCGGTAGAAAAGCTCTTTTCCGGAGCGGAGGCCGCCATGAACTGACCCGCAGAATACAAAAAATCCCTGCCCCACCGGTTCACTGTCCGGTAGGGCAGGGATTTTCTTGTTCCGGCCCGCTACAGGGCCAGACGGTAGATTTCCGCAATATCCGCCGCCGTCAGGCTGACGAAATGGCCCAGCCAGCCGCCCCGGAAGGCCGCCTTTTCGGCCATTTCGGGAATCCGGGCGCCGTCTATGCCCACATCGGCCAGGCGGGTGGGCAGCCCCACCGAGCGGTAGAAGGCCTCCAGCCGTGCGATACCCTCCAGGGCGATGGCCTCGGGGTCGGCAAAGGGCAGGCTGACGTCAAAGACCCGGACGGCGAACTGAACAAACCGGCCCACATTGGCCTTGTAGACATACTTCATCCAGGCGGGGAAGACGATGGACAGCCCCGCCCCATGGGCGATGTCGTATAAGGCCGACAGCTCGTGTTCAATGCCGTGGGAGGCCCAGTCCTCCTCCCGGCCCATGCCCAGGATGCCGTTGTGGGCCACCATGCCCGTCCACATGATTTCGGCCCAGGTGTCCACGTCCTCCTTATCTTTCAGGATGGCCGGCAGCTTGATAAGCATGGTGCGCAGGGCCCCCTCCAGCAGCCGGTCGGACAGATCCACGTGGTCGGTATTGGTAAAATACCGCTCCATTAAGTGGGCCATAATATCCGACGCGCCGTACCGGATTTGGGATTCGGGCAGGGTGCGGCAGAGGGCGGGGTTCAAAAAGGACAGCACCGGCCGGTTGAGGGGATGGGTCAGGCCCCGCTTCAGCCATCCCTCCTCGTTGGTGATGACCGCGCTGGGACTGCTTTCGCTGCCCGCCGCCGGGATGGTCAGGACGGTAACCACCGGCAGGCGGCCGGTGGGCTGGGCCTTGCCCAGGAATATATCCCACACGTCCCCAGAGAAGGGCGTACCCAGGGCGATGGCCTTGGCCGAGTCGATGACGCTGCCGCCGCCCACCGCCAGGACCAGATCCACCCCTTCCTTCCGGCAGAGGGCGATGCCCTCTTTCACCAGTCCCAGCCGGGGATTGGGCTGCACCCCTCCCAGTTCCGCAAAGTCCACCCCGGCGGCCCGCAGGCCGGCGGTAATCTGGTCATATAGGCCGCTGCGCTTGATGCTGGCCCCGCCGTAATGCAGCAGGATCTTTTGGGCGCCCATAGCCCGCAGCCGCTCCCCCGCCTGCATATGGCAGTCCTTTCCGAAGATGATTTCCGTCGGGCTGTAATAGGTAAAATCTATCATGCCGTATCTCCCCTTTTCACTTGGGCCGGGCCGCAAAAACGGCGGCAGCCGGCCTTTTTCCTACAGCATACCAGATTTTTCCCCGCCCCGCAAGCAGGCGGCGGGAAATCCGTCACCGGGGACAAACCCTCTACATATCCTGAGAATAGCAAACGGACACGACGGGACGGAACCCAGGCTGCCGGCGTCTCTCCTCCTGCGCCCGGACCGGTCCGGACGCGCTTCCATCGCGCCGCAATTTCCCGCCCCGCCTGGCCCTTTGCCGGCGGCGCCGGGCAGACTATATGCCTTCCTGCCCGGCCCGCCCTCTACATACCTCTCCCTGTAAATACAGCAGCCGGAAGGATAGCCCTTCCGGCTGCTGTATTTATACGCGTCCACCGCCTTTTTGAAAAAAGGCGGCCCAAAAACTTTATTTAAAAAGCCGGTAGAGCCGGTCCATGGCCTCTTCAGTATCGGCCCGGCTGGAGAAGGCCGAAAAGCGGAAATACCCTTCCCCGCAGGCGCCGAAGCCCTCCCCGGGGGTGCCCACCACCTGGATCTGCCGCAGAAGCAGGTCGAAAAATTTCCAGGAATCCATATCGTCCGGGCAGCGCAGCCAGACATAGGGCGAATTTTTGCCTCCCGTATACCAGATGCCCAGCTTATCCAGGGTATCGGTCATGCATTTGGCGTTCTGCTTATAATAGGCGATGTTTTCCTTTGTCTGCCGCCGGCCCTCGGGGGTGAAGACCCCCATGGCCGCCCGCTGCACCACGTAGGACACCCCGTTGAACTTGGTGGTCTGCCGCCGCAGCCACATGTGGTTCAGCTGCGCCCCGTCGAACTGCAGGGCCTTCGGCACCACGGTATAGCCGCACCGGGTGCCGGTAAAGCCGGCGGTTTTGGAGAAGGAGCAGAACTCAATGGCGCATTCCTTGGCCCCCTGGATTTCATAGATGCTGCGGGGACTGTCGTCCGAAATAAAGGCCTCATAAGCCGCATCAAAAAGAATGAGGCTGTGGTGGGATTTGGCGTAATCCACCCAGGTTTCCAGCTGCTCCCGGCTGTAGACCGCCCCGGTGGGATTGTTGGGGGAGCAGAGATAGATGATGTCCGCCGGGGCGGTGTCGGCCGGCGGCATGGGCAGAAAGCCGTTTTCCTGCCTGGCCGGCAGAAAGACCACCTCCCGGCCGTCCATTATATTGGTATCCACATACACCGGATAGACCGGGTCGGGGATAAAGACCCGGTTTTCAGCCGAAAAGAGATCCAGAATGTTTCCCAGGTCGCTCTTGGCCCCGTCGGAGACAAAGATTTCATCGGCCTCCAGTTCTACGCCGAATTCCCCGTAATACCCTAAAATTCCCCGGCGGAGAAAATCATAGCCCTGCTCGGGGCCGTAGCCGTGGAAGGTCTCGGCCTGCCCCATCTCCCGGACGGCCGTCTGCATCTCTTCGATGACCGCCGGGCAGAGGGGCAGGCTCACGTCCCCGATGCCCATGCGGATAATGGTTTCCTCCGGGTGTTCCCCGCTGTACTCGGCCACCCGCCGGGCTATCTCCGAAAACAGGTAGCTTTCCTTTAATCTTTTATAGTTTGGATTGATTTTCAGCATACTTCATCCTCCTTCGTAATTTCCCCGTCGAACACAAAGGCCGCCGGCCCGGTCATCAGCAAATGCCCGTCATAGCGTATCTGCAAAGGGCCGCCCCGCAGTTGTACCGTCACGTCCCCATCGCAGAACCCGTTTTTCACCGCCGCCGTCACGCTGGCGCAGGCCCCGGTGCCGCAGGCCAGGGTCTCCCCGCTGCCCCGCTCCCACACCCGCATTTTGATGTGGTTCCGGTCTATGATTTCCACAAATTCCACATTGGTCCGGTCGGGGAAGTTTTCATGGACTTCTATCTGCCGTCCCGGCGTCTCGATATCCATGTCGTCTATCCCCCGGCAGAAGATGACGCAGTGGGGATTGCCCACCGAAACATCGGTGTACCGATAGGTTTTGCCGCCGGCCGTCAATTCCGCCCCCAGGGCCTTTACCGCCGGCACCCCCATGTCCACCGACACGCTGGTTACCCTGCCGGCCTCCACCGCCAGGTGGAGGTGCTTTACGCCGCTCAGGGTTTCCAGGGTCAAATCGGTTTTGTCGGTCAGCCCCCGCTCGTAGACGTATTTGCCGATGCACCGGGAGGCGTTGCCGCACATCTTCCCTTCGCTGCCGTCGGCGTTGAACATGCGCATGCGGAAGTCGGCTTTTTCCGAGGGCAGAATCAGCACCAGCCCGTCCGACCCCACCCCAAAATGAGGCCGGGACAGCCGGACGGCCCAGTCCGCCGGGTTTTCCAGGGGCTGTTCCATGCAGTTTACATAAATATAATCATTGCCGATGCCCTGCATCTTTGTGAATTTCATAGGATACCTTCTTTCGGTGAAATGATTACGCCTCGTACCGGAGGATGGGATGGCGCTTGTGGGCGCTGCGGCTGTGGTACCGCTGGAGGATGTCCCGGTTGCGTTCGGAGGCCGTGCCGTTGAGCAGGAATTCATCGATTTCCCGGTAGGTGATGCCCATTTCCCCCTCGTCGGTCTGGCCGTCGAAGAGGGCGGCAGAAGGCTCCTTTTCCAGGATGCACCGGGGCGCTCCCAGGTATTCCAGGAATTCGTAGACCTCGGTCACCGTCAGGTCGGCGATGGGGTTGAAGTCGCAGGCACCGTCCCCCCACTTGGTGAAGTAGCCCATGTAGGTCTCGCTGGCGTTGCCCGTGCCGGCCACCAGGCGGTTTTCGTTGGCCGCCACGGCGTAGAGGGTGAGCATGCGCAGCCGGGGGGCGATGTTGGCGGCGGCCGTCTCGTCCAGCATCATGACCGCTGGGGTAAGCTGCCGCAGTTCGGCGTCCCGGACGGGGGTCAAATCCACCACCCGGGTTTCGATGTGGAATTGCTTGGCCACCTCCATGGCGTCGTCCTTGTCCTGCTGGAAGTTGCGCTGGGAGGAACAGGGCAGGATAAGCCCCAGTGTATCGGCGCAGGCCGCCTTGCAGAGGATGCCCGTAAGGGCGCTGTCCTTCCCGCCGCTGTTGCCGTATACAATCCCCCCCGCTCCGCTTACCCGCAGGGTCTGCCGGATAAAGGCCACCCGGTCCTCCCATTCCTTTTTGTAATTTCGCATGTTACTGCCTCCTTAAATGCTATGCTGCTAAAAAAGAGACGCCTCCCCCGTGTTTTATCCACGAGAGAAACGCCTTTGCTTCTCTGGTTATGCACTTGTCCCGGACAGCCGCCGGCCGCTATCCTTTATGCTGTAAGGCGGCCCCCACCAGTCCCTTGAACAAGGGATGGGCCCGGTTGGGACGGCTCTTGAATTCAGGATGGAACTGCACGCCGATGAAAAAGTCGTTTTCCGGTATTTCCACCGTCTCCACAATGCGGCCGTCGGGAGAGGTGCCGCTGATAAACAGCCCCGCCGCCTCCAGCTCCTCCCGGAAGGCATTGTTGAACTCGTACCGGTGGCGGTGGCGCTCGGAAATCAGCTCTTCCCCGTAGGCCTTATACATCTGGGAGCCGGCACGCACTCGGCAGGGATAGGCCCCCAGCCGCAGGGTGCCCCCCTTCTCGATGCCGGCGTACTGGTTGGGCAGAAAATCGATGACCTTGTGCCCCGACATTTCGTCGAATTCCCCCGAATTGGCGTCGGCCATGCCGCAGACGTCCCGGGCAAATTCGATGACGGCTATCTGCATCCCCAGGCAGATGCCCAGATAGGGCAGGTTTTGCTCCCGGCAGTACCGGGCCGTGGCAATTTTCCCCTCCACGCCCCTGGTGCCGAAGCCGCCGGGGACGACCACCCCGTCACAGTCCTTTAAAACCGCACCCACATTGTCCGGGGTGATGGTCTCGGAATCGATCCACCGGATGCTCACCCGGGCCCCGTGGACATACCCCGCATGGCGCAGGGCCTCGGCCACCGACAGATAGGCGTCGTGGAGCTGGACGTATTTGCCCACAAGGCCGATGGAAACCTCCTTTTCCCGGCTTTTGATGCGCGCCAGCATGTCGTTCCACTCGGTCAAATCGGGGGCGGGGGCATCCAGCCCCAGTTCCCGGCAGACGATGTCGGAAAACCCGTGCCGCTCCAGCATGACGGGGGCCTCGTAGAGCACCGGGATGGTCAGGTTTTCGATGACGCAGTCGGGCTTTACGTTGCAGAAGAGGGCGATTTTCTTAAAAATCGTTTTCTCCAGGGGCCGGTCGCACCGCAGCACGATGATGTCGGGATGGATCCCCATGCCCTGGAGCTCCTTGACCGAATGCTGGGTGGGCTTGGTCTTGTGCTCCTCCGAGCCGCTTAAAAAGGGCACCAGGGTCACATGGATGTATAAGGCGTTTTGCTCGCCCACCTCCAGGCCTATCTGCCGGATGGCCTCTAGGAAGGGCTGGCTTTCGATGTCGCCGGTGGTGCCGCCGATTTCGGTGATGACCACGTCGGCGCCGGTCTTTTTGCCCACGCTGTAGATGAAATACTTGATTTCATCCGTGATGTGGGGAATGACCTGCACCGTCTCTCCCAGATACTCCCCCCGGCGCTCCTTGTTGATGACGTTCCAGTACACCTTGCCGGTGGTCAGGTTGGAAAACTGGTTGAGATCCTCGTCGATAAACCGTTCGTAGTGCCCCAAATCCAGGTCGGTTTCCGCCCCGTCGTCGGTGACGTAGACCTCCCCGTGCTGGTAGGGGCTCATGGTTCCCGGGTCCACGTTGATGTAGGGGTCCAGCTTCTGGGCGGCCACCTTCAGTCCCCTGGACTTGAGCAGCCGTCCCAGGGAGGCCGCCGTAATCCCCTTACCCAGGCCGGACACCACGCCGCCGGTCACAAAAATGTACTTGGTCATTTCCCGTCCCTCAATTCTCATAGGTCTTGATAATATTCTCGGCGATTTCCCTGCGTTTCACACAGGTGTCCATGGCCTTTTTTTCTATATAGCGGTGGGCCTCCGGCTCGCTCATCTTCATCCGCTCCATGAGCAGCAGCTTGGCCCGGTTGACCAGGCGGATTTCCTCCATCTTGCTCTCCAGGGTGGCGGTCTTCGCCTCCAGGGCCCGGATGCGCTGCTGGGTGGCTGCCAGCAGCTTTACCGACTGGTAAAACATCTGCCGGCTGGCCGGCCGGGGCAGGGTCAGGACGCCGGAATCCTCCACCTGCTGCTCCACCGCCTCCAGCAGCTCGGCCTTGACCAGAAGCAGCACGCCGCAGCCCTGCTTCTCGGCCGTCTCAATGGCGAACTGGACGCCGAAATCGTCCGGCAGGGGGGTATTGACAATGACGATGTCAAACCGCCGGTCTACCAGCAGCCGCCTGGCTTCCCCCGCAGTGGGCACCGTGAGGCAGGGGGAGAAATCCCCCGGCGGCAGCAGCGCCTTAAACTGTTCCCCGGCCGTCTTTCCGGCCGCTATCAAAACCCGGTTCCCGTTTTTTTCCTGCAGCATCCTCGCGCCCCTCCCTTCTTTTGATTCTTTGAAAAGGGGCTCTTAGTTGAGAATTTCGGGCAGATATTCCCGGATAAAGGCGCTTTTGCGGGCAAGGCCTTTTGCTTCCTCCAGGGTGGCCGGCAGGGTTTCCAGAGCGTCGGTCACCGCGGCGTCGGCCGTGAAGAGGTTGGCATCCACCGGGGCGGGCAGGGGCGTCCGGTTCCGGATGCCGTCCAGCCCGGCGTAAATCAGCAGGGCGAAAGCGATATAGGGGTTGGCCTGCGGGTCGGGGGAGCGCAGTTCAAACCGGACATACTCCCCCTTGGCCGCCGGAATGCGGATAAGCTGGGAGCGGTTCTCGGAGGACCAGGTGACGTATTTGGGGGCCTTCCGCTCTCCCAGGCGCAGGTAGGATTCCTCGGTGGGATTGAGAAAAGCCGTCATCTCCCGGGCGCGGCGGAGAACCCCCGCCATAAAGGCGTCGGTATCCTCCCGGCCGCCGGGGCTTTTGATAGAAATGTTGATATGCATCCCGTTGCCGCTCTGCCGGGGCAGGGGCTTGGGGGAAAAGCTGGCGAACAGGCCGTTTTGCATAGCCAGGGTCTTGACCACCGCCTTGAAGGTCAGGGCGTTGTCCGCCGCCGTCAGGGCGTCGGAGTAGCGGAAGTCGATCTCGTTCTGGCCGGGGCCCTCCTCGTGATGGGAGCTTTCCGGCCGGATGCCCATATCCCGCAGGGTCAGGCAGATTTCCCGCCGGATGTTCTCCCCCTTATCCTCCGGGGCGATGTCCATATAACCGGCCTGGTCGAAGGGAGTCCGGGTGGGGCCGCCGTCCTCCCCGCACTGGAAGAGGTAAAACTCGGCTTCCACCCCGAAGGAGCAGGATACCCCCATCTTTTCGGCCGCCTCCACAGCCTTCTTCAACAGCTGGCGGCTGTCCCGCCGGAAGGGGGTGCCGTCGGGGTGCTTAATGTCGCAGAACATGCGCACCACCCGGCCCTGGGCCGGCCGCCAGGGCAGCACCGACAGGGTAGCAGGGTCGGGAAAAAGGAACAGGTCGGACTTAACCTCGTCCCCGAAGCCCGGCACGGCCGAGGCGTCAAAGGATATGCCGTACCGGAAAGCCCGCTCCAGTTCGGCGGGCATAATGGCGATATTCTTTTGGTTGCCCATCAGGTCGCAGAAAGCCAGGCGGATAAACTGCACGTCCTCTTCTTCACAGTAGGTCATCACTTCGTCGTACCGATACATAACCATTTCTCCTTATCCTGTTTCGCTTCAAAAAAAGAAAAAGCGCCCATACTGTCTTTATAAAAAGGGAGACGGCTCCCCCGGAAAGACAATATGAACGCCATTGCTCATATCTATACCTGTCTATTATAGAACCCCCGCCGGAACTTTGTCAATCCCCCAGCCGGGAAAATTTTTAACGGGCAGTCAGGCAGGAAAACCGGCTAAAAACCGGCGCTTTGCCCTCCTTTCTTTTGTGCAGGAGTCACGAGCCTGTGAAAAATTTAACTTTTACCCTTGACATCCTCCCGGCGGGGGCGTATACTGCATGGCATAGAGACGGCAATGATGTCGCAGGATGCTTCTTCTGCACCATCATTGTCTTTTTTATTTTTCCGGCGGCTAAAGGCGGCCCCGGAGAATCCAGCCATTTGTATGAAAAGGCGGCAAAGGCGTCGTAGAAAGGGATTTCTACCGCTTTTGCCGCCTTTTTTATTATGTGAGCCGCCTGGGGCGATACGGCCCGCAGGCGCATGAAGGCTCAATTTCTAAAAAAGGGGTTGTGGGTTATGAACACAGTCACACAGGTGTTTGGTTCCAACGTTTTCAGCGACGCCGTTATGAAGGAACGGCTGCCCAAGGAAACCTATAAACAGCTGCAGCGCACCATTAAGGACGGCAGGCATTTGGATAACGCCGTGGCCAATGTGGTGGCCAACGCCATGAAGGACTGGGCCATTGAAAAGGGCGCCACCCATTTCACCCACTGGTTCCAGCCCATGACCGGCATCACCGCCGAGAAGCACGACAGCTTTATCTCCCCCACCGACGACGGCCGGGTTATCCTGGAGTTTTCGGGCAAGGAGCTGATCCAGGGCGAGCCGGACGCCTCCTCCTTCCCCTCCGGCGGCCTGCGGGCCACCTTCGAGGCAAGGGGCTACACCGCCTGGGACCCCACCTCCTACGCCTTTATCAAGGGCAAGACCCTCTGTATCCCCACCGCCTTTTGTTCCTACGGCGGCGAGGCCCTGGATAAGAAGACCCCCCTGCTGCGCTCCATGGAGGCCATCAACCGCCAGGCCATGCGGGTGCTGAAGCTCTTTGGCGACACCAGCGCCACGGCGGTGAAAACCACCGTGGGCCCCGAGCAGGAGTATTTCCTCGTGGAAAAGGAAATGTTCGACAAGCGGCCCGACCTCATCTACACCGGCCGCACCCTCTTCGGCGCCAAGCCCCCCAAGGGCCAGGAGCTGGACGACCACTATTTCGGCACCATCAAAAGCCGGGTGGCCGCCTTTATGGAGGAGCTGAACGAGGAACTCTGGAAGCTGGGCGTGCTGGCCAAGACCGAGCACAACGAGGTGGCCCCGGCCCAGCATGAGCTGGCCCCCATCTTCTCCACCACCAACATCGCCACCGACCACAACCAGCTGACCATGGAGCTGATGCAGCGCAT
>CAJFVX010000033.1 GCA_904420585.1 Candidatus Howiella intestinavium | reverse complement strand
GGAAATCACAACCTACGAAGGGGAGCCGGCCTTTGTCACCTACGGTACCACCACCGGCGTGGATGATGCGTATCCGGTACCTTTTGCCAATGTGACGGGAGAGTATCAGTTCCGGCTGCCGGGCATGGGGTATTTCTTTGAGTTCCTGCGCACACCGGCTGGGTACATTACCCTGATTCTCATTCCCTTCTTACTTTTAATTATCCTGCAGGCGGTCAAATTTTTCCGGCTGGCCCGGCAGTATAAGGCGGAACAGAAGGCGGAAATCATGGCCGAGAAGGCTGCTGTGGAGGCGGAACGCCTGAAAGCCCAGCAAATGCTGGAAGAACTGGAAAGACTGCGTGCGCAGATGACCGAAACCTCTGCAATGAAAGATACAAACGAGCCGGCCCAGGCGCTGGATGAATCCGGGGAGGAATGATGTATGGCATTTATGTATAAACCGCAGCATGCCGCGCCGTCGGCTTCTGTGAGGACGGCGCGTAAAATGCTGGCGCTTGTGCCGGTTCTGGTCGTGGCGCTGGTCTGCTATGCCATCGCGGTATTCGCCTGGTATCAGGCCGGCGTGGTCAATACCGGCAATACAATCCGCACGGGGAGTTTTACCGCCCGGGTGGAAATTACAACCGAAGATGGACAGCTGTTGTGGAGCAGTGATAAGGTGGATACCAAAGGCATTTTGGACTATAGCGGCTCGATTGACCTTACGGAAACTGGCAGCATGCGCGTTACTGTTTCCAATCCATCTACCAGCACCCTGGCATTTCAGTATCGGGTAGTTTTGTCTGCTGACGGCACCTCTCTTTTGTTAACCGGAAGAGAGGGGGATGCCGATGGGATTCTGGAGCCGAACGCAACGGAATCTTATGCATTTACGATTCCAGCGGAAACACGGAATGTGACCCTGGAGTTCCGCACAGCCTTCCGGAACAGCGCCCTGCCGGAGATAGAGGTGCAGCAGGCGCCGGAGACCCAGCAGGCGAACGGCACACCCAATGCCTTACCTGCGGCGCCGGCGGATGTGTCGGACAATACCTCCAGCCCGGCCGGGTCCAGCGCGACCGATATTTCCCAGCGGCCTGAACCGCAGGAACCGGATGCGACAGTCAGCCAGGCGCCGGTTGCAAGCGAGCCGGAAGAATCCTCTGTGCCGGAGGATTCCTCCACGCCTCCGGTGTCCTCAGCGCCGGCCGAATCGGTTACCACATCCCAGCCTGAGTCGGAGGAATCTGCGGATGAGGCCGTATCGGAGGAGCCGGAGAGCACGGCCTCTTCCTCTGAAAGTCAGATTTCCCAATCGGAAATCAGTTCCGACGCTTAGAAAACGGGATTTTTTCCCGCCTGTATAGGCTCAGTTGCGCAATGTATGTAGAAATGCCCTTTTCGACAGGCGCGGCGGTATGCCTACACAGTATACATAGGCTTGGTAGTTGATTATCTGCCTGGCGACAACATAACCTTCCTCTGCCGCACATGGAAGCCGGACGGCCCGCCGCCGTGCTGTGGGGCAAAGGAAGGTTTTTTAATAACGGGAAATTGTCCAGGCGTTTCAAGTGTTTTTTGAAAGAAGGCGGAACCATCATGGAGATGCCGGATCCCAATCAAATTTTCCCCAACGAATACAAAACCTCCTGCTTTATCAAAAATGTTGTCAAAGCCCCGAATATTCAGATTGGGGATTATACCTATTACGATGATCCGACCGATCCCACGGGCTTTGAAAAGAATAACGTATTGTTTAACTGGCCGGCATTCGGCGACCGGCTGATAATGGGAAAATTCTGTGCCATTGCGTCGGGTACGCAGTTTATTATGGGCCCGGCCAACCACCGGCTCAGCAGCGTAACCACCTATCCCTTCCATGTGTTTGGGGGCGCTTGGGCCGAGCGGACGCCGCCCCACCTGTCCCAGCTGCCCCATAAAGGGGATATCGTGCTGGGCAATGACGTCTGGATAGGCCGGGAATGCACCATCCTGCCGGGCACGCAGATAGGCGACGGCTCCATTGTGGCGGCCTGTTCGGTGGTCAGCGGCGTCTTCGCGCCCTATAGCGTCATCGGCGGAAACCCGGCGCGGCTGATAAAGAAGCGTTTTGACGATGCCCTCATCGCCCTTTTGCTCCAGTGGAAGTGGTGGGATCTGCCGCCGGAAGAACTGGCGGAGGTCCTTCCGCTTTTGTGCGACGGGAATTTGGAAAAGGTAAAGGCAGAGATAGAAAGACGGCTGCAGGCACGGGCGGAATAGGCCCACGAAAAAAACGGTTGCCCTGCCGCTGCCGATTATAGTACAATAAACACTGGCCGTCACCCAAAGCGGCGGCTGGATATCCATGAGAAACGGAGATGCGTCATGACCGAACTGGAATTGGAACGGCTGCTTTTAAGCGTGCAGAAGCCGGGGCGGTATGCCGGCGGCGAGCAGGGCAGCGTAATGAAGGACAAGGCGGAGGTGGACGTGCGGTTTGCCTTCTGCTTTCCGGATACCTACGAAATCGGCATGTCCCATTTGGGCATGAAAATCCTCTATTCCCAGTTTAACAGTATGCCGGGGGTCTGGTGCGAGCGGGTCTTTGCCCCCTGGGTGGACATGGAGGAGAAGATGCGGCAGCAGGGTATCCCCCTGTTCGCCCTGGAGAGCCGGGACCCGGTGGGGGAATTCGATATCATCGGCTTTACCCTTCAGTACGAGATGAGTTATACCAATGTGCTGAATATGCTGGATTTGGCCGGCCTGCCCGTGCGGTCTGCCGACCGAAAGGAGTTGGCCCCCCTGGTGGTGGCCGGCGGCCCCTGCGTCTGCAACCCCGAGCCCCTGGCCGACTTTGTGGACCTGTTTTTCTTAGGGGAAGGGGAAGAGGTGGATGCCGAGCTTATCCAGCTCTACCGGTCCTATAAACAGGCCGGCAAAAGGGACAAGCAGGCCTTCCTGCGGGACGCGGCGAAAATTCCCGGGGTCTACGTCCCCTCCCTCTACGACGTAAGCTATAAGGAGGACGGCACCATCCGGGCCGTCACCCCCCGGGACGGGGCCCCGGCTGCCATCCGCAAGCGGATTATCGGGGATTTGGACAAGGTGCATTATCCCGAAACCTTTGTGGTGCCCTATATCGAGATTGTCCACGACCGGGCGGTGGCCGAAATCTACCGGGGCTGCTCCAGGGGCTGCCGCTTCTGCCAGGCGGGCTTTATCTATCGCCCCATCCGGGAAAAGTCCCCCGAGACGGTGGACAGGCAGGCCCACGACCTCTGCCGTTCCACCGGGTACGACGAGGTGTCCCTCTCGTCCTTAAGCACCAGCGACTACAGCCATCTGGAGCCTCTGCTGGACAAGATGCTGGACTGGGGCGAGAAGGAGCGGGTGAGCCTCTCCCTGCCCTCCCTGCGCATCGACAATTTTTCAGGGGAGCTGCTGGAAAAGGTGCAGCGGGTCCGCAAATCCGGCCTGACCTTTGCGCCGGAGGCCGGCACCCAGCGGCTGCGGGACGTCATCAATAAAAACGTCACCGAAGAGGAGATTATGCGCACCTGCCGCACGGCCTTTGCGGGAGGGCATACCAATGTAAAACTCTATTTCATGATGGGCCTGCCCACCGAAACCATGGAGGACATCGAGGGCATTGCATCCCTGGGACAACGGATTGTGGATATGTACTATCATATGCCCGAGCGGCCCAAGGGGCGGTCGGTGAACGTATCCATCAGCGTGGCCGTCTTCGTGCCCAAGCCCTTCACCCCCTTCCAGTTCGAGCCCCAGGACGATATGCAGACCGTAATGGAAAAGCAGAAGCACCTGCTCCAGTCCCTGACCACCCGGAAAATCTCGGTCAGCTACCACGACGCCAGGATAAGCTTCCTGGAGGCGGCGCTGGCCCGGGGCGACCGCCGGGTCTGCGATGTTATTGAAGCCGCCTGGCGGGACGGCTGTACCTTTGACGGCTGGGACGAGCATTTCTTCTTCGACAAATGGATGGAGGCCTTCCGCCGCTGCGGGGTGGACACCGCCTTTTACGCCAACCGCCGGCGGGATTACGACGAGGTGTTGCCCTGGGATCACCTGGACTACGGCGTGAACAAATCCTTCCTTGTGGGCCAGAACAAGCTGGCCAGTCAGGGGATTACCACGCCCAACTGCCGGGAAAAATGCGTGGGCTGCGGCGCAGCCGGCTTTAAGGAGGGGCTTTGCTATGCGAACAGTCAGGGTGTTTTATAAAAAGCTGGGCCGTCTGAAATTTATTTCCCACCTGGACATGAACCGGTTCATGCTCCGGGCCCTGCGCCTGTCCGGCCTGCCGGTATGGTATACCGAGGGCTTTAACCCCCACCCCTACGCCACCTTCGCCCTGCCCCTTTCCCTGGGGTTTGAAAGCGAATACGAGGTCATGGACTTTCGCCTGACCGACGACGGCTGTACCAACGGCGATGTGGAAAGGGCCCTTGGGGCGGTGCTGCCGCCCGAGCTACCCCTGATTCGGGCCGCCGACCCGGTGCAGAAGCCGGGAAAAATCACGGCCGCCCGGTTTTCGGTATACTTTGAGACGGCGGATGCGGCGGCCCTGCGGGAACGCTTGGAGGCCTTTTTCAACCGCCCCTCCATTCAGGTGGAGAAAAAAGGGAAAAAGGGGAAGGTCTCCACTCTGGAACTGGCGGGAAAGGCGTCTGCCGTTTCCTGTCGGGAGGCCGACGGCGGGCTGTATCTCGCCCTGACCCTGCCGGCAGGCAACGACAATGTGAACCCCACCCTGCTGCTGGACGCCATGGAGGCCGAGGCCCCTCTGCCGCCCTATAAGGTGACCCGTCTTTCCCTTCTGACGGCCGACGGGACGGTATTTGCATAAAGATGAAAAATTTGCTTGCATTTTTGCGGCAGATGTGGTATCCTATTCTAGCATTTGATATCGCCATGCCTTTTGGTGGGATCAATGCCGGAAACGACATTGGAGCGGACGGTCCTCTGCGCTGTAGAATAGCGGTATGAACGTCTGAAATTAAAGGAGGACATGAAAATGGACATTCTGCAGCAGCTGACCGCCGGTCAGCTTAAGGAGGACGCCCCCAAGATTAACATCGGTGAGACCGTGCGGGTGCACGTAAAGATCCGTGAAGGCGAGCGGGAGCGCATCCAGGTATTCGAGGGCACTATCATTGCCCGCAACAACAGCGGCATTGCCGAGACCTTCACCGTGCGCCGGGTTTCCTACGGCGTAGGTGTGGAGCGGGTATTCCCCGTGCATTCCCCCAATGTTGCCAAGGTGGAGACTGTCCGCAAGGGTAAGATCCGCCGCAGCAAGCTGTACTATCTGCGGGATCGCGTGGGTAAGGCTGCCAAGGTCAAGGAGCAGATCGGCTAAAATACGAGGAACGGTATGGGAGGGGGACAGGTTCTGTCCCCCTTCTGCTATTTGGCGCCGGGGAATTCCCGGCGTTTCCGGGTAAGGGAAGGTGATTGGGATGAACGAACAGCCGGATTGGCTGTCTGAGGCCCTGGAGGACGAGGAGAGCTGGCTGGAGCCGGAAGAGGCTGTGGAACCCGCCGGCGGCCCCCGCCCCCAGAAGCCCAAACGGAGCTTGGTAGGGGAATTGTACGAATGGATGGACGCCATTGTGGTGACCCTCATCGCCGTGGTGATCCTCTTTACCCTGGTCTTCCGGATTGTGGGCGTCCAGGGCAATTCCATGCTGGAAACCCTGCATGAAGGGGACCGGGTTATCATCAGCAATCTGTTTTACACCCCCTCCCAGGGGGATATTGTGGTGATCTCCCGGAACTATACCAACGATGAGAACCAGGTCAGCACCCGGGACAATGAGCCCATTATCAAGCGGGTCATCGCCACCGAGGGGCAGACGGTCGACATCGATTTTGACACCGGCGTGGTGACGGTGGACGGCCAGGTGCTGGATGAACCCTACATCAATACCCCCACCAACCTGCACTACGACGTGGAATTTCCCCAGACCGTGCCGGAGGGCTGCATCTTCGTCATGGGGGACAACCGGAACAATTCGCTGGACAGCCGCTCCTCCGAAATCGGCATGATAGACGAGCGGTATGTGCTGGGGCATGCGGTCTTCCGCATCCTGCCCTTTGGTTCGTTTGGAGGTTTATCGTAATATGAGCCATGCGCAGAACATCCAATGGTTCCCCGGGCATATGGCCAAGACCCGGCGGAAGATAGGGGAGAGCCTCTCCTTAGTGGATGCGGTGGCGGAGATTGTGGACGCGCGGATACCCGCCAGCAGCCGGAACCCGGAGCTGGCGGGTATTTTAGCGGGCAAACCCGCCCTTATCCTCCTCAACAAGGCCGATTTGGCCGACCCTGCGGCCACGGCGGCCTGGATGCAGAAGTATAAATCCGAAAAGATCCTGCCTATGCAGGTGGACTGCAAGACCGGCCGGGGCCTGCGGGAATTCCGCCCGGCCGTCCGGCAGCTGCTGGCCGACCGGCTGGAGCAGTATCGGAAAAAGGGCATGGAGGGCAAGCCCCTGCGGGTTATGGTGGTGGGCATCCCCAACGTGGGGAAATCCTCCTTTATCAACCGCCTGGCCGGCGGCAGCCGGGCCAAGGTGGAGGACCGGCCGGGGGTGACCCGGGGCAACCAGTGGTTCAAGGTTGCCGACGACCTGGAGCTGCTGGACACTCCCGGCGTCCTCTGGCCCAAGTTTGACGACCCGGCGGTGGGGGAGCGGCTGGCCTTCACGGGGGCCATCAAGGACCAGGTGGTGGATACCGAGACCCTGGCGGCAGCCCTGCTGGCCTATCTCGGCCGGCGGTACGCCTCCCTTTTGCAGGAACGGTACGGCTTCTCCCCGGCGGATATTCCCTTGGAAGAGGATGATATGCTCCTTGCAGAGGATACGGGCGGCACCGACGGAAAGGAAATCCGCTGGGGCTATGCCATGCTCACTGCCATCGGGGAGCGGCGGCGCATGTTTATCAGCGGCGGCGAGGTGGATACCGCCCGGGCGGCGGCCATCCTGCTGGACGAATTCCGCAGCGGCAAATTGGGCCGCATATCCCTGGAGTGGCCGGAAGGGTAACCGGAAAAAGGAGGCGGCGGAATGCCGGATTTTACATATGAGAAGGAGGCGGCCGCCGCCGGGTATCTGCATATCTGCGGCGTGGACGAGGCCGGCCGGGGGCCCCTGGCCGGCCCGGTCTGTGCGGCGGCGGTTATCCTGCCTGCGGACTGTGGGATAGAAGGGCTAAACGACTCCAAAAAGCTCACCGAAAAGAAGCGGGAGGCCCTGTACGACCCCATCCGGGAGGCGGCGGTGGCTTACGGCATCGCCTTTGCCAGCGTGGAGGAAATCGAAACCTTCAATATATTGCAGGCCACCTTTCTGGCCATGGAGCGGGCGGTGGCCCAGCTGGAACCGGCGGCCGACTTTGCCCTTATCGACGGCAACCGCCTGCCGGCGGGGCTGCCCATCCCTGCCCGGACGCTGGTGAAGGGGGATGCCCTGTCGGCCTCGGTGGCCGCCGCGTCCATATTGGCCAAGGTCACCCGTGACCGGTACATGCTGGAGCAGGCGGCGGCCTATCCCCAGTACGGCTTCGAAAAGCACAAGGGCTACGGCACCAAGGCCCACGTGGAAGCCATCAAGGCCTTTGGCCCCTGTCCCATCCACCGCCCCAGCTTCCTGAAAAAAATCCTGGGGGCGTAGGCATGGAAAATCGGGGCGGCGCCGGGGCCAAAAGCATCGGCGATAAGGGAGAGGCGGCTGCGGCGGCCTATCTGGAAAAGGCGGGATTTGCCATTCTCTGCCGCAACTATCACAGCCGCTACGGCGAAATCGACATGATTGCGGCCGACGAAAAATATATATTGTTTGTGGAAGTCAAAACGAGAGGAAGGGGCAGCCTGGGCCGTCCGGCCGAGGCGGTGGGCCCGGCAAAGCAGAAGAAAATTATGCGCACGGCCGTGGCCTATCTGCTGAAACACCCCACAAAATTGCAGCCCCGTTTTGACATCGTAGAAGTTTTCCGGCAGGGCGGGGCGGCGGAAGCCGAAATCCATCACATTCCCAACGCCTTTTGGCTGGAGGACGCCTATGGATTATTTTGATTTGCACTGCGATACCCTCTACGAATGCCTTTTGCAGTCGGCCCCCCTGCGCCGGAACCGGCTGGCCGTATCGGTGGGGGAGGGGCGGAAGTTTTCCCGCTGGTGCCAGACCTTTGCCATCTGGATTCCCGACGGCCTGCCCCCCGGCGGCTCCTTTGCCCTTTTTAAGGAGGCGCTGGCCAACGCCAAGAAAGAACTGAACGCCAACCGGCGGGAAATCTCCCTTTGCGTTACGGCCGGCGGCATGGAAAACGCCCTGGGACAGGGCCGGGCTGCGGCCCTGCTGGCGGTGGAGGGCGGCAGGGTGCTGGAGGGGAAACTCTCCTATCTGGACAAAATCCACCGGGCCGGGGTGCGGATGCTGACCCTCACCTGGAACGGGGCCAACGCCATCGCCGGCGGCTGCCAGTCGGCGGAGGGCCTCACCCTCTTCGGGCGGCAGGTGGTGGAGCGGATGAACCAGCTGGGGATGATGGTGGATTTGTCCCACCTCAACGACCGGAGCTTTGCCGGGATTCTGCCCATCAGCCGGTATCCCCTGGCCAGCCATACGGCCAGCCGGGCGGTGTATAACCACCCCCGCAACCTGACCGATGCCCAGTTTGCCGCCTTGCGGGACAGGGGAGGCCTTGTGGGCCTCTGCTTTTACCCCGCCTTTTTGGGGGAGGGGGAGGTCTATGAACGGTTTTACCTGCACCTTTCCCACTTCCTGGATTTGGGCGGGGAAAACTGCCTTGCCATCGGCAGCGATTTCGACGGGGCGGACATGGCCCGCCCTCTTTCCGGTTTGGAGAAAGTCCCGCGGCTTTGGGCATATCTTTTGGACAAGGGGCTGGACGAGGGCCTGCTGCGCAAAATCTTTTGGGAAAACGGCTGGCGTTATGTCACGAATGTTTTGACAAAACTGCCGGGATAGGGTAGTATAGAAAAGGAAAACTGCGGGCGGCCCGCATCGGGCGGCCCTGGAAAATAGGGGAAGCAGCTTCCCCGGGGAGGTCTATTATGCGTTACAACAGCACCCGCAACAGCGGCGCGGATGTATCCGCTGCCGCCGCCATCGCCAGGGGCATTTCCCCCGAGGGCGGCCTGTACGTGCCGGCCGACATGCCCCGGCTGTCCGATGCCGATTTCGACGCCCTGCGTGGGGCCGATTACGCCGGCCGGGCCCGGCTGATTCTGTCCCGGTTCCTCACTGATTTCACCGACGGGGAAATCGCCGATTCGGTGGCCGGGGCCTATACCGGCGGCCGGTTTGACGACGACCAGCCCGCCCCGCTGGTGCAGCTGGAAAAGGGCGTCCATATCCTGGAACTGTGGCACGGGCCCACCTGTGCCTTCAAGGACCTGGCCCTGCAAATCCTGCCCCACCTGCTGACCCGTTCGGCCAAAAAGATGGGGGACGGGAAGAAGACGGTCATTCTGGTGGCCACCTCCGGAGACACGGGCAAGGCGGCCCTGGAGGGCTTTAAGGACGTGCCGGATACCGAAATCCTGGTCTTTTACCCGGAGGACGGGGTCAGCCCCATGCAGAAGCTGCAAATGACCACCCAGGAGGGGGCCAATGTCTTTGTGGCGGCCATCCGGGGCAATTTTGACGACGCCCAGACCGGCGTGAAAAAGATATTCACCGACCCGGCGGTGGGGGAAAAGCTGGCCGCTCACAATATGGCCTTTTCCAGCGCCAACTCCATCAACTGGGGACGGCTGGTGCCCCAGGTGGTCTACTATGTATCGGCCTACTGCGACCTTGTGAACCAGGGGGCGGATTTGTCCGACGGGTTCGACGTGGTGGTGCCCACCGGCAACTTCGGCAACATCCTGGCGGCCTACTATGCCAAGTGCATGGGCGTGCCCATCGCCCGGCTGGTCTGTGCCTCCAACGCCAACAACGTGCTCACCGATTTCCTGACCACCGGCACCTATGACCGGAACCGGCAGTTCTACACCACCATCTCCCCCTCCATGGATATCCTGGTCTCCAGCAACCTGGAGCGGCTGCTGTATCACATGACCGGCCGGGACGATAAGAAGGTATCCGGCTGGATGCAGGCGTTGAGCGATACCGGCCGGTATACGGTGGATGGGGACATCGCCGACCGGCTGCGGGAACTCTTCTGGGCCGGCTGCTGCGACGATACCGAGACCAAGGCGGTCATCCGGGAAGTCTATGAAAAGAAGGGCTATCTCTGCGACACCCATACGGCCGTGGCCGTGGGCGTGTACGAAAAATATAAGCAGCAGACGGGAAGCGGCCGGCCGGCCGTCATCGCCTCCACCGCCAGCCCCTTCAAGTTCGCCGCAAGCGTCTTGGACGCCCTGGCGCCGGACAAGGCCCAAGGCAGCGAATTTGAGATGGTGGATAAGCTCCACGAGGCCACCGGCTGGAAAATCCCCGGCCCCCTGGCCGGCCTCAAGGGCCGCACGGTACGGTTTGACACCGACTGCGAGCGGGAGCATATGCTGGATGTGGTCTATAACCGCCTGGGTATCCGGTAACGGGATAAAATAAAAAAGGAATGCCCGGCTGCATAACACAGCCGGGCATTCGCAGGCAATATTCACTGGGTTATTTCGCTTTGAAGGTGCTGCAGTTGGTGTCAGAGCAGGCGCTGCAGGGGCCGGGGCCCACCGTGATGCAGCCGGCGTTGCAGCCGTGTTCAGGCGCGTGGTAGACGCAGTTGGTCACTTCGCACTTGATGCCCTGGATCTTCTTGGCGCCGCAGCCATTCTTGCTGTTTTCCATTTTTGAACGCTCCTTCAAAAATCGGCCTGCGGAACTGTTCATACAGCGGCCGTTGCCGTATGCAGCCCGGCGGACTTTCTCGTCCGCCGGATAGAAAGGGGAAAACTATCCGCAGGCAGACGAGAAACGCAAACGCAGCCGGCCTTTTGGGCCGTCCTTATTTTGTCCCTTTTCCATCGCAGCTTGCGAGATAATTTTTGGCATTGAAACAAAAAGCCGCGCCCGGCGCGGCGAAAGAGGTACATATGGCTTTATTTGCTTTGGCCGACCTGCATTTGTCCCTGTCCGCGGACAAGCCCATGGACGTTTTCCGGGGATGGGACAATTATGTGGAACGCATATCTGCAAACTGGAAAAAAATCGTCACCGACGAGGATACGGTGGTCCTGCCGGGGGATTTGTCCTGGGCGCTGAAGCTGGAGGATACGGCGGCCGACTTCGCCTATATCCACAGCCTGCCGGGACAGAAGCTGCTGCTGAAGGGCAACCACGACCTGTGGTGGTGCACCATGCGGAAGATGGAAAATTTCTTTGCCGAAAAAGGCTTTACCACCCTGCGGTTTGTCCACAACAACGCCCAGCCGGTGGGGGATGTCTGCGTCTGCGGCACCAGGGGCTGGTTTTTCGACGCCGAGAGCGGCGACAAGAAGATTATCCTCCGGGAGGCCGGCCGGCTGGAAACTTCCATCCGGGCCGCCGAGGAAACCGGCCTGGAGCCGGTGGCGTTTCTTCACTATCCGCCGGTCTACGACGACCGGGTCTGCGAGGAAATTTTCCAGGTGCTGGTGCGCCACGAAATCCGCCGGGTGTATTACGGCCACGTCCACGGCCCGGCAGCCATCAAGGCGGTAAACGGCCTGTATGAGGGCATCCGGTTCCAGCTGGTGTCCTGCGACTGCGTGCAGTTTACGCCGGTGCTGGTGCGCTGAATCCTGTATCTGCAGAAAAAAGGCGGAATATGCACAAATGTTGTAGGGAAAAACTGTCTGTTTGCTGATAAAAATACTATGGAAAAAGCAGGCGGATTGTGGTATATTTATGATTATCGTTGATGTAATCAAAAGACGGAGGTATAAACATGAGTTTGAAGAGTTCCAATAAGGTGGAGACCAACCGGTACGAGCTGGAGATTTCCATCGACGGCGCGGCCTTTCAGGACGCTATCCAGAAGGCCTACCGCAAGAATGTAAAGAGGATGAATGTTCCCGGCTTCCGCAAGGGCCACGCTCCCCGCAGCATCATCGAGAAGTACTACGGCGAGCAGGTTTTCTATGAGGATGCTTTAAATATTGTCTATCCCGACGCCGTGGAATCCGCTGTGGAAGAGGCCGGCCTGGAGCTGGTGGGCGATAAGATCGACACCGACGTGACCTCCATCGGCAAGGACGGCGTGGAGCTGAAGATCACCGTCACCGTCAAGCCCGAGGTGGAACTGGGCGAGTACAAGGGCCTGGAAGCCCAGCGGCCCAGTGCCGAGGCCACCGACGCCGACGTGGACGCCGAGATGAACCGTCTGGCCGAGCGGAATTCCCGCATGGTCACGGTGGAGGATCGGCCGGCCGAGAAGGATGATATCGTTGTCATCGACTTCGAGGGCTTTGTGGACGGCGTGGCTTTTGAGGGCGGCAAGGGCGAATCCTATTCCCTGACCCTGGGTTCCGGCCAGTTTATCCCCGGCTTTGAGGAGCAGGTCATAGGCCACAAGACCGACGAGGAATTTGAAATCAACGTGACCTTCCCCGAGGACTATCACGCCGAGCAGCTGAAGGGCAAGGCGGCTGTCTTCAAGGTGAAGCTGCACGAGATTAAGAAGCGGGAGCTGCCCGTGATGGACGACGAGTTCGCCAAGGATGTCAGCGAGTTTGACACCCTGGCCGAGCTGCGGGAGGATACCAAGAAGAAGATCGTGGAGCGCAAGGAGAAGGAAGCCGACAATGCCGTAGAGAACCAGCTTATCGACAAGCTCATCGAGGGCATGAAGGCCGAGATTCCCGAGGTTATGTTCGAGCGCCGGGTGGACGACAACCTGCGCGACTTCGACTACCGCCTCCAGTCCCAGGGGATGAACCTGGATTTGTATATGCAGTACACCGGCAGCACGGAAGAGGATTTCCGCAAGAACTTCCGACCCCAGGCTGAGCGGCAGGTGAAGGTCCGCCTGGCCCTGGAGAAGATTGCCGAGCTGGAGAAGATTGCTCCCACCGCCGAGGAGCTGGAGGCCGAGTACAAGCGGCTGGCCGAGAACTACGGCGTGGATGTGGACCGGGTAAAGGCGGCGATTCCCGAGAAGGAAGTCGTGAAGGATCTGTCGGTCAGCAAGGCGGTGGATCTGGTCAAGGAGAGCGCCAAGGTGACCGATGCCAAGGCGGAGAAGAAGGCTGAGGACAAGCCCAAGACCACCCGCAAGCGGACCACCAAGAAGGCCGAGGAGAAAAAAGAGGAAGAATAGGACAGCTTGTCAGCGATGCTGACAAGCTGTAGAAGAGGGGCGCGCCCCTCTTCTAACATCACCCCGACAAATCCTGCATGCAGGATTTGTTGTGTGCAGAAACCGACGCACATGTCGCCGGTTTCTGCGAAGGAAATGTTCTTTCTTCCTTTCTTTGGGTTTAACTTTTTTCCATCGGCGCATACTATATAACAATTGCCGATTGCCCGAGGGGCCTGCAGGGCATGACCCGGCAGGCGAATCGGGCAATCTTCCCATTTCCCTTTTTGGAGGTGCATGACAATGGATATGAGTTTGGTACCCTATGTTGTGGAGCAGACCAGCCGGGGCGAGCGTTCTTACGATATCTTTTCCCGCCTGCTCAACGACCGCATCATCATGCTGTACGACCAGGTGAACGATACCACGGCCAGCCTCATAGTGGCCCAGATGCTCTACCTGGAAGGGCAGGATCCGGATAAGGATATCAGCTTTTACATCAACAGCCCGGGCGGTTCAGTCTCGGCCGGCATGGCGATTTTCGACACCATGCGGTATATCAAGTGCGACGTCCGCACCATCTGCCAGGGCATGGCCGCCAGCATGGGGGCCTTCCTGCTGGCCGCCGGCACCAAGGGCAAGCGGTTCGCCCTGCCCCACAGCGAAATCATGATCCATCAGCCCCTGGGTTCGGCCGAGGGCCAGGCCACGGATATTCTGATCCACGCCGACCACATCGCCAAGACCCGGAAGACCTTGAATACCATCCTGTCCGAGCAGACCGGCCAGCCGCTGGAGGTCATCGAGCGGGATACCGAGCGGGACAACTTCATGTCCGCCGAGGAGGCCGCCAAGTACGGCCTTATCGACCAGGTTATCACCACGCGGTAATGAGAAAAAAGAGGGCAATCGCAGCTCCGCAGCCGCGGCTGCCCTTTTTGTACAAATAAAATGAGGTGAAGGCTGACACATGCCAAGCGACGAAAAAGGAACAACCATCCGCTGCTCCTTCTGCGGCAAGACCCAGGACGAGGTGGCGCGGCTGGTAGCCGGCCCGGGCGTTTTTATCTGTGATGAGTGCATCGACGTATGCAACGCCATCATCAATGAGGAAGACCCCCGTCCCCGGCGGCGGGGCAAAAAGAGCGCCCACAGCGATTTCCGGCTGCCCAAGCCGGCCGAGCTGAAGGCCAAGCTGGACGAATATGTCATCGGCCAGGAGGAGGCGAAAATCGCCCTGTCCGTGGCGGTGTACAACCATTATAAGCGCATCTTTCTGGGGGATACCACCGACGTGGAACTGGGCAAGAGCAATATCCTCATGCTGGGTCCCACCGGCGTGGGCAAGACCCTGCTGGCCCAGACCATGGCCCGGATTCTGGATGTCCCCATCGCCATTACCGACGCCACCACCCTGACCGAGGCCGGTTATGTGGGCGAGGATGTGGAGAACATCCTCCTGCGCCTGATCCAGGCAGCTGATTACGACATCGAGAAGGCCGAGCACGGCATTATTTACGTGGATGAAATCGACAAAATCGCCCGCAAGTCGGAGAACCCCTCCATCACCCGGGACGTCAGCGGCGAAGGGGTGCAGCAGGCCCTGCTGAAGATTTTGGAGGGCACGGTCTCCAACGTGCCGCCCCAGGGCGGCCGGAAGCATCCCCAGCAGGAGTTTATCCAGCTGGACACCACCCACATCCTCTTTATCTGCGCCGGCGCCTTTGACGGCATCGAGCAGGTTATCGAGCGGCGTCTGGGGGGCAGCAGCCTGGGATTCGGGGCGGACGTCAAGTCCAAGCAGAGCCTGGAGGCCGAAACCCTTATCAAGCAGGCCACCCACCAGGATTTGGTCAAGTACGGCCTCATCCCCGAACTGGTAGGCCGTCTGCCGGTGGTGACCACCCTGGACGGCATGGATGTGGATTCCCTGGTACGGATTATGAAGGAACCCAAAAATTCGGTCATCAAGCAGTACCAGGCCCTGTTTAAGATGGACGATGTGGATTTGGAGTTTGAGCCGGAGGCCCTGGTGGCCATCGCCCAGAAGACCATCGAGCGCAAGACGGGCGCCAGGGGCCTTCGCTCGATTATTGAAGGGGTTCTGCAGAAGCTCATGTTTGACATCCCCTCCAATTACCGGGTGGAAAAGGTGACCATCACGGCCGACACGGTGCGAAATGGGACGCCGCCGGTGCTGCAGGAGAATCCGGCCCGCAAGCCCAAGACTCTGACCCTGCCTATGGAGACGGGGCATCAGCACGAAATCGCCTGAATTAAGTGAACATAAAAGGGGCAAGGCTGCCAAGGCCTTGCTCCTTTTATGCATCTTGCGGGTGACAGTTTTTGCCCTGTAAAGGATATATTAAGATAAACGGATAAACTAAATAAAAATATATCCTTTAGGAGGCAAGGGAAAATGAGGCAAAAAATACCGGATGACGCGCTGCCGCGCTTTGCGGTGCATCTGCAGGAGGAAGAAAAAAGCCGCGCCACCATAGAGAAATACCTGCGGGACGTCCGCAGCTTTCTGGCGTATCTGGGGGATGAACCGGCGGACAAGACGACGGTGATTGGGTATAAGGCCTTCCTGACAGAGCGGTACGCGCCGGCCAGCGTCAACTCCATGCTGGCGGCGCTCAACTGTTTTTTTCGGTTTTTGGGGCTGCAAAGCTGCTGTGTCCGCCTGCTGAAGATACAGCGCCGGATTTTTATAGGAGAGGAAAAAGAACTGACCAAAACAGAGTACAGGCGTCTGATAGAGGCCGCCGGAGAGAGCCGGATGTCATATATCCTGCAGACCATCTGCGGAACGGGCATCCGGGTCAGCGAACTGAAATATATTACCGTAGAGGCCGTGCAGGCGGGAAAAGCAGTGGTAAACTGCAAAAACAAAATGCGGATTATTCTGCTTCCCGTGCCTGTCAGGCAGATGCTGAAAAGGTATATAAGGGAATCCGGCATACGGACAGGGCCGGTATTTGTAACCCGCAGCGGGCACCCGCTGAACCGGAGCAACATCTGGCGGGATATGAAAGCGTTGTGCAGGCGGGCCGGAGTGGCGTCCCAGAAGGTGTTTCCCCATAACCTGCGCCATCTGTTTGCCCGCATTTTTTATGCGGTGGAAAAGGATATTGTGCGGCTGGCGGATCTTCTGGGCCACAGCAGCATCAATACCACCCGGATTTACACCATGGAAAGCGGCAGCCGGCAGTGCAGCTGTTTAGAACGGATACAAAAAATATTGACGACATAATATCAATTATGTCGTCAACTCCAAAGATCTTCTCTGTTTGATTCTGG
>CAJFVX010000032.1 GCA_904420585.1 Candidatus Howiella intestinavium | reverse complement strand
GGACTGGCAAACCAGGGATTCTGCTCTGCCGTCCCAGCGTTTCTTCCAAAAGTAGATATACGACCGGCTCTTGTTATACTTCCGGCTGGCCCGGCTGACGCCGTATTTCTCCGCGTACTTCATCAGGGATTGCCGATACGCCATGTCTTGTGTTATACTCTTGCTCATGAAGGATATGGCCCCCTCTCGTTTTGTTGTTTTCTGCAACTTCAACTATAACTGATGAGGTCGTATCCTTCATCCTTTTTTATTCACTTGTCCAATATGTATTGTACTCCTACACCCCCATCACGGCCATGGTAACCCGGTACAGGCCGGTTTCGGGGATGTTGTCCAGCGTCATGGTGATGTAATTACCCTCTTTGTAAAAATGCACATTGCAATAGGTGCCGCCGCTGGGATTGGCATCCGTACCGGTGGCCTCCACGGCAACTTCCTCGCCTTTATCGCTGGCCGTCACCGTATGCATGGCAATCTTCCCATCCGCGAGGAGATCCTCCATCTCATAGCGGATAGGTGTACTTGACCCGCCCTCGGCCGAGGCCAGCAGTGCGCCGCCCATCGGCAGCATGGAAAAGACCATGCTGGCGGTCAGGACGGAAGCCACCAAACGGCGTCCGCCCCGCATTCGATTTCTCTTCCCCATATTTATGTACCTCCTTTAATACCAGGATAACAGTGGGATACTATAATAATACCAATTTCCATTTGTCAAAACAACGCGCAATGCTACAGAAATTCCCGGCGAATTCTTGTGCATTTTATCTATTGACATTGCATATTGTAGCATGCTTTTTTGCATTTTATTGCATTTGCAATGTCAGCGCGGCCGGCGGCTCACAGCAAGGCGCTTCATAAAGCATAAAAATCCTGCTCGCCGGCAATGGATTTGCCTCAAAATACCCAAATCTTGCGGGGCTGCCGGAAAAGGGGTTGCATCGGACTGACCACCCTGCTATAATAAGGGCGAACAAAGGCGTTCCAGGTTTTGGAACGCCTTTTTCTTTTTATTTTTTTTGAGAGAGGATGATAGGTATGAACATGGGCGACAACGGCTTTATCCTGATTTGCGCGAGCCTGGTATTCATCATGACCCCCGGCCTGGCCTTCTTCTACGGCGGCCTGGTGCGGCGGAAAAACGTGGTCAATACCATGATGGCCTGCGCGGGCATCATGGGGCTGTCGGTTGTGATGTGGGTGCTGTTCGGGTTTTCCCTGGCGTTTGGGGCGGACCACGGCGGCGTCATCGGCGGGCTGGAGTACATCTGTCTCAACGGCCTGGACTTTAACGAGGCGCTGGATTACGCGCCGTCGCTCTCGTCCCTGACCTTTGTGGTCTTCCAGATGATGTTCGCCATGATTACGCCGGCCCTTATCACCGGCTCGGTGGCCGGCCGCATGAAGTACAAGGCGCTGTTTCTTTTCATCGCCCTGTGGAGCCTGCTGGTTTACTATCCCATGGCCCACATGGTATGGGGTTCGGGCGGATTCCTGGCGGAAATCGGTTCGGTGGACTTTGCCGGCGGCAACGTGGTACACATCAGCTCGGGCGTCAGCGGCCTGGTGCTGGCCCTCATTCTGGGACGGCGGCGGGGTATGGGGCACACCTCCTACCGGGTGCACAACATCCCCTTCGTCTTTTTGGGCGCGGCCCTGCTGTGGTTCGGCTGGTTCGGCTTTAACGCCGGTTCGGCTCTGGGGGCGGGCGGCCTGGCGGCCCACGCCTTCCTGACCTCGGCCCTGTCCTCCGGCACGGCATTGCTTGTCTGGATGCTCATCGACGTCATCAAGGACGGCAAGCCCACTCTGGTGGGCGCCTCCACCGGCCTGGTGGTAGGTCTGGTAGCCATCACCCCCGGCGCCGGCTTTGTACCGGTATGGTCGTCCATCATCACCGGCGCGGTGGTCAGCCCCCTGTGCTACTTCATGATGAACTTCTTGAAGAAGAAGCTGAAGATTGACGACGCGCTGGACGCCTTTGGCTGCCACGGCATCGGCGGTATCTGGGGCGGCATCGCCACCGGCCTCTTCGCCCGGTCGGACATCAACTCCGTGGCCCAGTGGAACGGCCTGGTCTTCGGCGAAACCCGGCTGTTTGCGGCCCAGCTCATCAGCATTGTGGTGACCATTGCCGTAGCCGTGGTCGGCACGCTTATCTGCGTGGGCATCACCCGGATTTTCACCAAGCTGCGGGTGGAGTCCAAGGAAGAGCTGGTGGGCATGGATATGACGCAGCATGGCGAGCAGGCCTATCCGTCGTTTAACGGCCTTGACTGAGGAAGGGAGGACATACCGACATGATGTATAAGGTAGAAGCCATTATCCGGGAGGAAAAGCTGGAGGACGTCAAGGAAGCCCTCCACGAAATCGGGATTAACGGCGTGACGGTCTACCAGGTGATGGGCTTCGGCGTCCAGCGGGGCTACAAGACGGTGGTGCGCGGCCAGGAGGTGGACGCCACCCTGCTGCCCAAGATCAAGCTGGAGATTGTGGTTTCCTCCGAGGAATGGAAGGAGAAGACCATCGGGAAAATCCAGGAGATAGCCCGCACCGGGGAAGTAGGCGACGGCAAGATTTTCACCTACGCCATCACCGACGCCGTAAAAATCCGCACCGGCGAGACCGGCTACGACGCCCTGCAGTCCAAGGAGGATTAGAAGCGCAGAAGCGCCGAGCCGACACCGCGCCGGCACAAGCGAAAAAGCAGGCATACACCTTTTCACCGGTGTGTGCCTGCTTTCTTGTATAACCTTATGCAGCGCAAAGCGCTGCATCGGGGAACCCTCGCCGGAGGTTCCCTGTGCCAAAAGGGTTTCGCGTCCTGCGGGACGCGAGCCGGGGTTTTACCCCGGCGCCCCACCGCCTTTTGTAAAAGGCGGCCGAAAACTTTTTCTTTTATCAGCCCTGGTTGAAACGTTCCAGGAAGGCCCGGGTGCGCTCGTTCCTGGGCCGGCCCAACACCTCTTCCGGCAGGCCCTCCTCCACGATGACGCCCCCGTCCATGAAGATAACCCGGTCGGCCACATCCCGGGCAAAGGCCATTTCGTGGGTTACGATAACCATGGTCATGTGGTCGGCCGCCAAAGACCGGATAACCTTGAGGATTTCCCCCGTCAGCTCCGGATCCAGGGCGCTGGTGGGCTCGTCGAAAAACAATAGGCCGGGATTTAGGGCCAGGGCCCGGGCGATGGCCACCCGCTGCTGCTGTCCCCCCGAAAGCTGATACGGATAGGCGTCGGCCCGGTCGGCCAGCCCAACCTTTTCCAGCAGCCGGCCGGCACTCACCTCGGCCTCCTCCTTCGGCTGCCCCAGCACCCGCACCGGCGCTTCGGTCAGGTTGCGCAGCACCGAAAAATGGGGAAACAGGTTGAAATTCTGAAATACCAGCCCGAACTGGGTGCGGATTTTCTGCAGGGTCTGCTTGTCGGCGTAGACCGCGGGAGACCCCTCGGCCATGGTCAAATCGCCGTACCGGATGCAGCCGCTGTCGATATGCTCCAGCAGGGTGGCGCAGCGCAGCAGGGTGGACTTGCCCGAGCCCGAAGGCCCGATGACCGCCACCACTTCCCCTTGGGATACCGTCAGGCTGATGCCCTTAAGCACCTCCAGCTTACCGAAGGATTTACAGACGCCCTGCATGGTAAGCAGGGGGGCTTTGATTTGCTTATCCATATGTTTTTCCTCCTTGGGCCGGGGTTATTTGTAGTAGTCCAGCTTCTTCTCGGCGATGGAGAAGCCCTTGGACACAATGGCGTTCATGACGAGATAAAAGACCCCCGCCACAAAAATGGGGATAAGGGAAGCGTTGGAGGATACCGAGGTATTGGCCAGCCGGAAAATCTCCATGACGCCGATGGTCTGGGCCAGGGCGGTATCCTTGACCAGCACCATGAATTCGTTGCCCATGGGGGGCAGGATGTGCTTGATAACCTGGGGCAGGATGATGCGGCCGAAGGTCTGGCCCCTGGAAAAGCCCAGCACCGACGCGGCCTCCCGCTGCCCCACCGGTACCGCTTCGATGCCGCCCCGGTATATTTCGGCGAAATAGGCGGCATAATTGAGAGAGAAGGCCAGCACCGCCGCCCAGAACCGGGGCAGGCTCTGGCCGAATATGTAGGAGGGCATAAAATAAAAGAAAATCAGCTGCAAAATCAGGGGCGTGCCCCGCATAATCAGCAGATAGGCCCGCACCACCCACTGGATCACCCGAATCCTGGACATGCGCCCGCAGGCCACCAGCAGCCCTAAAGGCAGGGCGAACAGGGCCGTCAGGGCAAAGAGGGCCAGGGTGGTGCGGCTGTCCAGCAGCATTTGGATAATCAGTTTTCCGATTTCTTCAAGCGACATAGGGTACCTCCCGATTCCGGCGGCCGGGCCGCAGGTGATTTGTTCGTTCCGCATGCGCACAAAGCGGGGGCGTTCCCAAAGGGAAGTCCCCGCTTAACAGGCTTACTGCTTGGCTGTACCGCCGCCGGCTGTCTTATTCGGCCGACAGGGTGTTGATATAGTACCGGGCCACAACCTCGTCCATGAGCACGGCGGATGCGCTGCTGGTCTTCAAATCCAGCAGGGCGGTGACGTTGTCATCCACCTCGGTGCCCCGGCCGTTGAGCAGGGTGTCCTTGACCTCGGGATGGGCATCCAGGGCATCCACCGCCGTGGATCCGCCCTGCAGCACCAGTTCCTTGCCTTCCAGGTCGGAAAGGCTGTTCACGCCCTTGGTATCCAGGGTGACCACAACCTGCCGGTTGGTCATGTAGGGCGCCGACAGGGCCATGGCCTCAGCCCGCTCCTCGCTGTAGGTAAAGCCGTTCCACAGGCAGTCCACATTGCCGGTCTCCAGCTCCATTTCCTTGGAGCTCCACTTGATGGGCTGGGGCTGCAGCTCCACGCCCATGCGCTCGCAGACAGCCGTCGCCACGTCGATGTCAAAGCCCACAATGTTCTGGTCGTCGTCCCGGTAGCCCATGGGCGGGAAGGAATCATCCAGGCCCAGCACCAGCACGCCCTTGTCCTTGACCTGCTGCAGGCTGTCGTCGGTGGTTTCAGCCTTCTCGTAGGTCTCGGGCACGGTGGTCACGTCCGAGCCGAACCACTTGGTGCTGATTTCGCCCAAAGAGCCGTCGGCCTTCATGTCGCTGAGGATCTTGTTGACCTCTTCCTTTAAGGATAAATCGTCCTTTCGGAAGCCGATGACGTACTGCTCATCGGCCAGGGCCTCGTCCAGAATCACATACTTGGCGTCGGCGTTGCTCTGGCCGCAGCCCCCCAGGGCCACGGTGAGCAGCATGACGGCCGACAGGGCCGCCGCAAAAATCTTTTTCATTTGACATAACACCCCTCTATCCTTTTCTGCATGGCAGTATAATACCATAGTAGCACGCTAAAGTCAATTGTTTTTCCGCCTTTTTCAGCGGCCGGGCCGGATTTATGGGGGACACAGGCAGCAGATTCCACAGGAAAGTGACGGGTTACAACATTGTAATTTGAATCCTGTAGAACCAGGGCTTATAATAAAAGAGAATTTCGTTTATTCTGCTCAAGACCTAAGGAAAGGGGGCTGCATGGAATGCGCGGAAAAACAGGCAAACGGATGGCTGCGGCCCTTCTCTGCAGCCTGCTGGCCTCCCTGTGCTTTGCCGGCTGCAACGGCAGCGGCCAGGTTTCGGGCACATTATATATGGAATCCCTCCAGCCCGCCAGCCAGACGGCCTCTCCCCAGCCGCCGTCCCAGGCGCCGGCGCCGGGTGCGCAGGCCTACGATGCGGCGGTCCTGCCCTCGGGCGTTTCCGCCGTGCGCCGGTCTCTGGTGCAGGCCCTGAAGGCCACCAACGAACAAAAGAATTTCCAGCGCACGGCCACCCGCTCCCTGCTGGTGGGCGAGGTGGAGATGGTATCCACCCACGAGTCCCTGCAGTCGGCCGACGGGGAGAAGACCCCCGTCCAGCTGCAGACGGTGGAGGCCGCCTACCGGACCGAAACGGCCAGCTCCCTGGGATGGGAGGACCGGGTTACCTATCTGGAAAACGGCCTGCTCTATTCCCAGGAAACCCTGGAAGATTCTCTGAACGCCGCCAACAACAGGACGGCGGCAGTGAAAGGCCCGGTGGACAGCGCCCAGCCGGTGCTGCCCGTGCCGGATTTTTATGTAACTTTGACCGACGGCATGATAAGCAATGTGGATATCTCCCAAAACGGGGCGGATATTCTCTACAGCTTCACCCTGGATCCCGAAAAGACCCGGGACAAGGTAGCCGCCCTTCTGCAGGAGGCCCCCTACCGGCTGGAAATTGACCCATCGGCTTTAGGGGTTGATTACAACGTCTGCACCGCCCGCTCCAACGCGGAGGGGTTTGTCACTGAACTGTCCAGCTCCATCGGCATCCGCTATGCGCTGGACGGGGAGGAGTTGGCCGGCGAGCTGAATGTGGACTATGCCTTCGACCAGTTCGGCACCACCCCCACCCCCGAAATGCCCGACTGGGCGGCGGATATATCATAACAGGCAGGCCCGCCTTCCGAAGATAAGGCCTTTGGAGGAGGGCGCAGCCTATGCGGCGGCAGGTTTGCCGTCGCTTTCTGTATACCCGCATTTTTCCCGGCCGGTCCGGCCGTATCCCCACCCGAAAGGCGGAAGTAAACGGTATGGCAAAACAGCACAAACGGGGCGTCAAACTGCCCGTGCGGGTCATTCTCATCGCCCTGCTCATCGGCATCCAGCTGGCTGTACTGGTGGCCAGTATCTATTTTTTGTCCTACAAGGCCATCTGGCTGTATGTCCTGTTTGAAGCGGTCAGCATCTGCATGGTCATCTATGTGGTCAACCAGCGCAAAAACCCCAGCTACAAAATCATGTGGGTGCTTTTTATCCTGATTTTCCCCCTGATGGGAGGCATCATCTACCTGTTCTGGGGCGGCGGCCGGGTCTTTCCCCATCTGAAAAAGCGCATGCGCCGCTGTGAAAAGGAGGTCCGCCCCGTCCTGCGCCAGGACCCCCGGGTGGAATCCCGGCTGGAATTTGTGGACATGCTCCATGCCCGGCAGTCCCGGTACCTGCGGCGGGAATCCGGCTTCCCGGTTTACACGGCCACGTCGGCCGAATACTTTTCCCCGGTGGAAAGGGTCTGGCCCCGGCTGCTGGAGGAGCTGGAGAAGGCCGAGCACTATATTTTTATCGAGTTTTTCATCCTGGCCCAGGGCAAAATGTGGGACAGCGTCCACCAGATTCTGGCCAGGAAGGCGGCGGCCGGGGTGGACGTCCGGATTATTTTCGACGATTTCGGCTCCTGCACCCGGCAGTACCGGGGCTTTGCCAAGGGACTTAGGGCCGAGGGCATCCAGGTGTCGGTTTTCAACCCTCTGCGGCCCTCCCTGGACTTATTCATGAACAACCGCAACCACCGGAAAATGGTGATCATCGACGGGAAGACGGCCATCTCGGGCGGCTTCAACATCGGGGACGAATACGTCAACCTCTGGCACGTCCACGGGCACTGGATGGACAACGCCTTTATCCTCAAGGGGGACGCCGTGCGCAGCTATCTGGCCATGTTCTGCGCCATGTGGTCCTTCATAACCCGCCGGAAAATGGATATCCGGCCCTGCCTGACCTCCTGCCCGGCCCCGGCCGAGGGGTTTGTGCAGCCCTACTGCGACGGCCCCCTCAACGACCGGAATCCCGCCGAGGGGCTTTATATGCAGATTCTCAACACCGCCCAGCGGTATGTCTACATCACCACCCCCTACCTGATTCTGGACAGCGAGATGACCACCCTGCTCTGCCTTGCCGCCAAGTCGGGCATCGACGTGCGGATTATCACTCCGAAAATCTGGGACAAGTGGTACGTCCACCCGGCCACCCAGTACAGCTATGAGGAGCTGCTGGAGGCGGGGGTGCGGATTTATGAGTACACCCCCGGGTTTATCCACTCCAAAATTTTCGTTTCCGACGACCGGGTGGCCACGGTGGGCACGGTCAACATGGATTTCCGCAGCTTTTACTTTCACTTTGAATGCGGCACCTGGTTCAGCAATATGGATGTGGTGGGGGACATCAAGGCCGACGTCCTGCGGATTATGGAAAAAAGCGAGGAAATCCGGCTGGACAAGTGGCGGCGGCGCCCCCTTGGGATGCGGCTCAAGCAGAGCATCCTGCACCTTTTCGCCCCCTTTATGTAAGGTGTGTTTTGCCTGCCCCGGCGGGTTGACAATTTAGACGAAAGCGGGTACAATAGCAGTAGATATCCTGTGGGATATATGCGGTAAAATATGGTTTGGAGGTGCTCCAGATGAAAAAGATGAAGTACGTATTGTATATCCTGGCCGGCCTGTTCGCCGTCATAACCATCGCCGCCGGCGCCGCCGTGCTGATTTACCGGTTTGTGGGGGCGAAAAAGGAAGAAAAGAATTACATCGAATGCGAATGCGATCCGGAATACACCTGATAGAAAAATTGGAAACACCGGCGCCCGCAGGATTTCTGCGGGCGTCTCAGCTTGTCGACAAAGTCGACAAGCTGTAGAAGAGGGGCACGCCCCCCTTCTAACATTCCCTCTACAAATCCCGCTTTGGCGGGATTTGTCGTGTGTCTGGCCCGACGCGCATGTCGCCGGCCCAGACGATCCCATGATTTTCGACCAACTGCGGCGCCCGCAGGATTTCTGCGGGCGCTTTGTGCTGTAGAGGTATAGAAAATGCGAGAATCCAAGAAACGGAAAACCGAACGGGCGGCCGAAGCCGTGGAACTGCTGGAGCGGGAGTATCCCGATGCCATCTGCTCCCTTACCTACCGGGACCCCCTGCAGCTGCTCATCGCCACCCGCCTGTCGGCCCAGTGCACCGACGCCAGGGTAAATATGGTCACCCCCGCCCTCTTCGCCCGGTTCCCCGACGCGGCGGCCTTTGCAGCGGCCGATGAGGAGGAAGTGGCGGAATACATCCGCTCCTGCGGCCTCTTTAAGACCAAGGCCCGGGATATTGTGGGCATGTGCCGGAAAATCCTGTCGGATTTCGGCGGGCAGGTGCCCGACAACCTGGAAGACCTCACCTCCCTGCCCGGGGTAGGCCGCAAGACGGCCAACCTGGTCTGCGGGGATGTGTTCGGCAAGCCCGCTGTGGTCACCGACACCCATTTTATCCGCCTGTGCAACCGCATGGGGTTTGTGGACACCAAGGACCCCTACAAGGTGGAAATGGCCATGGTGGAACTGCTGCCCCCTGCAAAGTCCAACGACTTCTGCCACCGGACGGTGCTCCACGGCCGGGCGGTCTGTACGGCCCGCACCGCCCATTGTGAAGCCTGCTGCCTTGCGGGCATCTGCCCCACGGCGGCGGGGAAAAAGTAACCGCATAAAACATCCAAAACTTTCCCGCCGGAAGATTTTTTCCGGCGGCTTTTTTGTGCGCAAAATCCCCCATGAAAGTGAAGCGGAATGCCCCTTGTTTTCCGGAGGCGGATTTTATAGAATGAGGGAAAACGATGCCGCGAGGTGATGTTCATGCTCTATCCCAAAAACCAAAGCGAAAGCTTATCCGATTCCCTTTTCAAAAATCCCACCAGCGAATACCGGGGCACCCCCTTCTGGTCCTGGAACTGCAGGCTGGACAAGGAACTGCTGGCCCGCCAAATCGACTGCCTGCAAAATATGGGCTTCGGCGGCTTCCACATGCATTCCCGCACCGGTATGGCCACCCCCTATTTAAGCGGGGAATTTATGGACCTTATCCGCTTCTGCACCGACCGGGCCAAGGACAAAAAGATGCTGGCCTGGCTGTACGACGAGGACCGCTGGCCCTCCGGCTCGGCCGGGGGCATTGTGACCAAAGACCCGGCCCTTCGGCAGCGGTACCTGCTCTTTACCCCCAACCGGCAGGACGGCGGGGAGCTGCTGGCCGCCTACCGGGTGGAGCTGGATGCCGACGGCTGCCTTGCCCGCTATGAGCAGCTGGAGGATGCGCCGGCCGGGGACGGGGTATGGTACGCCTACCGCGTCATCTGCGGGGACGACCCCTGGTTCAACAACCAGGCCTATGTAAACACCCTGGACAAAAAGGCGGTGGACGCCTTTATCGAGACCACCTATGAGGCCTACAAAAAGGCGGTGGGGGACGACTTCGGCGGGGCGGTGCCGGCCATCTTCACCGACGAGCCCCAGTTCAGCCGCAAGTCCACTTTGGGCTTCGCCTTCGACAAGCGGGACGTCTCCCTGCCCTATTCCGACGACCTGCCCGACACCTACCGGGCGGCCTACGGGGCCGACTTCCTCCACAGCCTGCCCGAGCTCATCTGGGATTTGCCCGACGGCAGGCCCTCCCTGGCCCGCTACCGCTACCACGACCACATCGCCCAGCGGTTCGCCGACGCCTTTGCCAACAACTGCGGGGCCTGGTGCCGGGAGAACGGCCTCATGCTCACCGGCCACATGATGGAGGAGCCCACCCTGGAGAGCCAGACCGCCGCTTTGGGGGAGGCCATGCGCTCCTACAGCGGCTTTGACCTGCCGGGCATCGACATGCTCTGCGACTGGCGGGAGTACACCACGGCCAAGCAGGCCCAGTCGGCCGTCCACCAGTACGGCCGGGAGGGGATGCTCTCCGAGCTTTACGGCGTCACCAACTGGGACTTCGACTTTAGGGGCCACAAGCTTCAGGGAGACTGGCAGGCCGCCCTGGGGGTCACCGTGCGGGTGCCCCATCTCGCCTGGGTGTCCATGGAAGGGGAGGCCAAGCGGGACTACCCCGCCTCCATCAGCTACCAGTCCCCCTGGCACACCGAGTACGCCCTGGTGGAAGACCACTTCGCCCGGGTGAATACAGCTATGACCCGGGGCAAGCCGGTGGTCCGGGTCGGGGTGGTGCATCCGGTGGAAAGCTACTGGCTGCACTGGGGCCCCTCCGAACAGACGGCCGAAATTAGAGAGCAGATGGACCGGAACTTCCGGGAACTGACCGAATGGCTCCTCTTCGGCCAAATCGACTTCGATTTTATCAGCGAATCCCTGCTGCCCTCCCAGTGCCCGGCCGGCGGCGCCCCCCTGCAGGTGGGGAAGATGGCCTACGACGCGGTGATTATCCCCGGGTGCGAGACCCTGCGGTCTACCACGGCCGAACGCCTGGAGGCCTTTCAGAAGGCCGGCGGCCGGCTGATTGTACTGGGCCGCGCCCCCCGGCTGCTGGACGCCGGCCAGCCGGACGGAAAGCTGGACTTCCTCCGGGAGGCGCGGCAGATTCCCTTTGAAAAGTGCGCCCTGCTGGAGGGCCTTTCGGATTTGCGGGAACTGGAAATCCGCACGGCCCACGGCCGCCGGGCCGACTGGCTGCTGACCCAGCTGCGGCAGGACGGGGCCGGCCGCTGGCTGTTTATCGCCAACGGCCGCAAGCCGGCCAACCAGAACCACATCCGGCCGGAGGAACTGGTCATCCGCCTGAAGGGGCACTGGAAGCCCACCCTGTACGACACCATGACCGGGGACATTCTCCCCCTGGCCGCCGAAATCCGGGGAGAGGATACCCTCCTGCGCCGAACCCTTTACACCCAGGACAGCCTGCTGCTCCATCTGGAGCCGGGGGAGCCTGCCGGCGGACAGGCCGACGCGCCCCGCATCGCCGCGGGCGAGGGCTGGACAGAGCGGGTGGATGTGGAGCTCAGCGAGCCCAACGTCCTGCTGCTGGACACGGCGGCATACGCCCTGGACGGGGAAGCCTTCCGGCCGGCCGAGGAAATCCTGCGGCTGGACAACCGCCTGCGGGCCGAGCTGGGCCTGCCGCCCCGGGGCGGCGCCATCGCCCAGCCCTGGGTGGTGCCCCCTGAGAAGCCGGCCCACCGGGTGTCCCTGCGGTTCACCATCCAGAGCGAAATCGCCTGTGCGGATATCCAGCTGGCCATGGAGGCCCCCGAGGGCAGCGAAATTCTCTTCAACGGCGCGGCCGTGGAGCCTGCGCCCACCGGCTGGTATGTGGATGAATCCATCAAAACCATCCGGCTGCCCGGCCTGCAGACAGGCACCAACACCCTGGAAATCACCTGGCCCTTCGGCCGCTCCACCAATCTGGAATGGTGCTGCCTGCTGGGGGACTTTGGCGTGCGGGTGGCCGGGACGGAGAAGGTGGTCACATCACCGGTGCGCACCCTCGCCTTCGGGGACGTAACCCGGCAGGGTCTGCCCTTCTACGGGGGGAATATCCTTTACAAGCTGCGGGTCACGGGGGATGGGAAACCCCTGTCCGTCCAGGCTCCCTTCTACCGGGGCGCCCTTATGGGCGTGCTGCTGGACGGCAAGCGGGTGGGTTCCATCGCCTTCGACCCCTACACCCTGACCCTGCCCGCCTTTACGGGGGAGCACGAGGTGGGGCTGCTGCTCTACGGCAACCGGTTCAACACCTTCGGCTGCCTGCACAACTGCGACCGGAGCTACACCTGGGCCGGCCCCGACGCCTGGCGCACCGCCGGCGACTGCTGGAGCTACGAATACCAGCTGCGGGAACTGGGCATCCTCAAAAGCCCGGCCATCCTCCGGTAAATTTGGATAAAGCATACAGAAGCCGCCTGGCTTCCTCCCGTAAAGAGGTAAGCCGGGCGGCTTTTTTCCTGTCCCGTCAATCGTTTTTGACATCGTAATGAAGGCTGACGCACCATCCTGTGACTACATCCGCTTCCTCGTCAAAACCGTGGGTTATAAGCAGATAATAGCTGCCGTTGTAATATCGGTGCACCGGGTAGCCGTATATGTCGGCCTGATAATTCTCGCCGTAAATCTCCCGCATTTTGTCCAGGCTGTCGCCCACCCGGAGCCCTTCCGCTGTAGGCACATCCGCCTGGGTCGTGCCAATCTCCCACATCTTGTCCTCGTCGTTATACCAAAATTGTATGCCGTTTGTGGTGGTATAGCTGTAGTCGTCGTTGGCGGCGTTGTACTGCCGGCCGTCCTTTACCGGTTCCTCGTCCATTTTTATGGTCTCCAGCACCGAGTAATCCGCCGGCTTCAGCGCCAGCCCTTCGTCCTCCAGCCTCTGCAGCAGCTCATCCGGCGTCAAATCAAAGGTAAAGCCGGCCACCTGGGGGGCGAAATTGGTTACGGGAAGCGCGGTGGGGTCGTCATACGCCGGCACGCTGCTGGTTTCCGCCGGCTGGGAGGAAGGGGCGGGCGTCTGCCGGGGCGTGGAGGCTACCCGCGCTTGTCCTGTGGAGGCGGTGGAAGCCGTATCCCCGTCCGCCGCCGGCTGCTCCCCGCCGCAGCCGGATGTTAGTATCAGTATGCACAGGGCCAGGATAGACGCACATATGGTTTTTTTCATGAAAATCCCTCCTTCATTATAATCTGCGGTTCTCATTCCCCGTCGATGGTTTCCATGCACCATCTGTAGATTTTTCCGTTTTCATCGAAAGAAAATTCCAGCGTCTGTTCCCCGTTATAATACCGATAGTGCCGATTGACCCCGTATTGGTTTTCGCAGTGTGTGCCATAAACGGCCTTCATTTTCTCCATATCGTCGCCAATCTTCACCCCTTCGGCCGTGGGGATATCCGGGTTGTCCACATACACCCCGTCCAGCACGCCGTCCTCCCGGTATTGGAAGGACAAGCCGTTTGTGGTGGCGTAGGCAAACCGGTAGTTTGCCGTATTATACTGCCGGCCGTCTTTGACAATTTCTATGCCTTCCGGCAGCATCATCGGATTCGAGTAATCCGCCGGTTCCAGTTCTATCCCCTTTTCCTTTAGGGCTTCCAGCAGCTCCTCCGGCGCAAGGCCGTAGGGGATGCCGTCCACCTCCGTGCGGAATGCGGTCAGCTGCGCCACCCGGGGCGCCTCCCGATAGTAGTCCTGCCAGTACTCTGCATCCCGCACATCGGTTCTCTGGGCGGTATCCGTCGAATTTTCCGCCGCCGGCTCCCCGCCGCACCCGGCCAAAAGGGCCAGCATACCTGCCGCTAAAATACACGCCAGTATTTTCTTTTTCATGCATATCCCCTCTTTACCGAAAAAGCTGCGATGAAGAAATACGACCGATACTCCGTATACAGGCTCGATATGCGCTTCTCCGCTTATACCGCCGGCTGGGAACGGATGATTTCCAGCACGGCCAGCTTGCCGCAGATGGGCGCGATGACCAAATCCTCATCCATAAATTCCGGATTATACTCCCAAACGGAACCCGATACCACGGTTTTGTCATAGGCGATGGTGGGCGGGATAACAATGTTGCCCTGATTGTCTATCAGGCCGATTTTTTTATCTTGGATTATCAGGGCCAACCCATGATAAAAGTAGCCAATCCGGGAAAATTTGGTCTCGTTGAGCAGGTTGCCGGCATCGTCGAAAAGCTGCTGGTAATAGGCCCCCGGCTCGCCGAACATCCGCACTTCCGTGCCGCCTTCCTCTTCCCGGCCATCTAAGGTCGAGCCGCCCGGAGGCTGCTCACCCGGCCCCAACACCTCCCCCGACCTGTCTACATACACCCAAGGATCCTGTTCCCAGGAGCCGCCGTCCAGTTCCGCCAGCGCCCGTCCGTCTTCCCCAAAGGGCTTGCAACGGGCAAAATTTTTATCCCGGCCGATGCAGTTCCCATACCGGTCGATGTAAAATTCATGGCCGCTTTGGGCTTCGGATACAATGGCGTAACCGTTGACAAACCGGAGTCTGGTAGTTTCCTTATAGGTCCAGAGCTCATCCCAGTCCAGCGTGGGGGTAAAGGCCAGCCGCATGGTGATGGTCTGGCCGTTGTAGCTCCCCGTCACCGGCTCGGGCAGTTCACTTGCCAGCACCGGCTGCGGTTCGCTGGTCGTTTCTGTGCTGGTTTCCTCTGTGTCGGCTGCGTCCGTGCCGGACGATGCGACATCCTGCGGCACGGACGATGTGATGTCCTCAGCCGCAGCGCTGCCGGAAGACGTCTCGTCCACCTCGGCCGGCCGGGCGTCGCAGCCCCCCAGCGCCAGGCAGACGGCCAGGGCCACGGCAGCCGCCATACAATATTTCCTTCTCATACAGACCACCCTTTTCCATTCCATAAGGTTTACGTTCGTCCCTCACCCCCGCACAATCTGTACGATGGCCACCTTGCCGTTCAGGGGCGCCACAATGCAGTCTTCATCCATATAGAAGGGATGGAAAGCCCGGTCGCCCTCTGCATACAGGGTCTGGTCGTAGGTCAGGGCGGGTTCTATCACCACCTTGCCCTCCTGGTCTATCAGGCCCATTTTGCCGCCCGCCGTGATGATGGCCAGCCCATTGTAAAATTCGCCGATGGAATCGAATGTAGCGGCGTTCAGCTGGTTTCCGTCCCGGTCGTAAAGCTGCTGGTAAACATCCCCAGCCTGGCCGAAGCTGCAAATCACCGGCCCTTCTTCATCCAGCCGGGCCCAGGTACAGTCATCCGGCAGCACGGCCTGCACGGTTCCGATGTTGTCAATCAATACATTTTTATGCTCGCCCTCGGCCAGGATTGCATAGCACAGCCCGTCGGTAAAGGCGCCGTGGTTTTTATAGATTAGGCCGGTGAGATGGCGCGCTCTCTGATCCATCAGGCCCAGCCGGCTGAAGTCGCCCAGGGAGCGGGCGTAGAAGTACATATTTTCCCCGGCGGCCTCGCAGTGCGGAACCGGCCGCAGATCCAGCTCGTCCAGGTCGGTAGCCGCGCCGGCGGCCACCATCCGGCCCGAACCGCCAACATACAGCCAGCCTCCCCTCAGGCTTTTGACCAGGGCCCGGCCGTCCGACGCAAAGGGGTAGCAGTATTCATACCCGTTCCCCCGGATAATTTCCCCGTCGGAACGGAGATATACCTCCACGGCCGGATCCGTATCCAGGCTCAGGATAGCGTGCCCGTTGACAAACCGGAAATCGTCAAACATGGAGTAATTCCGGATCTCTCCCCAGTCCTGATCCGTTACCAGGGTGTAACGCATGGTGATCTCCTGCCCGTCGTAGGAAGCGGATACAGGCTCCCAAACGTTCCCGGGCGCCCGCAGGAACCGGACGGATTCCTCCCCCGGGATTTCCCCGCCATTTACAACAGGCAGGGAGGCGGCGTCCTGCGATGCGGTACAGCCCGCCGTGGCCAAAACACATGCGCCTGCCAGAAGTAGGGACAAAACCTTGTTTTTCATGGTACACACCCCGTTTCTTTTTTATGTAGGCCGCTGGCGGCCTTTTCCTCTTTCTTCCGGCTGCATTATAACACGATTCGACAAGAAATGTGTATTTAAAACAACATTGTGATGTTTTTTTAATCAGTATGTAATAATTCTTTCAAAATGACAGGAACACGCACTTTCCCTTTTGAAGATAGACAGAAGAGGACATGCAAAACCGGTTATCATGCAGATGACTTTTTTGGTAAAGCCGGATATACCGCCGGAAAATCCCCGGAAAATGCGGAAAATCCCTTGACAGCGGGGTTTTCGGATGGTAAAATAGCAGAGCCGCATATGGCAGGCTTTTGCAAAAAAGCGGGTTTCGGCCCCGCCTGCACGTAGCGAGCCCGTAATAAAGGAGCAAAATCTATGTATGCTATCATCGTGACCGGCGGGAAGCAGTACCGCGTGCAGAATGGCGACATCCTCTACGTGGAGAAGCTGGACGCCGCCGAAAACGAAACCGTAACCTTCGACAAGGTGCTGGCCGTCAGCGACGACAAGGGCCTGACCGTGGGCAAGCCCTATGTGGACGTCAAGGTGACCGGCGTGGTGCTGAAGAACGGCAAGTCCAAGAAGATCACCGTCTTCACCTACAAGCCCAAGAAGAGCAGCGCCCGCAAGATGGGCCATCGGCAGCCCTACACCAAGATTCAGATCAACGCCATCGGCGACGAGACCTATACGGCAGAGGCTCCCGCTGAGGAAGCGGCCGAGGAAAAGGCCGAATAATGACCCGGGCGGTCTTTACCCGCAGCGGCGGCCTGCTGACCGGCTTCTCGGTCACGGGGCACTGCACGGCGGACGGCGGGGATGAAGCCGGACGCATCGCCTGCGCGGCGGTGTCGTCGGCGGCCTACATGACGGCCAATACCCTGACCGAGATCATCGGGGCGGCGGCCGACATCCAGGTGGACGAGGCGGAGGGTGCCATGCGCCTTGCGGTCACGTCCGACCCGGCCCCCTGCCAGGCCCTTTTGGAGGGCTTCCTGCTGCACATGCAGCAGCTGGCCCGGATGTACGAACAACAAATCGAAGTACACGCGGAGGTGCGATAAATGTTAAAGGTAAATCTGCAGCTTTTTGCTCATAAGAAGGGCGTCGGTTCCACCAAGAACGGACGCGACAGCGAATCCAAGCGGCTTGGCCCCAAGCGGGCCGACGGGCAGTTCGTCCTGGCCGGCAACATCCTGGTCCGGCAGCGCGGCACCCATTTCCATCCCGGTGAGAACGTGGGCCGCGGCTCGGACGACACCCTGTTCGCCCTGATTGACGGCACCGTCAAGTTCGAGCGGGTGGGCAAGGACCGCAAGAAGGTCAGCGTCTACGCTGTGGAGCAGTAAGAAAATCGGAAAATCCCGGGCCTGGCCCGGGATTTTTTGCTGTATGGCCCAAGGGGCGGATTTTGGGGCATCCTAAAAGGAAAACCGCGCAGCGGGCATGGAAAGGGTACAGATATGTTTGTTGATGTAGCGAAAATCAGTCTGCGGGCGGGGGACGGCGGCAACGGCGCCGTCTCCTTCCACCGGGAGAAATACGTGGCGGCCGGCGGGCCGGACGGGGGCGACGGCGGCCGGGGGGGCAATATCCTCTTTGCGGCTGACGACAACCTGTCCACCCTGGCGGATTTCCGGTACAAGCGGAAATACGCGGCGGAGAACGGCCAGAACGGCAAGGCCTCCCGCTGCTCGGGCAAGAGCGCAAAGGACCTGGTCATCCGGGTCCCCCGGGGCACCCTGGTCAGGGAGGCTGAAACCGGCCGGATCCTGGCCGACATTTCGGACGATGCGCCGGTGGTCATCGCCAAGGGAGGCCGGGGGGGCTGGGGCAACCAGCACTTCGCCTCCTCCACCCGGCAAATCCCCCGCTTTGCCAAAAGCGGCACCCCGGGGGAGGCCCTGGAGGTGGTGCTGGAGTTAAAGCTGCTGGCCGACGTGGGGCTTATCGGCTTCCCCAACGTGGGCAAGTCCACCCTGATTTCGATGGTCAGCGAGGCCCGGCCCAAAATCGCCAACTACCACTTCACCACCCTGACCCCCGTGCTGGGGGTGGTCCGCATGGGGGAAGGCAGTTCCTTTGTCATGGCCGACATCCCCGGCCTGATTGAAGGGGCCGGAGAGGGCGTGGGCCTGGGCCACGACTTTTTGCGCCACGTGGAGCGCTGCCGGCTGCTGCTGCACGTCGTCGACGTATCGGGCAGCGAGGGCCGGGACCCCATCGAGGACTTTGAAACCATCAATAAGGAGCTTTGCCGCTTTAACCCCGAACTGGGCCAGCGGCCCCAGATTGTGGCCGGCAACAAGTGCGACCTGGCCAGCGAGGAGCAGCTGGCGCGGGTGGAGGCCTATTTTAAGGAAAAGGGTATGGCCTACTTCCCCATTATGGCCGCCATCGCCGAGGGCACCGGGGAGCTTATCAACCACGTGGCCGCCGCCCTTTCCACCCTGCCGCCGGTCAAGCGGTACGAGGCCGAGGCCGCGCCGACGGAGGATTTCTCCCAGCCCGCCGGACGGGGCTTCAAGGTGCGCCGGGAAAACGGCGTCTATCTGGTGGAGGACGCCCCCTGGCTGCATAAGATTATGGAGACGGTGAACCCCGAGGACTACGAGGCCCTCCAGTATTTCGAGCGGGTGCTGCAGCAAAACGGTATCATCCGGGCTTTGGAGGAGGCCGGCGTACAGGACGGGGACACGGTGAGCATCTACGGCTTCGAATTCGACTTTATTTCCTAAAGCCCCGCCATATCGGGCGACTATGGGGCGGAAAACGGGGTAGACTATGTTGGAAAGACTGGAAAAGGGCAATCCCAAAATGCTCAGCCCCCTGACCCTGGCCTTTGTGGGGGACGCGGTGTACGGCCTGCTGGTGCGCCAGAAGCTGGCCGGACTGGATTTGTCCCCCAGCCGGCTGCATCCCGCGTCGGTGCGGCTGGTGCGGGCCGAGGCCCAGGCCAGGGCGGCCGAAGCCCTCTTTCCCCGGCTGACCGAAGAGGAACAGGGGATTTTCAAGCGGGGCCGCAACGCCCATACGGGAGGTGTCCCCAAAAACGCCACGGTGGGCGAGTACCACGCCGCCACCGGCCTGGAGGCCCTTTTCGGGTACCTGTACCTGGCCGGCCGGGACCACCGGCTTACGGAATTGTTCCGGGAAATCTGGGACAGGGCGGACGCGGAAGGAGATTTGTACAAAAAATAAAAAAAGGACTGTACACGGAGGGGAAAATCGTATACTATAGTACATAAAGGGGCTGGCAAAACCAAATACAGGGGAGGCGTTGTATCATGCGCATAACCGACTTGACCGGCAGGAAGGGCTGGCATATTTTCCTGGACGCCCTGGGCTTTCTGGTAGGCAGCGCCCTGTACGCCATCGGCGTTGTGGTTTTTATCAACCCCAACCAGCTTTCCTCCGGGGGCGTCACCGGTATTTCCCTGATTATCCACACCCTTCTCCCCATTCCCGTGGGTACGATGGTGCTGGTGCTGAACATCCCCCTGTTTATCATCGGGTTTCTCAAGCTGGGCTGGCGGTTCATAGGGAAAACCGCCGTCTGCACGGTCCTTATGTCGGTTTTTCTGGATGTGTTTGACCTCTTCCTGCCCCGCTATACCGGCGACCGCATCATCGCCGCCCTTTTCGGCGGGGTATTTATGGGGGCGGGCCTTGCTTTCGTGCTGCTGCGGGGAGCCACCACCGGCGGCACCGACATCGCCGCCAAACTCATCAACAGCCGCTGGCCCTATTTTTCCATGGGCCGGGTTATTTTGGTCATCGACACCATCATCCTCGTCACCGCCGCCATTGTGCATAAGAACGTGGAGACCGCCCTCTATTCGGTTATCGCCATCTTCGCCTCCTCCCGGGTTATCGACAGCCTGCTCTACGGCTCGGACAGGGGCAAGATGATTTTCATTGTCACCGACCATCCAAAGGACGTGTCCGACGGGATTTTCGCCCATGTGGGCCGGGGGGTAACCACCATCAACGCCACCGGGGCCTACACCCAGGCCCAGCGGGTCATGCTGCTCTGCGCCGTGCGGCAGAATGAGGCGGCCGGCGTGCGGCGGGCGGCCATGCAGGCCGACCCCAATGCCTTTATCGTGGTCACCGAGGCCGGGGAGATTGTGGGCCACGGCTTCAAAAAGCCGGAGGAGTAGAAACCGCACCGCCCGCCGGAGGTATGCGTTCCGGCCGGCGGCGCAAAACATAAAAAACCGCCTGCCGCCTGCCGTTTTTCCACGGCCTGCGACGGGCGGTTTTGCAGCTTGCGGCGGCCGGATTTACCGGGCGCTGGGCTGATTATTCTTGTTCTCGGACTGGTTGTTGTTCCGCTTGTTCTGGGCGTTGTTCATGGGATTCTGCTCCTTGTTCTGAGGGCAGTTATCCTGCTGGTTGCGGATATTCTGCTTCTGCTTGTTGTTAGCCATGTTTCTCACCCCGCTTTCAGCATTAGTATCAGCCGGCGGGGTGGATTTATACATAAAAGGAGTTTGGAAATGCAGCTGCCCGAAACCTATTTTTTCCGTTTCAGGGAATTTTTCCCCGACCTCTATCCCGCCTACCGGGACAGCCTCGGCCAACCGCCCTTTCGGGGGCTGCGGGCCAATACCCTGAAAATCACCCCCGCCGACCTGGCGGAAAAGCTGAAGGATACAGTCCAGCTGACCCCTGTCCCCTTCTGTCCCGAGGGGTTTTATATTCCCGCCGATACGGCCGGGCTGGGCAACCATTCTCTCCATCTGGCCGGGGGCTTTTACATGCAGGAGCCGTCGGCCATGGCAGCCGTGGCGGCCTTGGCCCCCCGGCCGGGGGAACGGGTGCTGGATCTCTGCGCCGCCCCCGGCGGCAAATCCAGCCAAATCGCCGCCGCCCTCCAGGGGCGGGGGATTCTGGTGGCCAATGAGTTTGTGGAAAGCAGGGCCCGGGTGCTCTCCTCCAACCTGGAGCGCATGGGGGCGGCCAACACCCTCATAACCTCCATGCGGCCCGACCAGCTCTGCCCCCTCCTTCCCGGCTGGTTCGACCGGGTGCTGGTGGACGCCCCCTGCTCGGGGGAGGGCATGTTCCGGCGGGAGCCGGCGGCGGCCGAAAACTGGAGCCTGGAAAACGTAAAGGCCTGCGCCCTGCGGCAGGCAAAAATCCTGGACAGCGCTGCGGCGGCCCTGCGGCCGGGGGGATACCTTGTATACAGCACCTGCACCTTTTCCCCCGAGGAGGACGAAGAGACCGCCGCCGCCTTTTTAGCCCGGCATCCGGATTTTTACCTGGACGATATCGCCGGCCCTTGGGGCCAGCCCGGCCGGGCGGCCTTTGCCCCCGGCTGTAAGGGAATCGAGAAAACCCGGCGGATTTTCCCCTTCCTGGGAGGCGAGGGGCACTTTGTGGCCCTCTTCCGCCGGCGGGAAGCGGGGGACGCCGGCTTCCCGCCGCCTCCGCCCGGCGAGAGGAAAAAGGGCCGGCGGCCCGCCGGGACAAATACGGACGCAGCCCTTGCCGCCTTCTCGGCCTTCTGGGAGGAAAACATGGAGGGAACGCCGCCCGGCCGCCCGGTGGGCCGGGGGGACAAGATCTACCTGCTGCCGGAGGGCTGCCCGCCCCTGGAGGGGCTGCGGCTGCTGCGGGCCGGCCTGTTTGCCGGGGAGTACCTGCGGGGGCGCTTTGTCCCGGCCCACGCCCTTTTCGTCTCCCCCGCCCTATCCCCCCGGCGGCGGCTGGACCTCCCCCTGGACGCCCCCGCCCTGGCCGCCTACCTGCGGGGGGAGGAAATCGACGCCGCCGGTCTCTCCGGGGGATACGCGGGGGTATACGCCGGCGGGCTGCCCCTGGGGTTCGGCAAGGCAAGCGGCGGCCGCCTCAAAAACCACTATCCCAAGGGACTGCGGCTGCGGTAAGGCGCAAAAAATCCCCGGCAGGAGGGCCTCTGCGGCCCGGCCTGCCGGGGATTTTCACATATAGGTCTTTAATGGACGGGCTTCCACTGCCGCCAGGGGAAGAGGCTGGCCGCAAAAACGATGATGTACACCGCCAGAACCAGGTCGGTAAAATTGGGCATGGCGCCGTCGTGAATCAGGGAGCTTTGGCCCATGAGCACCAGGATGTACCGGGGCAGGGTGGCCGCCGCGCAGAGCACGGCCGTACAGACCCCGCCGGCCAGCAGCCAGCGGCCGGGCTTCTTCTTGTCGCCGCAGAGGAACTTCCCCTGCTCCAGCATGAAGAAAAGGGAGAAGCAGAGCATGGCGATGTCCAGGATGTTCTCGGCGATGCTGGCGATGCCGGTATAGTGGGTAAAGGCGGTGATGAGCCGGAAGCCCCACAAAAGCACCGGCAGCAGGGTCAGGATATGGGGCAGAGGCAGATAGGATATGCAGCTGACCCCCAGCATGGCAAAAAAGGCGATGGAGCCGAAGAGCAGCAGCATATGCAGCACATCCGCAATCCCCAGCCCGGCGTCGGTGAGCATGACGGCGGCGGCCTCATACAGCTGGACGGCCGCCAGCAGGAAGGATACCACAGCCAGAGGGATGTTCCGCTCAGGGCGCGGCCGGGCCTCCGGCCGCAGGCAGCGGCAAAGCACCAGGACAGCCGCCAGGGCCGCCCCCAGAACTACCCCCATGGCGATGCCCAGGCCGGCCATGTCCTGCTTAAAAAAGCCAGTGGCGGGTTCGGTCATATACAGCAGCTGCACCGTCCGCCCGGCCACCGTCAGGGGCACAAGGAGGATGAGCGCAATCCAGAATATCTTATTTTTCAAAAAAAGCACCGCCCTTTTGTTATATTCCCGGTTCTCTCCCGTCCCAGGCGGACAGGTTCTTTTCGCCGGCGGGCCCACATATATATGGACAAGGCAAAAGCACAGGCCTGCGGCCGCGATACTTTTCTATTGTATCGCCGGCGGAAAGATATGTCAACCGAAACTGTGCGGGGGAAAAAGATTTCCCGCCCCTTATTTTGCGGAAAGGACGGATGTAAAGTTGAAAAATCCCTATGTCCTGGTGGCCGTGCTGCTGTTTTTCAGCATGCTGCTCCTGCCCCTTTCCTCCATCCCCCCCGCCTCCGATTCAGGAGGGACCTCTTCGGGGGAGGCCGCCCCCTTTTCCGAGAAGATGGACACCTTCCAAATCTACAACCACGAAACCGGCAAAACCCAAGAGATAGCCGCCGCCGAATACGTCTTTGGGGCGGTGGCGGCCGAAATCTCCCCCGACAGCGAGGAGGAGGCTCTGAAGGCCCAGGCCGTGGTCTGCTACACCTTCGCCTGCCGCAAGAAATGGCAGCGGGAGCAGAGCGGCCAGGGGGACTACGATTTGACCACCGACCCCTCCAAGGACCAGGCCTTCTGCAGCAGGGAGCAGGCCAAGGAAAAGTGGGGGGAAAACTACGAGGCCTGGGCCGCCCGGCTGGAGGAGGCCGTAAAAGCGGTGGAGGGGCTGCTGCTGACCTATGAAAATGAGCCCATCCTGGCGGCCTACCACTGCATATCCGGGGGGAAAACCGAGTCGGCCGCCAACGTTTGGGGGCAGGACTACCCCTATTTGCAGCCGGTGGAGAGCGTGGGGGATTTGCTCTCCCCCGAATACCTCAGCGAGGAGCGGGTAAGCCCCGACGTCTTTAAGGAGCAGGCGGCCGCCTGGGGGGCCGAACTGACGGGGGAGCCGGAAAGCTGGCTGTCCGAGCCGGAACGAAGCCAGTCGGGCACGGTGCTTTCCTACAAGCTGGGGGATATTGCGGTCACCGGCAGCCAGATGCGCACGGCCTTCGGCCTGCGTTCGGCCAACTTTGATTTGTCCGTGGGCACCGACGGCCAGATGGTCTTCACCGTCCGGGGATACGGCCACGGGGTGGGTATGAGCCAGTACGGCGCCAGCTACATGGCCGCCCAGGGCAGCACCTACCTGGAAATCCTAAACTGGTACTATCCCGGCTGCCAGCTTTCCAAGACAAGCGGATAGGCTCTATTTCATAAACCGCTTGATGGCCCGCAGCTTTTTCTCGCCGTAGGGCGGGAAGGCGAGATTTACAACCACACGGGTGGAACGCCGCAGGACGCTGCGGGCGTGGGAGAAGGTGCGGAAGCCGGCCTCCCCGTGGTAGTGCCCCATGCCGCTTTCCCCCAGGCCCCCAAAGGGCAGGCCGGGATGGATGAGATGGCTTACCGTGTCGTTGACGCACACGCCCCCCGACGCGGTGCGGCCCAGGATGGTATCCACCGTCCCCTTGTCCTCGCTGAAAATATACAGAGCCAGCGGGGTTTCGCCCCCGTTTATCCTGTCAAGGGCCTCCTCCAGCCGGTCGTAGGGAAAAACCGGCAGGAGGGGGCCGAATATTTCTTCCTGCATACAGGCGGCGGCAAAGCTGTCGGGACAGAGGATGGTGGGTTCGATATACCGGGCCTCCCCATCCCATCGGCCGCCGAAGCGGATAAAGGCCTTATCCCGTGTGAGCATCCCCGTCAGCCGCTCCATATGCCGCCGGTTGACAATCCGCCCGTAATCGGAGCTTTGGCGGCTGTCCTCCCCGTAAAAGGCCCGGATGGCCTCGGTCAGCCCCTTTATAAAGGGCTGGAAAACCCGCCGATGAACCAGGACGTAGTCCGGGGCCACGCAGGTCTGCCCGGCGTTTAACAGCTTGCCCCATGCAATCCGCCGGCAGGCCGCATCCAGCCGGGCGGTCTCGTCCACGATGACCGGGCTTTTGCCCCCCAGCTCCAGGGTCACCGGGACAAGGTTTTTGGCCGCCGCCTCCATGACGATTTTCCCCACCCGGGGGCTGCCCGTGAAAAAGATGGCGTCGAACCGGCAGGCAAGCAGGGCGGTATTGGCTTCCACCCCGCCGGGGACACAGCGGACATAGGCCCCATCAAAGGTCTCCGCCACCAGCTCCTCCAGGACGGCCGAGACCGACGGGGTCAGCTCCGAGGGGCTGATGACGGCGCAGTTGCCGGCGGCCAGGGCCTCAGCCAGAGGCTCCATGGCCAGCTGGAAGGGGTAATTGTAGGGGCCGATAATGAGCACGCTGCCCTTGGGTGTGTATTCCACCCGGCCGGAGGATGGGAAGACGGTCATGGGAGACGGCTCCCGTTTCGGCCGCATCCACCCCTTCAGATGCTTTCGTATATGGGATATGCCCGCCAGCACCATCCCCGTTTCGCTCATATAGCTTTCGGCGGCACACTTGCCCAAATCCGCCTGCAGAGCGGCGGCGATTTTTCCCTCATACCGACGGACGGCGTCGTACAGCCGCCCCAGCTGTTCCATCCGGAAGGCGTAGGGCAGGGTGTGCCCCTGCCGGAACCAAGCCTTCTGGGCCGCAAGGATGCGGCCGGCGTCTTCTTTGGTCATTTTCCTCGTCCCTTCTTTGGATTTCGCGTCCTGCGGATGTAAGAGGGCCCTGCCCCGGCACTTCCTTTATTTTTGCCCTTTCCCGCCGCCGGTAATCAGGCCGGCCGCCCCCTCCTGCCGGCGGTACTGGTGGGGCGTGGCACCGTATCGCTTTTTAAAGGCCTGGATAAAGCCGCTGGCATCCCCGAACCCGCACCGGACGGCTATATCCTGCACCGCAAGGCCGGACTGAAGCAGCAGCTGGCAGCCGTAGGTCAGGCGCAGCAGGGTCAGATACTGCTTGGGGGTGTAGCCGGTGATTTCCTTAAAGGAACGGGAAAAGTAGTCGGCCTGCAAAAAGGCCCGGCCGGCGATTTCCGCCACCGAAACCGGCTCGGTAAAATGGGATTCCAGATACCGCTGGGCCTCTTCTATTTTCTGATACAGCGGCCCGGCGCAGGAGGGAAAGGCCGCCGGGTTTGCCCGGCAGAGCAGAATCAGCAGTTCCTTGATGAGGGCGGCGGACAGCTCCCCCGAAAAGGCCCCCGGCCGGCTGTATTCGGCCAGCAGGGCGGCAAAAATCCCCTCCAGCCGCTCTCCCCCGCCCGGCAGGGTCAGGACGTGCCGGAAGCCGGGAGGGCGGTTTTTGAACACCGCCGTCAGGCGGGGATTGCCCGTCTGCTTTTCCAGTTCGGCCACCGACAGCATGGTAAAATACCGCTGGTAGGGCTCCTCCAGGACGGTAACACTGTGGTCCTCCAGGCTGCTGAGGACCACCACCGCCCCGCCCCCTACGGTGTAGCGGCTTTCCCCCGCCGTAAAGAGGGCCTTGCCCCGGCGCACGTAAATCAGTTCGCAGGAAAGGTGGCTGTGGATGTGGTGCGGCCCCGGGTCGTCGGCATACCGGCAGACCAGCACGGGGGATTTCGCGGGCATGGACAGGCCTCCTTTTTCGAAAAAGTCGGATTTTCTATATTTTTCTGCGCAAATGCCGGATAAATTCCTTTGTCTATAGTATATCATAAACCCAGCATCCCGCACAATCCCGCCGGCGGCGGAAAAGCGGGAAACAGGAGGCGCAGCATATGCAGCACGAAAAATTCCATTATAAAGACCTGGCCCAGCTGCGGGCGGAGCTGGAGAGGCTGGGGATCAGCCTGCCCTTAAGCGAGAACCTGGCCTGCCTGCAGGAGCCCCTGGCCCTGCGGGACGGGCGCAGCGTCCCCAACCGCATCGCCATACAGCCCATGGAGGGCTGCGACGGAAATACCGACGGCAGCCCGGCTGAACTGACCCTGCGGCGGTACCGGCGGTTTGCCGGCAGCGGGGCGGGGCTCATCTGGGCGGAGGCCGTGGCCGTGACGCCCGAGGGGCGAGCCAATCCCCGGCAGCTCTGGCTGACCGAGGACAACCTGGACGCCTTTAAGGCCATGACCGAGCAAATCCGGGAGATTTCCCTAAAGGAAAACGGCTTTGCTCCCCTTATTATCCTCCAGGCCACCCATTCCGGCCGCTACTCCAAGCCCACGGGGACGCCGGCCCCCATCATCGCCTATCAAAATCCCCTCTTTGAAAAGGATGCCCCCATCGACCCCGCCCGCATCATCACCGACGACCGGCTGAAGGAGCTGGAGGAGGCCTACGGCAAAACCGCCCGGCTGGCCGAGGCGGCCGGCTTCGACGGGGTGGATATCAAGGCCTGTCACCGGTATCTTGTCAGCGAGCTGCTGTCGGCCTACAACCGGCCGGGGGCCTACGGCGGCAGCTTCGAAAACCGCACCCGGTTTTATAGGAACGCCCTTTCCAGCGCAAAGGCCCATGTGTCCGGCCGGATGCTCATCACCAGCCGCCTCAATGTCTACGACGGCTTCCCCTACCCCTACGGCTTCGGGGTCTCTCCCGCCGGAGGGCTGCAGCCGGATTTGGCCGAGCCTATCCGGCTGGTAAAGGCCCTGCGGGAGGAGATGGGGATGGAGCTGCTGGACATCACCATCGGCAACCCCTACGTCAACCCCCACGTCAACCGGCCCTACGACGCCGGCCCCTATGTGCCGGAGGAGCACCCGCTGGAGGGGGTGGCCCGGATGTTCGCCTGCATCGGCCAAATCGCCCGGGCCGTGCCGGAGATGAAAATTATCAGTTCGGGGCACTCCTACCTGCGGCAGTTCGCCCCCTACCTGGCCGCCGGGGCGGTGGAGACGGGAATATCGGCTATGGCGGGCTTCGGCCGGGAGTTTTTCGCCTACCCGGATTTTCCCAGGGACTTGTTCAAAACGGGGGCCCTTGCGCCGGAAAAATGCTGCATCGCCTGCGGCAAGTGCAGCGAACTCATGCGGGCGGGCAGCATGGCGGGCTGCGTCGTCCGGGATGCGGAAACCTATCTGCCCTTGTATCAGCGGGATGTATTAAAACGGTAAGGAGGCGGCACAGATGATAAAGAAGACAGCTTTGGTCACCGGCTCGCGCCGGGGCATCGGCCTTGGCATCGCCCGGGCCCTGGCCGGGGAGGGCTACCATGTCATCCTCTCGGCCACACGGCCGGCGGCCGATTGCGAAGACCTGGTGCAGTCCTTCCTGGACGCGGGGCAGAGCGCCGAATACCTGCCCTGCGATATTTCCATACCGGCCCAGCGGCAGGCTGTAATCGATGAAATCCTCCGGCGGCACGGCCGGCTGGACCTGCTGGTCAACAATGCCGGCGTGGCCCCTGCCGTCCGCCGGGACCTTTTGGAGATGACCGAAGACAGCTTCGACCGGGTGCTGGACGTGAACCTGAAGGGCACCTTCTTCCTCTGCCAGCTGGCGGCCAACCGGATGCTTGCCCTGCTGGAGGCAGGTCTTGCCGACTACCGGCCCCGCATTGTCAACATCGGCTCCATATCGGCCTACACCGCCTCGGTCAACCGGGGGGAATACTGCATCTCCAAGGCGGGGGTGTCCATGGTCACCAAGCTTTTCGCCGACCGGCTGGCTCCCTGGGGCATCCCGGTTTTTGAGGTGCGGCCGGGCATCATCCGCACCGACATGACCGCCGGGGTGGAGGAAAAGTACAAACGGATGATTGAGGAGGAGGGGGTCACCCCCATCCGCCGGTTCGGGCAGCCGGAAGACGTGGCCGCCTGCGTGCTGGCGGCGGCGGGCGGCCTGCTGGACTTCGCCACCGGCCAGGTGCTGAACGCCGACGGCGGGTTTCATATCAGGAGGCTGTGATGGAGGAAAAACAGGTATCCTGCTGCGGCCGGGACATGGCCCTCATCACCCTGGACACCGCCGTGGTGGGCAGCGGCTGCGCCGGCTTCAACGCCGCCGACTGGCTCTGGGACTTGGGCGTGCGGGATATAGGTATTTTTACCGATGGAATCCTGCGCGGCACCTCCCGGAATACGGGCAGCGACAAGCAGACCTATTATAAACTTTCCCTGGCGGCCGGCGAGGCGGATTCGGTGGCCCAGATGGCCGCCGACCTCTTTGCCGGCGGGGGGATGGACGGGGATGTGGCCCTGGCCCAGGCCGCCGGCTCGGTGCGCAGCTTCATGAAGCTGGTGAACCTGGGCGTCCCCTTCCCCGCCGACGCCTACGGGGCCTATGTGGGCTACAAAACCGACCACGACCCCCGGCAGCGGGCCACCTCGGCAGGCCCCTTAACCTCCCGGTACATGACCGAGGCCCTGGAGGCGTCGGTAAAGCGCAAGGGCATCCGGATATGGGACGGGATGCAGGCCGTCCGGCTGTTTGCCGGGGGCGGAAAGCTGCGGGGCATGCTCTGCCTGGACACGGCCCAGGCAAAATTTGTCCTTGTCCGCTGCAAACATCTGATTCTGGCCACCGGGGGGCCGGCGGGGGTCTACGCCGACTCGGTCTATCCGGAAAGCCAGGCGGGGGGCAGCGGCCTGGCCATAGAGGCGGGGGCGGCCTGCGCCAACGTACAGGAATGGCAGTACGGCCTTGCCTCCCTTTCCTTCCGCTGGAACGTGTCGGGCACCTATCAGCAGGTGCTGCCCCGGTATATTTCGGTGGATGGGGCCGGCCGGGAACGGGAATTCCTGGCCGAAGCCCTGTCCCCTGCAAAGGCCCTGGAACTTACCTTTTTAAAGGGCTACCAGTGGCCCTTTGACGCCGGCAAAGTCGCCGGTTCCTCCCTTGTCGACCTGCTGGTCTACCGGGAGCGGCAGGCCGGCCGCCGGGTCTTTCTGGACTACCGGGCCAACCCCAGGGGGCTGGAAGGGGGATTTGAGGCGACCCCGGCCGAGGCCCGGGACTATCTGGAGCGCTCGGGGGCCCTTTTCGGCACCCCCTACCAGCGGCTGGAGCAGATGAATCCGGGGGCCATCGCCCTGTATAAAAGCCACGGCATCGACCTTGCCCGGGAGTCTCTGGAAATCGGGGTCTGCGCCCAGCACCACAACGGGGGCATCGCCGTGGACTGCCATTGGGAAACCGACATCGCCGGCCTCTTTGTGGTGGGCGAGGCGGCGGGAACCTTCGGCGTCCGCCGGCCGGGGGGCACGGCCCTGAACGCCGGGCAGGTGGGTGCCCTGCGGGCGGCCGAATGCATCGCCGAGAGAGAGGCGGAAGCCTTTTTGGAGGAGGAAGCCTTTCTGCGCCTGGCGGACGAAAAGGCCCGGCCGGTTGTGGAGGGCTGCGCCGCCTGTCTGAAAGCCGGCCGGAAAGCCGGCTCCAACGTCCGGGACTTCCGGGAGAAATACCAAAGGGAAATGAGCCGGTATGCCGCCCAGTTCCGCTATCCCGAAGAAATCGCCCGGCTGCGGCGGGAGCTGGAGGGGCAGCGGGCCGGATTCTTCCGGCAGGCGGCTATAAGCGGCCCGGAGGAGTTTGGGTATCTGCTGCGGAATTACGACATCCTGGTGACCCAGCTGGCTATTCTTTCGGCCATGGAAACAAGCTGTGCCGCCGCCGGCAGCCGGGGCTCGGCCCTGGTGCTGGACGGGGAGGGCGTCCCGGTATGGGAAGGGCTGCCCGGCCTGCGGTGCCGGCCGGAGGCGCCGGAAAGGGCCGGCGATATCCTGGAAACCCGGCTGACGGCCGACGGCTTTCGGTCGGCCTTCCGGCCGGCCCGGCCCCTGCCCCATCCCGACGACTGGTTTGAAAACGTCTGGCGGGACTACCGGGCGCGGATGGAAAAGCGGCCTTCTTCCGGGCCGGCGGCCGGGCAGGACGCAGAGTCGATATAAAGGCAAATCCCCCAGGGAGCCGGGGTGGGTGTCGTCCCTTCCGGGCCCTGGGGGATTTTTATCGCGGATAAAATAAAGCGCCTGCGGCCGGCGGCCCCAAAGGGCCTTTCGGCAGCAGGCGTTTAAACAGGAGGGCAAATAAATGGTCGGCCGGCCGTGCAGCCGGCCCCGGCGCATACAGGCCGGAGGATGGCCGGCGGGGCGCCATTCCGGCAGGCCCCGCCGGGTTGTATCCGGTCTTTCCGGGGTAGGATGCTAGCGATTGGTGTTGTTCCGGGCGATGATCCGGCAGATGGACATGACATCCAAAATATCGACTTTGTCATTGCCGTCCATATCGCCCAGTTCCAGCTCCTCGGGTTTGGCCTGGCCGCCCCGGGCGATAATCCGACAGGCCATCATAACGTCTTCGATAGTCACGCTTCCGCTCTTGTTCAGGTCGCCCTTCTCATAAGCGGGGGTCTGCCCATCGGTTACGGTGACGGTGCAGCTGGCTTCCGCGCCGGAGGCCGTGCGCACCGTGATGATGGCGGTGCCGGCCGATACGGCCGTAACCTTTCCGTTCTCGTCCACAGTGGCCACCGCCGTATTGGAGGAGGTGAAGGTAACTTTGTCGCCTTCCGGCTTGACGGTAGCCTTCAGGGTGTCGCTTTCGCCAATCTCCAGGGTCATGGTCTCCTTATCCAGGCTGACGGCATAATCCCCCTCATCGTCCAGCAGCAGGTAGAGGTAATCCAAATCGCAGTTGGCGGTGGAATCGGGATGGTAGGTCACCGTAATGGTGCTCTCGCCTGCGGGCAGGTCCACATACAGGCCCTCGCCTATCTGGTCGCTGTCGTAAAGGCAGGAGGGTACCCACTTGTTCTGCACATTGGCGTTGTTGCCCCGGTGCCAGACCTTGTAATCCTCACCGTTAATATTGACGTTCTGGTAACCGGTATGGCCGGAGGCGCTGCGGGAGTTGCCCATGAAGCTGACCAGGTACCGGCCGGCTACCGGCGCGTCAATGTGGAAGGTCACGCTGGAATTCTGGTCGATGCCGGTGACAATCTGCTTGCCGGAGGCCTGGACGCTGTTTGTCACCTGGGCGTTGCCGTCCAGTTCGGCCGTCTCGGCCTCGTACTTTAAGGCCACGGCGTCGGGGGTGCCGGAGGGCTGGGCCTGCAGCTCGCCTGTGGGTATGGGGTTGCCGAAGTGGGGCATGTCGTTTTCATCCCAGGTCACCTTGAGGACCCGGGTGCACCGCTCTTCCATGTCGCCGGTATGGCCGCTGGTGTTGCCCACGATATAGGCATGGTATACCAGCCAATCCTCGGCGCCGTCGGGAGACTGTACCACCATGGCGTGGCCGGTGGCAAAAGATTCGTCGGCCGAATTGTTGGACTTAGTAAAGAGCGGGCCCTCGCTCTTCGTCCAGGAAGAGGCATCCAACAGGTTGGCGTCGGCGTCGGCGGTCAGCAGGCCTAAGGAGTACCAGTCGTAGTTGGCCTGGCAGGCCGAGTAAAGCACATGGATCTTATCGCCGTGGGCGATGACCTGGGGACCCTCGTTGAGCAGGTAACCGCCGCCCCGCTTTTCAAAGGGCAGGTCGGGCTCGCTGATGAGGGTGCGGCCGCCCTTCAGGGTCCAGGGGTTGAGCATCTCGGCGATGAACAGCTTCTGATAGTTGCCGGCCGAGCCGTCGTAGCCCGCCCACAGGAAGTACAGGCGGCCGTCGCTGTTTTCAAAGACGGTGCCGTCGATGGCCCACATATCCTGGGATTCGTCCACTTCCCATTCGCCGGTGGCCTCGTTATACGCGGTGGGGGCCAGCTGGCCTACCAGCTCGTAGGGCGCCTGGGCGTCATCCGGGTCGGTGGAGCGCAGGACGTACATGCGATGGTTCTCGGAGCGTCCGTCGTTGGCAGCCCAGTAGATGTACCAGTCGCCGTCCAGATAATGGATTTCGGGGGCCCACCAGTTGCTCCTGATATAGTCGGGGGCATCGGACTGGGAATAGACCATAATCCGGGGCACGTTTCCGATATCCTGGAACCGCTTGGCCTTGGACACAGTCAGTCCGCCGTAGCTGGAGCGGATGTAATAGTAATAGCCGTCCTTATAGTAGAAGAAGGGGTCGGGAGAGGCCGGTCCGATGAGGGGGGTGGAAACCAGGGTATCGTCCACCCGCACGGTAACGGTGACATCCTGGCCAGCGGCCGTACCCTTTACCGTAAAGCTGCCGGCGCCGGCGTAGTCGGACGGGTCGGGGGTCTCCCAGGTGACGGCCATGCTGGCTTCACCCTCATTGGCGGCAATCCGCTGGGGCAGGTCGGGATACAGGCCGGGCACCGTCACAACCTCCGGCACGGCGTCGGGGGTCATGGTCCGGTCGGCCTTGACCGTCAGCGGGAACGCCTTCTGGGCGGACTTGCCGTCCCGGGTCAGGGTGGCGGTGAGGGTAGCCGTGGAATCGGAATCCACATCGCCGATTTCGCCGGCGGCGGTGATGACGGCGGGGTCGCTGGTCTCCCAGGAGATTTCCGCGCCGCTGTACTGGATGTCGGAAGCGGCGGGCAGCTCCAGATCCTGCACCACGCCGGTCAGCTGGGTAAAGCCGTTGAAGGCGGCGATATCCAGGGCGTCGGCCGCATTTTTCACCAGGCTCGCCGTTCCCTCGGCCGCAAGGGCTTCTACCTCCTCGGCCGTCAGGGTCCGGTCATAGACCCGGAAGTCGTCCATGTAGCCGTGGTAGTCATAGTCGTTCTTGGTCTGGGCCCAGCCCAGCAGGGCGTTGGTGGCCGGGCCAAGGTCGGTCAGCTTCTTGCCGGTCTGGCTGCTGCCGATGACCTGGCCGTCCTCATAGATGGTGATGCGGCCGTTGTCGGCCTCGTCGTAGGTCACTACCAGGTTCCGCCAGGTGCCGGTGGCAAAGGTGGCCACGTCGGCGGGGTTGCGCAGGGTGGTGCTCTCGTTCAGGCGGATGTTAACCGAATACTTCCGGCTGGTGTCGTCATGGAGCCACAGGTTGAAGAAGTTGTTTTCGCCCGAACCGATATCCCATACCCGGGCATACTGGAAGTCGGACAGGGGGTCAATCCAGACCGAGATGGAGAAGTTGGTCAAATCTTCGATGATGTCTTCGGGCATCTTCACATAGCCGCCGCTGAAATACATGGCGTCGCCATTGATGCCGTCCACCGTCTTCAGGGTGCCGTATGTTTTACCGTCCCGGCCGTTGCCCGAAACGTCCACAGCTTTCCCGTCCTCGAACTCATACCGCAGGCGGATGCCGTCCTCCAGGCTGGGAATGAGGATATCCACATCGATTTTCTCGCTGTACTTCCCCTTGGTGAGAACAAGGGCGCCCACAATGCTGCCCGACTCCAAAGCCTCGGGCAGGGTAATGACCGGATCGCTCTCCCAGGCCACCGATACGTTGGGATTGTCAATGGCCAGGTTCACCGCGTCCAGGATATCCTGGCCGGTGGTGGCCTTGGAGGCCGTAAAGCCGGACAGGGCCTCTTGGGCCTTGGTCACAGCCAGATCCAGTTCGGGGTCGCCCTCCCCGGTATCGGCCTGCACGGTAACCTTTACCTGCACGGCAAAGGGGTTGATGAGATAGGAGGGCAGGGAGAGGCCGGCGGTGAAGGTGTATACGCCCGCTTCATCCCCGTTGTAGGCGGGGCTGGAGGCCCAGCCGGTCACCGGCACGGACAGGGTCTGCTCGCTGCTCAAATAGGCCGTCACGGTGCTGGGCAGGAAGAGGTCTTCTTCACTGGTGCCCGCCAGAACCGCCTTTTCGGCGTCGTAGCCCCCGAAAGCCCGCACATAGGCCTCGGGCGTCACAGCGACCTTATAAATCCGCAGGTCGTCCATCATGCCCTGGAATTCCCGTGTGGAGCTGCCGTTGTCCCAGGGGTTGGCACGGGTGTGGTTGTTGCCGATGGTGGTGCCCATGGTGGTCGTACCCAGGGCGTCGCCGGCCGTTTCCACGCTGGCCTTCCCCTCACCGTTGATATACAGGCTGGCCTTACCTTCGCCGAATACCAGGGCCACATGGGTCCAGCGGCCCAGGGAATCGGAGACGTCCACGGCCTCCAGGAAATTGGCCGAGCCGGTGGATACGCTGGCCTCCAGGTTGGTCTCGTTGAGCCGGATGTGGATGCCGCCCTTGGCGTCGCCCTGGGCGTACAGCATCTGGATACCGCTGAGGCGGTCGGGCTTGTACCAGAAGGATACCGTCTCCTGCTCATAGGCTTCCTTTAAGAAGGAGGGGGAGCTGCCGTCGGCATTGATGGTGATATGCTGGTAATTGTTTCCGGAGAACTGGATGGCGCCGCCGTCCACGCCGTCCTCCGGTTTCCAGGCGCCAATGACCTCGTGGGCCGTCTGCTCCTCGCCGCCCTCGATGGCGTTGGCCGGCTTGCCGCTGGTATTATCCAGGGTGTACCACAGCAGGCCGTTTTCGGCGGTGATTGCAGGCAGGCGGATATCCGGATAATCCGGCAGGGTGTCCAGGTCGGGCATGGGCTGTGGATCTACGGGCACAACCGGATCCTCGCCGGTGGCTTCCTCCACCGTCACTTTTACCTGGACCTGTCCGCTGTAGAGCATGTTGTCAGCCAAATCCAGGTCGGCCGTAAAGGTATAATCGCCGGGCGCATTACCGTCATAAGCCGGGCTGGAAACCCAGGTCACCGGCACGGATGCGCTGGCGCTGCTGCTTAGCTGAACGGTCAGGGAGGAGGGCAGGCCGATGGCGTCCTCCGCCGTGCCGGCCGGGACGGTTATATCGGTATAGCCGGTGACGCCCTGGACAGTGACCTGGGGGACAATTGCCGCCTTGTAGATGCGCAGGTCATCCATCATGCCTTCATAGTAACGCAGGTTGTCCCCATTGTCCCAGGCGTTGGCCCGGGTGTGATTGTTGCCAATGGTGGTGCCCCTGGCCGCCGCGCCCAGTTGATTGGCCGATGTGGCCTTACCGGTTTTTAACACGCCATTGACATACAGACTGGCCTGCCCCTTGTCAAAGACTACCGCCAGATGGGTCCAGGTGTTTAAGCTGCCGGAAACATCCACATCGTCCAACAGATTAGGCTGACCGGTGGACACATTTACCTGCAGCTTATCATCGTTGAGGCGGATGCCAATACCGCCCACGCTGCCGCCCTGGTTATAGAGCATCTGGATGCCCTCCAGCTTGGCCGGCTTGAACCAAAAGGCCACCGTTTCCTCTGCATAGGTGTCCTGCAGGAATTTGTCGGCGCTGGCCGAATCTTTATTAATGGAAATATGATTGCTCGACCCATTAAAGGCAAAGGCGCCGCCGTCCACGCCCTCGCCCGGCTTAAAGTCTCCATAGAGCTCCTCAGAATCCCGGCTCTCCCCGCCCTGGATGGCGTTTTTGACCGGGGCCTCGCTCTCGTCAAAGGTATACCACAGTAGGCCGTTTTCGGTGGTCACCTCAGGCAGGCTGATCTCGGGATACGCCGGCAGGGTTTCCGCCGCGCCGGCCACAAAAGCCGTCTGCACAGCCGTAACCGCCAGGCACAGGGACAGGCCCAGGCCCAACAGCCGCTTGGCTTTTTGCTTGAAACTGCTCATGAAATTGACTCCTTCCCGCACGCCGCTCCTTTGGGCTGCGGCATGCATTCGTTTATGCTTCCAATCGTCCTCGGTCAAATGTATCCTATGAATCCGGCGCCCCCTTCCCCCCTGTATTTCTTGCTATAGTATTACAGCTTCATCATAACAAATTTTTTACCCCCGGTCTATTGCACATCCGTTTCTGTTGCATTGCAAATTCTGAACTCACCTTGCATTTGGTAAAGGGCGGAAAAAACGGCGGGAGAATTTATCTGTTGAGATTGGAAATCTCATCCTTGGCGGGGGATATGCCGTACCGCTTTTTATAGGCGCGGTAAAAGGCGGAATAGTCCTTAAACCCGCATTTCCGGCAGGCCTCGGTGGCGGCTACGCCGGACTGTATCTCCCCCCTTGCCGCCGAAAGCCGCTTGAGGGTAATGTATTTCCAGGCCGAGGTGCCCACGGCGTCCTTTATCAGCCGGTGAAGATAGGAGGGGCTTACATAGAAGTGCTCGCTGATGCTCTCGATGGAAATGTCGTCGAAGAGATGCCGGTTCATATACCGGAGGATTTTGTCGGTCAGGCTGCCGGCATCCTGCCGGCCGGATTCCCCCTTGCCTGCAAAGGCCTTCCGCAGTTCCCACAGCAGGGGATACAGATTGGCCAGCACGGCCATACGCTTGATTTCAGGGGATCGGTCGTCCACCTCCATGGCCTTGAAAAGTTCCAGAGGGTCGGTGCCGGAAAAATCCCCGGGGGTGTAAATATTATCCTTACCCAGGGGACGGGAAAGAAAGGGGGCCAGCAGCCGACGGCCGGGGTCGATAAAGTCCAGCATCCCCTCGGAAAAGATGACATCGTACCGGTCGTACCGGCCGTCGGATATGATTTTGGCCATGTGGTACTCCATGGGCCGCATGAGCAGGATGCTGCCGGGCTTCAAAGGATATTCGCTGTTTTCCACCAGGTAATGCACGTCCCCCGAAACAAAATAATAAATCTCATAATGGATGTGGATATGCATTTGGAATTTTGCCTGGTCGGGCTGTTCATCGATAGCGTGGTGGAAAAAGAGTTCGGGGGTTTCGTAAACATTCCTGTATTTATTCATACCGGCACCTGCCTTTCTCATAAATTTGCAGAATTTAGTATACCAGAAAAATACAGGATATGCAACATGGATACAGGCCCGACAAGGCCGAAGAAGGGCGGCAGTCCTGCGACTGCCGCCCTGTTTGCAGAATTGCGCTGCTTATTTCAGCAGCTGGTCCTTTTTGGCCAGGATGGCCGCAGCCGCCGCGCAGGCCGGGCAGTCGCAGTACTTCTCCCCGGCGGCCTGCAGCGCCTCCCCATGGGCCGCTACCCCTTCGGCCCGCTCGCCGAAGACGGCCGCGCCCTTCTCCGACCGGGCGAAGGCAATGAGCATCTCCAGGGGCATGATGTCCCCTTCCAGCTCCTTGATATACGCTTTAGTTTCGGCCTTTTCCCTGTCGGTGCCCACCGCGTCCAGCCAACGCTGGGCCGCCGCCTTCAATTCGGCGCAGCAGGAGGGGGCTTCCATCAGTTCCCGCGTCTTCTCGGTTACTTCCTTTATCCATTCCTGGTTCATAAATTCTCCACCGGCCTTCCGCTAAAATTTGCCTTTATTGTAGCACAGGAAAGGGCAGGATACAAGGGCCGGCCGCCTATCCCAGCACCCTTTGCAGCTGCCTTTCGGCGGCCCGGGGGAAAAGGGCGCCGGCCCGGGCGTAAATCCGCTCTTTGGAGGCGGCCGGCTCCTCGGCGTATGCGGCGGTTACCGCACCGTACCCCCACACCGCCTCCGGCATGGCGTAGACCGACACCGGCATACCATAGGGGGCGCCCCGTTTGTTCACCTTCTGCTGAAAGTCCCGGATGACAAGGTAGGTCTGCATCTGCAGTTCGGCCATAACGCCGGCAAAGTTCTTTTCCCCGCCCTTGCCGAAGCCGGCGGCCGCCTGCAGTTCGGCGCCCATCCAGCCGTCCCGGCCGGCAAAGCAGTCCATGAGCTTCTTTTGGCGGACAGGGGCCAGTCCGTCCTCCCACCTGGCGTCGAAGTCGTAGCCCTCCCGGCGGAAATTGACGAAATACGGCAGCCATTCCAGGCTGATAAAGCCGGCCTTTCTGCCAAAAAACTTCCCGTAGGCCACCCGGCCGCCCCGGGCCATCACCTCCCGCCAGAACCAGGGGTCTTGCTCCGGGTCGCCGCTCCACCAGGGCATCCCCGCCGTGTATTCCTCGGCCGAAAAGCCTTCTATCTCATTCCGAAAGAGCGGCAGGAACCCCAACCGGTTCACCCGTTCCTCCAGTTCCCGCCAGCTGCTTACCCTTTCCGCCGCCATGCGCTCCCCTCCCCGCTTATATATATATTTCATGATACCATAAGAAGGGCAGATTTGCACGCCGGAATACAGCCGGCCGGTTGTAATCGGGGCAGAGGGATTGTATAATGAGCCTGCAACCCGAAAGGAGGGCTTTTGTATGGGCCGGATCATCAAAACCTTTCCCGGCGGCTGTATGCTGGAATACGACCGGGGCAGCTTCGACGACTGGTGCGTCTACCTCACCGGCCCCGACGGCCGGCGCAGCCCGCCCAGGGATTTGGCCTATTTCACCCGGCTGAAGCGGTACGCCGCAAAGCACGGGGCAAACCGGCTGTACGCTGATTTTGTAAGGCTCTACCACCGGACGGGAAAGGATGTGGAAGAAGCGGTATTGGCCGCCATCACAAGGACGGCGGCCGCCTACGGGGAAGACGCCCTGGGGGTGGACATCGTCTTCACCATCCTGTATATGGGCATGATAGCCGAAGAGCGCAAGGCGAATACCCGCCTGGGCAAACGGATAAAGCGCTTAGGAATGCATATCCTGCTGGCCGAAAACGCCAGCCCGGCCGCCGCCGCCCATTTTATGCGGGGCATGGGGTGGTGGGAAATCGACCGGCTGTGCCGGGAAAGGGGATTTTAGCCGGCGGGGGCGGCCTGCAGGGCCAAAAGGAAAAGGGCGTCCAGCTCCTCCCAGCCGGCCGGCTCCTCCTTGGGCAGCCGTTCAATCTGCTCCATGACCCGGGCAAGTTCTCTGTCCAGATAGGCGTTGAGCCGGTCTATCCGCGGAATCTTCTCCACCTCCGGGGCCCCGCGTTTCAGCTCCAACAGCCGGTCCACCAGGGGCTTCCATTCCTCCTCCAACTGGCTTTCGGCCAGCCGGGCAAAGGCCATGGGCGGCGGCGTGCCCCGTTCCAGTATCCACCGGCAGGCCAGAAGGGGCCGGAGGACGTAAAAATATTTCTTGGCCTTTACCCTCTCCCCCCGCAGATAGGCCCGGTAGTTCCCCTGGGCCATGTGCAGATAGTGCCACAGGCTGCTTTTACGGGAAAAGTATTTCCCCATTTCCGCCCGGACCCGGCCGGCAAACGGGCTGTCCCGGTAGAGAATGGGGGAGGAAAACCATTCAAAGACCGTGGGGTTGGATTTGTGCAGCAGGCGGAGGGCCTTGGCCGCGTCCCAGCCGTTTATATCCAGCCGGCCGCTGATGGGCCGCTCGATGACGTCCCGCACCTTCTCCAGCTTCAGATAGTCCCCCCGGGGCCGCACATAGATAAAGCGGACGTCATAGTCGCTGTCCGGGGAGGCAAAGCCCCAGGCCCGGCTGCCCGATTCCACCGCCAGCAGGATGCGGCAGTTTTCCTCCCCCTCTATTTCTTCTAATTTTTGCCTGATAAGCTCTTGCATAAAAGGCACCTCCTTTCTGTATTTGTACCCAATGAAAGCCATTTGCATCGCAGAAACCGGCGGCGTGTGCGTCGGTTTGGGCAACAAGCCGCACTATTCGGCCGCCTTGAAGTTGTACACCGGGCGCAGCCGTTCCACCACTTCGGCGGTGGGGCCGATTTGCGCCAGGATTTCGGCCATGCTCTTGTAGGCCATGGGGGATTCGTCCAGGGTGTCCGGCGCCACGCAGGTGGTGTATATCCCCTGCATCTGCCGCTGGAATTCCTCCATGGACAGGTTGTGCAGGGCGGCCTTGCGGCTCATGAGCCGGCCGGCGCCGTGGGGGGCCGAGCAGTTCCAGTCCCCGTTGCCCTTCCCCCTGCAGATGAGGCTCCCATCCCGCATATTGATGGGAATCAGCAGCTTTTCCCCCGCCTTGGCCGACACGGCCCCCTTGCGCAGAATCATGGCGTCGGTGTCGATGTAGTTGTGGATGGTGGTGAAGGCCTCCGCCGGCGTCAGCCCCGTTTCCTGCAGGATGACGTCGGTCATGCATTTGCGGTTGAGCAGGGCAAAGCGCTGGACAATTTTCATGTCGTGGATGTAGTCGTCGAAAAGCCTGCCCTCCACATAGGCCAGCTCGGCCGGGATTTGCAGGGCGTGCTCCTTTTTCAGCGCCTTCACCGCCCCTTCAATTTCCCGCTGCCTCCCCTGGGCCTTCAGCTCGGCGATTTTCTCCTTTACCTGGTGGGCGGCGCCGCCCCACAGGGCCCGGCGGCCCTCCTCCTGGTAATAATTGGCCACCTCCACGCCCAAATGGCGGCTGCCCGAGTGGACGATGAGATAAAGCGCGCCGTCCTCTCCCCTGTCCACCTCGATGAAATGGTTGCCGCTCCCCAGGGTCCCCAGGCTGCGGCGGGCCCGGACAAGGTTTACAAAGCGGGCGCAGCGCAGCTGCTCCAGGTCGATTTCCGCCGCCATGGGGTGGGGTTCGGCCCGCACCTCCCGGCCGCAGGGGATGTTCTGCCGGATAACCGCGTCCAGAAGGGCAAAGTCCACCTGCCTTTCCTCCAGCCGCAGGGTCTCCATGCCGCAGCCGATATCCACCCCCACCATACTGGGCACGATTTTATCCGTGATGGTCATGGTGGTGCCGATGGTGCAGCCCTTGCCCGCGTGGACGTCGGGCATGATGCGGATTTTGCAGCCCCCAAAGGCCGCCTGGCCGCACAGGGTGCGAATCTGTTCGGCGGCGGTTTCGTCCAAAGTCCCGCAGAAGCATTTGGCGGTGTTGTACAGCCCTTTTATCTCTACCATGGTAAAAACCTCCTTTTCTTCCCTTTCGGGCTCCCTGCAAATACAGCATACCAAATCCCGCCATCCAGTGCACGGAAAAAAAGTTGCGAATACACGGGAAGGGCCGCCTTTTCTCCGGCGGCCTCTTGTGTTACAATCGGTACATACAACGGATTCGGGAGGCGGGGCGTATGGCCTACAGCGAGCGGATAAAGGATTTCGGCCGCATCCGGGATTTTATGCGGTCCTTCTATGTATACGGCTTCAAGGGCCGGGGGGAGTACGACGCCAAGAGTCCCCGCAGCTACGACAACGAGCGCCGCCGGGTGGAAAGCTGGCTGGGGGACTATATGTCCTTCCGCCGGGACGCCGCCGGCAAGAAGGTATTCCTCTCGGTGGACAGCCGGCAGATTCCCGGCAATCCCCTGTACAAGGCCTTCAAGGCCAAGAGCTTTACAAACAAGGACATCACCCTGCATTTCTATATTCTGGACATCTTAGCCGGCCAAAGCGCCCTGTCGGCCGGGGAGATTATCGACCGCATCCACAGGGATTACCTTTCCCGGGCGGACGCCCCCTTCCCCCTGGACGAATCCACATTGCGCAAGAAGCTGCAGGAGTACGCGGCGCTGGGCCTGCTATGCACCCAAAAGGATGGCCGCCATCTCCTCTACCGCCGGGCCCAAGAGGAGCCGTCTCTGCCGGCCTGGGCCGACGCCCTGGCCTTCTACGCCGAGGAAAACCCGGTGGGGGTTATCGGCTCCTATCTGGCGGACAGGCTGGGCGGGGTTCCCGATATCTTCCGCTTCAAGCACCACTACATCCTCCACGCCCTGGACAGCGACATCCTCTGCCGGCTCCTGCTGGCCATAGACGGGCGGCAGGCCGTGGAACTGACCCTCAAAAGCCTGCGGGACGGCCGCACCTACCGGCGGACCGTATGCCCCCTGAAAATCTACAGCAGCACCGAAGCCGGCCGCCGGTACCTGCTGGGCTACCACTACCGGGGCCGGCAGATGTCCTTTTACCGCCTGGACGCCATCCAGAAGGTGACGCCGGGCCGGGGGGAAAAGAAATTTTCCCTCTACTTGGAGGAATGGGGCCGGTTTGACGGGCACCTTTGGGGGGTGTCGGCCAACCCGGAGGGAAGGCTGGATCACCTGGAAATGACCCTGCACATCGGGCCGGGGGAGGATTTTCTCCTCCAGCGCCTGGAAAGGGAAAAGCGGCACGGCCGGGTTGCCATGCTGGACGGGCAGACCTGCCGCTTCAGCGCCGATGTTTACGACGCCGCCGAGATGCTGCCCTGGCTGCGCACCTTTACAGGGCGGATTACAGAACTGCGGTGCAGCCGGCAGGAAGTAGTGGATACCTTTTACGCAGACCTCCGGCGCATGGAGGCTATGTATGGAGGGGACGGCCATGCTGTTCAGTGAAATTTACGGCAGCTACTATAACGCGGTGGCCGCCATCCTGACCGAGGCGGCGGCCGGCGGCCTGACCCGCCGGGAAATCACCCGCATCGTGGAGGAAAAGGCCTTTGCCGAAAGCGTCCTGACCATCCCGGCGGCCCTGGAAAAGGGGGAATGGCCCCTGCTGGACAAGGAGGGCAAATCCCTTTTGCGGCATCCCCCCACCCGGCCGCTCACCACCCTGGAAAAGCGCTGGCTGAAAGCGCTGCTTCTGGATCCCCGCATCGCCCTCTTCTCCCCCGACCCCGGCGGGCTGGAAGGGGTGGAGCCCCTTTACCGGCCGGATACCTTTGTTTGCTTCGACCAATACGCCGACGGGGACCCTTATACCGACGAGGGATACATACAGCGCTTCCGCCGGATTCTGGAGGCCCTCCGTCAAAAGAGGATGCTGCGCATCCGGTACCGCAGCCGGGCCGGCCGGCTGTATGCGGCCGACTGCATCCCCTGCCGGCTGGAGTATTCGGCCAAGGACGACAAGTTCCGCCTGCTTACGGCCGGCAAGGGAAAAATGGAGGCCGTCAACCTCTCCCGCATCCTCTCCTGCGAAATGCTGGAAACCCGCGTCCCCGCCGGCTTCCATCCGCCGGGAAGGCGGGAAAAGGAGCTGGTGCTGCTGCTGCAGGAGGAGCGCAACGCCCTGGAACGGGTGCTGCTGCATTTCTCCCACCTGGAAAAGGAGACCCGCAGGATAGCCCACGGGCTGTACGAAATAAAATTGCGCTACGACCCGGGGGACGAGGCCGAACTCCTCATCCGCGTCCTGTCCTTCGGGCCGGTGCTGGAGGTGCAGTCGCCCCCGGAATTTATCGGGCTTATAAAGGAACGCCTGTCGAGGCAGCGCAGCCTCTCTTTTCCCGGGGCGGCGCAGACAGAAAACGGGAAATAAAGCAAAAGGCGCCGCCGGGTATGGCAGCGCCTTTGCCAGGTTGCGGGCATAAGGTCTTTGCTTTGCGCCATCAGAAATCCAGATAGAAATAAATATCCTTTTTGCCCTCCTGGGGGGTGCCCTCGTATACCTTGGTATCCAGCCCCCCGATGACAAAGCCGGTTTTCAGATAGAACAGGCAGGCCCCCAGGTTGTTGTCCTGGCCCTGGGTGTATATCCCCCGGTATCCGTACTCTTTGGCCGCCGCCTTGGCGCGCTCTATCAGCGCCCGGGCCACCCCCTGCTTCCGATAATCGCCCTTCACCTTCAGGTCGTACAAATACATATACCGAAAAAAGGCCTGCTGCAAAATGGCCAGGCCAATGCAGGTCTCCCCGCAGTAGGCCCCGACAAAAAGGCTGTTTTCCTGCATTTTATCATAGTCATACCCTTCATCGGGAAAACACATTTCCGATACTTCGGCAAACCGTTCGATGCGGTACTCCCATTTTTCATCGATATAGGACGGTATCATCCTGCCAAAGAGCGCAAAGGGCTCGTTGGGCAGGCGGATATCCCGGCTGTGTTCCCGGTCAATCAGCCGGATGCTGATTTTTTCATCCATGCGCTGTCCTCCCTTCATGCCTGCTTCCCGGCCGTAAAGAAAAACCTGCGGAACCCCAGCACCACCCGGCCGTCTTTTCCCACGGGATAGAGCGCTTCCGCCCGGCGGGTGATTTCGGCTTCAAATTCCGCCCCCCGCTCTTCCCCCAGGAAGGCAAGATAGGGCCGCAGCCTTGTGCCCTTCACCCATTCCACCAGGGCCTTGTGGCCGGCCAGGGGATGGTAGTATTTTACTTCCCACATGTCAAAGGCCGAAGCGCAGCCGGATAAAATATCATAATAGGCGGCGGGGGTCAGGGTTTCATTCGGCTGCAGCGGGACGCCCTGCAGTCCCCACCGGGGTTCCGCGGCCACCTCTTTTATGAGCCGGAACAGCGGCTCTTCCCCGTTCATGGGCATCTGCACCGCCAATACGCCCCATCCTCCAGCTTGTCCATCAGGGTGGGAAGCAGCGACGCATGGTCGGGAATCCACTGGAGGCAGGCGTTGGAAAAAAGCAGGTCATATCTGCCCTCCAGTTCCGCCGCCCCGCAGAGGCGGAAGGAGAGGCCGGGATGCTCCCGCCGGGATTTTCCCCCCGGCAAATGCAGATATAGGGGGGCGGACTGCTCGTTTCTTCGCATCAAAAAAGCATTACAGAAACAGAGGAAAAGCAGCCTTTTCCATCCTATACAACCCCGGCCGGGGTGCTGCGCCCCGGGAAACGGGAAGTTATTTGTTACATATTTCGGCACTTTATCATAGTTGTTGTTTTCTTCTTTCGTCAAAAAATTTTTTAAAAGAGGACGTAACCTCCGATGGATCTCTGACCGTATAACTATTTCCAAATTCATCACAAGAAAAAATATTTTTAAAAACTTCCGGCATATCGTTATATTGCTTTTCTAATTGTTCATTAAATTCCCGAAAGCAGTTGTAATTATATTTTTCTAGCAAATACGGCATCAAAAACTTTGAGCGCATAATTTCGTATTCTTGATAATTATACGGGGTATGCTCCGGTCTTTTCTTTAAAAGCACTAACATTTTAGACATAAGAGGGTTCACCTCTTCTTCAGCTGCATAAAAAGCATAGCCTCTAAGAGCCATAAGCTTCATATCCAAATACCTTTCTTTTTTAAATGCTCTAAAGAAAAATTCCTTTGCGTTTTGCGGGCAGGAAAACATCAATTCTTTTAATATTAAATTTCTTTTGGGCACATCCTTTGTTTGAAAATATAATTCCATTTTTTCTTTCACGCTATCGGCCATAACCTGCTCCCCCCTAAATACAGTTTTTCGCTCCCTTTGACTACCCCATAAATTAGAATTTAACTATCTAATCCTCAAAAACCATTGATTTTTCAAGGCTTCACGCCTGTTTTTCATTCAAACCTTATCTGTTTGC
>CAJFVX010000031.1 GCA_904420585.1 Candidatus Howiella intestinavium | reverse complement strand
TGGCCTGGTAGTTCAGCTGGTTAGAACGCTAGCCTGTCACGCTAGAGGTCGTGGGTTCGAGCCCCATCCAGGTCGCCAATTTGCCTCTGTAGCTCAGTCGGTAGAGCAGGGGACTGAAAATCCCCGTGTCGATGGTTCGATTCCGTCCGGAGGCACCAGACGTTTGCGGATTTAGCTCATCTGGTAGAGCGCCACCTTGCCAAGGTGGAGGTAGCGAGTTCGAGTCTCGTAATCCGCTCCAAAGAAAGGACGCTTAATAGACGCTTATTAAGCGTCCTTTTCTATAGCCGGCGCCATAGCCAAGTGGTAAGGCAGAGGTCTGCAAAACCTTTACCCCCAGTTCGAGTCTGGGTGGCGCCTCCAAGAAAAGACACGCCGTTGGGCGTGTCTTTTCTTTTGCCGTCGGCCGGAAAATCCCGTTTGCCTTTTGCCGGCCGGTAGGGTACAATAAAAGGGAAAATTTGCGGAGGCCGGCCGGCCTCTTTCCATCTTTGCGGGAGGAAGACCATGACTGAACTTGCAAAAAGATTCTGCGGGCTGCGCAGAAAGTGTATAGAGCGGGACTTTGCCCGCATGAACGACCGGCAGCTGGAGGCGGTGACCTGTACCGAAGGCCCCCTGCTCATCCTGGCGGGAGCGGGGAGCGGCAAAACTACCGTGCTGGTCAACCGCATCGCCAACCTGGTGCGGTACGGGGCGGCCTACGACGCGCCGGCCCCCGAGGGGGTCACCCAAGCCGACTGCGCGGCCCTGGAGGCCTATCTGGCCCATCCCGCCCGGCCGGGGCAGCCTCTGCCGGCCGGCACGGCCGTCCGCCCGGCCCGGCCCTGGGAAATCCTGGCCATCACCTTTACCAACAAGGCGGCGGGGGAACTGAAGGAGCGCATCGGTGCCATGCTGGGGGATGAGGCCCTGGACGTATGGGCCGGTACCTTCCACGCCACCTGTTCCAAAATTCTGCGGCGGTACGGCGACCGGCTGGGCTACACCTCCCATTTTACCATCTACGATACCGACGACCAGCGGCGGCTGATGAAAGAGGTGCAGAAGCAGCTGAAAATCGACGACAAGCTGCTGCCCCACAAGGCCATCCTGTCGTCCGTCAGCGGCGCCAAGGATGCCCTCATCAGCCCGGCCGAATACGCCGGCAGGGCGGGGAGCGACTACCGGCTGAACCAGATTGCCAAGGCCTACGGCCTCTACCAGCAGCTGTTAAAGGAAGCCGACGCCATGGACTTCGACGACATTATCGTCAACGCCGTGGAACTCTTTCGGCAGAACCCCGACGTGCTGGACTATTACCAGAACAAGTTCCGCTACATCATGGTGGACGAGTATCAGGACACCAACCACGCCCAGTACATGCTGGTCAAGCTGCTGGCGGATAAGCACCGGAATATCTGCGTGGTGGGGGACGACGACCAGTCCATCTACCGGTTCCGGGGGGCCACCATCGAAAATATCCTGAGCTTTGAGAAGCAGTACCCCGGGGCCAAGGTCATCCGGCTGGAACAGAATTATCGTTCCACCAAGACCATTCTTCAGGCGGCCAACGCCGTCATAGCCCACAACGCCGCCCGCAAGGGCAAAAGCCTTTGGACGGAAAATGAGGACGGCGCCAAAATCGATGTACATACGGCGGCCGACGAGCAGGACGAGGCCCGCTATGTGGCCGACCGCATCCTGGACGACGTGCGGGAAGGGAAAAAATTTTCCGATCACGCCATCCTCTACCGGATGAATGCCCAGTCCAACGCGCTGGAAAATGTCTTTGTCCGTTCGGGCATCCCCTACCGCATCATCGGGGGCTTCCGGTTCTACGACCGGAAGGAGGTCAAGGACGTCATCGCCTATTTAAACGTCATCAATAACCCCGCCGACAGCCTGCGGATGCGCCGGATTATCAACGAGCCCAAGCGGGGCATCGGCGACGCCACGGTGGCCCATGTGGCCCAAATCGCCGAGGGGCTGGGGGTCTCCATGTTCCAGGTCATGAAAGAGGCCGACGCATACCCCGCCCTGTCCCGGGCGGCAAAAAAGCTGCGGGAATTCGCCGGGATGCTGCAGGAACTCATAGAGGCGGCGGAGCGGCTGTCCATCCATGAGCTGCTGGAGCTGACTTTGGATAAGAGCGGGTATATGCGGGCCCTGGCAGCCCAGGGGGAGGAGGCCAAGGACCGCATTGACAACGTAAATGAACTTTCCTCCAGTATTCTGCAGTACGAGCAGGAGAACGAGGAACCCACCCTTTCCGGCTTCTTGGAGGAGGTTTCCCTCATCACCGACATCGATGCCTACGATACCGGCGACGACCGGGTGGTGCTTATGACCCTCCACTCGGCCAAGGGCCTGGAATTCCCCGTGGTGTTCTTGGTGGGCATGGAGGAGGGGATTTTCCCCGGCAACCAGTCCATCTACGGCGGCCCGGAGGAAATCGAGGAAGAGCGGCGCCTGGCCTATGTGGGCATCACCCGGGCGCGGCAGGAGCTGATCATCACCAACGCCGGCACCCGGATGCTCTACGGCTCCACCAGCCGGAACCGGCCCTCCCGGTTTTTAAACGAGATGCCGGAAACCTGCCTCAACCAAACCGGCCGTCCGGCGGCCGCAGCCTTCTCAGCCTATATGCAGAATATGCGGGGCGGGGTGCGGGATAACCTGCCCTTCGGTTCGGGCGGGGAGCTGCCCGAGCGGTATTTCCAGGCAAGCCCCGGCCAGGGGATGGGCGGCACTTACGGCCGGAAGAACCCGGCCGCCGGCTTTGTCCGCAAGGCCCCGGCGGCCGCGTCCATGGAGTCGGTCCATGTGGCGGGGCAGGCAAGCCCCTCAGCAGGCGGGGCGGGGAAGACGGCCGGGTCCAAATCCGGCGGCCTGGCGGTAGGCGACCGGGTGCTCCACAAGGCATTCGGGCAGGGCATCGTCCGCAAGGCCACCCCCATGGGCAACGACACCCTGCTGGAAATCCAGTTTGAAAAGGCGGGGGTCAAGAAGATTATGCAGAATTTCGCCAAGCTGGAAAAAATCTGACCGCCTTTTGTCTTGGCTGCGGGGTAAAGAAAAAGCATATCCGCAGGCCCGTTTCCCGGGATGAGGGAAGCGGGCCCTTTTGCATGATGTAGCGAAAAGAGAATTTTACGGCCGTGCAGAGGCCTTATGCGGCAAAAAACACGGGAAAACAGTGACACGGACAGGGCCGGACGAATAGGATAGAGCAGCAGGAAGATTGGAGGAATTTCCTATGTCAGAGTTAAATCAGCTGCCTATGTTCTTCTTGGGGGCCAACGCCCCCGGCGGATTTGTTTCGGCCTTCGGCAAGGCCTACGACCCTATGGATGGCTGGCGGGTTTATATCATCAAGGGCGGCCCCGGCACGGGAAAATCCACCCTGATGAAAAAGGCCGCCGCCCTTTTGGCGGAAAAGGATGATTCCGTGTTTCTATCCCCCTGTACCGGCGACCCCTGGTCCCTGGACGCGGTGACGGCCGAGAACCAAAAGGTCATGCTGCTGGACGGCACGGCTCCCCACGTGGTGGAGCCCCAGTACCCCGGCGTATGCGAGAGCCTGATAGACCTGGGAAGCTGCTGGGACGGGGAGAAGCTGCGGGCAAACCGCCGGAAAATTTTATCGGTCTGCCGGGAAAATAAGCTGCTCCACGAGCGGGCGGCCCGGTACATAACCGCAGCAGGTTCCCTTCTCAGCGACAGCTGCCGCATCGCCGGGGAGTGCGCCGACCTGGAGAAGGCCGCCCGGTTCGGCGAAGGCCTGGCCGGCCGGCTGATACCGGTAAAGCCCGGCAGTAAGGCGGCGGGGCGGGAAACCGTGCGCTTTTTAAGCGGCATCACGCCCAAGGGCCTGCTTTTCTTCCGGGATACCATCGACAGCTGCTGCGACCGGGTGATTATCCTATCCGACGAGTACGGGGCCTGTGCCCACCAGATTCTGGAGGCGGCCCGGCAGACGGCCCTGGAGGCCGGCTGGGACGTTATCACCTGTCCTAGTCCCTTTGCGCCGGAGGAGCGGCTGGAGCATGTGCTGATTCCCGGGCTTTCCCTGGGCTTCTGCACGGAAAACCGCTGTCTCAAGCTGGACAGGGACGACCGCCGCATCCATGCCCGCCGGTTTACCGACCTGCCGGCCCTGCGCCGCCGGAAGCAGCGCCTGACCTTCAACCGCCGGGCGGCCAAGGAGCTGCTGCAGGGGGCGTCGGAACTGCTGGCCGAGGCCAAGGCCGTCCACGACGAGATGGAGAAGTATTATGTGGAGGCCATGGATTTTGCCAAGGTCAACGAGATGACAGCCAGGGTGCTGGGACAGCTGGAAAAGCTGCCGGATTTGCGGTAAAAAGGAAATTTTCCCGGCGAAAATGTGGAGAATGGCCCTTGACACCTGCCTTGGCGGGTGCTATGATGATAGGCATAAAAGGAATGCGTTGAAAGGGACAGTACCCCTTCCAGATGCTTTAGCAGAGAGCGCCGGTTATCAGCTGCAAGCCGCGCAAAGCAGGGAAGCGGGGAACACCACCCTGGAGCTGCCGGCTTGTGACAAGGCCGGCCGTCTATCCCGCGTTAAGGGATAATGAGCCGGCGCGGCCTTTGCCGCGCAATCCGGGTGGAACCGTGGAGCGACAGCGCTTCATCCCAGAATCGATGGGATGAAGCGCTTTTTTTGTCAGAAGCGCCGAGCCGGGCTGCCCCGGAAAATGACCGTCGCGCAGGAAGCGGCGGAGCGGCAGCAATGCCGCGCAGGCGGTTCCGGAGCGGAGGGAACTTTTCCGGGAACAGCAGACCGGAACGAGGCGTGCCCGAAGCGCCGACGGGCCGCACCCGGAAAATGACCATCGCGCAGGAGGCGGCGGTGTCAAATCCAACCATGTACACAAAGCAGTGCAAACGCACAGCAGTCTGATAAAAAGGAGAGAGATAGCATGTCCATTGTCATCACGCTAAAAGGAGACGTCAAAAAGGAATTTGAGACGGGCGTGACCCCCGCAGAGGTGGCCGCATCCTTAGGCGCCGGCCTGGCCAAGGCCGCCTGCGCCGCCCGGGTGGACGGCAAGACCGTCGACCTGCGCACCCCTCTGACGGCCGACTGCCAGCTGGATATCCTGACCTTCGACGACCCCGACGGCCGCCACGCCTTCCGGCATACGGCCTCCCACATGCTGGCCCAGGCGGTCAAGCGCCTCTACCCGGACGCCAAGCTGGCCATCGGCCCGGCCATCGAAAACGGGTTCTACTATGATTTCGAGGTAAAGACCCCCTTCACCCGGGAGGATTTGGACAAGCTGGAGGCCGAGATTAAGAAAATCGCCAAGGAGGACATCCCCCTGGAGCGGCTGGAGGTTTCCCCCGAGGAGGCCAAACAGCTTATGGCCGACGAGCCCTACAAGCTGGAGCTTATCGACGAGCACGCTGGCAAGGGGGAGAACATTTCCTTCTACAAGCAGGGGGATTTCTGTGATTTGTGCGCCGGCCCCCATCTGATGAAGACGGGGACGGTCAAGGCGGTCAAGCTGACCCAGTGCACCGGCGCCTACTGGCGGGGTGACGCCAACAACCAGCAGCTCTGCCGGGTGTACGGCACGGCCTTCCCCAAGGCGAGCCAGCTGGAGGAGCATCTGGCCGCGGTAGAGGAGGCCAAGAAGCGGGATCACAATATCATCGGCCGGGATTTGGAGTACTTCACCACGGTGGACGTCATCGGCCAGGGCCTGCCCATCATTCTGCCCAAGGGCACCATCGTCCTGCGCACCCTCCAGCGCTGGGTGGAGGACGAGGAGGAGAAGAGAGGCTACCTCCAGACCAAGACGCCCTTTATGGCCAAGCGGGAGCTTTACAAGATTTCCGGCCACTGGGATCATTACCGGGACGGCATGTTTGTGCTGGGCGACCCGGCCAAGTGGGAGGACCCCAGCGAGGAAATCCTGGCCCTGCGTCCCATGACCTGCCCCTTCCAGTTCCAGGCCTACCTGACCAAAACCCGTTCCTACCGCGACCTGCCCCTGCGGTATAACGAGACCTCTACCCTCTTCCGCAACGAGGCGTCGGGGGAGATGCACGGCCTTATCCGGGTGCGGCAGTTCACCATCTCCGAGGGGCACCTGGCCGTCACCCCCGAGCAGCTGGAAAGCGAATTTGCCGGCTGCCTGGAGCTGGCCAAGTACATGCTGGAGACCTTGGGCCTTGCGGAGGACGTGAGCTATCGCTTCTCCAAGTGGGATGAGAACGACCGGGCCAAGTACATCGGCGACCCCGAGCAGTGGGAGCGGGTGCAGGATACCATGCGCCACATCCTGGACGACCTGCATCTGGAGTACACCGAGGCCGACGGGGAAGCCGCCTTCTACGGTCCCAAGCTGGACATCCAGATTAAGAACGTCCACGGCAAGGAGGACACCCTCATCACCATCCAGATCGACTTCCAGCTGGCCGAGCGGTTCGGCATGGAGTATGTGGACAAGGACGGGGTAAAGAAGTACCCCTACGTCATCCACCGCACCTCCATCGGCTGCTACGAGCGGACCCTGGCCCTGCTCATCGAAAAGTACGCCGGCGCCCTGCCCATGTGGCTGTCCCCCGAGCAGGTGCGGGTGCTGCCCATCTCCGAGAAGCAGCAGGATCGGGTGAAGGAGCTGGAGAAGATGTTCAAGGACGCCGGCCTGCGGGTATCCGGTGACTACCGCAACGAGAAGATCGGCTACAAGATCCGGGAAGCCCAGATGGAGAAAATCCCCTACATGCTGGTGGTCGGCAACAAGGAAGTGGAGGACGGCACCGTGTCGGTCCGTTCCCGCAAGGGCGAGGATTTGGGCGCCATGAAGCCGGAAGACTTCCTGGCCAAGGCGCTGCTGGAAATCAACACCAAGCAGAAATAAACTATAGACTTTTAACCGGTAAACGAAGCACCTGACGCAGAACTAAATTTTTTGCGGCAGGTGCTTTTTGCGTGTGACAAATGGGAGGCCGGCCCTGCCGCTGCTGGTTTTCAGCCTGTTTGCGGTCGGGTGCGCCATACAGTGCACCTGGTTCTATACAAATCTCCTATTGCCCACCGAAGGGGATATCTACCGGATGGTGGATTTGGATGCGTCGTCCGGACTTATAGATACGATGATCTTCCAATGGGGCCGGCCGGCTGCAGACGCTTTCTTTCCAACCTGCTGTTTTTTGCAATTTACGCCGCGCAATTTGCAATGGTAAAGGACGGTGGGATGTGGTAGAGTAAACCCAAAAGGAGGGGGAATGCCCTATGCAAATCGGCGCGCAATTGTATACCGTGCGGGAGTATTGTACCAACCTGGCGGATTTTGCCGATACCCTGCAGAAAATCGCCGCCATAGGCTATAAGACGGTGCAGGTCTCGGGCACCTGCGCCTATGAACCGGAATGGCTGGCCGAGCAGCTGCGCAAAAACGGGCTGCGGTGTGTTTTAACCCACATCCCGCCCGACAAAATCGCCGAAACCCCCGAACAGGTGGCGGCGGCGCATAAAATATTCGGCTGCGGCGGCGTGGGCATCGGCCACTATGACCTGGAGGCCTGCGGCGTGGATGCCTTTGCCCAGCGCTTCCGGCCGGCCGGCCGCATCCTGGGGCAGGAGGGCTTGCGGCTTTCCTATCACAACCACGACGGGGAATTCCGGCAGATAGACGGGAAGACGGTGCTGGAGCGCCTGGCCGAAGCCTTCCCGCCGGAGGAAATGTATTTCACCCTGGACACCTACTGGGTACAGGCCGGGGGCGGCGACCCCATCGCCTGGCTGGATAAGCTGTCCGGCCGGACGCCCTACGTGCATCTGAAGGACATGGCCTACGGGCGGAAGATGGCCCCGGTGGGCGCGGGCAATATGAACTTTACGGGCATATTGGAGGCCTGCCTGCGCAACGGCGTGGAGTACGCCCTGGTGGAGCAGGACGACTGTTACGGGGAAGACCCCTTTGCCTGCCTGCAAAGAAGCTTCGACTATCTGAAGGATTTTGCTTAAGAAAAAATATGACGCCGCCGGGAAAGCAAGCAGCTTCCCGGCGGCGTTCCTTTACCGCTTATTCAGATATTTGCTTTTTTGCCCTTGCCGGTTCGGCGCGCTTTTCTTTTCCGGCCAGCGTAGGCGGATCGGCGGCCAGGAAAATACTCCGCAGGCCCTCCGAATCCGCCATGGATACAAAATCGTTTTCCACCAGGATGATGTGGTCCAGCAGCCGCACGCCGATGGTGTTCAAAAGGTTCCGGATGCGGATGGTGGCCTGTACGTCCTGATCCGACGGCAGGGCCAGGCCGCCGGGATGGTTGTGGCAGAGGATGACGTTGGTGGCCCGCATGCGCAGCACCGCCTCCATGACCTTGCGGGAGCTGAAGCCCACGGCGTTGGCGCCGCCCCGGCCCAGCACCTCAAAGCCGGTGACCCGGCAGATATTGTCCACGCCCAGGATGGATACGATTTCATCCGTAAAGCCCACATACCGGTTGAGCAGGTAGGCGCCGATGGCCTCGGTGCTGGTGGCCTTGTAGCGGCCCTCGGATTTATCCACATTGTAGTACCGCATCAGCGGCGTAATCAGCTTGAGCAGGCAGGCTGTGTTGTCGCTGATGCCGGGAACCTTTTTAATTTCCTCATAGGGCGCATCCAGTACGCCGGACAGGGAACCGAACTGATCCATGAGCCGGTGGGCCAGTTCGTTGGTATCCTTTCTGGGGATAGAGTAAAACAGCAGCAGTTCCAGCACGTTGTGGGGCTCAAAGGACTCTAAGCCGTCCCGCAGGAAACGCGCCTTGAGCCTTTCCCGATGTCCTTCATGCACGAAATATGTCTCCCTTCCGCGAAAATCGTCGAAACCCTCCGCAGAAAAATGGGCAATGCACAGAATGTGCGCATTGCCCGCAGAATCTGAAACTTTACTTGGGCTGCTTCCGGCTGCCGGGCTTCACCAGGGGAATCTTGCCCTCCTTGCAGAGGGGGCAGGCGTCGGCCTCCCAGGATTCCACCTCCATGGCGATGACCGACTTGACCGGTACGCCGAAATCGATCTTGCCGCCGGTGCGGTCCACCACAACGCCCACGCCGGCCACAACGCCGCCGGCCTTTTTGACGATGTCGATAACCTCCCGCACCGAGCCGCCGGTGGTGACTACGTCCTCCACCACCAGCACCCGCTGGCCGGGCTGGATGGAAAAGCCCCGGCGCAGGGTCATAACGCCGTCCTCCCGCTCGGTGAAGAAGTTCTCGCAGCCTAAGTGCCGGCTGACCTCATAGGCCATCTGTACGGCCCCCAGGGCCGGGCCGATGACCAGCTGGATGTCGTCGTCCTTAAACTGGGCGGCCAGGTCGGCGCAGAGCTCCTCGCTGTACTTGGTGTTGCGGAAGATTTTGGCGCACTGGAGGTACTTGTTGGAATGGCGGCCGGAGGTCAGCAGGAAATGGCCCTCCTGCAGCACGCCGGCCTCTTTCAGAATTTCAATAACCCGTTCTTTTGTCAGCATATGTATCGCGCTCCTTTTTCTTTTCTTCTTAAACCCTAGTATACCCCATTTTCTGCCTTTTGAAAAGAAGGTATTTGTGATATAATGGCAAAAGATAAAAGGCGGCCGCGCCTTAGGGGGATAAAAATGAAAAGCTTTACAATCGGAGAGAACGACGCAGGCCAGCGGCTGGATAAGTTTATAACCAAAGCCATGCCCCGGCTGCCCAAGTCCCTCATGTATAAATACATCCGGCTCAAGCGCATCAAGGTGGACGGGAAGCGGGCGGAAATCAGCACCCGGCTGCAGAAGGGCAGCGTGGTGGATGCCTACGTGGCCGACGAATTCTTGGAGCCTGTGGAGCCGAAATACGATTTTCTATCGGCCCCGGCCCGGCTGGATATTGTCTATGAGGATGAAAACATCCTGCTGGCCGACAAAAAGCAGGGGCTTATCGTTCATCCCGACGACCGGGAGTACCGGGACACCCTCATCACCCGCATCCAGCGGTATTTGTACGAGAAGGGCGAATACAACCCGGCGGATGAAAACAGCTTCCGCCCGGCCCTGGCCAACCGCATCGACCGGAACACCGGCGGCATTGTGCTGGCGGCCAAGAACGCCGAGGCCCTGCGGATTTTATGCGATAAAATTAAGGACAGGGAAATTGAGAAGCGGTATCTGGCGGTGGCCCACGGGATTTTCCCCGAGAAACAGGCCCTGCTGGAAGGGTACCTGACCAAGAACGAGGCCAAAAACCAGGTGTATCTCTCCCGAACGGCCACAGAGAATAGCCGCACCGTCCGCACGGCCTATACCGTCCTGCGGGAGCGGCGCCGACCGGACCTCAGCCTGCTGGAGGTCGACCTGCTCACCGGGCGCACCCATCAAATCCGGGCCCACCTGGCCTCTATCGGCCACCCCCTGCTGGGGGACGGCAAATACGGCGTAAACCAGGCCGACCGGAAGATGGGGTATAAGCACCAGGCCCTGTATTCCTACAAACTGACCTTCCGGTTTAGTAGCGACGCCGGCCTGCTGCAATACCTGGACGGGAAAACCTTCCAGGTCCCCCGGGTGTGGTTCGCCGAAGAACTGTTCGGCTACAGGCTGGGAAAGTCAGACGGGCAGCCCGGCTTGTAAAATAAAGGGACGGCGCATAAAATGAAAACAGAAAAAACGAGGAGGCGCTTTATGCAGCTAACAAAGGGATGGAAAAGAATTGTATCGGTTTTCCTGTCGGCGGCCCTGGCCTTGACGGCCCTGGTATGCACGCCGGCCGGCGCTGCCCTGGAGACAGCGGCGGAAGAACCGGCGGTGGAACTGCCGGCAGAGATGTTTTCCTACAACAGCCTGCGGACCCACGTCAACCTGTACGCCTGCGAGGCGGCCGGCGGCGTGTACTTTTTGCAGGATAACGCCCTGTGGTTTTATGATCTTTCCGCCGGGACGTCGGAGCCGGCCTATACCTTCCCGGCGGCAGAATACCATCCGGACGGACGCTATTACGGCTCCCAGGACACGGTTTCCTCCTATGTGCAGGGGGATGTCCTGTATTTTATGTACAACGCCTATCAGAACACCTTTTCCGATGACGAAATCATCCACATCGCAAAGTATGATTTGGCCTCCCGTACCTATCTGGGGGAGCTGACCGTCCCGGGACATATCGGCTGTTCCGTAGGCGTGGACGGGGCCGGCAATATCTATCTTGGCGTCTACGACTACTTCCAGGCAGATGCCGAAGCCGGCAATGGGCATATCTTTGGGGCCTATGTGTACAGCCCGGCGGGAGAACTGCTGGCCCAGTCGGTTTCCACGGAGGAGGAAGACCACATCTATGCCTTCAACGGCTTCCGCTCGGACGGAACCTTTTATTACACGGGCTACGGGGATTATATCTACTGGGGCTACCACCATGACATGATGACGTCTTATGTGGGGAGTTTTTCGGATTCGACGGTATCCCTGCGGCAGGACCAGCTGGGATACTACTGCCAGATGGGCTATTATGAGTTCCAGAACAATGCGGCCCTTTTAAACGACCGGTACCTTGCCTTTAAAAACGGCTCGGTTCTGGACACGGCCGCGGACAATGCCTCTGTCCTCTACATTTCCCGGGAGTACGACGAGCCTCTGGACTATGAGGGATATGACGTGTCGGCCTGGGGTCCCCGGATGCTCATGACCGGCCAGGATATCCTGTTGGCCTATACCAGTTCCCGGAACCTGTTTGCATACGACCTTCAGACGGGGGAGCAGGTGAGCCGCTATGAGACCGCCCACTATGTCTTCAGCCTTATGCAGATGGGGGATTCGATTGTAGCGGTGGAGAAGGAGAACGGGACCTACTATCTGGAGGTTTTTCCCGCGGATGATTTCGTACCGCTGGAAACCACCGTCATCAATCTCAACGAGACCGAGGCCTACAGCGGCCATACGGCCGAGGCTGTGCGCAGCCGGTGGCAGGAGGCCAAAATCGACCCCGATACGCAGGTTTTCGCTTCTGAACCCTCCTTGGAAAACCCTTACGCCGAGGGCGTGTACACCGCCGAAATGCAGCAGGCTCTGTTTGCCTATTCCAACTACCTGCGCTGGCTGGGGGGCCTGACCCCCTTTGCCTGGGCGGGCGAGGAAGACACCCGCAACGCCGGCCGGGGCGCGGTGGTGCTGGCGGCTTCCGGCCAGTTTGACCATTACCCGGTGCAGAATGAGGCCATCGCCGACATGGACGAGGAATTTTTCCAGAACGGCTACGACGGCACCTCCAGCAGCAATATTTCCTGGGGCCATGCGGCCGGTTCGGCGGGCACATATATGGACAATATCCGGGGGTTTTTGGACGATACCAGCAATGTGTCCTCCCTGGTGCTGGGCCATCGGTTTACCTTCCTGCAGCGGGCCGGATATGAAGTGACCTACGGCACAGCCGGCTCGATTATGTGCCAGACGGTGAAGGATTTGGATAACCAGGCCAATACCACCGGCACGGTGACCGGGGTGGACAACAACAATGCGGCCTATGTCTGGCCGGGGGCCGGGGCCTTCCCGGTGGAGGAAATCAGCACGGCCGCTTTGTGGTCCGTCAACCTGAATTTCGATAAGATTCAGCTTTCCAACAAGCCCCTGACGGTGACCATCACCGATTTGGATACCGGCGAGGTGTTCGACCGCACCGACACCCTGGGCACCAGCCGGTACCTCGGCAGCACCATGGGTTGGTTCTATGGGGCCAATATCTACTTTGAAGGCCCCACGGCCGAGTCTTACCTTGGGAAAAACTACAAGGTGACCTTTGAAAATCTGTCCACCGCCGCCGGCCTGCCGGTTGCGCTGGAGTATACCGTGAACTTTATTTCGGCCGAGGACGGCGGAGAGGATTTTCTCCTGGGCGACCTGGACGCCGACAACGATATCGACATCCAGGATGTTATGGCGGCCTGCAAGGTCATAGCCCGCAAGAGCGCAGGCATCCCTGCTGCACCGGAAGAAATCCGGCGGGGGGATTTGACGGGGGATAAAAGGGTAGATATTCTGGACGTCATGTCCATATGCAAAATCCTGGCCCGGCAATCGCTATAGCAAAAAGGGAACGGCCGCAGGCCGTTCCCTTTTTGCGTCGGGGTGAATCCAAATGCGGTTCAGACACATTTTTGACAGCGCATAAAATTCTGCCCGGCCGCCTGCCAGTTTATGACCTGCATCCAGTCCTCCACATAGCCGGCGCGCACATTGTAGTGTTTGAGATAGTAGGCGTGCTCCCACACGTCCAGGGTGAGGATAGGGCAGAGCCCCTGGGCCAGGGGAGAGTTTTGATTGGGCGTGGTGAGAATCCGCAGCTTGCAGCCGTCCCAGACAAGCCAGGCATACCCCGAGCCGAAAACCGAAAGGGCTGCGGCGGAAAAGGCCGACCGGAATTTTTCCAGGCTGCCGAACTGCCGGATAATTTGCTCCATCAGCGGCCCTGACGGCTCCCGGGGCGCGGGATTGCAGAGCCCTTCAAAGAAGAAGCGGTGGTTATACACGCCCCCGGCGTTGTTTCGCAGGTACGTCCCGAGGTTTCGGGGCAGCTTCCCGGCGCACTGTATCAGCTGCTCCAGGGTCAGCTTTTGCAGCCTGGGATGCCGGCGCAAAAGGGCGTTCAGATTGTCGATGTAGGCCTGCAAATGCTTGTCATGATGCAGCCGCATGGTTTTTTCATCAATAAAGGGCTCCAGGGCGTCGTAGGCATAGGGCAGCGGCGTGTTGACAAAGGGATAGCGGTTGTTTTCCATAAAATAGACCCCTCTTTGCAATTTGTTACAACCATTGTATGTGTGTTCCGCCGCCCGTGTTCGTATAGAAAGAGGCCGGCCGCTGTCAAGCGGCCGGTCTCTTGTCGCTATTCTTCCAGGGTAAACTGCCAGGCGCAGCAGCAGGTGAAATCATGAATTTCGGGATAGCAGCTCAGGCAGGTGCAGGAGATACGGCTGTCAATGACCTTGGCGAAGCCGGCGTATTCCACAATCCCCACCGGGCGGCAGGGGTGCAGCTCCATCTGCTTGCGTTTGCGGGCCGTCTGCACCCGGCAGTCCAGCACGCGGTAGATCAGGGTATTGCCCTGTATGGCGATTTCGTGCCGGTTCAGGTTGGCGTAGAACCGAAACTGGAGGGCCTTGGCCAGGCCCTCCAGGCCGGCCTGCTCGGGCAGCCCCAGAAATGCCTTAATCCTGCGTGCCTCGATGGCCGTAAAGATTTTCCAGGCCTCCTCGTCGTGGAACATGGCTTCCTCCATGCCGCATTTCCTCTCCACCGACTGGAACCATACTCCGTCCATGGCCAGCCAGTTTTTAGAATAAATTTCAATCAGGGAGATAAGCTTATCCTTGGGAAGGGCCGCCAAAGTTTCATAATTCTGCATCATACGGTAGGACTCCTTTTCATACCAATTTCTTATCTGCATTATAGCGGGCCAGGCCGCCCATGACAAGGCGGCTTTGGGAGATGCCGGACAGGGGGCATGTTTTGTCGCAGAACGGGAAAAGCCCCCTCTTTTTCCCAGGGCCGGGCAGGACCGCCGGGGATTCGCGGGCAGACGACAGAAAAGAGGCCCCGATTGCGACAGAAAGCCGCCGCCCGCCCGTCCTATAATAGGGGTATGGCCTGACGGACAGCCGCCGGCCGCGGAAAAGGGGGACGGGGCTTGACGGTATACATAGACCTGCTGTTTTTTCTCAATCTGGTGGTTGACTACTGCATCTTATCCCTGACCGCCCGCCTGTCCGGCGCGGCGGCCGGCTTCCTCCGGCAGCTGGGAGGCGCGGCGGCGGGGGCGCTGTTTTCCTTTGTCATCTTTCTGCCCACCCTGCCCCTGCCGCTGGAATGGGGGATACGGCTGCTCCTTTCGGCCCTTATCATCCTCTGTGCCTTCGGCTTCGGAGGCGGCCGGCGGTTCCTTAGGCTCTGGCTTACCTTTTACGCCGTCTCCTTTCTCTACGCCGGCCTGATGCTGGCTGTCTGGTTCCTGTTCCACCCCGCCGGCATGACCGTGCACAACGGAGTGGTCTACTTCCAGCTGTCGCCCCTGCTCCTGCTTGGCGGTACGGCCGCGGCCTATGGGGTCATCCGGCTGGGCCGCCGGCTTATCCGCCGCCCGGCGCCGGCAGGCCGCCGGGAGCGGGTGGAAATCCGCCTGGGGGATAAGAAGGCGGTGCTGACGGCACTGGTGGATACCGGCCATTCCCTTACCGACATCTTGTCCGACCAGCCGGTGGTGGTGGCGTCCTATTCGGCCGTAGCCCCCCTGCTGCCGCCGGAATCCCTGCCGGCCTTCCGGGGGGTGGGGCAGCCCCCCAAAGGGGATATGGCGGGACGGTACCGGCTGATTCCCTACAGCGTGGTAGGGGGCAGCGGTCTGTTGCCCGCCTTCCGCTGCGACAGTGCGGCGGTGTTGCCCGCCTGCGATGCGCCGGGAAAGAGGAAAAAATCCGCCGGCCGGCCAATGGGCAAGGAAAAGCAGCCCGTTCAACATAAAGAGACAGCCGATACATCCCCTCATCCCAGCCGGCGGGAAAAAGCCGCCCCGGCCGGTGCGGCCCGCCATACCCACAGCCACCGGCCCGGTTCCGGCGGCCCCCTGGAAGCGGCGGCGGTGGTTCTGGACCGGGAGCTTGCCAAACGGGAGATTCCGCTGCCGGCGGGCGAAGCCGCCCATACGGCATCCGACGCTCCCGTCATTGTAGCGGTGACCTTAGAACCCCTGCAGGGGGAGTGCGACGCCATTATCAGCCCCGAACTGCTGGAGCGGGAAAAATACAGAAAAAGGAGCCGAGGAACATGCATCTGATGGTAAAGCTGCGGATGAAGCTGGCATTGTGGATGGCCGGCCGGCTGGGCCGCAGGGCCAACCCGCTGTACTATATAAACGGGCCGGAGACCCTTCCGCCGCCCCTGACGCCGGCGGAGGAAGCCGACCTGATGGAGCGGTACTACACCGACAACGAGGCGGTCAAGGAGGAGCTCATCACCCACAACCTGCGCCTGGTGGTCTATATCGCCCGGAAATTCGACGCGGCGGGGGCCGGGGTGGAGGATTTAATATCCATCGGCACCATCGGGCTCATCAAGGCGGTCAACACCTTCTGCCCCGACCGGAAAATCAAGCTGGCCACCTACGCCTCCCGCTGTATTGAAAACGAAATCCTCATGTACCTGCGCAAGACCACCGCCTTAAAAACCGAAATCTCCATCGACGAGCCCTTAAACATCGACTGGGACGGAAATGAGCTGCTGCTGTCCGACGTACTGGGCAGCGACGGGGACGAGGTGGGCAAGGGGGTGGAGCTGGAGGATGAGCGGAACCTGCTGCACCGCCTGGTGGACAGGTTAAATCCCCGGGAACGGCAGATTATGCAGATGCGGTTCGGCATGGCCGGCTACCGGGAGTATACCCAAAAGGAGGTGGCCGACTGTCTGGGCATTTCCCAGTCCTATATCTCCCGCCTGGAGAAGCGCATCATCGGCCGGCTGAAAAAGGATATCGAGCGGGCGGTGTAAAGATAAGAAAATGGCCCCTTGGACAGAAATCATCTGCCCAGGGGCCATTTTATGCCAGGCAAAGGTTTTAGGCCTTCTCGTGGGCCATGCTCTCATAGAAGCCGTCGGGGAGCGTATCCTTCCGGCTTAAGGCGCTGCCTATGAGGCAGAGCAGGAAGGAGGCGGCCATGGCGATGACGGCGAAGAGGGGGCCCTGTCCCGCCAGGGCCTGCAGAAGCCCCGCAGAGGGGAAAACATAGCAGAGCAGCTTGCTAAGGGCGGGGACGATGGCGACGATGAAGCCGCCCAGCATACCCGTCCAGGCGCCGGTGCGGGTCATGCCCTTGTAGTAGAGGGCCAGCATGTAGGGCGCCAAGAAGGCGCCGGAGAGGATGCCCCAGGAGTAGGACATCATATCCAGGATGGGGGTATCGGTCTGGGCGATGATATAGGAGGCCGCCACGAAGACCAGGCAGAACAGCTTGATAAAGAGGGTCCACTGCTTGTCCGGGCGGGCCTTTTTGGCCGAGGACTTCAGCAGGTCGATGGTGACGGTGGTGCCGGCGGTCAGGGTGATGGAGGAGAGGGTGGAGACCGAAGCGGCGATGAGCAGCACCAGCACCACACCCAGCAGGACGGTGGGCAGGGCCGAGCGGGCCAGCATTTCGGGAACCACGTAGTCCACGCCGCCGGCAGGCAGTTCGCTGCCGAAGAACAGGTGGCTGAAGGAGCCGATAAAGTAGCCGCCGCCGGATACCAGCAGGGCGAAGAAGGTGGAGATCACCGTGCCCCGCTTTACCTCATGCTCGTCCTTGATGCCGTAGTACTTGTGGATCATCTGGGGCAGTCCCCAGGTGCCGATGCTGGTCATGAGCACGGTGGCCATGAGGCTGACCCACATGGAACCGCTCATGGGCTGCATGCCGGAATCCTTCATATACTGCCAGAGCCCGGCGATGCCGCCGCCCTCGGTAACGGTGGGGGAGCGCAGGACGAAGAAGATCAGCAGGGCCACGCCCACCATCATGATGATGCCCTGGACAAAGTCGGCCTTGATGGTGGCCAGATACCCGCCGATGAGCAGCAGCGCCGCCGAAACCAGGGCGATAATCAGCATGCAGAGGTTGGCGTCCACCCCCAGCAGCACCGAGCAGATGGAGGTGAGCCCTTTGTAGACGCTGGCCGAATAGGGTACCAGGAATAAAAAGATGACGATGGAGGAAAAGCGTTTCATCCTGGAACTGCCGTACCGGATTTGGAAGAGCTGGGACATGGACTTGATGTGGAAGGCGTGGGAGACGGCCCGGGTCCGCCGGGCCAGCAGCTTCCAGGCTGCGTAGGAGCCGAGGATGGCGTTGCCAAGGCCCACCAGCACGGCCCATATGCCGTAGGACCAGCCCGAACTGCCGGCATAGCCCACAAACATGACCGCCGAGAAGTAGGCGGTGCCGTAGCTGAGGGCCGTCAGCCAGGCCCCGGCGTTCCGCTTGCCCACCGTAAAGGAGGCCAGGCCTTCGGTCTTCCTGGCGCCGGCCAGGCCAAGCCCCAGCATCAGGATAATATAGACCCCAATGGTCGCCCAAATAATCCAACTCGTTTCCATTTTGCAAACACCCCTCCGCTTTATTGCTTTCCTGTTGAAACGCTTTAAAGCTTTTGTGTAGAAAAGTATAATGCTATTATGCAGGAGGGAGGGCGGGTTTGTCAAGAGGGTTTTCACTTGCGGGTTTTATAAAAAAGCGCCGGGGATTTTGTTGAAAACAGACAGATACCTGGAGGAAGGTGCGGAAACCGGCATAAAAACAGCGCGTCCCGCTGGGGGCGCGCCGCATCTGAAAAAATGACCGGCCGGGAAGGGGAGAAGCCCGCCGGCCGCATCTATGCACAGCGGGAGGAACGGGCCGGCCGCACCCGCACGGCCGTTTTCTGCATCGGATGTACCGTACGCACCGGCTGCCGAACCGGGACTGTCGGCCGCCGCTTCTTGTCCTGTGCAAACCTGCGGCGCAGAGCCGCCCCTATTTTCCGTTCCAGGCGCACCAGCCGATCCTCGTGGAAAAGTCCCCAGATGATAAACAGGCCGGCCGCAAGCTGTAAAATAAATCCAAACATCTCTTATTCCTCCGTTCGAACAAATGTTCTATTTGCAGTTTACCAGAAAGGGCGGCCTTTGTCAAGCCCCCTGTTTTCTACGGTTTTCAGTATACCGGAATGCCAGTCCCAAGAGACGGACTTTGCTGCCGGATGCCGGGACAGGCTCATAAAGAGTATACGCAGGGTCTGGAAGGTTTATACAGGCATTTTCCCGGCCGGCTTCCCGAGGTTGACAAACCGGCGGGGAATTTGGTATTATATATGATACGTTAAATGGCGTATTGTGTCCTGTAGCCGACGGCTGTTCCGCCGGGTGCAGGCGGGAGGATAACCTATGATAAAAAGTATGACCGGCTACGGCCGGGCCGAGCATTCCACCGACGAGATGGACGTGGCGGTGGAGCTCAAATCGGTCAACCACCGGTATCTGGAATTTTCCGCCCGGGTTCCCCGAAACTATGCCTTTCTGGAGGAGCGGCTGAAGCGGTACTTTCAGCAGCGGGTATCCCGGGGCAAGCTGGATGTTTTCGTATCCATCGACGCCAGCCGGCAGCCGGGGGTGGCCGTGGAGCTCAACGAGCCCCTGGCTGAAGCCTACGCCGCCGCCCTGCGCCGCCTGGCCGTATGCGCCGGCCTGCCGGAAGAATCTCTGCTGTCCCGCATTGCCCAGTATCCCGACCTGATGAACGTCCGCAAGGAGACGCCGGACGAGGAGGCGGTCTGGAGCCTGGTGGAACCGGCGGCGGAGGAGGCCCTGGCGGCCTTTATGCGCATGCGGGAGGCCGAGGGCCAGCGGATGAAGCAGGACGTGCTGGAGCGGCTGGATGCCATTCTCCGGCAGGTGGCCTTTGTGGAGTCCCGCTCTCCCGAGACGGTGAAGAACTACCGGGAGCGGATTGAGCAGAAGGTGCGGGAGCTGCTGGGGGACGCCCAGGTGGACGAGCAGCGGCTGCTGACCGAAACCGCCCTTTTTGCCGACAAGGTGGCCGTGGCCGAGGAGACCGTCCGGCTGCGTTCCCACATGGACCAGGTCCGCGCCCTGTTGGAGAGCGGCGAGCCGGTGGGCCGCAAGCTGGATTTCATCGTTCAGGAGATGAACCGGGAGGCCAACACCATCGGTTCCAAGGCCCAGGATATGGAGGTCACCCGGGCGGTGGTGGAAATCAAGTCGGAGATTGAAAAAATCCGGGAGCAGATTCAGAATATCGAATAACATTGGCCCCTCGGCGGGGCGGAGGTAGTCACATGAAACTCATCAACATAGGATTCGGCAACATGGTTTCGGCCAGCCGGCTGGTGGCCATTGTCAGCCCCGAATCGGCGCCCATCAAGCGGATTATCCAGGACGCCAAGGAGCGGGGGATGCTCATCGACGCCACCCACGGCCGCAGGACCCGGGCGGTGATTGTCACCGACAGCGATCATATCATCCTGACCTATCTGCAGTCCGAGACGGTGGCCAACCGCCTGACCGAGGACGACGGGGACGAGCTGGACGAGGAGGATGAGGATGACGATGCCTAAGGGAACCCTGTTTATTGTATCCGGCCCCTCCGGTTCGGGCAAGGATACGGTGTTGGGCCGGCTGCTGGCCGCCCATCCCGAAATCCAGCTGTCCATTTCCTCCATCACCCGGCCTATGCGGCAGGGAGAGGTGGAAGGGGAGAAGTACCACTTCATCACCCGGGAGGCCTTCGAGCAGATGCTGCGGGAAAACGCCCTGCTGGAATCCAACGTCTACCTGGGGAATTATTACGGTACCCCCCGGGCACCGGTGGAGGCGGCCATCGCCGCCGGCCGGGATATGATTCTGGAAATCGACGTAAACGGCGCGGCCAAGGTGCGGGCACAGATGCCCGAGGCGGTGAGCATCTTCATCATGCCCCCCTCCCTGGAGGTACTGGAGCAGCGGCTGTCCGGACGGGGCACCGAGGACGCCGAGACGGTGCGGGGCCGCTTAAAGGAAGCCGTGGGCGAAATCGCCCGGGCGGCGGATTATGATTACATTGTGGTAAACGACGATTTGGATGAGGCGGTGGAGTCCCTTACGGCCGTCATCGTGGGCCAGCGGGCGAAGATTGCCCGGCAGAAATATTTAATTGACGAGGTGCTGCAAGATGTTAAATCCCGCAATTGGTGAACTGATTAAGGAGTATGAAAGCCGGTACCAGCTGGTGCTGGACGTGGCCAAGCGCGCCCGGCACATTTCCGAGGAGGCCGAGGCCGAGCACCAGATTATCACCGAAAAGCCGGTGAGCCTGGCCATCGACCAGATAGCCGAAGCCAAACGGGAAGAGGCGGAGCACGAGGCGTAAACCGCCTCGGCCGGGCCGGATGGGGGAAGAGGAGCGGCCAAGGGGCGGAAGGATGCTGTCTGCCTTTTGGCCGTTCCTCTTCGTTGTAAGAAAACAGGCTGGAAGGAGGGAGCAGTATGGCCGAGCGGTTTCGGATGGGCAAGGTGGCCGTGGAAGGGGCCGTCTACCATTTCGATAAGCTGTACGATTACCTGATTCCCTCCGATATGACCGTGGAGCCGGGCTGCCGGGTGCTGGTGCCCTTCGGCCGGGGCAACCGCAAGCGGCAGGGCATCCTGACGGCGGTGGAGTCCCTTTCCCAGGCCGAAATGGAGGAAAGCGGCGCCCCGCCGCCGGGCAAATGCAAGCCGGTGGCGGCGGCGCTGGACCGGGAGCCCCTGCTGAACGAGGAGATGCTCCGGCTGGCAGGTTGGCTGAAGGAACACACCTTCTGCACCTACTTTGACGCCCTGCGGGTGCTGCTGCCGGCGGGGGTGAGCATGCGGATGGTGACCTCCTACCAAATCGCCCCGTCGGTCACTCCGTCGGATTTGGAAGAACTGGAGCCGGAGGCCCGCCGCATGGCCGAGACGCTGTACAATAGTCACGCGGCGGTGGAGCGGGAGCGGCTGCTGGAGATTCTGGGCCTTGCCCCCGACAGCAGCCTGCCGGAGGAACTGGCCAAAAAGGGCCTTATCCGCCGGACGGACGACGCCGTGCGGCGGATGGGGGACGCCACCGTCCGCATGGCCCGCCTGCTGCCCCTGGAGGAGCCGGCCAAGCTGACGGCCAAGCAGCAGGCGGTGGCCGACTTTCTGGAGCAGGCCGGGACGGCCAGTGTAAAGGAAATCTGCTATTTCGCCGGCGTGACCGAAGCGGTGGTCAAGGCTCTTGCGAAAAAGGGCGTGCTGGAGCTTTATGACCAGGAGGTTCTGCGCCCGCCGGCGGCGGGGGAGGCGGAGGCCGACCCCAAGGCCATCACCCTCACCGACGCCCAGCAGGAGGCCTTCACCGGCCTGCTGCAAAAGTACCGCCAGGCGGCAGGGGCCCCGGCGGATTCCCTGGCCCCCGCCCCGGGGCAGAAGGGGCCGGGAGGCGCGGCGCTGCTCTACGGCGTCACCGGCTCGGGCAAGACCCAGGTCTTCTTAAAGCTGGTGGATGAAGTGGCGGCCGCCGGCCGGGGGGTCATTGTCATGGTGCCCGAAATCGCCCTGACCCCCCAGACCCTGTCCATCTTCCGCCGGCGGTACGGGGACAAGGTGGCCGTCTTCCACTCGGCCATGTCCCTAGGCCAGCGGATGGACGAATGGAAGCGGGTCAAGCGGGGAGAGGCGAAAATCGCCGTGGGCACCCGTTCGGCCGTCTTCGCCCCCTTTGCCGATTTGGGGCTTGTGATTATGGACGAGGAGCAGGAGCACACCTACAAATCCGAATCCAGCCCCCGGTTCCACGCCCGGGATGTAGCCCGGTTCCGCTGCGCCTACCACGGCGGCCTGCTGGTGCTGGCCTCGGCCACCCCCAGCCTGGAGAGCTTTACGGCGGCCAAAACCGGCCGGTACGCCCTCTTCCGCCTGCCCCGGCGGTACGGTGCCGCCGTCCTGCCGGAGGTGGTGACGGTGGATATGCGGGAGGAGATGGCGGCGGGCAACACCACCGCCGTGAGCAAATACCTGCTGGAGCGGCTGGGCGAGACGATAGAAAAAAAGCAGCAGGCTATTTTGCTTTTAAACCGCAGGGGGTATAATACCTTTGTATCCTGCCGGTCCTGCGGCCATGTGCTGACCTGTCCCCACTGTTCCATCTCCATGACCTACCACGCGGCCAACGGCCGGCTCATGTGCCATTACTGCGGGTATTCCCAGGCGTATACCAGCGTCTGCCCGGTCTGCGGCAGCGAGCATGTGCGGTATGCGGGACTGGGCACCCAGCGGGTGGAGGGGGAGCTTTCGGCCCTGTTCCCGGCGGCCCGCATCCTGCGCATGGACGCCGATTCCACCATGACTAGGGGGGCTTATGAAAAGCATCTGACAGCCTTTGCCGCCGGGGAATACGACATCATGCTGGGCACCCAGATGGTGGCCAAGGGCCTGGATTTTCCCAAGGTGACCCTGGTGGGGGTTTTGAGCGCCGACCAGGCCATGTATACCGAAGATTACCGGGCTTTCGAGCGGGCCTTTTCCCTTCTGACCCAGGTGGTGGGCCGCTCGGGCCGGGGGGACAGCCCCGGCCTTGCGGTGGTGCAGACCTTAAACCCGGAAAGCTCCATTATCCGCCTGGCCGAAGCCCAGGACTACGATGCCTTTTATCAGCAGGAAATCATGACCCGCAAGCTCATGGTCTACCCGCCCTACTGCGACCTGGGGCTGCTGGTCTTTGTCTCGGAGAAGCGGGAGGCGGCGAAGGAGGGGGCCGACTGGATGCTGGAGCGGCTGAAGACCCTGACAGGCGGGGACTACGCCGACGTGCGGGTGGTTATCTTAGGCCCTTCCCCCGCCGCCGTGCCCAAGGTAAACAACAAATACCGGTATCGGATGATTATCAAATGCCGCAGCAACGCCCGGTTCCGGCAGCTGCTGCAGGACTGCCTTACGCAGTTCGGCCGGCGCTTTTCCGGCAAGCAGGTGACGGCTTATCTGGACATGAATCCCGAAGGGATTGTATAAAATAGAAAAGGGGAAGCCGGCCGAAAAGGCTTCCCGCAGGAGGTAACGCATATGGCAATCCGCAATATCGTCAGGGAGGGCGACGAAATCCTTTCCAAGGTCTGCCGCCCGGTGGAAAAATTCGATGAGAAACTGGCCGTCCTGCTGGACGACATGGCCGAAACCCTCAAAAAGGCCGACGGCTGCGGCCTGGCCGCTCCCCAGGTAGGGGTGCTGCGCCGGGTCTGCATCGTGGATGTGGGGGAGGGAGTCATCGAACTCATCAACCCCCAGATTGTCGGGCAGTCGGGGGTACAGGAGGGGATGGAAGGCTGCCTGTCCTGTCCCGGGGACTGGGGCATCACCCGCCGGCCCAAAAAGGTCAAGGTAACGGCCCAGGACCGGAACGGCAAGGAATTTACCATCCGGGGAGAGGACTTGCTGGCCCGGGCTTTGTGCCATGAAATTGACCATCTGGACGGCATCCTCTTCCGGGCCCATGTCATCCAGTACGTAAGGGACGTGGAATAGCCGGCGGGAGGAAGGAATATGAAACTCGTGTTCATGGGTACGCCGGATTTCGCCGTGCCCTGCCTTACGGCCTTACAAGAGGCCGGCCATGAAATCGCCGCTGTCTTCACCCAGCCGGATAAGCCCAAGGGAAGGGGCTACGCCCTGACCCCGCCGCCGGTGAAGGAGATGGCGTTGTCCTACGGCCTGCCGGTCTGCCAGCCGGCCACCGTCAGGGACGGGGAGGCCGAGGCGCTGCTGCGGGAAATCGGGCCGGACGCCGTGGCGGTGGTGGCCTACGGGAAAATCCTGCCCCCGGCCCTGCTGGAAATCCCCCGGTACGGCTGCATCAACGTCCACGCCTCTTTACTGCCCCGGCACCGGGGGGCGTCCCCCATCCAGTGGGCCATTGTCTGCGGAGATGAAAAAACCGGCGTGACCACCATGCAGATGGCCGAGGGCATGGACACCGGCGACATCCTGGAGCAGGCCGAAACCCCCATCGACCCGGACGAGACGGCCGAAAGCCTCCACGACCGGTTGTCCCATATGGGGGCAAAGCTGCTGGTGCAGACCTTGCAGGATTTGGAGGCGGGGACGGTTGTCCCCGAAAAGCAGGAGGAGGCCCTGGCCACCAAGGCCCCCCTTATCCGCAAGGAGATGGGGCAGATGAATTTTGCCAAAACCGCCGCCGAGCTTCACAACCTGGCCCGGGGATTCTATCCCTGGCCGGGGGCCTATACCACCCTTGGAGGCAAGCGGCTGAAGGTGCTGGAAACCCGCCTGGCGGCAGGCGACGGCGCCCCGGGGGAAGTCCTCTGCGCCGAAGGAAGACTGACGGTGGCCTGCGGAGAGCATACGGCCCTGGAGCTTGTGCGGGTGCAGCTGGAGGGCAAAAAGCCCATGACCGCCGCCGATTTGCTGCGGGGGCATCCCATCCCCGCCGGCACGCGGCTGGGAGAGTAAAACCGGCGTTATACAGGGGGATGGATGGGGCTTTCGTCTTGGCCCTTTTCGGCCGCCCTGGCCCGCATCCGGCATGCCGGACGGTTATCTGCGGCATATTTGGGAAAACCTAAATGCGAACCGGGGCGCAGCCCCTGCCGGGCCGCCGGCGGGAGGGCGGATCCGGAAAGGGAGGTTTGTAAGCCTTATGCCCATGTTTTACTATTTTGATCCTTTATACTTTCTTTTTCTCCTGCCCGCCCTGGCCTTGGTCATCATCGCCCAGGTGTGGGTCAAATCCAGCTATAACAAATACGCCAAGGTGTACAGCCGCCGAGGCCTTACCGGCCGGGAAGCCGCCCAGGCGGTGCTAGACAGGGCCGGCCTTCACCATATCCGCATAGAGCGGGTGGCCGGCAAACTTACCGACCACTACGACCCCAGGACCCAGGTTATCCGCCTGTCGCCGGAGGTGTACAATACCCCCTCCATCGCGGCGGTGGGCATCGCCGCCCACGAGGCCGGCCACGCGGTGCAGCACGCCACCGGCTACGCCGGCATTAAGGTGCGCAACGCCATCCTTCCCATCTCCAGCCACGGCCCCATGCTGGGAATTTTTATGCTGCTTATAGGCGCCGTTTTCAATTTCCCGGTGCTGATATACTTCGGCATCGCCCTGTTTTCCTTTGCCTTTCTCTTCCAGCTGGTGACCCTGCCGGTGGAGTTCAACGCCAGCCGCCGGGCCCTGGCCGCCATTAAGGAAACCGGCCTTTTGACCGAGGAGGAGCGGGCGGGGGCCCGCAAGGTGCTGACCGCCGCGGCCATGACCTATGTGGCGGCCATGCTCCAGACCTTAATGACCCTGCTTTACTATATCGTCCGGTTCACCGGCGGCAGCCGGAGGGAATGATATGAAGACAGCACAGCGGGAAAACCGGCCGGCTTCTGCCCGGCGGACGGCGCTGGAGGCTCTGCGCCGGGTGGAATACGGCGACGGCTACTCTAATCTGGTGCTGGACGCCGCCCTGAAGCGGGCCGGACTGTCCCCGGCCGACGGCGCTTTGGCGTCGGCCCTGTTCTATGGCGTCCTGGAGCGGCGCATCACCCTGGATTCCTATTTGCAGGGCCTTATCAAGGGCAAGGCCTCCCCCTATCTGCGGGACTGCCTGCGGCTGGGGCTGTACCAAATCCTCTATATGGACAAGGTGCCCGACGCGGCCGCCGTACACGAGACGGTGGAGCTGGTGAAAGCCTCTAAGGAGAGCCGGGCGGCGGGGCTGTGCAACGCGGTGCTGCGTCAGGCTATCCGCCGGAAGGCGACGCTGCTCCCTCCCGAAGGGGATACCCCGGCGGCGGTGGGCGTCCGGTACGCCTGCCCGACCTGGCTTGCGCAGAACCTCATAGGGGACTATGGCCTGCCGGCCGCCGAGGCCTTCCTGGCCGATGCCTTAAATCCCCCGCCAGTCTACATACGGGCCAACACCCTGCGCACCACGGCCGATGCCCTGCTGAATACCCTGGTGCAGCAGGGTATAGAGGCGGAAGCCGGCTCTCTGCCGGGCAGCATCCGGCTGCGGGAGCCGGGGAGCCTGGAGGGCAACCCGCTGTATAAACAGGGCCTCTTCCATGTGCAGGACCTGGCCTCCCAGTACTGCGCCGCCCTGGTGGATCCCCGTCCGGGGGAGCGGGTGCTGGATTTGTGCGCCGCCCCGGGGGGCAAGAGCTTCACCCTAGCCCAGCGGATGGGGGACGCCGGGGTGCTTATATCCTGCGACATCCACCCAAAGCGGGTGGGCCTTATCCGGCAGGGGGCCGAACGGCTGGGGATTACCTGCCTTACAGCCTGTCAGAACGATGCGGGCATTTGGAATCCCGCCCTGCTGGAAGCGGGTGCGGCGGTTCCGGCGCCCTTTGACCGGGTGCTCTGCGACGTGCCCTGCTCCGGGTTTGGCATAATCCGGCGCAAGCCCGACGTAAAATATAAGGAGCCGGACAGCCTCAAGGGCCTGCCCGCCCTGCAGCTAACCATTCTCGAAAACGGAAGCCGGTATGTAAAGCCGGGAGGCAGGCTGGTCTACTCCACCTGCACCCTCCGCCGGGCCGAGAACCAGAAGGTCTGCGGCCGGTTCCTGAAGGCCCATCCCGAATTTGCCGCCGAGGCCGTTCCGGGTATGGCGTCGGCCTGCGCCGACGACCCGCCGGGGTTTTACACCTTTATGCCCCATACCCACGGCTCGGACGGCTTTTTCGCCGCCGTCTTCCGCCGGAAGGCTTAAGCGCCGGAACATCCCGAAAGGGGAGGAATATGGAAAAACGCGATATTAAATCCATGCTGCCCGCCGAACTGGAGACGGTTATGCAGGAACTGGGGCAGCCCCGGTTCCGGGCCGGGCAAATCTTCAAATGGCTCCATTCCGGGGTGACGGATTTTGCAAAAATGAGCAATCTGCCAAAAGATTTGCGGGAAAATTTGGATAAAAATTTCTACATAGCCGACGTTATTCTGAAAAAAAGGCTTGAATCTACCCTGGATGATACAGTAAAATATCTATATATGCTTGCAGACGGGGAATATATCGAATCGGTGCTCATGAAGTACCGGCACGGGTATACCGTCTGCGTATCCACCCAGGTGGGCTGCCGCATGGGGTGCAGCTTCTGCGCCTCGGGGCTGGATGGCCTGGCCCGGAACCTGACTGCGTCGGAGATTTTGAGCCAGGTTATGGCTGCCCAGAGGGACCGGCAGATCCGGGTATCCAACGTGGTGCTTATGGGCATGGGGGAACCCCTGGACAATTTCGACAACACCGTCCGCTTTTTGGAACTGGTTTCCCACCCCGACGGCATGAACATCGGCCTGCGGCACATCTCCCTTTCCACATCGGGGGTGGTGCCGGGAATTTACAAGCTGATGGAGCTGAAAAAGCCCATCACCCTGTCGGTGTCCCTCCACGCGCCTAACGACCAAATTCGCAGCCGCATGATGCGGGTCAACCGCAAGTGGAATATCGACACCCTGCTGAAGGCCTGCCGGGACTATATCGCGGCCGACGGGCGGCGGATTTCCTTTGAGTACGCCGTGGTGGAGGGGGTCAATGATTCGGACGCCTGCGCCCTGGAGCTGGCCGGCCGGCTGAAGGGCATGCTCTGCCACGTCAATCTGATACCGGCCAACCCGGTGGCCGAAAACGGTTACAAGCGGCCAAACGCCGCCCGGGTGGCCCGGTTCGCCGAGATACTGAACCAAAAGGGCATCAATACCACCGTCCGCCGCACCCTGGGGGCCGACATCAACGCCTCCTGCGGCCAGCTCCGCCGGCAGCATACCGGCGGAAAGGCCGAAAAGGCGTAGGGCGGGAACCCGAAGGAGGGATTCGTGTGAAGATAGTCAGCAAGTCCGACGTGGGGCGGGTGCGCCGTTCCAACCAGGATTCCTACGCGGCCGGCGAGCTGCCGGGGGGCGTGGGCTGGGCGGTGGTCTGCGACGGCATGGGCGGGGCCAACGGCGGCAATATCGCCAGCGCCACGGCGGTCAAGATGATATCCGAAACCATATCCTCCTCCTACCGGGAAGGGATGGGGGCCAACTCCATCCGCACCATGCTCCAGTCGGCGGTATATGCCGCCAACGTCTCCATATTCGATATGGCCAAGTCGGTGGACTCCCTTTCGGGCATGGGCACCACGGTGGTGGCGGCCGTCCTGTCCGACGGCTACGCCCACATTGTCCACGCGGGGGACAGCCGGGCCTACCGCATCCGCGGGGAGGAAATCACCCAGATTACCAAGGACCACTCCATTGTGCAGAACATGGTGGAGAACGGCCAGCTGACGGCCGACGAAGCCCGCTACCATCCCCGGAAAAACGTCATCACCCGGGCGCTGGGTGTGGAGGAAACCCTGGAAGTGGAGTATAACGAGATAGAACTGGACGGCGAGGATGTGTTGCTCATCTGCACCGACGGGCTGACCAATTATCTGGATACCGAGGATATTTTACAGATTATAAGGGAACACAGCTTTTACGACTATCCCGAATGCATGATAGCCGAAGCCAACAGCAACGGCGGCGGGGATAATATCACCGTAGTGGTGATCACCCAGTAGCCGGGGCTTTTATATAGATTTGGAGTTTGGAGAAAAAGGAAACAAACGATTCACATAGAGGCGGCCGCAGGGCCGCCGGAATTCTGGCAGCCGCGCTATAGGCGGCGGATAGGATGATGCATATGGACAGATTTGTAGGCAAACGGCTGGACGGCCGGTATGAAATCCAGGAGATCATCGGCGTTGGCGGTATGGCCGTGGTGTACAAGGCCTATGACAACATCGAGGATCGGACGGTGGCGGTCAAAATCCTCAAGGAGGAGTTTGTGGCCAACGAGGAATTCCTGCGCCGGTTTAAGAACGAGTCCAAGGCCATCGCCGTGCTCTCCCACCCCAACATCGTCAAGGTGTACGACGTCAGCTTCGGGGACTTAATCCAGTATATCGTCATGGAGTACATCGACGGCATCACCTTAAAGGAGTATATCGAGCAGCAGGGCAGCTTGCGCTGGAAGGATGCAGTGCATTTCACCCTGCAGATCCTGCGGGCGCTGCAGCACGCCCATGAAAAGGGGATCGTCCACCGGGATGTGAAGCCCCAGAACATCATGGTGCTGGCCGACGGCACCATCAAGGTCACCGATTTCGGCATCGCCCGGTTCGCCCGCAGCGAGCACAAGACCATGACCGACAAGGCCATCGGCTCGGTGCACTACATCAGCCCCGAGCAGGCCAGGGGAGAGACTACCGACGAAAAGGCGGATATTTACTCGGTGGGCGTCATGCTCTATGAGATGCTGACCGGCCGCCTGCCCTTCCAGGCCGAAAGCGCGGTTTCGGTGGCCATTATGCAGCTGCAGACCGAGCCCCAGCTCCCCCGGGAGATCAACGGCTCCATCCCCCTCGGGCTGGAGCAGATCACCATGCACGCCATGCAGAAGGAGAAGGAGAAGCGGTACCAGTCGGCCACCGAAATGCTGCAGGATTTGGAGGCCTTTAAGCGGGATCCCTCCATCACTTTCAACTATTCCTACTTTGTGGACGATTCCCCCACCCGGTATGTGGGCGGCCAGCTGCCCCCTGATCAGGTGGCCGAGGAGGAAGAGGAGGCGGAGGAGGAAACCCGCCGCTCCCCCCTGATCCCTGCTTTAGCCGGCATCGCGGTGGCCTTTGTACTCATGGTGGTGGTACTGGGCATTTTTGTGGTGCCGAAACTCTTCGGTTCCACCGGTACCGAGTTGGAGTGTCCCAATTTCGTGGGACAGAGCTTTGAAGAAATTGCGGCCAATCCGGAATATGCCGAGCTGAATATCAATCCGGTGTCCTATGATTACAACAACGAATACGCCGCCGGCGTGGTTTACAAGCAGGAGCCTGACCCCGGCCGCTCCATCAAGACCCGCAGCACCATCAAGGTTTGGGTGAGCACGGGCAAAAAGAGCATGACCGTGCCCGATGTCTATGGACTGGACAGCGCCACGGCCATCTCCAACCTGCGCAACCACGGCCTTATCGTCAGCCAGGTGGAAGTGGAGGATGAGGACACGGCCGAGGATCGTGTGGTTCGGACGGTGCCCGCCAGAGGGGAAAGTATCGAAGAGGGCGGCGAGGTTACCATCTATATCAGCACCGGCCCGCCGGTTACCTATGTGGATCTGCCCGGTGTGGTGGGTATGGATGTGGAAGCCGCCAAGCAGCTGCTTTTGCAGCGGGGGCTGACCATCGGCAGTACCACATCGGTGGACAGCGATTCCCCGGCAAACATTGTGGTTGCCCAGGATCCGGATACCAGCGATAAAAAGCAGGTGGCTGAAGGCAGCGCCGTGAACCTGCAGGTGAGCACGGGCCGATCGCCCAATTCGGAGCCCGCCGAATATTCGGTGGATTTGGAGGTCAGGCTGCCCAATGATTACGTGACCAGCGTGTACACCGTTTCGGCCTGGCTGGACGGGGAGGAAATTCGGAACGTGCGGGTAGATTCTTCCCAGCGGCACAGCTATACCTTTACCCTGACTTCCACCAACGAGACGGCCAGCGTCCAGATAAAAATTGAAAACGAGCCCTATCTGGATTATACGGTCAACTTTAAAGAGGCAACCGCCCGGCTGGATAAAACCTATACCTATACCCCGGCGGTTTCCACCCCGGGTACGGCCAGCGGGGACGAGGACGAATGATGGAAAATACAAACAAAACCGGCGGCCTGCTCTCCCAGCAGACCGGACGGATAGTCAAGGCCATTGCCGGCTTCTACTTTGTGGAAGCCGGCAGCGGCTTTTCTGCGCCCGGCGGCCTGCGCCGGGAGGTGTATCCCTGTAAGGCCCGGGGCGTTTTCCGCAAGCGGGGGCAGACCCCCCTGGCCGGGGATATGGTGCGCTTCACGCCGCCGCCCACCGGTCCCTTGGTGGGAGAAGGTCCACGCTGCCCGGTATCCGACGATGAGCTGGATACGGGTACGGTGGATGAGCTGCTGCCCCGGAAGAACAGCTTTATCCGGCCGCCCCTTGCCAATCTGGACGCTTTGTATATCGTCTCGGGTTACGCCTCTCCCGCCCCCAATGCCCTGGTCATGGACCAGCTGACGGCCATCGCCGTCCACAAGGGGGTAGAGCCGGTGCTGGTTTTCAACAAATGCGACCAGGGGGATTTTTCGGCCTGGCGGGAAATCTACGAGAAGGCGGGCTTCCGCACCTATGTGGTGTCGGCGGCCACCGGAGAAGGGCTGGAGGCTTTAGCCGCCGGCCTTACCCAGGGGGTGCAGGTCTTCACCGGCAACACCGGCGTGGGCAAGTCCAGCCTGCTCAACCGCCTGTTTCCCGAACTGGGGCTGGCTACCGGGGCCGTCAGCGCCAAGCTGGGCCGGGGCCGGCACACCACCCGGCATGTGGAGCTTTTCCCCCTGCCCGGCGGCGGATATGTGGCCGACACCCCCGGCTTTTCCTCCCTGGATTTGGAGAAGGCCGAGCGGGTGCTAAAGGACGATTTGCCGGACGCTTTCCCCGAGTTTGCCCCCTATTTGGATGCCTGCCGCTTTACCTCCTGTTCCCACACGGGGGAGAAGGGATGTGCGGTAGCCGAAGCCGTGGCGGCGGGGGAGATAGCCGCATCCCGGTACGAAAGCTATAAGGCCCTGTATAACGAGGTTAAGGACATTAAGGATTGGCAGCTGCGCAAATAAAGGCCGGCCGCCGGAAGGAGCCGGATATGGAGCAGAAAAAAGCCGGCCGCTGGGTGATACTGTCCGGCGGCCCCATCAAGCGGTATGCAGACATCCGCGCCCAGCTGGGGGGGGAGGATACCATCGTATGCGCCGACGCAGGGCTTTGGCATGCCGAAGCTATGGGGATTCGTCCCCATTTGGTGCTGGGGGATTTCGATTCCTACGCAGGACAGCCGCCGGCGGATGCAGAGTGCCTGCGCCTGCCGGCTCATAAGGACGATACCGACACCCATTTCGCCTTTCGGGAGGGACTGCGCCGGGGCTATCGTTCCTTCCTTTTTTGCGGGGCTATGGGCGGGCGGCCCGACCACAGCTTTGCCAACCTCTGCACCCTGAAGGCGGTGGACGAGGCTGGGGCGCAGGGCAAAATCCTCACCGACGGCGGCTATATTACCATCCTTACCGACGGCGTCCTGACCCTGGATAAGGTGGAGGGGGCTTATGTCTCCCTGTTCCCCTTCGGCGGCGATGCAGAGGGGGTCACCCTGGAGGGCTTTGCCTACCCGCTGAATGATTATCATATGCGGACGGGCGTCCCCATCGGCGTGAGCAACGAGCAGCTGGCGGATAAAGCCCGTATCTTCGTGCGGAAGGGCACCCTGCTTGTGATGGTGACGGTGGAGGCCAAGGTATAGGCTGTAATGGCAGGGAAATTTGTGAAAAAGCCGCAAAGTTTTCGCAGTGGGTTTGTCGGATAGGGAAAAATCCGGCCGCCCCGCTTGACAAAGCTAAGGCCCTGGCATATAATGCAGTAAACCAAAGGAAACCTGTGACCCGGAGAAGTACACCGTTTGGACCGATGCAAGAGAGCCGCGCATTTGCTGGGAGCGCGGTATCGTGCCGGCGGATGGAATGGCCCGGGGAGGGCGGCCCCAAACGCGTCAGCGGAGTAGGCGCCGACGGATGGCCGGCACGTTACCGCCGGACGCATATGTTGGTATGCAGATGAGTGGGCACATTATGTGTCAATATGGGTGGCACCGCAGGAATTTTACGCTCCTGTCCCTGTTAGAGGGGACAGGAGCGTTTTTTGCTGTGTAAAAGCCTGGCCAATTGCCGAAAGGAGAGAAAAACCATGCCGAAAATCCCCTATCGAATCTATTTGCCCGAGGATCAGATCCCGAAGCAGTGGTACAATGTCAAGGCGGATATGAAGGCCCAGCACGAGCCTTTGCTGAATCCGGCCAACGGCCAGCCCCTGGAGGAAAAGGATTTGTATCCCATCTTCTGCGAAAAGCTGGCGGCCCAGGAGTTGAACGCCACCGACCGGTATATCGACATCCCGGAGGAAATCCAGGAATATTACAAGGTCTACCGTCCCTCCCCCTTAATCCGGGCCTACAATCTGGAGAAAGCGCTGGACACCCCGGCCCGCATCTATTATAAGTTCGAGGGCAACAACACCTCGGGCAGCCACAAGCTGAATTCGGCGGCGGCCCAGGCCTACTACGCCAAGGAGCAGGGACTGACCTCCCTCACCACCGAGACCGGCGCCGGCCAGTGGGGCACCGCCTTGGCCATGGCCTGCGCCTACTTCGGGCTGGATTTGACCGTCTATATGGTCAAGACCAGCTACAACCAGAAGCCCTACCGCAAATCGGTCATGCAGACCTTCGGGGCCAATATCATCCCCAGCCCCAGCGATACCACCGAGGCCGGCCGGGCCATCCTGGCCAAGTACCCCGAGACGGGGGGGAGCCTGGGCTGCGCCATTTCCGAGGCTGTGGAAACGGCCGTGAAAACCGAGGGCTGCCGGTATGTGCTGGGCTCGGTGCTGGACCAGGTGCTGCTGCATCAGTCGGTCATCGGCCTGGAGGCCAAGGCGGCCATGGAGATGGTGGACGAGTACCCTGACATCATCATCGGCTGCGCCGGCGGCGGCTCCAACCTGGGCGGTCTCATGGGCGCCTTTATGCAGGATAAGCTCCAGGGTAAGCGGAACCCCCATTTCATCGCCGTGGAGCCGGCCTCCTGCCCCTCCCTGACCCGGGGCAGGTACGCCTACGACTTCTGCGACACCGGCCGCATCACCCCCCTGGCCAAGATGTACACCTTAGGGTGCGAATTCCTGCCCTCGCCCAACCATGCCGGCGGCCTGCGGTACCACGGCATGTCCCCCACCCTCAGCAAACTCTACCACGACGGGTACCTGGACGAGGCCCGGGCGGTGGAGCAGACCAAGGTGTTTGAGGCGGCTACCCTCTTCGCCCGGCAGGAATCCATCCTGCCCGCCCCCGAGTCCTCCCACGCCATCCGGGTGGCCATCGACGAGGCCATCCGCTGCCGGGAGGCGGGGGAGGCCAAAACCATCCTCTTTGGCCTGACCGGCACCGGCTATTTCGATATGACCGCCTATGCCTCCTACCATGACGGCACCATGACCGACTATATCCCCACCGACGAGGATTTGGAACGGGGCTTTGCCTCCCTGCCTCAGGTTCCCGGCCAGGAGGTATAAGGGCGCTCGGATTCCGGGAAAACAAAACAGGAAAGGCGGGAAGGACGTCCCCGACGGGTGCGTTCTTCCCGCATTTTATATGCCCAAAGAAAAGAAAAGGCCAGCCCCGTGGAAAGAATTGCATTTTAGGGCAAAATAAGGTATACTGAATACAGTTTTCCGCCTGGCGCGGACAAGTGCGGCCGGCAGGAAATGGAGGGGCATATCTTTGAAGCTTTGTATTCTGGATGCCGACACCCTGGGGCCCGACATGGGCATTGCGCCTCTGGAGGCCTTGGGAGAGTTGGCGGTATACGGGCAAACCCGGCCCGAAGAAGTGAGGGAACGGCTGCGGGACGTCCAGGTTGCCATTGTCAACAAGGTGGTGCTGACGGCCGAGGATATGGCCGCCGCGCCGGGGCTGCAGCTGGTAGCCCTTTGTTCCACCGGCGTCAATGTGGTGGATTTGGACTATTGCCGCAAAAAGGGAATTGGGGTGGCCAATGTGGCGGGATATTCCACCCGCATGGTGGCCCAGCACACCTTTGCCCTGCTTTTCTGCCTGATGGAGCAGCTGGTTTATTATGACGGATATGTAAAATCCGGCGCCTACGCCGACAGCCCGGTTTTTACCCACTTCGGCCCGCGCATCTATGAGCTGGACGGCAAGCGGTGGGGCATTATCGGTTTGGGGGCTATCGGCCGGGCCGTGGCGGATATCGCCTCCGCCTTTGGAGCCAGGGTATCCTATTTTTCGGCGTCGGGGAAAGACCGGGACGGGGGGTATCCCCGGACGGATTTGGAAACCCTGCTGCGCACCTCCGATATGGTATCCATTCACACAGCCCTGACCCCGGCCACAAAAGGGCTTATCGGGGAGCGGGAACTCTCCTGGATGCAGTCCTCGGCCTATCTGCTGAACTTAGGCCGGGGCGGCATTGTGGATGAGAAGGCTCTGGCGGCGGCCCTTACTGCCGGCCGGCTGGCCGGTGCGGGGCTGGACGTGCTGGAGCGGGAGCCTGTGGAAGCGGACAATCCTCTGCTGTCCGTAAAAGAACCGGGCCGGCTGCTGATTACGCCCCATATCGCCTGGGCGTCGGTGGAGGCCCGCACCCGTCTGGTAAACGAGGTGGCAGCCAATATCCGTGCTTTCCGGCAAGGCTGCCGGCGCAACCGGGTGGATTGACCCGCCCGGGGGCAATATCGTTTGTAGGAGAATGGAAATGAAAAGATTCTGTACGGTTCTGCTTATCTGTATTATGGCCTGCCTGGCCCTGCTTCCGGTGTCAGCGGCGGAGGCGGAGGAGGGGCTCTCCGCCTGTGAACAGGAGGTCGTCCTGCAGCTGGAGACCGAAATGGAGACGGTCAACGGACGGGTAGTCCTGCCCGACCGGGATATCGCCCAGGCAACACAGTTTTTCCAGAAATACGAAGTGAGCGAGACGGCCTGCACGGCTGTGATACAGGCCCTCGAAAATATACGGGAGATTCTGCGCCCTCTGGACTACGCAAGCTATGATGAAATCCCCGCAGACAGCCGGGAGGCCCTGCGGCAGGAGCTGCAGAGCATAGCCGCCGCCCTGGGCGCATCCTATGAGACGGCCGGCGGGAAATTTTCCTTTGTGCGGGAGGGCGAAACCGTATTTGAGGAAGATGTGCGGGTGGCGGTGCCGGTGCAGCCCAATGGCAACCTGGGGGTGGCCATCGCCATTGTGGCCCTGCTGGTGGGCGGCGTTTTTTTCGCCGTCATCGGCTCGAGAAAATTCGAAACCGCAAAATAGGGTGCGCGCCCGCCTGCAGCAAGGCGGGCGTTTTTCGTATGGCCGGCCATATGATAGGGATTACAAGTACTGCATCGGAAAGAATATGCATATGCGCCGCAAGACGCCGGTGAAAGGGGATTTGTATGAATAATACAGGTGCATTCGGCCGTATTTTTGCCATCGCGGCGGCCATACCGCCGGGACGGGTGGCAAGCTACGGGCAGATAGCCGCCCTGGCGGGGAATCCCCGGCTGTCCCGCCGGGTGGGACAGGCTTTAAGCCGGCCGCCGGCGGGCATCCCCTGCCACCGGGTGGTGAAAAAGGACGGCACCCTGGCGCCGGCGCACGTCTTTTCCGGCTTGCAGCGGCCCATGCTGGAGGCCGAGGGCGTCCGGTTCCTGCCCGACGGCCGGGTGGATATGGAACGCTGCCGCTGGCGGCCGGAAGAGGAGGGAAAGGCATGGACGCAAAAGAAGTAGAACATCTGGCCGCCCTGGGGTACCTGTCGGATGGAGATATATCCGCCGGGGAGATGGAGGCAATCATCCGTCTCATGGACGCTGTGCAGGATTTTCCTATCCGGCCCCCGGAAAAGGGAGAGGCCGCCAGGCTGGACAGCCTGCGGCCGGATACGGCCGCACCTTCTTTCCCCCGGGAACGGATGCTGGAGAACGCAAAAGACGCGGACGGGACGGCTTGTCTTGTGCCGCAGATGGTATAAGGGCCGCCTTGCCAGGCTGTGCCGGAGGAGTGTCGCCGGCCCCAGCGGAGGAAATGTGAAAGCCGGAAGACAGGCGGCGGAAAGCCGAAGGGGGATACATATGGATATAACCGCCATGGGGCTGACAGAACTGGGACAGCTGCTGGCAGGCCGGCAGCTGTCGGCGCCCGAGATAGCCCGGGCTTTTTTGGATAGAATCCGGCTGGAGGACAGCCGCTGGCACAGCTATCTGACCCTCTGTGAGGAGCGGGCCATGACCCGGGCGAAAGCGGCCCAGCGGGCGCTGGATGGGGGGACGGCCGGGCCTCTGACCGGCCTGCCCCTGGCCGTAAAGGATAACATCTGTATCCACGGGATACGCACCACCTGCGCCTCCCGTATGCTGGCCGACTTTGTGCCGCCCTATACGGCCACGGCGGTGGAGCGGCTGGAGGGAGCCGGTATGGTGGTGCTGGGCAAGACCAATATGGACGAATTTGCCATGGGCAGCACCTCCCAAACGTCCTGCTTCGGCGGGCCGGAAAACCCCGCCGCCCCCGGCCGGGTGCCGGGAGGCTCCTCCGGCGGCTCGGCGGCGGCCGTGGCCGCCGGGCTGGCCCCCGCCGCCCTGGGGACGGATACGGGCGGTTCGGTGCAGCAGCCCGCCGCCTTCTGCGGCCTCACCGGCCTGCGCCCCACCTACGGGGCCGTATCCCGGTACGGCCTTATCGCCTTTGCCTCCTCTATGGATCAAATCGGCCCCATAGCCCGCACCCCGGCCGACTGCCGGCTGCTTTTTCGGGCCATGGCGGGGCAGGATCCCCGGGATGCCACCAGCCGGAAGGGGACGCCCCCTGCGGCGGGCGGCGATGCCTATATCAAAACCATCGGTCTGCCGGTGGAGTTTTATAAAGACCTTTCGCCTGAAACGGCCGCCCTGGCCGCCCGGACGGCGGCGGCTTTTGAAAACTTAGGCTGGCGGGTGCGGGAGGTGTCCCTGCCCAGCTACCGCTATGGGGTGGCGGCCTACTATCTGCTGTCCTCGGCCGAGGCGGCCAGCAACCTAAGCCGCTACGACGGGGTGCGGTACGGCCTGTCCGGCCGGGGAAATACCTACGCCGAACGGGTAACCGACAGCCGGAACCGGGGCTTTGGCCGGGAGGTGGAGCGCCGGATTCTGCTGGGAAACTACGCCCTTTCCAGGGGGTATTATCAGCAGTACTACCAGCGGGCGGCCGCCGTCCGGGAAAGCCTGCGGGCGGAATTTGACGCCCTCTTTTCCGCATGCCGCCTGCTTTTGGTTCCCACCGCTCCCGAACCGGCCTGGCCGGTTGGGCAGAAGGATAGTCAGCCGGCCGAGCAGTATGCGGCCGACGCCTGCACCGTCCCGGCCAGCCTGGCCGGCCTGCCGGCCCTGACCTTCCCGGCCGGCCGCACGGCGGCGGGCCTGCCGGTGGGCATGAGCCTCATGGGCCGGGCCTTTGATGAGGAGGCCCTGCTGGATGCGGCGGAAGCCTTTCTGGAAGGGGGAGGGGTATGATGGACTACCAGCTGACGGTGGGCCTGGAAATCCACGCCGAGCTGTCCACCGAAACCAAGCTGTTCTGCGCCTGCGCCAACCGGTTCGGGGGAGAGGAGAACACCCGGACCTGCCCGGTGTGCATGGGATTCCCGGGGACGCTGCCGGTGCTAAACCGGAAGGCGGTGGAGCTGGCGGTGAAGGCGGGGCTCTGCCTGCACGGAGAAATCCAGCTGTACAGCGCCTTTGACCGGAAGAACTACTTTTATCCCGACCTGCCCAAAGCCTACCAAATCACCCAGTTTTACCATCCCATCTGCAAAGGCGGGTATGTGGAGGCAGCCGGCCGGCGCATCGGCATCCAGCGGATCCATATAGAAGAGGATGCAGGCAAACTGACCCACGACCCGGAAGCCGGCGTCTCCCGGGCGGACTATAACCGGTGCGGGGTGCCCTTAGTGGAAATCGTCACCCGGCCGGAAATTCATACCCCCGAGGAGGCCCGGGACTTTGTGGCGGCCGTGGCCCGTCGGCTACGGTACGCCGGGGTCTGCGACGGCCGGATGGAGGAGGGCTCCCTGCGCTGTGACGTGAATCTGTCGGTCTGCCGGCCGGGCGAGCCTCTTGGCGTGCGCACCGAGATGAAGAATCTCAGCTCCCTGCGGACGGTGCGCCGGGCGGTGGAAGCCGAGTACCGGCGGCAGGTGGAGCTGCTGGCCGCCGGGGGGCAGGTGGTGCAGGAAACCCGCCGGTTTGACGAAAAGACCGGCCTGACCCACAGCCTGCGGGATAAGGCCGAGGCGGCCGACTACCGCTATTTCCCCGAGCCCGACCTGCCGCCTCTGCGCCTTACCAGAGAAGAGGTGGAGGCCTTGGCGCGCACCCTGCCCGAAATGCCGGAATCCCGGCAGAAGCGGTATCTCGCCCTGGGGCTGCCGGACGAGGACGCCGCCCTGCTGACCGACGACCGGGCCCTGTCCGACTTTTACGACCAGGTTACAGCCTGCTATCCGGCCTATAAGGCGGCGGCCTCCCTCATCCGGGTGGAACTGCTGCGATGTATAAAAGAAGAAGGGCGGGGCATGTCCCGACTCCCCAAACCCGAAGCCCTGGCCCGGCTGACGGAGATGCAGGAAACCGGCCGCATCAGCAAGGGAAGCGCCCGGCAGATTTTGGGGCAGATGTACCGGACGGGGGAGGAGCCGGAAGACATCGCCCGCCGGGAAGGGCTGTATCTTACCTGTGACGAAAATGCGGTCGATGGGGTCATTGAAGAGGTGCTGGCAGCTCATCCGGCCGCAGTGGCGCAGTACCTGTCGGGGGAGGAAAAGGTGTTGGGCTTCTTTGTGGGCCAGGCCATGGGGCGGCTGGGAAAGGCGGCTGACCCCGCCCTGGTGCGGCGGAAAAATGCGGAACGGCTTGCAGAGAAGTAGGCGGACGGAACAAGGTCCGGGAGGGATAGAAATGCTGCAAAAAATAGGAATCCTATGTGCTTCGGATACCGAATTGGCCCCCTTTTTACCCCATATTCAGGGTGTCCGGACGGACCGCAAGGCCATGCTGACCTTCCATACGGGCCGGCTGGGGGCGTGGGAGGCCACGGCCGTATACAGCGGCGTAGGCAAGGTAAACGCCGCTGTGGCCGCACAGCTTCTCATCGACGCCTTTGGGGCGACGGCCGTCATCAACGCCGGGACGGCCGGGGGGCTGGATGAAAAGGTCGGGCTGTTTGACACGGTGGTGACCCAGCGGGCCGCTTATCACGACATGGACGAGGACATTCTCACCGACTTCCACCCCTGGATGGAAACACCCTTTTTCCCATCGGATCCGAGGCTCCTGGCCGCCGCCCGTATGGCCGCGGCGGGGGCGGCGCATCCCATCCGGTTCGGCGACAGCGTCACGGGGGACACCTTTGTGGAAGGAAAGAGGCGGGCGGAAATCCGGCGGCGCTTTGCCCCCTTGTCGGTGGATATGGAGACGGCGGCCGCGGCACAGGTCTGTTATGTGCATAAAATACCCTTTCTCGCCGTGCGTACCATCACCGATACGGCCGAAGCCGATGGCCCGGATGCTTTTGAAAAGAACTGCGAAAGGGCCTCCGTTATAGCGGCGGATTTTGTCCGACGGCTGCTGGATGTGCTGGCCGTCGGAGAATAGGCGCACGGCAGGCAGCAAAAGCAAACGTCTTAACCCATTGGAGGTATTCCATAGGCATGGACGCCCTGCCGGCAGTGTATAAAAGGGATAAATTTTCCGGGGCCGGTTGTGCCGGCCCCGGATTTCGTGTTATAATAACTTTTATACGGATGAAGATGTAAAAGGAGGGAAAGGAATGGGAGCAGCCGTCCTCGTCGCAGGCGGAGGGCCGGCAGGGATGCTGGCCGCTTATGAAGCCGCCCGGGCCGGATGCCGGGTCACCCTGGTGGAGCGCCGGGAGCGGCCCGCCCGCAAGCTGCTGATAACCGGCAAGGGGCGATGCAACCTGACCAACGCCGCCGATAGGGACGCCCTCATCGCCGCCGTCCCCCGAAATGGCCGCTTTCTCTACACCGCCTTTTCTGCCTTTCCTCCCGCCGCCGTCATGGAATTCTTTGAAAAGGCCGGAGTGCCTCTGAAGGTGGAGCGGGGGAACCGGGTTTTCCCCCAGTCTGACCGGGCGGTGGACATTGTGGACGCCCTGACCGCCGCCGTGGGAGAGGCGGGCGTCAGAATATTGCAGGGCCGGGTCACCGGCCTTGTGCTGGAGCCTCTGTCCCTGCCGGATGCGCCTTGTAAAAACCCGCCGCCTGCAAACCGGGTGACGGGCGTCCGGCTGGAGGACGGGCGGCAGCTGCAGGCAGACCGGGTGCTTATCGCCACCGGCGGCCTTTCCTACCCGGCCACCGGCTCCACCGGCGACGGCTACCGGCTGGCGGAGGAGGCCGGCCACAGCCTGACCGAGACGGGCCCCTCCCTTGTACCCCTCACCGTCCACGAGGGCTGGTGCACCGATTTGCAGGGGCTGAGCCTGCGGAACGTGGGGCTGAAAATCCTGGAAGAGGGGAAAAAGAAACCGGTGTATACCGACTTCGGCGAAATGCTCTTCACCCACTTCGGCCTGTCCGGCCCCATGGTTCTCAGCGCCAGCGCCCACCTGCGCCACCCCGAGCGGCAGGTCTATAAGGCCGTCATCGATTTGAAGCCGGCTCTGACCCCCGAACAGCTGGATGCCAGAGTCCAGCGGGATTTTTCCAAATACGCCAACCGGGATTTTTCCAACAGCCTGGAGGAACTGCTGCCCCGCAAGCTCATCCCGGTCATGGTGCGGCTGACAGGGATTCCCGGCCATGTGAAGACCCACCAGGTCACCCGGGAGATGCGGGGAAGGCTCTGCGCCCTCTGCAAGGCCCTGCCCCTTTCCATCACCGGCTTCCGGCCGGTGGAGGAGGCCATTGTCACCAGGGGCGGCGTACCGGTGAAGGAGGTAGACCCCCACACCATGGCATCCAAACGGTGCGAGGGGCTGTACTTTGCCGGAGAGGTGCTGGACCTGGACGCCTACACCGGCGGCTTCAACCTGCAAATCGCCTGGTCAACCGGGTATCTTGCCGGCCGGTCCATGGCGGCGTCCCAATCAAAGGAGGAGTAAGGATGAAATCCATCGCTATAGACGGCCCCGCCGGCGCGGGGAAAAGTACCCTGGCCCGCAGAATCGCCGGGGAGTTGGGGTATATCTATGTGGACACCGGCGCTTTGTATCGGACGGTGGCCCTCTACCTGCTGCGGCAGCATATCGACGCGGCCGACACCGACAAGGTGGAGGCGGCCCTGCCGGGTATCCGGGTGGACATCCGGTTTGAGGAGGGTCTGCAGCAGGTCTATTTAAACGGGGAGAATGTGAGCGGCCAAATCCGCACGCCGGAGGTCTCCATGATGGCCTCGGCGTCCTCAGCCCTGCCGGCCGTGCGCCGCTTCCTGCTGGAGCAGCAGCGGGAACTGGCCCGCACCCACGACGTGGTCATGGACGGCCGGGACATCGGTACGGTGGTGCTGCCCCAGGCCAATGTGAAGATTTTCCTCACCGCCTCGGCGGAGGAGCGGGCCCGGCGGCGGTACGAAGAACTGATGGAAAAGGGTCAGGAAGTGACCTTCCAGGACGTGCTGCGGGATATGAAGCAGCGGGACGCCCAGGACGAAAGCCGGGCGGTGGCCCCCTTAAAGCCGGCGGAAGACGCCATACGGGTGGACACCACCGGGGATACCCTGGAGCAGTCGGTGGCCCGTATGACCGGCATCATCCGGCAGCGGCTGGCGTAAGGCCGTCCGGTATATACCCCCGCATCTCAGCGGGGAAGAAAAGGAGCGTTTTGTCCATGTCGGCATATTATCGCATTGTGCGGGCCCTAGGCCGGCCCCTGGCCCGCATGATATTCTGGTACAAGGGCCACCGGCGGGAGAATGTCCCCGAGGAGGGAGGGCTTATCCTCTGCTGCAACCACACCTCCTATCTGGATATCGCCTTTTTGGTGCTGACCTGCAAGCGGCCCATCTTTTTCATGGCCAAGGAGGAGCTGTTCCACAATCCCATTATGGGCTGGTTCTACCGGAACATGGGGGGCTTCCCCATCAAGCGGGGGGCCGGGGATACAGCCGCCATGGAAAAGGCCGAGGAAATCGTCCGCCGGGGGGACATCCTGGGCATTTTCCCCGAGGGCACCCGCACCAAGGAGCCGGACGGACGGCCCATGCGGGCCAAGTCGGGGGTGGCGGTCATCGCGGCGGCCACCGGGGCCGATGTGGTGCCGGCAGCCGTCAACTACCACGGCAAGGTAGGCCCTTTTAAGCGCATCGACATCACCTACGGGGAGAAAATTCCCAACGCGGCCCTGCAGGTGGATCCCACCTCCCGGCAGGATCTCAAGCGGGTCACCGGCGAAATCATGTCCCGCATCACTGCGCTGTGGGAGGAGATGGGCGGCCCGGGCAAGGGCGGCAAGGCCGGGGAGGACAAGGCATGAGCCGGACGAAAATCACCCTGGCCAAGACCGCCGGCTTCTGCTTTGGGGTCAACCGGGCAGTGGAGATGGTTTATCATCTGCTGGATGAGGGAAAAAAGGTCTGCACCTTAGGGCCCATCATCCACAATCCCCAATTGGTGGAGGAACTGGCCGGCCGGGGCGTCCGCATCGTGGAGCGGCCGGAGGAGGCCGCAGGGGACGAAACCGTGGTCATCCGCTCCCACGGGGTGGAACAGGCGGTCTACGCCCAGGCGGCGGCCATGGGATTGGCGGTGGCCGACGCCACCTGTCCCTATGTGGCGAAAATCCACCGGATTGTCCGGGAGGCGTCGGCGGCCGGCCGGACGGTGCTCATCGCCGGGGACGCATCCCATCAGGAGGTGCTGGGCATCCGGGGGCACTGCCAGGGGCCGTCCTACGTCTTTCAGACCCCGGAAGAGCTGGAAAAACTGGCGGCAGAGCGGCCAGAACTGGCCCATGCGCCGGTTACGGCGGTGGCCCAGACCACTTTTCACGCCGAAATCTGGAATGCGTGCCAAAAAACTTTGAAAAAAGTGTATACAAACGCGATCATTTTTGATACAATATGTAATGCAACTGCTGCGAGGCAAGAAGAGGCTGCTCAGCTGGCCCGTTCCTCCGACCTGATGCTCGTCATCGGGGGACGGCACAGTTCGAATACGGCCAAGCTCCGGGACGTGTGCGCTGCCCTGTGTCCGCGTACCTTCCTGATCGAAACCGCCGCCGAGATTCCGGAAGAGGAGATTCGGCGGGCCGTCTCCATCGGCGTTGCGGCGGGCGCATCGACGCCCGCGGGTATAATAAAGGAGGTACTAAAAACTATGTCCGAGATTTTGAACACTGTCGAGGGCAGCGACGCGGCCGTCACACCGGCCGAGACCACCAGCGAACCGGCTGCCACGCCGGCCGAATCCGTAACCGAGGCCGCCGCGCCGGCCGAGACCACCGGCGAGCAGGCTGCTGCGCCGGCCGAACCCGTAACCGAGAAGTCTTTTGAGGAGATGACTTTTGAGGAGGCCCTGGAGGCGTCCCTGAACAGTTTAAATACAGACCAGAAGGTTCGCGGCGTCGTGCTGTCTGTCAGCCCCACGGAGATTCAGGTGGACATCGGCCGCAAGCAGACTGGGTACGTTTCCCAGAACGAGTATTCTTCCGACCCCTCCGTCAAGCTGCAGGACGAGGTAAAGGTGGGCGATGTGCTCAACCTCATCGTCATGCGCACCAATGACCAGGAGGGCACCGTGATGCTGTCCAAGAAGCGTTTCGACGCCATCGCCGGCTGGGACAAGGTCGTAGCTGCCAAGGACAGCGAGGAGATTCTGGAAGGCACGGTCACCGAGATCATCAAGGGCGGCCTCATCGCCGTCACCGAGAATGTGCGGGTCTTCATCCCCGCCTCCCAGGCCACCCTGTCCCGGGGCGAGCCCCTGGATGAGCTGAAGGGCCAGAAGGTCCGCTTCCGCATCATTGAAATCGGCCGGGGCCGCCGGGCCATCGGTTCCATCCGCTCGGTGCTCCGGGAGGAGCGCAAGGCCCTGGAGGAGAAGTTCTGGCAGCAGGTGGAAGTCGGCCAGCACTATACCGGCGTGGTCAAGTCCCTGACCAGCTACGGCGCCTTTGTGGACCTGGGCGGCGTGGACGGTATGATCCACATTTCCGAGCTGTCCTGGACCCGCATCAAGCATCCTTCCGAGATTGTGAACGTAGGCGATACGGTTGAGGTCTATATCAAGGATATCGACAACGAGAAGAAGAAGATTTCCCTGGGCTTCAAGAAGGCCGAGGACAACCCCTGGGAGATCCTCAAGCGGGATTACCCCGTGGGCTCGGTTGTCAAGGCCACCGTGGTCAGCATGACCCCCTACGGCGCCTTTGCCCGGGTTATCCCCGGCATCGACGGCCTGATCCACATCTCCCAGATCGCCGACCGGCGCATCGACAAGCCCCAGGACGAGTTGTCCATCGGCCAGGAGGTCGATGTGAAGATCATCGCCATCGATTTTGAGCGCAAGCGTGTCAGCCTGTCCATCCGGGCCCTGCTGGAGGAGAGCCCGGCCGAGGAAGTCGCCGAGGCCCCCGTGGCTGAGGAAGTTCCCGCCGCGGAACCGGTCGCTGAAGAAGCGCCGGCCAAGGAAGCTGCTCCTGCCGAGGAGACTCCCGCCGAATAAGTATAAGTATGGGATAAAGTCCACCCTGTGAAAACAGGGTGGACTTTTTCGTATGCGGGTTGAGATGGGAATCCTCAGTTTCTGTCTTGCCGGCGCGACCGGTTGTGCCGTGCAGGATGTGGCCACGGCGGAATCGAAGAAGGGAAAGAGGCGGTTTTCAGTCCAAAGGGAGGGCGAGATAGTAGCTTTGTTTTTTCTGATGATGGCGATTTTGCTTTCCGTTTGCCGCAGGCCAACAATCCCACCCTTTCAGCTGTGAGGCGGTTACATCTCTCTTGAGGAGGCGAGGGACTGTCTGCCGAACAGGGGAGGGCCTGTACATCGGTTGCAATGACTTTGACGGAAACATCTGATACAAGATAAATCGGCAGTATGCATAAACCGGGCCCGGCGGATAAAAATTCCCGTCCTGTGCGAACAGGACGGGAATTTTATCGTGCCCGAGCCGCGTGATAAGCGGCAGCTGGGCGGCTCTCTGTTTACTTTTCAGCCAGATTGAGCATTTCGGTCATGCGCAGCAGGGTGCAGCCGTAGGGGATAAACCGCAGTATTACCTGTTCGCCGGTGGGCGCGCCGGGCAGGTCGGCGGGTACCAGGCCGTCGGTCTCCCAGGCCACCGGCCGGCAGGGCACTTCCACCGAAACCCCGGCCCCCTCGGCCGAGAAGGGCTGCTGCCCGATTTCATGCTCTTCAAACCGGAGGGATGCGGGATCGGCCAGGTCAAAGGCGTACCGCCATTCGCTGTCGTTGTGCAGCTCGCAGTTTTCCATCCACCAGGGCTCGCCCTCCTTGTGCTGCTTCTCCATGCGTTCCTTTATGTATAAGGAGTAGACCAGCGGTCCCCGGGTGAGGGCTTTGGCCTGCCGGGGCCGGTCGGCCAGCTTTGCCTCCATGGGAAAGGTGACCGTCCAGGCCGTCTCGCCGGTGAAGGTGCGGTCGATGCAGAAGAATCCATCCTCCGCCTGTCCCTCCATGCCGAAGTCGGGGGCGGCGCACCAGCCGGGGATGCGCAGCCGCAGCCGCAGCCGTACAGGCCGGGGACAGGACACCGTGACACGGATGCTGTCCCGGAAGGGGTAGGCCGTATCCAAAGCCACCTGTACCGGAACGCCCTCCACCTCCGTTTCCAGCGTGGCCGGAGCGTAGGCCAGAACGGCGATGCCGTCCTCCCCGCGCATAAACAGGGATTCGGCGAACTTGGGCCACCCCTGATGCATGTTGGAGGTGCAGCAGCCGTAATTAGGCTCCACCCCGAAGAGGTTGGCCTCGGGACCGTTGGTGCCGAAGTTGGGCTTTGGGTTAAAGCGGCACCAGGGCTGGTTGACCTGCTGATCGTACTGATGGGCGTTCATATCGGGGGTGAAGGTGGCGGGGAAGGCGTTGAAGGCCACCGATTCCAGCCGGTCGCCCCACTTGGCGTCGCCGGAAGCGGCAAAGAGGTGCTCAAAGGAGTACATCAGCTCGGCCACGGCGCAGAGCTCGGTGCCCTGGAAGGGGCTGTCCCCGTCCAGGCACTCGTCGCCCGAGAAGACGCCGGTGACCATGCCGTGGTAGCGCATGAGGGTGTTGTAGGCATGTTCCCCGAAGGCAGCGTCGGAGGGGTCGCCGCTGATGCGGCCGTAGAGGGCCTGACCCTTGAGCATCATGGCGTTGTTGACCACGTGATTGAACTGCCCCCAGTGGGTCTTGGCGGTGACGGTTTCATAAGGCCAGTTTTTGCCGAAGAACTCCTTCCAGTCAAAGCCGGAGCAGCGGAGTTTGGCGGCCAGCTGCAGCAGCCAGTCCTCCCCCGTGCGTTCGTAAAGCCAGAGGATGGCCACCAGCCCCTCATACCAGCGGGTCTGGGCCCAGCCGAAAAGGGTGTTGCCGTCCACATGCCAGTCCAGGCACTTCAGGGCCCGGCGGACGGCTTCCTCAATCCGGTCGTCGCCGGTGGCCCGGTGGTAGACCACCAGCACCTTTAGAATCAGCAGGTAGGCCCATACGTCGTACCGTCCCCGGTCCTCGCAGGGGCAGATCCAGCCGTCCTCCTCCTGGGCGGCCAGGATGCCGTCGATGTACCGCTTGGCGGTGGCCTGCAGCTTCTCGTCATCCAGCAGCCAGGCTAAGGGGATGAGGCCGTCCAGCCAGTAGGGCACACGCTCCCAGCCGTCGGCCTTGCCGCCGATCCAGGCGCTGTCCCGTATATCGGGCCAGAATTCGGCCAGCCGGCTGGTCAGGCCCGCAGCCTGGATTTCCAGCTGGCGGCGCAGCCACCCTGTGGGGCGGATGGCGGTGGTTTCAAAAAAGGAATAGGGGGTTTTTGTCGGCATGGTATGCTTCCTCCTCCGTTCATCTGCCGGCGAAAAAGCCGGATTTTTTCACGAGCCTTATTATACCAAAGCCCCAAAGCCCTGGCAATACGCCCGGACGGATTATCGCGTGTGAAAAAACGGAGAAGAAGGGAGATTTTCCGACATTTCCCCCTGCGGCTTTTGGTTGCATAAAGCAGCATTTTATTGTATAATGACCCAAATAAGGACAAAATGAACCGACATAGCCGTCTAATAGCGGCTCCGTAACGGAGGGATATATACACATGCCGAATGACACAAAAGAAATCCGGGTGCTGCCGGTGCTGGCCCTGCGGGGCCTGGTGCTTTTCCCGGGTATGATGCTGCACTTTGACGTGGGCCGCCCCAAATCGGTGGCGGCGCTGAACCAAGCTGTGGCCGCCGACCAGACCATATTCCTGACGGCCCAGCAGGACATCCGGGAGGATGACCCGGCACCCCAGGGGCTCTATCAAATCGGCTGCCTGGCTCGGGTACGGCAGGTGCTTAAGCTGCCGGGGGAGACCCTCCGAGTGCTGGTGGAGGGCCTGCAGCGGGCCGTCTGCCTGGAGATGCTGCGCACCGAGCCGGGGATGCTGGGGCAGATAGCCCCCTGCAAGCAGATGCCCGTGCGCACGTCGGCCTCTTACCAGGAGGCCCTGCTGCGGCATGCCCGTTCCCTGTTTGAGCAGTACGCCGCCCTGGCTCCCAAGCTGCCCCCCGACGTGTCGGTGGCGGTGCTCAGCGCGGAGGACCCCGGCCAGCTGGCCGATTACCTGGCCGCCAATCTGGCCATTCCCATGGAGGACAAGCAGGCCGTTCTGGAGGAACTGCATCCGGTGCGGCGGCTGGAGAAGCTGGTGCAGGTGCTCACCAAGGAGTGCGAGGTCCTGGCCCTGGATATGGAAATCGCCGAAAAGGTCAAGGGCCAGATGGAGGACAACCAGCGGGACTACTATCTGCGGGAGCAGCTGAAAGCGGTCAGCGAGGAGCTGAACGACGGGGACAATCCCGCCGAAGAGGCCGAGGTTTACAAGGAAAAGATAAACGCCCTGAAGGCGCCGGACGAAATCAAGGAAAAGCTCTGCAAGGAGGCCGACAAGCTGGCCAGGATGCCCATGGGCTCCCACGAGGCTACGGTGGTGCGGGGGTATCTGGACACCTGTTTGGAACTGCCCTGGGGCGTCTATACCAAGGATAAAATCGACATCGAAAAGGCCCGTAAGCAGCTGGATAAGGACCATTACGGCCTGGAAAAGGTCAAGGAGCGGATTCTCGAGCAGCTTTCGGTCTTCGCCCTAAAGCCGGACATCACCGGCCAGATCATCTGCCTGGTGGGGCCGCCCGGCGTGGGCAAGACCTCCATCGCCAAATCCATAGCCGCCTGCATGGGGCGGAAGTACGCCCGGCTGTCCTTAGGAGGTGTGTCGGACGAGGCCGAAATCCGGGGACATCGGAAGACCTATATCGGGGCCATGCCCGGCCGGATTATCAACGCCATCCGGCAGGCGGGCAGCAGCAATCCCCTGCTGCTGCTGGACGAGGTGGACAAGCTGGGCCGGGACTACCGGGGCGACCCCTCGGCGGCCCTGCTGGAGGCCCTGGACGCCGAACAGAACTACGCCTTCCGGGATCACTACATCGAACTGCCCTTTGACTTGAGCCGGGTGCTCTTCTTAACCACCGCCAACACCCTGGACACCATCCCGGGGCCTCTGCTGGACCGCATGGAGGTCATCGAGCTGCCCAGCTATACCCGGGAGGACAAGTTCCAGATAGCCCGGCGGCACCTGGTGAAAAAGCAGCTGGAGAAGCACGGGCTGACGGCGGCAACCTGCCGGATTGCCGACAGCACGTTGTACAGCCTCATAGACAATTATACTAGGGAGGCCGGCGTGCGCAAGCTGGAGCGGGCCATCGCCTCCCTCTGCCGGAAGGCGGCCAAGCGGCTGGCCTCGGGGGAGAAGAAGGTGTCCATCAAGGCGTCGGATTTGAAGGAGCTGCTGGGGCCGGCCAAGTACCGGCCGGAGCAGATTCTCCGGGAGGACCAGGTGGGGGTCATCAATGGCCTGGCCTGGACGTCGGTGGGCGGCGAGCTCATGCAGCTGGAGGTGGCCGCGCTGGAGGGCACCGGAAAGGTATCCCTCACCGGTTCCCTGGGGGATGTGATGAAGGAGTCGGCCCAGACGGCGGTGAGTTATGTCCGCAGCAAGGCTTCCTCCCTGGGCATCCCGGCGGATTTCTATAAGAATAAGGACATCCATGTCCACGCCACCGAGGCGGCGGTGCCCAAGGACGGCCCCTCGGCCGGCGTGACCATCACCACCGCCCTGGTATCGGCCCTGACCGGCATCCCGGTGCGGCGGGACGTGGCCATGACGGGGGAGGTAACCCTCCGGGGCCGGGTGCTGGCCATCGGGGGCCTGAAGGAAAAGAGCATGGCCGCCTACCGGGCGGGGGTTAAGACGGTCTTCATCCCGGCCGAAAACGAGCCGGATTTGGCCGAACTGGATCAGAAGGTAAAGGAACATATCTGCTTTGTGCCGGTGGAGGACGTGGGCACGGTTATCCGCAAGGCCCTGGTGACCCCGCCCAAGCCCCTGCCGCCGGCGGGCTGTACGCCCACGCCGCCTCTGGATAAGCCGGCCGAGCCGGCTGCCAAGGGCATCAGCCAGTAGGGCGGGCACAGGCAAGACGGAAGGGAGGATGACGCATGAATTACCATACCGTGGCCTTTGAGGCCTCCTATGGGACGCCCGAGCAGCTGCCCCCCGCCGACCGGCCGGAAATCTGTTTTTCGGGCCGGTCCAACGTGGGCAAATCGTCCCTTTTAAATAAACTGCTGGGTCGGAAGGCCCTGGCCCGGGTCAGCGCCAAGCCGGGAAAGACGGTGACCATCAATTTCTTCCGCCTGGAGCATATCCGGCTCTGCGACCTGCCGGGGTACGGCTACGCCAAGGTGGCCCGGGCGGAAAAGCTGCGCTGGGCGGGGCTGATGGAGCACTACTTCCAGTCCGGCCGGGATATCCGGCTGGTGGTGCAGCTTGTCGATATGCGCCACCCGCCTACGGAGGACGACCTGTCCATGCTGCATTTCCTTTTGGAAAGCGGCTTTCCCGTATGCGTGGCCCTGACCAAGAGCGACAAGCTGAATAAAGGCCAGCGGGCGGCCCGAGAGGCGGCCTTGAAAGAAGAACTGGCCTTTTTGCCGGCGACGGTGCCGGTTATTCCCTTTTCCGCCGTCAATGGGGAAGGGGTAGAAGCCCTGCGGGCGGCCGTGGAGGCCGCGGCGGGAGGGCAGGAAAATGGGAAGGAAACGGGGGAAAACACATGATCAGCACATGCCTGGACGTGAACGAAAAGGGACACCTGACCATCGGCGGGGCCGATACGGTGGATTTGGCCGCCGCCTACGGCACGCCTCTATACGTTATGGACGAGACCGCCATCCGGGAGGCCTGCCGCAGCTACAAGGCCTCCATCGACGAATTTTACGGCGGCAAGGGTTTGCCCTTATACGCCAGCAAGGCCTTCTGCTGCAAGGAAATCTACCGCATCATGGCCGAAGAGGGCATGGGGGCGGATGTGGTGTCGGGAGGCGAGCTGTATACGGCCCTGGCGGCCGGTTTCCCCGCGGACAAAATCTTTTTCCACGGCAACAATAAAACCGAAGCCGAACTTAAGCTGGCTCTGGAGAAGAACGTGGGCACCATCGTGGCCGACAATATGACCGAGCTGCATACCCTCAGCCGTCTGGCGGCGGAAATGGGCAGGAGGGTGCGGGTGTTCCTGCGCATCAAGCCGGGCATCGACGCCCACACCCACAATTTCATCCGCACCGGCCAAATCGATTCCAAATTCGGCTTTGCCCTGGAGACGGGGGAGGCCGAAGAGGCGGCCCGGCTGGCCCATTCCCTGTCCGGCCTGGAGCTTGTGGGGCTGCACTGCCACATCGGCTCCCAAATTTTTGAGCTGGACCCCTTCTGCCTGGCGGCCGAGGTCATGCTGCGCTTTATGGCCCGCCTGCAAAAGGAGGGCATCCAGATAAAGGAACTGAACCTGGGCGGCGGATTCGGCATCCGGTATAAAGAGGAGGAGCATCCCCAGCCCTACCATGCCTTTATGGAAAAGGTGGCCGGTACGGTAGCCGCCACCTGCGCGGCCGAAAAGCTGGAGACGCCCTATATCTATATCGAACCCGGCCGTTCCATCGTGGGCCCCGCCGGCATCACCCTCTATACCGTAGGCGCGGTCAAGGATATCCCGGGGGTGCGGACTTATGTGTCCATCGACGGCGGCATGACTGACAATCCCCGCTACGCCCTTTACCAGGCGGGGTATGAGGTCATCACGGCCAACAAGGCCGGCAAGCCCCGGAACTTTACGGTGACGGTAGCCGGCAAGTGCTGCGAGAGCGGCGACCTGATTCAGGAGAATACCAAAATCCAGTACTGCGAGCCGGGGGACATCCTGGCGGTGCTGGCCACCGGCGCGTATAACTACACCATGTCCAGCAACTACAACCGGATTTGCCGGCCGCCGGTGGTCATGGTAAAGGACGGGGAGGCCCGGGTTATCGTCAAGGGCGAGACCTATGAAGACCTCTGCCGGAATGATATGTAAAATAGTGTGCAAATGATGAGGGGCCGCCCGGTGTGGGCGGCCCTTTTGCGTTTTGTGTGCTGCTTCAATCAGGGGTTCTCTAAAAGCTCCCGGACAGCGGCAAAGTCCTCTTCCTCATAAAACCGGATGGGGCCGTCTCGGTAGCTGCCGTCGGCGTACAGGAAAACCAGCCGCTGCTCAGGGGCGATAAGCATCCTGTCAAAGGTCAGGGTTTCAGCCTGTATATTTCCCTCTGTTTGCTCCAGATGAAAAGAAAGGGTGATGTCCTGCCCATAGGAGATTTCCAGGGCGGAAGCATTTTTCGCCTCCTCAATGGGGCCGGCAGCCTCCTGCCCGGCGGGCGCTTCCGGCATCGCCAGGGGGACGATTTGCCCTGTCCCTTCGCAGAGGGCGGTTACCGCCTGCATAATTTCCTCAGCCTGCCGGCTGCCGGGTTCCACGGCGGTGGGCAGGCCGTTTGTATATACGACCATCTCATAAGATTCCGGGGGTTCCTGCTGTGCTTCCGCTGCCTCGGCGGTATGTGATGCGGCGGATGCAGCAAAAGGGTGGGAAGCGGTGCTGGCTGTGGATGCAGCAGAAATACCACCTTGGTCCGCTCCTTGTCCTTTTGAAGCAGGCGATGAGGCAGAAGGCGAACCTGCCGCCTGGCAGGCCGAAAGCAGGCCGGTGCACAGGATGAGAAATAAAGTAAGGAATTTGCGCATGACCGTTCATCTCCTCTCTCTGTAAATAAAGTGTCATTTGCCTCGCCTTTTGTTTCTCTGCCCTGTACAATCTTTTTCATCGTCTTTGCACAGCCGGCCGCCCCTTCTGTGGGACTGCGCCCCACGGAAGGGAAAATCGTGGGAATTTGCACCACCGCCTTGCAGCGCACCGGATAACCGGCCTTTTATCCCATAAAATCCGAACGTTTATTCTCTTCCCACAACATCTTGTGCCATGTGTAGTCTTTGGCACAAACCGGAAAAATTTTCTTGGAGTCATGTCCTAGTCTGCCCTTGCAATTGCCGGGAAAATCCCCTATAATGTTCCTATAAGTGGCGCAGGGTGGAGCAATATCCCATGTAAGTGGGGGATGCGTCAGTACAGAAGGGAGGGAAAGGCAATGCTGTTCGGTGAGTTCCGGCATAATATCGATAAAAAGGGCCGGATATTCATCCCCGCCAAGCTGCGGGAGGGCCTGGGGGACCGGTTTGTGGTCTGCATGGGCTTTGACGGCAACCATTGCCTTTTCGTCTATTCGGCTGAGGAGTGGCAGAAGCTGGATGAAAAAATCCAGGCCATGCCCACCATGAAATCCCGGAAAATCCGCCGGTTTATCTATTCCAGCGCCGTGGAGCTGGAATGCGACGCCCAGGGCCGCGTGCTGATTCCCCAAAAGCTGCGGGAGTATGCGGAACTGGAGGGCGCGGCCGCCATTGTAGGCGTTTCCAACCACGTGGAAATCTGGAGCAAGGACCAGTGGGAAGAGGAGAATGCGGAGAATACGCCCGAAAACATCGCCGCCCTCATGGAAGAGCTGGATTTTTAAAAGGAGGCGTTCCCTATGGCGGACAAGGCCGCGGACGCCCCGCTGGCGTTTTCCCATAAGCCGGTGCTTTTAAATGAAACCCTGGAGGCCCTGGGCATAAAGCCGGAGGGCATATATGTAGACGGCACGGCCGGCGGCGCGGGGCACGCGTCCCGGATAGCCGCCCGCCTGGACGGGGGCCGGCTCATCGCCCTGGACCAGGACCCGGACGCGGTGCGCACGGCTGCCCAACGCCTGGCGGCCTACCCCTGTGCACAGGTGGTGCAGTGCAACTTCCGGGACATGGACCGGGCGCTGGATGAGCTAGGCGTCGGACAGGTGGACGGCGTGCTGCTGGATTTGGGGGTATCCTCCTTTCAGCTGGACAATAAGGAACGGGGCTTTTCCTATCACGGGGACGCGCCCCTGGACATGCGCATGAGCAAAACGGGGACCACTGCAGCCGATTTGGTGAATACCCTGACGGCCGAAGAACTGACCCGCATATTCAGGGAATACGGGGAAGAGAAATTCGCCGGCCGCATTGCCGTGGCCATCCTGCGGGAGCGGGAAAAGGAGCCGGTGACCACCACCGGCCGGCTGGCCGAGATTATCAGGGAAGCGGTTCCGGCAGCGGCCCGGCGGGACGGGCATCCCGCCCGCAGGTGCTTCCAGGCCCTGCGCATCGCCGTCAACCGGGAACTGGACAGCCTGTCTGATGGCTTGGACACAGCCTTCGGCCGGCTGAAGGTAGGCGGCGTGCTGGCCGTCATCACCTTCCATTCTTTGGAGGACAGGATGGTGAAACAGCGGTTCGCCGCCTTCTGCAAGGGCTGCGAATGTCCGCCGGATTTCCCGGTCTGCGTCTGCGGAAAGACCCCCCGCGGGGAACTGGTACTGCGCAAACCGGCGGCCCCATCGCCCGAGGAACTGGCGGAAAACCTGCGCAGCCGCAGTGCCAAGCTGCGGGCGGTGCGCAAAATTAAGGAAGACGATACCTAAGGGTACAGAGATAAGAAAGGACGGACGGCATTGAACAATCTGGAATATACCCACGATAGCTTAGCCCACGATTTTTCCATGTTCCTGCCCAAGGAGCAGGAGCCGGCGGAAGCGCCCCGCCGGAAGCCCAATATCGTGAAAATGCCTGTCCGTAAGCAGGCCGCCAAGAAGGCGGAGGCAAGGCAGCTGGCCGGAAAGATTTCCAGCTTCCTAATGGCGGGGCTGGTGCTGGCCATGCTCTGCGGCTCCATCTATCTGCGGGTGGAGGTCAACGAGGTCACCAACCAAATAGGCAAGGCCCAGTCCGCCCTGGATGAGCAGAAGAGCGAGGAAACCCGGCTGCTTATGGAAATTGAGCGGAAGGTATCCTATAAGAATATCGAGGAGGCCGCCGAGGAGCTGGGCATGCAGAAGAAGGAGCGGGGCCAGGTGGATTACATCACCACCAACCCGGACAGCAGGGGTGAAGTGGTAGAAAACGGGGGAAGTTTGTCGGCCGAAAACTAAAGGCGCATAGACCGGCCGATTTCCCAATATACTTTGTAGGGAATGATACGAGAGCCAGGGCGGTTTCGTCATGGCTCTCGTTTCCAGCATTATGTCCCCGGGCCATACGGGGCGGAAAGGATGTTGTACATGGCGAAGGGGCCGACGAAATCCATGTGGATGCGCATGCTGATTGTCATGCTGGCGCTGGTGGTGGGGACCTTTGGGGTTTCGGCCATCCGGCTGGGCAAGCTGATGATTGTGGATGCGGAAGACTATCAGACCATGGCGGCGGAGCAGCAGCTGTACGATACCGAACTGAGCCCCACCAGAGGGGATATCTACGACTGCAACATGAATGTGCTGGCCACCAGCGCCACGGTCTGGACGGTTTACATCACCCCCACCAACATCAAGACGGAAGAGCAGAAGAATCTCATAGCCGACGGCTTCTCGGAAATCCTCTCCCTGGACCGGGAGGATGTCTACGCCATGACCGAAAAGTCCAACGGCTATGTCATTGTCAAACGGAAGGTGGAAAAGCCCGAGGCCGATAAAATCCGGGCGTACATATCCGACAACAGCCTGGGCTCCATGGCCGGGCTGGACGAAAGCAGCAAGCGGTATTATCCCAACGATTCCCTGGCCTCGGTGGTCCTGGGCTTTGTGGGGGACGATAATCAGGGCCTGTCCGGCATAGAATCCTACTATGAGAGCGAACTCAAGGGCGTGCCCGGCCGCATGGTGGCAGCCAAGAACGCCCGGGGGGCCAACATGCCCTTCAGCTACGAAAAGATGGTGGAGGCCACCCCCGGCAACTCCCTGGTGCTGACCATCGATTCCTATATCCAGCACGTGGCCGAGAAGTACCTGGAGCAGGCCCTTATCGACAACAACGTAACCAACCGGGGCACCTGCATTGTCATGGACGTCAACACGGGTGAGGTTCTGGCCATGGCCGTGAAGGAAGACTTCAACCCCAACGACCCCTTCACCCTCAGCGAGGCCGACCAGCAGAAGCTGGAGGGTCTGGAAGGGGAGGAGCGGACGGCCAAGCTCAACGAGCTGCGCAACAAGCAGTGGCGGAACAAGGCCGTCTCCGACCCCTATGAACCCGGCTCGGTCTTCAAGGTGGTCACGGGCGCCGCAGCCATTGAGGAGCATGTCACCGACATGAGCCAGCACTACAACTGCCCCGGCTATATCGTGGTGGCCGGCCAGCGGTACAACTGCCATAAGACCAGCGGCCACGGCGGGGAAAACTTGGCCCAGGCCTTCCAGAATTCCTGTAATCCGGTCTTTATCACCTTTGGCCAGCTGCTGGGCGTATCCACCTTTTCCCGGTATTTCGACGCCTTCGGCCTGACCCAGAAGACCGGCATCGACCTGCCGGGTGAGGCCACCTCCATGTACCATTCGGAAGAAAACATGGGTCCGGTGGAACTGGCCTCCACCTCCTTCGGCCAGACCTTTACCATCACCCCCATCCAGCTGATCACAGCGGTGGCCGCCGCTGTCAACGGGGGCTATCTGGTACAGCCCCATGTGGTCAGCCAGGTTCTGGACGGGGACGGCAATGTGGTGGAGACGGTGGAGACCGTCCGCAAGCGGCAGGTCATATCCAAAGAGACCTCCGAACTGCTCTGCCAGCTGCTGGAGAGCGTGGTCAGCGAGGGGGGCGGCGGCAACGCCTATGTGCCCGGCTACCGGGTAGGCGGCAAGACGGGTACCTCCCAGAAGGTATCCGAGGAGCTGCAGAATACCACCGGCGAGCGGCTGCGCATTTCCTCCTTCTGCGGCATCGCCCCCATGGACGACCCGCAGGTGGCCGTGCTGGTGGTGCTGGATGAGCCCCACGCCGACAATGTATACGGCGGCACCATCGCCGCCCCGGTAGGCGGCCGGGTCCTGGCGGATATCCTGCCCTATATGGGCGTGGAGCCCCAGTATACCGAGGAAGAGCTGGAGACCATGGCCATCAATCCCCCCGACGTGGTGGGCAAGAGCGTATCCCAGGCCAAGGCCGAGATCCAGAGCGCCAATTTGCGTGTCAAGGTTGTGGGAGAGGGCGAGACCATTGAGCGGCAGGTCCCCACCAGCAATCAGTCCATCGCCGAAAACGGTATTGTCGTACTGTATACCGAGGGCGCAGGGGAGAGCACCATGGTCACCGTCCCGGATTTGACGGGCATGGCCGTGGCCGGTGTGAATGTCACGGCGGCCGACGCCAATCTGAATGTAGAATTTGCCGGCGCCTCCCTGACCAGCGGCGGCGCGGTATCCTACCAGCAGAGCGTGGCGGCGGGCGAACAGGTGGAGGCCGGCAGTACCATAACCGTCTACTTCCGCACGGAGGACAATGTGGAATAAGACAAGAGGGAGAGAAACTCCGGAACAGAATGGGAATGGGGGCGTTTATCCTTGAAGCTGAAAGATTTGTTGCCCGGCCTGCCCGAAACGGTGGGGCAGACGGACATTTCCGGTATCACCTGCGATTCCCGCAAGGTGGGGAAGGGCTTTGCCTTTGTCTGCATCAAAGGGGCGGCGGCCGACGGCCACGCCTTCGCCCGGGCGGCCCTGGATAACGGCGCGGCGGTCATCGTGGCCGAGCGGGATTTGGGCCTTGCGGAACAGATTGTGGTATCCGATACCCATAAGGCCTACGCCGAAATGTGTGCCGCCTGGTTCGGCCGGCCGGCCGACAGCCTGCGGCTCATCGGGGTTACCGGCACCAACGGCAAGACCACCGTTTCCTATTTGTGCAAGGCCATTCTGGAGCGCAGCGGCTATAAGGTGGGGCTCATCGGCACCATCCAGAACATGATTGGCGACGAGACCCTGCCGGCCAAAAACACCACTCCCAGCGCCTACGAGCTCCATTCCCTCTTTTCCCTAATGAAGTCGGCCGGCTGCCAGTTTGTGGTCATGGAGGTATCCTCCCACGCCCTGGACCAGCAGCGGGTAGGGGGACTGCATTTTGAAACCGCCCTCTTTACCAATCTGACCCAGGACCATCTGGACTACCATATCACCATGGACAACTACAAGAGCGCCAAGCGGAAGCTTTTTGAAATGTGCGACACCGCCGTTATCAACTACGACGATCCCCATGGTGCCGATATGGTGGCCGAGCTGCCCTGTAAGGTCATCACCTATTCGGCCCAGTCGGACGAGGCGACCTATACGGCCAAGGGCATCACCTACCGGCCGGACGGGGTGGACTTCCAGTTTGTGGGCTTCGACGTTATCAGCCGGGTACGGCTGAAGACCGCCGGCCGGTTTTCGGTGTACAACGCCCTGTGCGCCGGGGCCTGCGCCGTCAGCTTAGGCATCCCCATCCACACGGTGACCGAAGCCCTTTCAGAAGTCAGCGGGGTCAAGGGCCGGGCGGAGGTGGTTCCCACCGGCCGGGATTTCACCGTTATCATCGACTACGCCCACACCCCCGACGGGTTGGAAAACATCCTCAAGACCTTTAAGGATGTGCCCAAAAACCGTCTCATCGCTCTGTTTGGCTGCGGGGGAGACCGGGACCGGACCAAGCGGCCCAAGATGGGCAAAATCGCCGCCCAGCTGGCCGACTACTGTATTGTGACCAGCGACAATCCCCGGTCGGAGAACCCCTCCCTCATCATCCAGGACATTCTGGCCGGCATGGAGGATGAAAAAACGCCCTATACCGTCGTGGAAAATCGGGTGGAAGCGATAAAATACGCCGTTGCAAACGCCCGGACGGGTGATATAATAGTTTTGGCTGGCAAGGGCCACGAGACCTATCAAATTCTGGGCACCGGCACCATCCATCTGGATGAACGGGAAGTGGTGGCCGCCGCTCTGCGGGAGCGGGCCGAGAAGGAAAAGGCCCTGCAGCAGTAAAATCTGCAGCCCGGAAAACCGTATAAGGGGTGCATCTGAGCAAGGCGCCTGTTCCCGGCCGGATGGCCGCCCGCCGCGATACCGCGGACGGCGGGCAGGGGAGACAAAATCACGCAGCCGGACCGCGGCGGCGGATTGGATGTATGAAAATGAATGGATTGCTGCCTGCTTTCGGCGCGGTGGCCGGGTTTGCCATCACCATGCTTTTGGGCTTCTGGGGCGTGCCCTTTCTCCGCCGCCTGCACTTCGGACAGACCATTTTGGATATAGGCCCCGCCTGGCACAAGTCCAAGGAGGGCACTCCCACCATGGGGGGCATCCTGATTATCATGGGCTGCTTTGCAGCCACGCTGCTGGCCTTCATCGCAGCCGTGGTGTCCGGCTCGGCCGTGGCGGATGAGCTCCACGACGCCACCAAGGTGACCACCTTTGCCGCCGGCATCGGCCTGGCCCTGGGCATGGGCCTCATCGGCTTTATCGACGACTACATCAAGGTGGTTAAAAAGCGGAACCTGGGACTGACCGCCAAGCAGAAGACCTTTTTGCAGCTGCTGATTTCGGCCGCTTACCTGCTGAGCATGAATCTGGGGGGCATGGATACCACCTGGCTGCCTTTTATCGGGGATATAGATATCATGCACGGCGCGGGCCTGCTTTTCTGGCCCATCGCCCTTCTGTTTATCTACGGTTTTGTCAACGCCGTCAACCTGACCGACGGCATCGACGGGCTGGCCTCCAGCGTTACGCTGGTGGTGTCTGCCTTCTTTATGCTGGCCGCCGGCATCTGCAACTATTACTGCACCAACCTTCTGGCCGCCTGCCTGGCCGGGGCCTGCATCGGCTTCTTAGTCTGGAACGCCCACCCCGCCAAGGTCTTTATGGGGGATACGGGCTCCCTGTTCTTAGGGGGCATGGTGGTTTCCCTGGCCTTCGGCATCGGCCGGCCGGTGCTGCTGCTTTTCGCCGGCATCGTCTATTTGATAGAGGCCCTGTCGGTCATGCTCCAGGTGGCCTATTATAAGAAGACCAAGAAGCGGCTGTTCAAAATGGCGCCCCTGCACCATCATTTTGAGATGAGCGGCTGGAGCGAGGAGAAAATCGTCCTGATTTTTTCCCTGGTCACCCTCATAGGGTGCCTGGTAGCCGCCCTGCCCATCCTTTTCCGCTGGTGAGGAATACCGGACGTCGAAAAAGCCCATGCTAGAGATACGTCCCGCCAACCCGGCGGCCATTCCAATTCAAGGGAGGGAACGGTATGGAAAATGTCCGGCCCGCGGCCAGGCGCCCGAAAAAGAAAAGCCGGTTTAACCTGCTGCAGGCGGGCAAGATGGATTTGACCTTCCTGTCCCTGGTTCTCATCCTGCTGACAATCGGGCTGGTCATGCTCTTCTCGGCCAGCTACGCCTACGCCTATACCGTATACGGGAACAGCTACATGTTTATCTCCCGGCAGGCCATGTTTGCCGTGGCCGGCGTGATCATCATGCTGGTGGTCTCCAAAATCGATTACCATGTCTACCGGAAATTTGCCTGGCCCCTGTACGCTCTGGCCGTGGTGCTGCTGATTGTGGTATTGCTGCTGCCGCCCCTGCGGGAAGGCTTTGACTATAAGCGCTGGATCGTCATCGGCCCCATCAACTTCCAGCCGTCGGAAATCGCCAAATTCGCCATTGTGCTGCTGTTTGCCCATCTGATTTCGGCCAACTACAAGCAGATGGAAAAATTCACCTTCGGCGTCCTGTTTTTCGGCATCCTGCTGGCCGTGGTCTGCGCCCTGGTGGTGGTGGAAACCCACCTGTCGGCCACCCTGCTTATCTTCTCCATCGGCATCTGCCTGATGATTGTGGGGGGCATCAAGCTGCGGTATGTGGGCTTCGGTCTGGCGGCCGGCGTGGGGCTGGGAGCCATCGCCATTATCTCGGGGGTGGTGGACTACGGCTCCAGCCGTATCCAATATTGGCTGAACCCCTGGGCGGCTCCTACCAAGGAGGGCTACCAGACCATCCAGTCCCTGCTCTCCATCGGGTCAGGGGGCTTTTTGGGACGGGGCCTGGGTCAGTCCCGGCAGAAATACCTGTGGGTGCCCGAGCCTCACAACGACTTTATTTTTGCCATCGTCTGCGAGGAGCTGGGATATGTGGGGGCCCTCATCATCGTCCTGCTCTTCTGTATGCTGGTCTGGCGGGGCTTTGTGGTGGCCATGCGGGCGCCGGATAAGTTCGGCTCCCTGATGGCCGTGGGCCTCACCTTCCAGGTGGGTGTCCAGACCGCCTTAAATATTATGGTTGTAACCAACACCATCCCCAACACCGGTATCAGCCTGCCCTTTTTCAGCTACGGCGGCACCGCCCTGCTCATGCTCATGGCCGAGATGGGGGTTGTCCTGTCGGTATCACGAAGCTGTAATTTGAAAAAGACCTGAATGGGGCCGGCTTTCCCGTAAGGGAGGGCCGGCCGCACCTGCATGACGAATAGGAGGAAAATTATGCATATACTTTTTGCGGGCGGCGGCACTGCCGGCCATATCAATCCGGCCCTGGCCGTGGCCGGCTACATACGGGAACGCCATCCCGACGCGGCCATCAGTTTTATCGGCACGGCCGAAAAGCTGGAGGCCCGGCTGGTGCCCGAGGCGGGCTATGATTTTTACACCATCGACGTGGCCGGCTTCCAGCGCAAGCCGAGTTTTGAAAACCTCAAACGCAACCTGTCGGCCCTGCGCAAGGTCTTTGTCTCGTCCTCGCAGGCCAAGAAGCTGCTGCGGCAGCTGCAGCCGGATGTGGTCATGGGCACCGGCGGCTATGTCAGCGGCCCCGTCCTGCGGGAGGCGGCCAGGATGGGCTTTAAGACGGCCATCCATGAGCAGAACGCTTTCCCCGGGGTCACCACCAAAATGCTGGCGCCCAAGGTGGATAAGATCATGCTGGCCATGCCCGAGGCGAAAAAGTATCTGAAACTCCAGAGCGAACCCATCATCACCGGCAACCCGGTCAGGGAGGCGGTGACCCACGCCGATCGGCAGGCCGCCCGGAAGGCCCTGGGGCTGGACGACCGGCCCTTTATCCTCTCCTTCGGCGGCAGCCTGGGGGCCAGGGCCATCAACGAGGCCGCCGCCGACCTGATGGCCTGGCACTGGAAAGAGGGAAAGTATTACCACTACCACGCCGCCGGCCGGGCGGGCTACGCCTATATGCAGGAACTGCTGGAAAAGAAGGGTGTCCGCCTGTCCGACGCGCCGGCCATCCGCATGACCGAATACATCAACGACATGGACTTGTGCATGGCGGCGGCCGACCTGGTTATCTGCCGGGCCGGGGCCATCACCTTAAGCGAATTGCAGGTGCAGGGCAAGGCCTCCATCCTGATTCCCTCCCCTTATGTGGCCGAAAACCACCAGTTCCACAACGCCATGACCCTGAAGAACCGGGGTGCGGCCGAGGTCATCGAGGAAAAGGATCTGACCGGCGAAAAGCTGGTGGGCGAGGTCGCCCGGCTGCTGGCGGATCCGGCCGCCCTGTCCGCAATGGGGGACAATGCCAAAAAAAATGCGGTTTTGGACGGCAACGCCCGCATCTATTCGGTGATTATGGAACTTTATAGCAAACGCTGACACACACACCCGCCCCTTTTCGCATACTATGGACTGCTGGGGGCGGCAAAAATAGTGCCTTCCCGTCCCTTTGCATGCTGCGAAAGGATGGGTGATATGGCAAAAATTTATATCGAAGGCGGCAGGCGGCTGGAGGGGGAAATCCGGGTCCACGGCGCAAAAAACAGCGCCCTTCCGGTTCTGGCCGCCACCCTCCTGTGCCGGGGGGTCAGCGTCATACATAACTGCCCGCCGCTGCTGGACGTAGGGGCGTCTATCCGCATTTTGGAGCACCTGGGCTGCATCTGCCAGCGGGAGGGCTCCACCGTCATCGTGGATTCCACCGCCCTCACCGGCATGGACATCCCCGACACCCTCATGCGGGAAATGCGTTCCTCCATCGTGTTCCTGGGGGCCATCGCCGCCCGGTGCGGCCAGGCCCGGCTGAGTTTTCCCGGGGGCTGTGAGCTGGGCCCCCGGCCCATCGACCTGCATCTGGCGGCCCTGCGGCAGCTGGGGCTGACCATCGAAGAGGACCACGGCCTGCTGGATTGCCGGGTGGAAGGACGGCTGAGAGGGACATCCATCCATCTGTCCATCCCCAGCGTAGGGGCCACCGAAAACATCCTGCTGGCCGCCTCCACAGCCAGGGGGCGGACGGTTATCCACAACGCTGCAAGAGAGCCGGAAATCTCCGACCTGGCCGACTTCCTCAACCGGGCGGGGGCCTGTATCCGGGGGGCGGGATCCGACGTCATCGAAATCGACGGGGTCTACGACCTGCACGGGGCGGAGCATACGGTCATACCCGACCGGATCATCGCCGCCACCTACATGGCAGCCGCCGCCGCAACCGGCGGGGACCTGCTTCTGCGGGATGTGGAGGTCTCCCACCTGACCGCCGTGCTGGACAGTTTCCGGACGGCCGGCTGCCGCATAGAGCCCGGCCTGCATACCCTGCGCATCACAGCCCCCCGCCGCCCCCATTCGGTGGGGACGGTGCGCACCATGGCCTATCCCGGCTTTCCCACCGACGCCCAGCCCCCTATGCTGGCCATGAGCACCCTGGCCGACGGGCCGTCGGTCTTTGTGGAGAATATATTTGAAAACCGGTTTAAGTATGTGGACGAACTGGCCCGGATGGGGGCCCGGGTGAAGGTAGAGGGACGGGTGGCCGTGGTAGAAGGGGTTCCCGCCCTGTCGGGGGCCACCGTGTCGGCCACCGACCTGCGGGGCGGCGCCGCCCTGGTGGTAGCCGGCCTGGCCGCTTCCGGCGTCACCGAAATCGACGAGCTTCGGCATATCGACCGGGGCTACGCGGATTTGGAAGAGAGCCTCCGGCAGGTGGGGGCGAATATAAAAAGGGAATGATTTTTTTGGAATGGAAGGAATCCCCCGGGAGCATCCCCGGCAAAAAGAAGAAAAAGCCGCCGGTAAAGCAGCCGGAGCCCCGTCGGGAAGGCCGGCCGGGGCAGGCTTCCCGGAATACTTCCCGGCCGGCCGGGTATGCCGGCGAGAGCAGCCCGCCGCGCCGCCAGCCAGCCGGAGGGCAGCGGCCCCGCACCCCGGCCGGGCAGGTGCCCCGGGATGCTTCCCGGCAGGCCTCCGGCCTGGGGGGAGACGGCGCCCCGTACCGGGCCGGGCAGCCTTCCGGGGGCAAGGGTTCCCGCTCCCCATCCGGCCCGGCGGGCCAGATAGGCGGCCGGCCGGCCCGCCGCCCTGCCTCGGCTGCAGGCAGGGGGCCGGCGGACAAGCCTTCCCGCCCCCCAACAGAGGACGGCCGCGGGAGAGGGCAGCCCCGCCCTGCTGATAGCCGGCAGGCGTCCGGAAAGACGAAAAGGCCGCCGGGACGTCGACTGCGGCCGGGCTTCTTCATCGGCCTTGTGCTGGTGGTGGTGGCGGTGCTGGTGGTGCTGTCCCTCACGGTTCTGTTCCCGGTAAAGTCCATTGAAGTGGAGGGGGAAACCCGGTATACCCCCGAGGAAATCGTAGAGGTTTCGGCCCTTGTGACGGGGGAAAACCTGCTGCTTACGGATACGGATACGGCCGCCGCCCGCATTTTAAAACAGCTGCCCTATATCGGCGAGGCGGAGATTTCCCGCCGGCTGCCGGGGACGCTGGTGGTCCGGGTGACCGAGGCAGACCCGGTATACGCCCTGGAAACGGATGGGCAGTACCTGCTTTTGAACGAAAAGAACAAGGTAGTGGACACGAGTACCCAGAAGCAGCCCGGCCTCCTGCTCATCCGGGGAATGGGCTTAGGGAACTGGGAGGCGGGGGCCGACATCGCCTTTCAGGATGCCGCCCAGGCCTCCCTGCTGACGGATTTGCTCACCCGCCTGGAGAATGCGGCCCTGCCGGTGACCCTGGTGGACATGAGCGATACGGTGTCCCTCCGGTTTGTGCTGGATAACCGGATTCTGGTGGAGTTCGGTTCCTCCGCCGACCTGGATAAAAAGCTGGCCCACCTGTCGGCCACCTACGCCGACATAGCAGCGGAGGAAACCGGCACCCTGGATTTGTCCTGGTGGACCGAAAGCAAAAAAGAGGCCTATTTCCGGGACGGCGCGCTGGAAGAGCAGTGGCTGGTTCCCACCGAACCCCTGCCGGCCGAGGAGGGAGCGGATGGGGATGGACAAGCCTCCCAGCCGGCCGACAGCGCGGTTCCCTCTGACGCATCTTCCGCTGCGGAAGAAGGGACGTCTGCCGCTTCGGACAGCGGGGAGAGCGATGTTTCATCGGGAGAATGAACTGTTTCCGCCAGTCCGGGAAAGCGAAAAAGGGGGAAGGAAGGGCGGCCTTGCCCGCCAGCGGATAAAAACCGGGAAAAATTAAGGATTTCCGCGAAAAATTTTTTGATTTTTGTGATTTCGGTTGTTGAATTTCCTTCGAAATCATGGTAATATCATATGTGTGTTACTGTAAAAACCTTCTAAAAGCGATTTTTTAGCATAGAAACCAGGAGGAATGATGAAAATGGCATTTGAGCTTGCGAACGAACTGGCCGACGTTGTACAGATTAAGGTCGTTGGCGTGGGCGGCGGCGGCGGCAACGCCGTCAACCGCATGGTGGCCGACGGCGTCAAGGGCGTCGAGTTTGTGGCTATCAATACAGATAAGGCCGCCTTGTATTTGTCCAAGGCTACCCATAAAATCCAGATCGGGGAAAAGCTGACCCGCGGCCAGGGCGCGGGCGCCAGCCCCGATAAGGGCCAGCGGGCCGCCGAGGAGTCCCGGGACGAAATCGCCGCGGCTCTGAAGGGCACCGATATGGTCTTCATCACCGCCGGCATGGGCGGCGGCACGGGCACCGGTGCGGCGCCGGTGGTGGCCCAGATCGCCAAGGAGGCCGGCATCCTGACGGTGGGTATTGTGACCAAGCCCTTTGCCTTTGAGGGCAAGCGCCGGATGGATCAGGCCGAGAAGGGCATTGCCGCCCTGCGGGAGCATGTGGACAGCCTGGTGGTCATCCCCAACGAGCGCTTAAAGTTCGTTTCGGAGCAGAAGATCACCCTGGCCAACGCCTTTGAGTGCGCCGACGATGTGCTGCGCCAGGGCGTGCAGAGCATCTCCGAACTCATCAATGTCACGGCCATGGTCAACCTGGACTTTGCCGACGTCACCGCCGTCATGAAGGATGCGGGTTATGCCCACATGGGCGTGGGCCGCGCGTCGGGTCGCGACAAGGCCGAGGTAGCCGCCCAGGCCGCCATCACCAGCCCCTTAATTGAGACTTCCATGGAGAACGCCAAGGGCGTTATCATCAACATAACCGGTTCGGTGGATATCGGGCTGGAGGAAGTGGAACTGGCCTCCTCCATCATCGCCAAGACGGCTTCGCCGGATGCCAATATCATCTGGGGCGCCCAGCTTGATGAGACCATGGAGGACGAGATCCGCGTGACGGTCATCGCCACCGGCGCGGGCAGTGCCAACGAAAAGAAAGAGGCCGCCGGCGGCGCTTCGGAGGATCTGAAGAACATCCTGTCCTCCAGCAGCGACGATTCGGAAGAGGACGATTACTACGACGTGATGAAGATCATCAACCGTCGGTAAATTGGATACGCACAAGGCCACAGGAATCAAATTGCTGTAAGCAAGTTTGTATTGTTGTGGCCTTTTTTCTGCTATAACAGAAAAACAGGAGGAGAGGGATATGGACAAGCAGCCCAGAACCGAATACCCCCGCCCCCAGATGGTGCGGGAAGGTTATGTGAACTTGAACGGACAGTGGGATTTCGCCTTTGACTTTGGAAAGAGCGGCCGGGAGCGGAAGATGTATGAGAAGGATGCGGCCTATCCGGAGAAAATTTTGGTGCCCTTCTGCCCGGAGAGCAAGCTGTCCGGCATCGAGTACAAGGATTTTATGAACGCCGTCTGGTACCGCCGGGGCTTTACCGTTCCGGCCGAATGGAAGGACGCCCGCACGGTGCTCCACTTCGGCGCGGTGGATTACTACTGCGAAGTTTATGTAAACGAAAAGAAGGTGGGTTCCCACGCGGGGGGCTATACCTCCTTCTGCTTTGATATCACCGATTACCTGGCGGAAGGGGAGAACACCCTGGCCGTCTACGCCGAGGACGAGGGCCGTTCCGGCCGGCAGCCGCGGGGCAAGCAGTGCGGCAACTATTATTCGGGCGGCTGCGACTACACCCGCACCACCGGCATCTGGCAGACGGTCTGGCTGGAGCGGCTGCCGGAGTCCCATATCAAGAATTTCAAGGTCTATCCCAATCCCGACGACTGCTCGGTGACCCTGGAAGTGGATGTGACCTATCCCACCGGCGCGGCCGCCCTGACGGTGAAGGCCGCCTATGAGGGACGGGAGATGGGTACGGTCACCCTGCCGGTGACCGGTCATACCCTGATGGTCTATCTCAAGCTGGCCGAAAGGCAGCTGTGGGAGGCGGGGAAGGGCCGTCTGTACGATTTGACCCTGACCTATGCCGACGGGGCCTGCCAGGACCGGGTGGAAAGCTACTTCGGCCTGCGCAGCGTCAGCTGGGACAATAAGGCCATGTACCTCAACGGCAAAAAGGTCTTCCAGCGCCTGGTGCTGGATCAGGGCTTCTATCCCGACGGGGTGTACACCGCCCCCACCGACGAGGATTTGAAGAAGGACATTGAGCTGTCCCTGGCGGTGGGCTTTAACGGCGCCCGGCTCCACGAAAAGATATTTGACCCCCGCTTCCTCTATTGGGCGGATAAGCTGGGGTATCTGGTGTGGGGCGAGCATGCCAACTGGGGCCTGGAAATCTGGAACGGCGAAGGCCTGCGCAACTTCCTGCCCGAGTGGCTGGAGGCCCTGGAACGGGACTTCAACCACCCCGCCATCGTGGGCTGGTGCCCCTTTAACGAGACCTGGGACGGCCGGCAGCGGCAGGACGACGGGGTGCTGTCCACCGTCTACCACGCCACCAAGGCCATCGACCACACCCGGCCGGTTATCGACACCAGCGGCAACTTCCATGTGATTACCGACATTTTCGACGTCCACGACTACGAGCAGGACACCGCCAAGTTTGCCGAGCACTACGCCGCCATGAAGGCGGGGGGCGAGGCCTATGTGACCTTTGCCGACCGGCAGAAGTACGAGGGCCAGCCCTACTTCGTCAGCGAGTACGGCGGCACCTGGTGGATTGGGGACGAACGGCGGGAAGGCTGGGGATACGGCACCCAGCCCAAGGATGTGGAGGAGCTGGCCCAACGGTATGTAGGCCTCACCTCCGCCCTGCTGGACAACCCGCAGATCTGCGCCTTCTGCTACACCCAGCTGTACGATGTGGAGCAGGAGCAGAACGGCATGTACACCTACAGCCGGAAAAAGAAATTCCCCGAGGCCATATATGAAAAAATCCGTGCGGTCAACACCAAAAAGGCCGCCATTGAGGACTAGGCGGCTGTCTGTTGAGACAGGCACGGCGGGACGCCGGCGGCATAGGGCTGCCGGCGTTTTGCAGGGAGCGGCCGCAGAATCAAACGGCCCGGCCGGGCCGGGGAAAGGAAAAAGCCATGGATTGGACCGAACTCATCATTGAAGTGCCCGTAGAGGCGGCCGACACGGCGGCGGACATCGCCAACATGGCGGTGCCCTACGGGATTTACGTGGAGGACTATTCGGATTTGGAGGAAGGGGCCCGGGAAATCGCCCACATCGATTTAATCGACGAGGAGCTGCTGCAAAAGGACCGGACCCATGCCCGCATCCACATCTATATCAGCGCCGAGGACAACCCGGCGGAGGCCCTGGCCTATCTGGAGGCCCAGCTGGACGCGGTGGGCGTCCCCCACACCCTCACCTCCTCTCAGATTTCCGAAAGCGACTGGGCGGACAATTGGAAGCAGTTTTTCAAATGTACTGAAGTGGGAGAGAAGCTGGTCATCCGCCCCAGCTGGGAAACCTACACCGGCGGCCCCGGCCGTACGGTGCTGGACTTGGACCCCGGCGCCGCCTTCGGCACCGGCACCCATGCCACTACCCGGCTCTGCTTAGAGCTGCTGGAGCAGTATGCCGGCCCCGGCCGGCGGATGCTGGACATCGGCTGCGGCAGCGGTATTCTCAGCATCGCCGCCGCCCTTTTGGGCTGTGAGGAAGCCTTGGGGGTGGACATCGACCCCTTAGCCGTAAAGGTGGCAAAGGAAAACGCCGCCCGGAATCATATGGAAGGCCGCACGGCCTATCTCTGCGGGGATTTGGCCGATAAGGTGGAGGGGGAGTATGACACCCTCTGCGCCAATATTGTGGCCGACGTCATCATCCGGCTGGCTCCCGACGCCGGAAAGTATCTAACGGCCGACGGCGTCTTTATCTGTTCGGGCATCATCGACATCCGGGCCGCCGAGGTGGAGGAAGCCCTGGCAGCGGCGGGATTTTCCATTGTCGAGATGCGGGAGCAGGACAACTGGCGGGCCTACGCGGCAAAGCGGGCCTAAGATACGGGGCGGGAAAGCCCCCACAGGAGGAAACCTATGCTGGAATTTGAAGAACAGAAACAGCGTCTGGAAGGATATAAGGACGAATTGCAGGATTTGGGGGAGGCCCTGGGCCTTGCCGAGGCGCGAAAAGAAATCGGGGAGCTGGAGGCCCAGTCGGCCGCCCCGGGCTTCTGGGACGATTTGGAGAATTCCCAGAAGGTGCTGCAGCGGATTCGGCAGCTGAAAAACAAGGTGGAGGCTTACGAGAACCTGCGGCAGGAGTACGACGACGCTTTAACCCTCTGCGAAATGGCGGATGAAGAGGGGGATTTGTCCATGCTGCCGGAGGTCACCGAGAATATCGACAAGGTGGTATCCGGCCTGGAATCCCAGCGGCTGAGCACCCTGCTTAACGGGGAATACGACGCCAAAAACGCCATATTGACCTTCCATGCCGGCGCAGGGGGCACCGAGGCCCAGGACTGGGCCGAAATGCTTTTCCGCATGTACAACCACTGGGGGGAGCAGCACGGCTTCCAGGTCAAAACCCTGGACTATCTGGACGGGGAAGAGGCCGGCCTGAAGAGCGCCACCCTGCTGGTGGAGGGTCTCAACGCCTATGGGTATTTAAAGTCGGAGGCCGGGGTGCACCGGCTGGTGCGGGTATCCCCCTTTGACGCCTCCGGCCGGCGGCATACCTCCTTTGCATCCTTAGAGGTCATGCCGGAAATCGATGACAGCATCCAGGTGGAAATCCGGGATGAGGACATCAAGGTGGACACCTATCGCTCCAGCGGGGCCGGCGGCCAGCACGTCAACAAGACCGAGTCGGCCATCCGCATCACCCACCTGCCCACCGGCATTGTGGTGGCCTGCCAGAACGAGCGCAGCCAGCACCAGAACCGGGAAGTGGCCATGCGGATGCTCAAGTCCAAGCTGGTGGAAATCAAGGAGCGGGAGCACCTGGATAAAATCGAGGACATCAAGGGCGTCCAAAAGGAAATCGCCTGGGGTTCCCAGATTCGCTCTTATGTCTTCATGCCCTACACCCTGGTCAAGGACCACCGCACTGGATATGAGTCGGGCAATATAAACGCGGTGATGGACGGGGATTTGGACGGCTTTATCAACGCCTATTTGAAGGCCGCCAGCCTGGGCCAGCTGAAAAACGGATAAACGGAATAGGGCCGCCGGCGGGTTGCTTCACCGGCGGCTCCTTTGCATACAGGGAAAAATGTATAAAACCGCTGATTTTATTTTCCCCTGCGGAGGGAATTCCGGCCGGATACTGGTTGACGAAATCACGGAAGACCGATATAATAAATCTAAATATAGATGTAAGGCAGTAAAAATGCGGAAAGACAGAAGAAGGAGTCGATGACAGCTATGGCAAGATTTTTTGAGGAGCCCTCCCATACTTTTAACGAGTACCTTTTGGTGCCCGGCTATTCGTCCAAGGAATGCATCCCGTCCAATGTGAGCCTGCGCACCCCGGTGGTCAAGTTCAAGAAGGGGGAGGAGCCGGCCCTTTCCATGAATATCCCTTTGGTGTCGGCCATTATGCAGTCGGTGTCCAACGACACCATGGCCGTGGCTCTGGCCAAGGAGGGCGGCATTTCCTTTATCTACGGTTCCCAGTCCATCGAGAGCGAGGCCGCCATGGTAGCCCGTGCCAAGAACTACAAGGCCGGCTTTGTCACCAGCGACTCCAACATCAAGCCCGACCAGACCCTGGCGGACATCCTGGCCTTAAAGGCCAAGACCGGCCACTCCACCGTGGCGGTCACCGATGACGGCACGGCCAACGGCAAGCTGTTGGGCATTGTCACCAGCCGGGACTACCGGGTCAGCCGCATGCCCACCGACGTGAAGGTGGAATCCTTTATGACCCCCTTTGAGAAGCTGATTTACGCCGAGGAGGGCGTGACCTTAAAGACCGCCAACGACATCATCTGGGACAATAAGCTCAACGCCCTGCCCATTATCGACAAGCAGCAGCATCTCTGCTATATGGTCTTCCGCAAGGACTACGACTCCCATAAGGAGAACCCCGGCGAGCTGCTGGACGCCTCCAAGCGGTATGTGGTGGGCGCCGGCATCAATACCAGGGACTACGCCGAGCGGGTTCCCGCCCTGGTGGAAGCCGGGGCCGATGTGCTCTGCATCGACTCCTCCGAGGGCTTTACCGAGTGGCAGAAGCTGACCATCGACTTTATCCGGGAGAAGTACGGCGACACCGTAAAGGTGGGCGCCGGCAACGTAGTGGACCGGGAAGGCTTTTTGTATCTGGCCGAGTGCGGGGCCGACTTTGTAAAGGTGGGCATCGGCGGCGGCTCCATCTGCATCACGAGAGAGCAGATGGGCATCGGCCGGGGACAGGCCACGGCCCTGATTGAGGTAGCCAAGGCCCGGGACGAGTATTTCGAGCGCACCGGCGTCTATGTGCCGGTCTGTTCGGACGGCGGCATCGTCCACGACTACCACATGACCCTGGCCCTGGCCATGGGTGCCGACTTTATCATGCTGGGCCGCTACTTTGCCCGGTTTGACGAGAGCCCCACCAATAAGCTGACCATCAACGGCAATTACGTCAAGGAGTACTGGGGCGAGGGCTCCAACCGCGCCCGGAACTGGCAGCGGTACGACATGGGCGGCGCCCAGAAGCTGTCCTTTGAGGAGGGCGTGGACTCCTATGTGCCCTACGCCGGCAGCTTAAAGGACAATGTGACCCAGACCCTCAACAAGGTCAAGTCTACCATGTGCAACTGCGGCGCTCTGACCATCCCCGAGCTGCAGAAGAACGCCAAGCTAACCCTGGTGTCTTCCACCTCCATCATCGAAGGCGGCGCCCACGACGTCATTCTCAAGGAAAACAGCAGCGCCATTGTGAAATAAGAAGATACAAAAAAGGGGCGTCCTACGGCAGCAGGGCGCCCCTTTCTGCATAGGACTAGCGGATTTTGCATCATACTATCCATAGGACCGGACAGAAGGAGGAACGGGAATATGTGTGCTAAAAAAGCCTTGGTGATTGTGGATTATCAGAATGATTTTGTCTGCGGCAGCCTGGGATTCCCGGCCGCCGCGGCTATTGAGGACGCCCTGTGCGCCAAAATCGAGGCGCGGGCGGCGGAGGGGTATGCCTGTATTTTTACCTTTGACACCCACGAGGAGGACTATCTCTCCACCTTTGAGGGGCGGCATCTGCCGGTGCCCCACTGCCTGCGGGGTACGGAGGGCTGGTGCCTGTACGGCAAGGTGGCGGCCCTGCTGCCCCTGGGGATGGGCTTTGAAAAGCCCCATTTCGGCTCCATGGAGCTGGTAGAGTATCTGCGGGGGCAGGGGTATAATACGGTGGAGTTTGTGGGGGTTGTGACCAACATATGCGTGCTGTCCAACGCCCTGCTGGCCCGGACCGCTCTGCCTGACAGCGAGATTGTGGTGGATGCCTCCTGCTGCGCCTCCAACGACGAAAAACTGGGTAAGGCCGCCCTGGACGTGATGGAAGGCTTACAGATTACGGTAATCGGGCGATAAATCGGGGCCTATAGATAACAAAATCCCGACGCGGTTATCAACCGCGTCGGGATTTCTTATAGCCATATGTAACTGTAAGGCCGTGTTTACAGTTCCTTTTCCCGCATATGCTTGCGCACCCGGAAGAAGACAATGCCGCCGGCCAGCACCACCAGGATGACCACCGTCAGGACGATGTATATGACGCCGCCGCCGCTGCCCTGGATTTCAATCCAGATGTTTTCCACCTGGGTGTTCACATCCTCGGGCAGGTTCAGGAATACCTCGTCGTTTTCCCCGCTGGTACTGGGATAGATGATATCCACCGCCCAGTCGCCGTATTCCTCCCGTAGGTACTCGGCATGGGCCGCCGCCGCTTCTTCCTGGGGGGAGGCATAGGAGATGTACTCGATGTTATCGGTGGCCACATCGGTTTCGCACATAAAGTTGATGTAGGCCTCGGCCGCTTCCTTGTTGTTGCAGTTCTTGGGGATGCACATGGCGTCCACAAACAGGTTGGTGCCCTCCTTGGGAACGGCAAACTGGATGTGCTCGTTGTTGCTGTGGATGGTCAGGGCGTCGCCGGCGTAATAGGGAGCCAGCGCAGCCTCGCCGCCGCCCATCTTATCGAAAATCTGGTCCATGACGTAGGCCTGCACCAGAGGCTTCTGCTCCCGCAGGGAATCGGCCGCGGCGTTCCACTCGTCCATGTTGGTGGAGTTGAAGGAGTAGCCCAGCCGCTTTTGGGCGATGCCGAAGGCGTCCCGCCAGTTGCTGAACATGAGGATCTGGCCCTCGTACTTTTCATCCCAGAGGATATCCCAGCTGTCCACCGTTTCGGTGACCATCTCGTCGTTGTAGAGGATGCCCACCTGCCCGTAGGTATAGGGGACGGAATACTGGTTGCCCGGGTCGTATTCGCAGTCTTCTTTAAAGCGGTCTGCGATTTTATCGAAATTGGGGATGTTGGAAAAATCCAGGGGCGCCAGCATATCCTCCTCAATCATCCGGGCGATCATGTAGTCGGAGGGAATGATGACGTCGTAGGATTCGCCGCTGCTTTTCAGCTTGGCATAGAGGGACTCGTTGGTTTCAAAGGTGGTGTAGTTGACCTTGATGCCCGTCCGCCGGGTAAATTCGGCGTTGACGTCCAAGGAGCCGTCCTCGCCCGTGGAGATATACTCTCCCCAGTTGTACACGTTGATTTCCACCTGGTTGCCGTTTTCGTCAAGCAGGGGTTCGGCGGCCTCCGATTCGGCGGAAGCCCCGGCCGGCAGCAGAAGCATACCGGTGAGCAGGGTGGCCGCGGCCAGCGCGGCGATGGATTTTTTCATCTCTGAACCTCTCTCTTTATTGGATTTTTTATCGCAAAGCTGCAATAAAACAAGGGTAGGGGGGCCTTAAGCCCGCTTTTTCTGCCGCTTGGCCGCCTTGTCCTGATCCTTTAACTGCCGGATGTTTACAATCAGCAGCAGGGCCAGCACCGTGACGAACAGCAGGGCCGACAGGGCGTTGATTTTGGGGTTCACCTGTCTGCGGGTCATGGAGTAGATAAGCACCGGCAGGGTCTGGGAGGTGGGGCCGGAGCAGAAATAGCTGATGACAAAGTCGTCGATGGAGAGGGTAAAGGCCATGAGCAGCCCGGTCATGACCCCCGGCATGATTTCGGGCAGCACCACCTTGAAAAAGGCGGGCAGGGGATGGCAGCCCAAATCCAGGGCAGCCTCGTAGGTGTGCTGGTTCATCTGCCGCAGCTTGGGCAGCACCGACAGGATGACATAGGGAATGTTAAAGGTGATATGGGCCAGGATAAGGGTGGGCAGGCCCAGCCCCATCTGTACGCCGGTTTTGCCGATAAGGGTAAAGCCCAGCACAAACAAGAGCATAAGGGAGACGCCCGTGACGATTTCCGGGTTGACCATGGGGATATTGGTAAAGGTCATGACGATTCCCCGGGCCCGCTTGCCCAAGGCCTGGATGCCCACGGCGGCCATGGTGCCGATAAGGGTGGCCGCCAGGGCCGAAACCACGGCTACAATCAGGGTGTTTTTCAGGGCGTCCATAATCTGGGAATCCTGAAACAGCTTCTGATACCACTCCAGGGTAAAGCCGCTCCAGACATTGCGGCTCTTGGTGTCGTTGAAGGAAAAGACAATCAGGATAAGGATGGGCGCGTACAGAAAGATAAAAATAAGGGCGGTGTAGATACGGGAGAGCACCTTCACGGCATCATCGCCTCGCTTTCCTCATCGCTGCCGAACTGGCGCATGACGGCCATGCAGATAAAGACCAGAACCATGAGCACCAAAGACAGGGCCGAGCCCACATAGGGGTTATAGGTGGAACCCACAAACTGCATTTCAATGATGTCGCCGATGAGCATATCGCCGCCCCCCAGCATACGGGAGATGACAAAGGTGCTGACGGCGGGCACAAACACCATGGTGATGCCGGTGGCGATGCCGGGAAAGCTTAAAGGCAGCAGCACCTTCTTAAAGACCTGCAGCCGGTTGGCGCCCAAATCCTCGGCGGCCTCGATGACCCGCCGGTCGATTTTGGCCATGACCGAGTAGATGGGCATGATCATAAAGGGCAGGAAGTTGTACACCATGCCCAGCACCACCGCGCCGGAATTGTTGATAAGGGGCAGGCTCCCCAGGCCGATGGCGTTTAAAAACCGGTTGATAAGCCCGTTGTTTTCCAGTATGGTCATCCAGGCATAGGTCCGCAGCAGGAAATTCATCCACATGGGCAGCATGGTCAGCAGCACCATGGTGCGCTGCCGGCGTACGGTGGAGCGGGCGATGATATAGCCCAAAGGATACCCCAGCAGCAGGCAGACGGCGGTGGCGACAATTCCCAGCAGGATGGACTTAAAGATGGCTTCGCTGTACTGCCCCACCTGGGCGATATTGTTGAAAGTAAAGCCCCCATCGGCTGTAGTGAAAGCAAAGTACACCACAATGAGCAGGGGGACGATAATGAAAATCCCCATCCAGACAAGGTAGGGCGCGGCAATCCACTTGCTTTTCACTGCACGGCCTCCTCGTCAATCACGGTGGAGGGGTCGTCGTCCCGGTAAATGGGCTCGTCGGACTTGTGCATGATGTGGATGTCAAAGGGATCCACCCGCATGCCGATAACCGCCCCCGGCTCCTCGCACTTGGTGGAATGGATCATCCAGTCCTTACCCTCCACCTTGACGATCATTTCGTAGTGTACGCCCTTGAAGGTGACGGTATCCACCTGTCCGGTGAACTGTCCCTCAGCGGGGGGGACCACCTTGATATCCTCGGGGCGGATGACCACGTCTACCGGCTCATCGGGGGCGAAGCCCTTGTCCACGCAGACAAAATCCCGGCCCAAAAACTGCACCCGCAGATCTTCGGGCATAACCCCGTCCACAATGTTGGACTCGCCGATAAAGTCGGCCACAAAGGCGTTCTGGGGCTCGTTGTATATATCCTGAGGCGTGCCGATCTGCTGGATGACGCCGTGGTTCATGACCACCACCGTATCCGACATGGTCAGGGCCTCTTCCTGGTCATGGGTGACATAGACGAAGGTGATACCCAGGCTCTGCTGGATTTTCTTCAGCTCCACCTGCATCTCCTTGCGCAGCTTTAAATCCAGCGCGGCCAGTGGCTCGTCCAGCAAAAGGACCTTGGGCTGGTTGATGACCGCCCGGGCGATGGCTACCCGCTGCTGCTGGCCGCCCGACAGGGCGTCGATGTTGCGGCGCTCGTAGCCCTGCAGACCCACAAGGGCCAGCATCTCCTTCACCCTTGTGCGGATTTCCTTCTCCGGCCGCTTTTTAATCCGCAGGCCGAAGGCCACGTTCTCGTATACGTTCAGATGCGGAAAAAGAGCATAACGCTGAAAAATGGTGTTAACCTGCCTCTTGTAAGGCGGAACACCATTGATTTTTTTGCCCTCAAAGAAAATCTCCCCCTCGTCGGGCAGCACAAAGCCGCCGATGATGCGGAGGGTGGTAGTCTTGCCGCAGCCCGAGGGGCCCAGCAGGGTGACGAATTCCTTGTCCTTGATGGAGAGATTAATCCCCTTGAGGACGGTTTCGTCGTCAAACTTTACCACGATGTCTTTCAGGTCGATAATATTCTGCTTTTGTGTCATTTTAGCATCCCCCTTTGCGGACACAAAGTTTCGCCGGGGCAGACGCCCCGTACGACACCCGCGATATCTCTGTCAGGCGCCCTCCGCAAAGGGTTTTTCGTAATTCTCTTGCCCCTAAGGGACAGGAACTACGGCGCGAGACTTGATACCGCCACAGCGCAGCCGGTGAAAGCCGCGCGCGCCCGTCCCGGTTTGGCGGGGCGGACGTTGCTTTTTCGGCCGCTGCCTCCCCGGTGGGGAGAAACGGCACAGATGCAAAAACGTGCAACATCTACTATAGTGCCAAAACCCGCATATGTCAAGGGATTTTTTGTATTTTCTCAAAAAATCCGGCAAAGTTTTTACATAAACTTTATTTCCCTCGTTTTTTCTGTGTTTATCTTCTTTTTCCTCCCGTTTCTTTCATGTGAGTTTTTACAAATTTGTGGCGGAAAATTGTGTTTTTTGTAAAACAGACCCGAAGGGCAGGGGGGTGGATACAGGCCGGCCGGACCTGAAGGGCAGGAGAGGGCCGCGTCCGGCGTGCTTTGTTCCCCGCCGGCCGGACGGAAAGGAAAGCAGGCCGGCTGCCGGCTGGATGTTTGGATGCCGCAGACCGGGGCGGCGGGGCAGGAGTCTGGCCGCCGGGGAAAGGAGCGCTGGCCGGCCCGGTTTCCCGCGAAAGGGCCGAAAGGGGCAGAATCCCCTTTTCCGTGCGGACATAGGCGGAGCCCACAGGGGCGTCCAGCAGGGAAAGGACGTCCGGGTCGTAATTGCAAAGGGTATTGAGGGGATAAAAGCCGCTGCTTTTTCCCCGTAACGCTCCGGCTTCCTCCCCGCCGGCAAAGAAACGCCAGCCGCTGTCGTCCGGAAAGGCAGGCGGCTCCCGGAGCATATAGCCGCACAACCTCCCCTCCTGTATAATGGCGCCGCTGACGTAGCACAGCCGCGCATCATCGGTTAAGGGCCGCAGTTCTTCCGCAGATAAATAGGTTTCCGGCATTTGGGCCGCCTCCCTTCCCACTTTCTACTATATGGCGCCGGCGGGCCGGGATAGAAGGCATCCAAGAATACTATTTTTTTGCGCGGTTTTATGAAATGGAGGGGCATGGCGGGTTTAAAGTATTGAGAAACATTGCTTCCTGCAAAAACAGCCCACCAAACTGCCGAAAAAACCAATGAAAGCTTTTTATGGCAGGAACCGGCGGCGTATGCGTTGGTTCCTGCATGCGACAAATCCCGCGGCGGCGGGATTTGTCGGGGAAATGTTAGAAGGGGGCTTGCCCCACTTCTACAGCTTGGCGACTCTGTCGACAAGCTGAAACAGCCCTCCAACCGGAGGGCTGTTTTTTTCCTCATGACTGGCGCGCCAGGATCCTGCAGATTCCCATTATATCCTTAATGGTAATATCTCCATCTTCATCCAGGTCACCCCGGGCCAGCTCGTCGGCAAGGGGGAGGGAACCGGCGGATTTCCGGGCCAGAATCCTGCAGGCATCCATTACATCGGTTATGGTCACCCTGCCGTCTTTATCCAAATCCCCCATAAGCACTGCCGGTTCTTCCATATCGTCGGTCAACTCTTTCAGTGTGGTAAGCTTTTGGACGGCATCGGCGCCCAGAAGGGCCTTTTGCTCATTGTTCAAGGCTTCATAGGCTGTATAGGCGGCATCTACAGCCGCTTTGTCCTGCGGGCCGACCGCGTCCGGGGAGGGAAGGGCCTCTATATCTTCCGCCAGGGATGTTGCCTGCTCCTCCAGCGCCCTCGCCTGTTCCAGCAGCTTTTGCAGCTTCTGCTCTTCCGCTTTATACTCCGCCCTGCGGTCGGCCGGCAGGGATTGGATATCCGACAGGAGAGGTTCTATCTGCGCCATGCGGGCGATGAGACCTTCTTCCTCTTGGGAAATCTGGGCGGCGAGCCCCTTGATATTCTGGGTTATATCCACAATAAACTGGGCGGCCGGTATCCACTTTCCGTTTACGAAATCCCGGCCCCTGACCAGCACCTTGTGGGCGTAAACTTCCACATAGTAGCCCTGGCTGCCTTCCTTGCCGGTGTCCTCGTCGGTCCAGAGATAGCCTACCGACGCGTCGTTAAACATGTTGGCATCCGTCCCGTTGCCCGTGTACATGGCGCTTTTGGCATCCAGTTCCCAGTGGGTGTGGCCGGTGAAGAAAATGACCTGGGGATACTGCTTGAATATTTCCCGTATCTCGGCATCCCGGTCTACCCCGTGCCAGTTCTGGCCGGGCAGGCTGCCGGATACGGTATTGTACAGCGGCTGGTGCAGGAAAACAAATATGGGCTGCATGCCGTCGGCTGCCTTGGCCAGTTCGTCCTTCAGAAATTGGATTTGGTCGTCCTTCAAATGGGCGGCCGAGCGATCCAAATCCCAGTTGTCCAGATCCTGAGAGCCCAGCATAATAAAGGTGGCATCCCCGATTTTTTCGGAATAGTACCCGTTGGGAGCGTTGGTATTCTCCAGGAACCGGTCGATGGCCGCATCGTAGGTTTCGTTTCGCAGGTCGTGGTTGCCGGGGGTGCAGTAAATGTAAGGCAGGTCGTCAAAACTGTTGACAATCTCGGTATACTGCAGGAACTGTCCGGTTTCGCCGTTATCGGTTAAATCGCCTGCATGGAATATGCCGATACTGTTCGGATCGGTCTGCTGAATATCGGTCAGGGCCATGCGCAGGTGCCGGTTGTGCAGATGATTCGGGTCGGACTGGATATGGGTATCCGAAAGGACCTGGAAAGAGTACAAAGGCTCTTCCGCCTCCGCCGCGCTGCCGGCGGGCAGACGGCAGACGGAAGCCTCCGGCGACTGGGTATCCCCGTCGTACACCGCATAGGCAAACAGCCGGGTGGCACCGCTGGGGATCATGGTGTTGTCGTTCAGCTTATGAACAATTGTGCGCTCTCCGTTGTCCTCTACCGGAATATAGGTGTAATCCGGCAGAACCCCCTCCTCATCCGCCCAATACAGCCGGTATCCGGTCAGGCCTTCGGCGCTGCCTCTGGGCCGGTTGATAGTCACCGTGCCGTCGGCATAGCCCCGGCGCCCGGCCGTGCGGTTATAGCGCACGCCGGAAGGGGCAGAGCAGGATGCCGGGTCCCGCGCCTCCAGAGTAAAGGTACAGGCGGCCATTATGGTATAGCCCCCGTCGGCAAAAAGATAGGCGTAGTATTCGCCCGGGGGCAGCTGGGCCATGGTCGTAGGGGAGGAACTGTCCCGCGTCTCCAGTTCGGTGGAGCCGTCCGGCTGCCCGGAAAACCGGGTATACTGCCACACCAAAGCCGGATTGCCCGTGCCGGGTGTTTTGTTGTCCGCGGCATAGACGCCCAGCCAGCCGTCCGCATGGGTGCTGCCTGTATACTGGAACACCGGCCGTTCTCCTACAGGATAACTGCTCTTATCGATGGTCAGGCTTGCGCTGCCCTTCATGGTAAAGGATGCCTGGGCAAGGATTTCATAGCCGTCGTCTTTTAGCAAATAAACCGTATACTCTCCAGGGACCAAATCCTTTATATTCCCGCGGTCGGGATCCTTAAAATCCATTGTGCCGTCCGGCTGGCCGGTTTTGGAGGTATACTCGTATACCGTAGCCGCAGGGCCGCCGGGTTCCTCACCGGCCTTATAAATGGCGATCCAGTCCTTGCCGCCGGCACCCGTGTAATGAGCCAATATCTCATCCCCCTGTACGTATTCCTGCCGGTCCAGCGTCAGGGTAGGCGATTGGGCCGACGACGGAAGCACCGTCATGCCGCATAAAAGGCCCAGGGACAAGGCCCCCGCAATCCAGCGGGACAGTCTGTGAGAAACTTTCTTCATGATCCTTCCTCCTTGTGTTTCATCTCCACGGGATGAATTGCTGCTATCAATGTAACACAGTTCGGTTGGATATTCAAGTAGTTTTGTTGATTTATTTTGATTTTTGTGGATTTATTTATGGGTATGCTGCCGATGATAAATGGGAACCCCCTTCTGGCGGTATGCTTCCTCGATATGCGCGGGAAGCCGGGAGTCGGTGACAATGCCGTCCACATCCTGCAGGGAGCCGATCCGGACCATGGAAACCCGTTCGAATTTGCTGCTGTCGGCCAGTACGTAATTGAGGTTGGTGTTTTTCATAATCTTTTTCTTTATGGATATTTCCTCCATGCCAAAGTCGGTGAGCCCGCCGGAAAGGGAGATGCCGGTCATGCTGATAAATCCCACGTCCGCATGGAAGGCATCCATATTTTCTTCGGCGAGGGAGCCTACGATGGACTGCTCGGCCTGGCGGAGGACGCCGCCGGGTATCAGGAGGGTAAAGCCGGGCGTTTGGGCCAATTCGTTGATGACCGGGAGGCAGTTGGTGATGACCGTCAGGCTGCGAAACTGCTTTTTCAGCGCTATGGCCGCCGCCAGATTGGTGGTGCTGGCGTCCATGGCGACCACCTGTCCCTCTTTGACCAATTGACAGGCCGTTTCTCCCAACTCCAGCTTTTCCTTCCAATGACTGGCCCGCCGCTCCTCCCGTCCGGTCATCTCAGCCGGCGCGCCGGTGCGCACGGCGCCGCCGTGAATCCGCCGCAGCAGGTTCTGCTCCTCCAGATATTTCAGATCCCGCCGGATGGTCTCAATGGACACGCCGAAGCGCGCCGAAAGATCGTTTACCCGCACGGCTTCCTGCCGGCCGAGCTGTTCCAGAATCGCCCGGTACCTTTCTTCCGTCAACATGGAAATACCTCCTTGTATATCGCGTGGAAATCCACAAAAATCCACATTTGATTTTATTATAGCATGTGGGATCTCTAGGATCAAGAAATTTTTCCTGTTAATCCTAATACAAGGTGACAAGGAAGCCGAAAAAAAACCTTGTATTTTCGATGTGGATGATATATAATGTTCACGGTTCAAAATTCTATGCCGGTGTGTTGGAATTGGCAGACGAGACGGACTCAAAATCCGTTGTCAGCGATGGCGTGTGGGTTCGAGTCCCACCACCGGCACCACCTTAAGACGTCAATTTGGAGACCAAATGGCGTGAAGAAAACCTCCGATTCCTCGGGGGTTTTCTTCGTTTCTTGCACCAATTCTTATTCACATACTTCAACTCTCCAGCCATAATTCGATGCATTTTCGAGCTTGTTTTTACAAGCTCATTTATTTTGCACCGGTTTTGGAACGGCTTCAGCGTTAGCTCTATTAAAAAGTTGGTGCAAAGAACCATTCCCCACAATCTACAACTAGATAATTGTAAATTTCTCCCAAATTCTCACTTGCACATTTCTTTCCCATTATGCTAAACTAACATTAACCATTAGAACGATGAAACTCTCTCTCATCATTCTAAGGTGGAGGTAACAAACTTTAATTCAAATTAAAGAAAAGAAGGAGAAGGTAGTTAGCAATGAAAAGCAACAATAGCATCAAGACAGGGAAGAACTCTCTCTCTATATATATAAGACATGACCTTTCCTATCAAATGTTCGGGAGTTCGAGCCTGAATGACGGAGATTGCATAGGTTGAAAACAGACTGCATCCAAATTGCCCAAGGCTAAACATGACAAGGAGTATGATGTAAATACCAAGAGGCCCTACAGGTAAGAGAAAAGCAATTCCTGTTGGAATAAGGCTAAGGCCAAGTCCAATAAAAACGAAGGCCAGCCAGCGCAAACGGAATTTCTGCGCTGTAATTCCCACAAAGAGGCTGCCTAGCACGGCAGCTACACCCATAACGCTCTCTGCTGTTCCGTAATGCTCTGCCGAGAGCCCAAGAACAGTCCGCACCAAGTAAGGAAAGCCGACCACCACCGTACCGGCTACAAACAAGCTGGCCAGGGCTGCAAGCAGGAGCAAT
>CAJFVX010000030.1 GCA_904420585.1 Candidatus Howiella intestinavium | reverse complement strand
ATCCCTGACCTACGAGGGGGAGGACGGGGTCTGCGAGTTGGATTTGCCCGCCCCGGACAGGGAGGAGGAAATCGCCGACAGCCTGGCCTTAAAAGAGGTTATAGCCGCCCTGCCCGAGCGGGACCGGCAGCTGATCCAGCTGCGTTACTTCGGTGCCAAAACCCAGACGGAAACGGCGGCTGTTCTTGGCATGACCCAAGTGCAGGTTTCCCGGCGGGAAAAGGCCGTGCTGAAAGAGCTGCGGGGACTGCTGTCGGGATAAAGGGCAGCATTGGAAGAACAGAATACAGACAGTGCCCCGCAAGGAGCCGTGGATAGGTTGGCCCACTGCAGCGCCGACCTATAGCGGGCTTCTTGCGGGGCATTATTTATGTCTTGGCATTTTCCTCGTATCGGGTTTCCCCTTTGCGTTATTCCATAATGTGTGATACACTGTGCGTAAATAAGCATAGGGGAGGAAGTCGGACAGGATTCGGCTTGTTTGATTTTCCTCTCTTTCTGCCCGCATAAATTCCGGCGTGTTTACCTGAAAACTGGGAGGATGAAAATATGTATTATAATCCTTTGATGAACGGGCTGGGCGCTCTGCCTATGATGAATCACGGAAGAAGCCGGGCTATCAACGCCGAAAATCCGAAAGGGGAAAAGGGAAAGGGAGGCATGGCGGCCAGCCATTTGGGTGCTTCCCGGAAGGGCTCCCCCTGCCTGACGCTGCCCAAAGGCGAAACGGTTACCCTGGCCGAAATTGACGGCTGCGGTGTCATCGAGCATATCTGGATTACCGTCACCGACCGCACCAGTGAGCGGGATTGCTTTGTCCTGCGGGATTTGGTGCTGCGGATGTACTGGGACGGGGAAGAGACCCCTTCTGTGGAAGTCCCTTTGGGTGACTTCTTCTGCTGCGGATTTGCCACCGGCTGCCGGGTGACGTCTCTTCCCATTGCGGTGATTCCGCTTCGGGGCATGCACAGCTATTTTCCCATGCCTTTCCGCAAAAAGGCAAAGATTACGATAGAAAATCAGCATGCCAATGCAATCGGCGGCTTTTTCTATCAAATTGATTACTGCCTCTATGACGAGCTGCCTGCCGGGGCGGCCTATTTCCACGCCCAGTGGCGCAGGCAGAGAATGACCGTCAAAAAGCAGGATTATGTAATTTTGGACGGCGTCAAGGGAAGCGGGCAGTATGTGGGTACCTATCTCGCCCTGACGACGCTGGAGCGGTATTGGTGGGGAGAAGGAGAGGTAAAATTTTATCTGGACGGGGACGACGCCTACCCTACCATTTGCGGCACCGGCACAGAGGATTACTTTGGCGGCGCATGGAGCTTTGCGGACCACAGCACCGGAAAAACCCTGGAGCAGACCTACTGCACCCCCTTTATGGGATATCCCTATTATTCCCATCACGACGAAACCCTGCAGCATCCCTGCCATGACGATATCTGCCCGCCCATGCGCGGCTTTTACCGCTGGCATATTATGGACCCCATCCGCTTTGCGGAGGATTTGAAGGTGACAATTCAGCAAATCGGCGTCAGCCATAGGGGTTTGTTTGAACGCCAGGACGACGTGGCAAGCGTCGCTTATTGGTACCAGTGCGAGCCGCATAACCCTTTCCCACCGCTGATGGAGAAAGAAGACCGCTGGCCGAGATAGGGACATGATATAAACAACATACCAAGCCGACGGCCGGATACGGACCGCCGGCTTGCTCGTTTTATGCGGTATTTATCAGATATATTTTATCTAAATAGTCTTATTGTTGCTTTTTCCTATCTTATAGATAGATAATTCCTGCTTTGCCGTCATAGGCAGACAGGCGGCTTTATGGTTTTATACAGTAAAGGAGGTATAAAACCATGGAATCTATAAAATTCGATCAGGAAAAGGAATATTACGGGACCATTCGCATGAACATCAAACGGTTTCGTCGAGAGGCAAAGCTCAGCCAGGAAAAGCTGTCAGAAATAATCGGAAAGGGCGTGAGTTACATTCGGAATATCGAGGGAGAAAACAGCAAAACCATTCCCTCCCTCCACGCCCTGGTGCGAATCGCCATTGCGCTGGACGTATCTTTGGCCATGCTCTGCGCTGGGGAAGAGGACAAGGTTGAGGTGTGAGGTAAAGACTTTGTTAAAAACATGAACAAGTTTGAGGCTCTGAAAAAATGTGCCGGAAAATAGTTTGTTATATTTTTGACAATCCTATTGACTTATGCCGAAAAAGGAATATAATAGAAACAATCCACGTCAAGCGTTGACGTATTTCAATTGAGAGTAGGGATTGATTATGGCAAGAGTGTACAATTTCAGCGCGGGACCCTCCATGCTGCCCGAGAGCGTTTTAAAGCGGGCCGCGGCCGAGATGCTGGACTATAACGGCACCGGCGAATCGGTTATGGAGATGTCCCACCGTTCCAAGGAATATCAGGCAATTTTTGACCGCACCGAGGCCCTGCTGCGGGAAGTTATGGAGATTCCGGACAATTATAAGGTGCTTTTCCTCCAGGGCGGCGCTTCCTCCCAGTTTGCCATGGTTCCGCTGAACCTCTACCGGAACAGCAAGAAGGCCGACTATGTCCTGACCGGCCAGTGGGCCACCAAGGCCTACAAGGAAGGCGCCCGCTACGGCGAGGCCAACGTGGTGGCCTCCTCCAAGGATAAGACCTTTACTTATATTCCCGACCTGGATCCGGCCACCTTTACCAAGGATGCGGATTACTTCCACATCTGCATGAACAACACCATCTACGGCACCCGCTTTACCAAGCTGCCCGAGACGGGTGACGTGCCCCTGGTGGCGGATATTTCCAGCTGCATCCTGTCCGAGCCTATCGACGTGTCCAAGTTCGGCGTGCTCTACGCCGGCGCCCAGAAGAACATGGCGCCCGCCGGCATGACCGCCGTCATCATCCGGGAGGATCTCATCGGCCACGCCATGGACATCACCCCCACCATGTTCAACTACCAGACCCACGCCGACAACGGCTCCATGTTCAACACGCCGCCCTGCTACACCATTTATGTGGCCGGCCTGGTGCTGGAGTGGCTGAAGGAAGAGTTCGGCGATCTGGAGCATATGAAGGCTTATAACGAGAAGAAGGCCGGCATCCTCTATGATTTCCTGGACAACAGCAAGCTCTTCAAGGGCACCGTTGTGAAGAAGGATCGCTCCCTGATGAACGTCCCCTTTGTCACCGGCGACGAGGAGATGGACGCCAAGTTCGTGTCCGAGGCCAAGGCGGCCGGCTTCATCAACCTGAAGGGCCACCGCACGGTAGGCGGCATGCGCGCCTCCATCTACAACGCCATGCCCATTGAGGGTGTGGAGAAGCTGGTGGACTTCATGGCCGATTTCGAGAAGAAAAACGGCTAAACACCCGCAGAAGCGGGCCGTCAGCGCCCGCCAATCATAATAAGGGGATGTAAGAGATGTTTCAGATTAAAACCTTGAACAAGATTTCGCCCTGCGGTCTGCAGGTTTTTGACCCGGCCAAGTATGCCCATGGGGACGATGTAGAGAATCCCGACGCCATTATGGTGCGGTCGGCCTCCATGCACGAGATGGAGATGCCCGCCAACCTGAAGGCCATCGCCCGGGCCGGCGCCGGCACCAACAATATCCCGGTGGACAAATGCGCCGAGCAGGGCATTGTGGTATTCAATACCCCCGGCGCCAACGCCAACGCCGTAAAGGAGCTGGTGATTGCAGGCCTGCTTCTGTCCTCCCGCAAAATCGTCCCGGCCATCGAGTGGGCCAAGACCCTCAAGGGCAAGGGCGATGAGGTAGGCAAGCTGGTGGAAAAGGGCAAGAGTGCCTTTGCCGGCCCCGAAATCAAGGGCAAGAGCTTGGGCGTCATCGGTCTGGGCGCCATCGGCGTCATGGTGGCCAACGCCGCCAGCAACCTGGGTATGAAGGTCTACGGCTACGACCCCTACCTGTCGGTGGATTCGGCCTGGAACCTGACCCACAACGCCATTCATGCCCTGGATGTAAAGGAAATCTATGCCAACTGCGATTATATCACCATCCATGTGCCCCTGACCCCCGAGACCAAGGAGGCCATCAACGCCGAGACCATCGCCACCATGAAGGACGGCGTCCGCATCCTGAATTTCGCCCGGGGCGATCTGGTCAAGACGGAGGACATCCTGGCCGCCCTGGACAGCGGCAAGGTGGCGGCCTATGTGACCGACTTCCCCAATGACGCCCTCATCGGCGTGGAAGGGGTCATCGCCATTCCCCACCTGGGCGCCTCTACCCCCGAATCGGAGGACAACTGTGCCACCATGGCGGCCAAAGAGCTGGTGGATTATCTGGAGAACGGCAACATTACCCATTCGGTCAACCTGCCCGACGCGGTTCTGCCCCGTACCGAGAACACCACCCGCATCTGCGTCATCCACCGGAATGTCCCCAATATCCTCACGAGGATTACCGGCGCAGCGGCGGCCGAGAATATCAACATCGAGAACATGCTCAACAAGTCCAAGAAGGACTTTGCCTACACCATTCTGGATGTGACCACGGCGGTGAGCGACGAGGCCATCGCGGCTGTAGACGCCATTGACGACATCATCCGGATTCGGGTCATTTAACCTGCGCATCATTACGCAATACATTTGGCGCCCTTCCGGCGGGCTTCCGTCGGAGGGGCGTTTTTATAAAGGGAAAGGAGGCGGCGGCCATGCGGATTGGCGGCCTGCAAAAGCTGACGGTGCAGGATTTCCCCGGCAAAGTGGCCTGCATCCTCTTCACCGCAGGATGCAACTTTCGGTGTCCCTTCTGCCACAACGGGGACCTGGTGCGGCCGGACTGGCAGCCGGCGCCCCTGCCCTGGGAAGAGGTGGAAGCCTTCCTGCAAAAGCGGCGGGGACTGTTGGACGGGGTTTGCATCAGCGGCGGGGAGCCTATGATACAGGCCGGCTTGGAAGAAAAAATCGTTCGCATCAAGGAAATGGGATACGCCGTCAAACTGGATACCAACGGCAGCTTTCCGGAAAAACTGCGGCATCTGGCCGGGGCAGGCCTTATCGACTATGTGGCCATGGACATCAAAAACAGTCCGGAAAAATACGCCCGGACGGCGGGGCTTGCGGATATGGACTTGACGCCCATCCGGGAAAGCGTGGATTTCCTCCTGCAGGGCAGCCTGCCCTATGAATTCCGCACAACCCTGGTGTGGGAATTTCATACGGCGGCGGATGTCCTGGCCATAGCCCGCTGGATACAGGGGGCGGAAAAGTATTTCCTGCAAAACTATACCCATGCCGATACCGTGCTGGAAAGGGGACTGCACGGCTTTACCCCGGCGGAACTGCAGGATTTGGCCGGGCAGGCCGCCCAAATTCTGCCCACCGTACAAATTCGGTAGAAGCAACAATATATGGCGGCAAACTTTGTGAATTCTACAATATCTTGTTCCTTCTCTTGCATTACACCTATAGGGGTGGTATACTATTCCATGTGCCTATATTTTGACAAAAAGCGCAATTTAAGTGGAAGAAGAGGGGAAACGGGATGTACCATGTAATCAAGCGGGACGGCGCGGTGGCCGAATTTGATATCAGCAAAATCAGCAGGGCCATCACCAAGGCCTTCGAGGCCAAGGAGAAGCAGTATCACCCCAGCGTCATCGATCTGCTGGCCCTTAAGGTCACGGCCGACTTTGAACCCAAAATTAAAAACGACGCTATCCAGGTGGAGGATATCCAGGACAGTGTGGAGTCGGTGCTCATCCAGGCGGGCTACGACGACGTGGCCAAGGCCTATATTCTCTACCGCAAGCAGCGGGAGAAAATCCGCAATATGAACGCCTCCATGCTGGACTACAAGGAGCTGGTGGACAGCTATGTAAAGGCCACCGACTGGCGGGTCAAGGAGAATTCCACCGTGACCTATTCGGTGGGCGGCCTCATCCTGAGCAACAGCGGAGCCATCACGGCCAACTACTGGCTTTCGGAGATTTACGACGAGGAGGTAGCCCAGGCCCACCGCAATGCGGAAATCCATATTCACGACCTGTCCATGCTTACCGGCTACTGCGCCGGCTGGTCCCTAAAGCAGCTGATACAGGAGGGGCTGGGGGGCGTCCCCGGCAAAATCACCTCCTCGCCGGCCAAGCACCTGGCCACCCTCTGCAACCAGATGGTCAACTTCCTGGGCATCATGCAGAATGAGTGGGCGGGGGCCCAGGCCTTTTCCTCCTTCGACACCTATCTGGCCCCCTTTGTCAAGGCGGATAACCTGTCCTATTACGAGGTCAAAAAGTGCATCGAGTCCTTTATTTACGGGGTCAATACCCCCAGCCGCTGGGGCACCCAGGCTCCCTTCTCCAACATCACCCTGGACTGGACGGTGCCCAACGACCTGGCCGAACTGCCCGCCATCGTAGGCGGCAGGGAGATGGACTTCTGCTATAAGGACTGCAAGAAAGAGATGGACATGGTCAACAAGGCCTTTATCGAGACTATGATTGAGGGGGACGCCAACGGCCGGGGCTTCCAGTACCCCATCCCCACCTATTCCATCACAAAGGATTTCGACTGGTCGGATACTGAAAACAATCGGCTGCTCTTTGAGATGACCTCCAAATACGGCACGCCCTACTTCTCCAACTACATCAACAGCGATATGGAGCCCAACGACGTGCGGAGTATGTGCTGCCGGCTGCGGCTGGATCTGCGGGAGCTGCGCAAAAAGTCGGGCGGGTTCTTCGGCAGCGGGGAGAGCACCGGCTCCATCGGCGTGGTCACAATAAATCTGCCCCGTATCGCCTACCTGGCCGCCGATGAAAAGGACTTCTACCACCGGCTGGATCGGCTGATGAACATTGCCGCCCGTTCCCTGAAGGTCAAGCGGACGGTGGTGACCAAGCTGCTGAACGAAGGACTGTACCCCTATACCAAGCGGTATTTGGGCAGCTTTGACAACCACTTTTCCACCATCGGCCTTATCGGCATGAACGAGGTGGGGCTCAACGCCAAGTGGCTGCGGGCCGATCTGACCCATCCCGAGACGCAAAAGTTTGCCAAGGATGTGCTCAACCACATGCGGGAGCGGCTGGTGCTTTACCAGGAGGAGTACGGCGACTTATACAATCTGGAGGCCACCCCCGCCGAGTCCACCACCTACCGGCTGGCCAAGCATGATGTAGAGCAGTTTCCGGATATCATCACGGCCACCGAGGCGGGCAATACGCCCTACTATACCAACAGCTCCCATCTGCCGGTGGGGTATACCGAGGATATATTCGAGGCCCTGGACGTGCAGGACGAGCTGCAAACCCTCTATACCTCCGGCACGGTTTTCCACGCCTTTTTGGGGGAGAAGCTGCCCGACTGGAAGGCGGCGGCCTCTCTGGTGCGGAAAATCGCTGAAAACTACAAGCTGCCTTACTACACCCTGTCGCCCACCTATTCCATCTGCAAGAACCACGGCTACCTGGCCGGGGAGCAGTACACCTGTCCCCACTGCGGGGAGACCACCGAGGTCTACAGCCGCATCACCGGCTACTACCGGCCGGTGCAGAACTGGAATGCCGGCAAGTCTCAGGAGTTTAAGGAACGGAAGGTCTACGATTTGGGCCGTTCTCATCTGCGTCACCAGGGCCCCTTGGAGCAGGCAAAGCCGGCGGAGCCCGTCCCCGCTGCCGCGCCCAAGGCGGCAGACCACCGGGTGCTTCTGTTTACCACCAAGACCTGCCCCAACTGTAAGGCGGCGGACCTGATGCTGAAAAAGGCAGGGCTTGCCTATGAAAAGGTGGATGCCGAGGAGCAGCAGGACCTCACCCTGGCCTACGGCGTCAAGCAGGCGCCCTCCCTGGTGGTGGTGGACGGCGACCGGGTGGAGAAGCATGTGAACGCCTCCAATATCAAAAAGTATCTGGAGCAGTCCATACACTGACTGGGGTTGCGGAAATGTACGATGTAATTGTAATCGGCGGGGGGGCCGCCGGGCTGACGGCGGCGCTCTACAGCCTGCGGGCTGGGAAAAAAGTCCTGGTGCTGGAATCGGAGAATTTCGGCGGGCAGATAACCGCCTCCCCCCGGGTGGACAACTATCCCGGCCTGCCGGCCGTCAGCGGCAGCGCCTTTGCCGACGCCCTGCTGGAACAGGTGCTGGAGCTGGGCGGGGAAATCGAGATGGAGCGGGCCGCCGCCGTGGAACTTGACGGTCCTTTCAAAACCGTCCGGGCCGGGCGGGAAAGCTATACCGGCAAAAGCCTCATCCTGGCCACTGGCGTCCGGCACCGGCGCCTGGGCCTTCCGGGGGAGGAAACCCTTGCCGGCAGCGGCGTATCCTACTGTGCGGTCTGTGACGGCGCATTTTTCAAAGGGAAAAAAGTGGCGGTGGCCGGCGGCGGCGATACGGCGCTGCAGTCGGCCCTGTTTTTGTCCTCCATGGCCGAAGCGGTGTATCTCATCCACCGCCGGGAGACCTTCCGGGCCGAGGCGGCCCTGACCGTCCGGCTGGCCGGCAATGCAAAAATTCAACAGATAACGCCCTACAGGATAACCGCCCTGCAGGGGGAAACCGAGCTGAAAGGCTTGACCCTGATCCAGACGGTCACCGGCGAGGCAAAGGAACTCGCCGTGGACGGCTTGTTTGTAGCCGTGGGACAGGAACCGGACAACCAGGCTTTTGCCGGTTTGGTGCAGCTGGACGAGGCTGGGTATATCCGGGCTGGGGAGGACTGCTGCACCAGTGCGCCGGGGGTCTTCGCCGCCGGGGACTGCCGCAGCAAGGGCGTGCGGCAGCTGACCACGGCCACAGCCGACGGGGCGGTAGCCGCCCTGGCGGCCTGCGTCTACGCTGACGCGCTGGATTTTTCGGCGGCCCGCACATAGCCGCTTGGTTCCTGCCAACACTATAGGATGTGTGAACCATCTAAATGTGAAAAAATTGACAAACTCTGCAGGATGCGGTACAATGGCAGTCAAATAAGGGAGATGGATGCATCTCTTGGATATAAAGGAGGCATATTTTGTGCTGGAAATAAAGAATGTTTCGGTTGACGTGGACGGCAATAAGGAAATTCTGAAAAACGTCAGCCTTACCGTGCCGGATGACAGCTTTACCGTCATCACCGGGCCCAACGGCGGCGGGAAGTCCACCCTGGCCAAGGTCATCGCCGGCATTATGCGGCAGACCGAGGGGCAGATTATTCTGGACGGTACGGATATATCCGACTGGGATATCACCAAGCGGGCCCAAAACGGCGTCAGCTTCGCTTTTCAGCAGCCGGTGCGCTTTAAGGGCCTGACCGTGCGCGACCTGCTGGAATTGGCCTGCGGCCACAAGGCGAGGGAAGGGGAGCTCTGCGATTACTTAAGCGACGTGGGGCTCTGCGCCAGAGAGTATATTGGCCGGGAGGTCAATGAGAGCCTGTCGGGCGGAGAAATCAAGCGGATTGAAATCGCCATGGCCATGGCCCGCAAGTCCCGCTTGACCGTCTTCGACGAGCCGGAGGCCGGCATCGACCTTTGGAGCTTTACCAATCTCATTGAAGTCTTTAAGCGGCTGCGGCGGGAGGTAAAGGGCTCCATTATCGTCATATCTCATCAGGAACGCATCCTGGAAATCGCCGATCATATTATTGTCCTGGCCGGCGGCCGGATATCCAAGCAGGGCCCCCGGGAGGAGATTCTGCCCACCCTGGTCGGCGGGGATGAGACCTGCGCTTTCTGCCCCAGGAAGGAGGCTTAACCATGAATGAAATCACAGCAAAGCTGTTAGAAATGATTTCCGGCCCCTACGACAAAATCAAGGGCGCCTTCAATATCCGGGAGGACGGCGGCTGCGCCGGCCGGCAGTCCACCGAAAATATTCAGATTATCTCCAAGACGGACAAGCCGGGCATCGACATCCGCATCCGCCCCGGCACCAAGGGAGAGAATGTCTACATCCCGGCCTGCGTGACCCACAGCGATGTGGACGACCTGGTCTACAATGATTTCTACGTAGGCGAGGACGCCGATGTGACCATCATCGCCGGCTGCGGCGTGCACAGCGATGGGGAAGGGGAGGCCAGGCACAACGGCATCCACCGTTTCTTCCTGGGAAAGAACAGCAAGGTACGGTATGTGGAAAAGCATGTAGGCGTCGGGGAGGGCACCGGCCAGCGGGTTATCAACCCGGTGACCGACGCCTTTCTGGAGGCGGGCAGCTACATGGAGATGGACACCACCCAGATTAAGGGTGTGGATTCCACCCTGCGTACCACCAACGCCTCCCTGGAGGCCGGCGCCCGTATGGTCATCCGGGAGAAACTTATGACCCACGGCGCCCAGCAGGCGGAAAGCGATTTCCGGGTCACCCTGAAGGGGGACGACAGCGGTGTGGACTTGATTTCCCGTTCGGTGGCCCGGGGCACCTCCAAGCAGGTGTTCCGTTCCCGCATTATCGGCGCTGCGCCCTGTACCGGTCATTCGGCCTGTGATGCCATCATTATGGACAAGGGCGAGGTGGTGGCCATCCCCGAACTGACAGCCAGCCATGTGGACGCGGCCTTGATTCACGAGGCGGCCATCGGCAAAATCGCCGGCGAGCAGCTGACCAAGCTCATGTCCCTGGGCCTGACCGAAGCTGAGGCCGAGGCCAAAATTATCGAAGGCTTTTTGCGATAACAGGAATGTTTCCGCTGTAAGCGAACCGGGTATCCCAAGCGGGGATATCCGGTTTTTTTGCTGCCCGAAAAATTCTCACAAAATTTGCTGCGGGAAAATTGGGACAGCACCAGAGGTAGTTTCATAAGCTGGTTAACATATCCAGATATTGAGTTTACATAAAGATATTTACATAATATTTTGCATGATTCACATAATTCTATTGACATAACCGGGTGGATGGTGTATAAATGTATTACGACATTTTTTCCGCCTTTCCGCAGAGGGAAGGGACAGGATAAAGCAGATAGTTTAAAAGGGGGAACCACGGTGGAAGCGGAACGGTTCGGATTTATCGGCGTGGGCAATATCGCCCGTGCCATTTTGCAGGGTATGTTGTCTTCGGGTTACATAAACAAGGAAGATATCAGCCTGTATGATTTGGATGCTGCAAAGGCACAAGGTGTTGTGGAAGGGGCAGCTGTCTGCATGTCGGCCGTAGAGGTTGTGCAGGCCTGTAAATACGTCTTTTTGACCGTAAAGCCCCAGGTGTATCCGGCTGTGCTGGCGGAAATCAAAGACGCTGTGACGGCCGACACCTGCCTTGTCACCGTTGCGGCCGGCCGTACCATCGACTGGGTCAAGCAGCAGGTGGGGTTCGATTGCAAGGTCGTCCGGGTCATGCCCAACACCCCCCTGATGGTTGGCTGCGGTGCCTCGGCCCTGGTGAAGCGGGCGCCGGTCAGCGACGAGGAGTTTGAAAAGGTTTGCGGCTGTTTCTCCTCCTGCGGCGTGGTCTCCACTGTGGAGGAAAAGGATATGGATACGGTGACCGCCGTCAGCGGCAGTTCCCCCGCCTTTGTGTTCCGGTTTGCCAAGGATTTGATACAGGCGGCCGTGGACAGGGGGCTGGATGCAGCCGAGGCGGAAAAGTTGGTGTCCGGCACTCTGCTGGGCAGTGCGAAAATGATTCTGGAAAGCGGCCAGACGGTGGACGCCCTTATCCGCATGGTCACCTCGCCCAACGGGACCACCGAGGCGGGGCTGCGGGCCATGGACGCCGCCGGTTTTGACCAGGCGGTTGACCAGGCGGTGGATGCCGCCGTAAAACGGTCGATAGAACTGCAGGCTTAGGGACATATCTTGTCCGTTTTTTTCATACATATCTCCTGAGAGCGAAGGCAAAAGGGAGGACTGTGTATGATACGGACGGTAAAAAGGACCCGCGCTTTGTCGGTTCCCCGGTTTTTCCGGGGCGTCCGGCGGCGGCCGCCCCGCAGCGGTGTGGTGCGGCTGCCCCGGATAGGGCGGACGGGCGGTACGGCCCGTGCCGAAAAGATGCCGCCTGCGGGGCGCAGGCTGTTCCTGCTGGCTTTTGTCTACATAGCGGGCCTGTTGGTGGGCGCCCTTGTGGTGCGCATGGGAGGCGGCGGCCTGTTTCAATCCCTGGAAAACAGCTTCTTGGCCTATGTGGAGGGCCGGCAGAGCCAGCCCTTCTGGATGACCCTGCTCAATGCCTTTGCGGCGGCACTGCCCTTCTTTGCAGGCGCTTTTTTCTGCGGCGTCTGCATACTGGGGGTGCCGGGGGCCTTTCTCATCCCCTGTTTCAAGGGGCTGGGGCTGGGGCTTACAGTGGGGTATGTCTATGCGGTGTACGGCATGCGGGGGATGGCCTTTTGCGCCCTGCTGCTTATACCGCCGGCGCTTGCTTCGGCTATGGCTTTGCTGTTGGCCTGCCGGGAATCCTGGGGCTTTTCCCTGATGCTTTTCCGAGGCCTTTTGCCCGGCGCCGGCCCCCTGGCCCTGCGCGGGGACTTTAAGATATACTGCCTGCGGTATCTTTTTATTCTGGGAATCCTGCTGGCCGCCAGCATTCTGGACGCGGGCCTTTCGGCGGCTTTTATTCGTTTTTTTGCTTTTGGGGATTTGTAAATCGGAAAATTTCGCCCTTGCAGGCGAGTGGAGTGACGTGAAACATGAAGGACTACCTACCGGCATTCAAGACATATCTTGTGGAGAGCAAGGGCGTTTCCAGCAACACGCTGGAATCCTACCTGCGGGACCTGTCGCAGTTTTCGGCCTATGCCCGGACACGGCAGGAGGAAGACCTGGCATCTGTCTCCCGGGAGCTCATTCTGGAATATGTCGAATCCCTGGAAGCGGCGGGACGGTCCCACGCCACCATTACCAGAGAGCTGGCCTCTATCCGCTGCTTTTACCAGTACCTGCTCATGACCGGGCAGGCTGCCGAGAACCCGGCTAAGGGCGTCAAGGTCAGCAAGGCGGAAAAGAAGCTGCCCGAGATACTGACCAACCAGGAAATCGAGCTGCTGCTGGCCCAGCCGGACGCGCTGGACCACAAGGGCTGCCGGGACAAGGCCATGCTGGAGCTGCTGTACGCCACTGGCATCCGGGTTTCGGAGCTTATCGACCTGCGGGTGCATGATGTAAACCTGGAGGTGGGCATCCTGCATTTAAAGGGCAGCAAGAGCGAGCGGATTGTGCCCATGTATCCGGCGGCCGTGCGGGCCGTTTCGGACTATGTTACCCGGGTGCGGCCGGTGCTTATCGCCGACCCCCAGTCGGAAACCCTTTTTACCAATATGAACGGCCAGCCTCTGACCCGGCAGGGCTTTTGGAAGATTGTAAAGTATTATGCCCGCCAGGCCAATATCCAGAAGGATATCACTCCCCATACCCTGCGGCATTCCTTCGCGGCCCATCTGCTGGAGAACGGTGCCCAGCTGCGGGATATCAAGGAAATGCTGGGCCATGCGGACATTTCTTCCACCCAGGTTTATGCCCAGATTATGAAGGACCGGTACGCCCAGGCCTACCGGAAGTTCCATCCCCGGGCCCGGTAAGGATATCGCTTCGGCGGGATAACAGATATAAAGGAAGTGCAAAGGATTGGCAATCTTTAAATTTAAAAGCTACTACAAAATGGGGCCGGGCGTTTCCAAAAACGAGCCGGAAGACAGCGGCCTGGTTCGGTATTTTAAGATTTTTTTCCGGAAATTCTGGAGTCTGGCTTACGTCAATCTGATATATTGCATCTTTTTCATTCCGCTTTTGGCCTTGTGCCTTTTTTTGCTGCACCTGGCTGTAAATTCCCCGGCGGCGGACAATACGGTTATCCTGCTGCTCTGCTTTTCACCCCTGGCCCTTTTGGGCCCGGCCAACGCAGGGCTGGTTAAGATTACAAGAGAATTTGTCCGGGAAGAGCCCTGCTTCATCTGGTCGGACTTCATGGATGCATTCCGCAAAAACTGGAAGCAGTCCCTGGTCGTATCCATTTTCCAGTATGTGGGGGCGGTGGCCCTGTTTGCGGCGGTCTGGTTCTATTACAATCTAATCGGCAACAGCTTTTTGTATGCCGTTCCCTTTGGACTGGCCGTCCTTTTCTGCCTGATTTTCCTATTTATGTCCTTCTATCTGGAGCTGATGGTGGTAACCCTCAATCTGCGGCTGAAAATGCTCTTTAAAAACGCCCTGCTGCTGAGTTTTATCAGCATCGGCCGCAATTTTCTGACCCTGCTCATCTGTGGGATCATCGTGGCATTGGAGGTTGGCTTTTTCATTATGTCCCTGGCGGCGACCCAGTCGGCCATCGTCCTGTTCGTGGCTATGACACTGATGCTCTTTTTTGCCTGGCTTGCCTATTCCGCCAACTTCATGGCCTTTCCCACTATCATGCGGTGCATTATCGAGCCCTATTATGAGGCCCATCCGGAAGAGACGTCGGAAAGCATTCTGCATCCGGAAAATACGCGCCAGCAGGAGGAAGAGGGACCTCCGGCAGATTACGAGCCCCCGGAATACGTGTATGAAAACGGCCGGATGATTCATCGTTCGGTGGCGGAAAAACATAGTATTTTTGAGGACCAGGGCAATCCGGCGGATAAAGACGACGAGGCATAAAAGCATAAAATGCTCGGGGCGCTGAAAGAAGCGTGGCCCGGGCATTTTTTCAGCTGTTGACAAGCTGTATATCACATAATAAAATAATAACCTAAGAATATTTTGTGAAATATATAGAAACAGGTGCAAACATATGCAGGACAAACCTTCGCTGATAAAATCTACCGGCTGCTTTGAGAAAAGATTTCCCTTTTTTATCAGCCGGGATTTTATCGACGGCTATGTATCTCTCCATCAGCACGACTTTGTGGAAATCGAGTATACGGTATCCGGCCGGGGGACCGAGCGCATAAACGGGGTGAGCCATACTCTTACGCCGGGAAACCTGACAGTTTTGTTTCCCTGGGACTGCCATGATCTGCAGGCCGGGGCTGGCGAGAACCTTTGTTTCCTGAAACTCAACTTGGATATGGAACTTTTTTTGGTGGAAACAAGCCCCTTGTATCGAATGCGGGAAATCCCATTTGAAAAACCGAGCCGGCTGCCCTGTATTCAAGTTCCCCAGGAAAAGCGGGAAAGGATGTTGGGTATTTTTGAAGAGTTGGAACAGGAGTTTGAGGAGGACGGACGGTATAGGGAAGACTTGTTTTTTGCTAAAGCAACTGAAATACTGGTAGCTTATGGGCGCCAGCTGACGGTAAGCGAAAGCCGGAGCAAGCGGGAACGGGTCTGGGACGTGGTGGAATACATCCATCAAAATTTCGGCAAGGATGTCACCTGTTCCGAAACGGCGGCGCGTTTTGGCTTGGATTCTGCCGTTGTTGACCGGATGCTTTTAGAACACACCGGTATGTCCTTTGATGAACTGCTGGCGGATACCCGGATTCGCAACGCCTGCGCCAGGCTGATTTACCATACGGTTTCCATCGGGCAAATTGCCCGGGAAACCGGGTTTGTTTCTGAAGACAGCTTCTCAAAGATTTTCAAGCGGTATAAGGGTATGTCGCCCGCCAATTACCGAAAAAAGTATAAGGCCCGGCAGGAAAACCTCTTTTCGCCGGAGGAACTGGACGGCAGGGTTTTATATTATATCCACCGGCACTATGGGGAGGACATATCCCTGACCCAGGTAGCCAGGAAATTCCATTACAACGAGAACTATCTCAGCCAGGTTATCAAAAACCAGACGGGGCAGACCTTTTCCGAACTTTTAAACGAAATCCGCGTCTTTCACGCGGCGGCTGTGCTGCTGACCACCGATCATTCGGTTACACGGGTGGGATTTGATGCGGGGTTCCAATCCAGCGAAACGTTTCTGCGGGTATTTAAAAAGCATTACGGCTGCTCACCATCCGCCTGGCGGGAAAAAGAGAGCGCACATAGGCTGTGATGCCGGCACGGATGCTGTTCGGCCATGTCCATATAATAAATAAAAATATCAGTTTTTGTCTACATTATATCCGTTAATTTACTATCTTTCTTTGGACGCATCGGTTATTATAAACATAAATCACGAAGAGCCGAAGGGGTTCTTGTGTAAAAAAAGGAGGCACGCATGATGAATAAGAAACGCGTAGTGGCATTGACGCTTTCAGCAGCCTTGCTTTGCGGCGCGGTTCCCGGTTCCCTGACCGGCAGTATTCCGGCGGTGGCTGAATCGGCGCCGGGCAATATTGAATTGTCCCGGCAGGTAGCCACGGAGGGTATGGTGCTGCTCAAGAATGACAACAGCGCCCTGCCGCTGCCCAGCGGCGAAAAGGTTGTCCTTTTCGGCGAGGGACAAATTTACTCCGAAGAGGGCGGCAGCTTCATAAAGGGCGGTACCGGTTCGGGCAATGTGGTGGTTGACTATGTAACCGATCCGCTGGAGGGCTTGGCAAATAAGGATGCCGACGGAAAGGTACAGCTGGATACCGACCTGGGCGATCAGTACCGGCAGCATGCCGCCAAATATTGGGAGGATAAGGATAAAGAGATACCAGATGCTGAAAAAACACCGCATGATTTTGATTTGACCGAGGAGATGGTGGCGGAGGCCCAGAAGAAATCGGACACTGCCATCGTCATGATTTCCCGGAATTCCGGCGAGGGTTCTGACCGGAGCTCCGGCAAAGGCGATTATCTGTTAAGCGACCACGAGACCGCTATGCTGGATATGGTGTGCGGCGCCGGTTTCGAGCATGTGGTTGTGGTATTGAATATCGGCTATACCATGGATACCAGCTGGATCGATAAATATCCGGCCATCGACTCCGTACTCCTGGCCTGGCAGCCGGGTATGGAGGGCGGCAACGCCATAGCCGATGTGCTCTGCGGCGATGTAAACCCTTCAGGTAAGCTGACCGATACCTTTGCCAAGAGTTATGACGCTTACCCCTCTTCCTCCAACTTTGACCAGGAAGCTACGGTCACCAGCTATGAGGAAGACATCTAT
>CAJFVX010000029.1 GCA_904420585.1 Candidatus Howiella intestinavium | reverse complement strand
GTGGCGCCGCTGACGCTGCGCCACTCCTGCTAAAATCTAATATCCCTACACCAGAGGGCTTTTTGTGCTGTCCGCACAATCTGGGGCAGTTCACGTTCCCGTAAGGAGCGCAGGAGAATTTCTTTACCTGCCCTTTCCCTTTGACATATTGTCCGGCCCTGTCCCCATAAGTATGTACTGTATGGAATCTTCAAAACGGAAGGGGCCGGGGAAGCCTATGAGAAAATTCACCTTTATCAAAAATGCGGCCATCCTGACCGCAACCGCCCTTATCCTGCGCACTCTGGGCATCTTTTTCCGCATCTACATGTCCAATGCCATCGGCGCGGAGGGGATGGGACTCTATCAGCTGATCTTCTCGGTCTACGTCCTGGCCGCCGCCTTTGCCGCCGGGGGGATTTCCACCGCCGTCACCCGGCTGTGTACCGATGAGCTGGCCTGCGGCTCCAAAAAATCCACCATTAAAATCCTGCGCAAGGCCCTGATTCTCACGGCCGTCGTCTCCATCCTTTCCATGCTGCTGGTCTTTTTCTTTGCCGACACCATCTCCAGCCTCTTTTTGCGGGATATGCGGGCCGCCCCCGCCCTGCGCATCCTCTGCCCCAGCCTGCCCTTTATGGGCATCTCCTCCTGCCTGCGGGGATATTTTATCGCCCGCCGCAAGACCGGCAGCCCCTCCGCCGCCCAGATTTTTGAACAGCTGGTCCGCATCGGCACGGTCATGCTCCTGCTCACCCAGTGGGCCGGCCGGGGCGTCACCTGGGCCTGCGCCGCCGTGCTTTTGGGAGATACGGTGGCCGAAATCTGTTCCTGCGGCTGGCTGTACATCGGCTACCTGCGGGATAAGGGCCGGCTGCCCGCCCATACTGAGCGGCGGGGCACCCCCGACTATCCGGTATACAAAAAAATCCTTTCCATCGCTCTGCCCATCACCGGCGGCCGGTACCTCAACACCGTCCTGCGCACCGCCGAAAACCTCTTAATCCCCGGCTGCCTCAGCCGCTTTGCCGGCGGGCGGGAATCGGGGCTTTCCCAGTTCGGCATGCTCAAGGGCATGGCCATGCCCCTCCTCTTTTTCCCCTCCTCCTTCCTCTCCGCCCTGGCCACTCTGCTGGTGCCCGAAATCTCCGAGGCCGCCGCCAGGGGCCAGCGCCGGAAAGTACAGCGCACTGCCAGCCGCTCCATCCACATCACCCTAGCCGCCTCCATCCTCATCGGCGGCCTCTTCCTCCTCTTTGCCCCCCAGCTGGGCGACATCATCTACCACAGCGAAGAAGTGGGCTACCTGCTGCGGGCCCTGGCCCCCATTGTGCCCTTTATGTATCTGGAAAGCGTCTGCGACGGCATCCTCAAGGGACTGAACCAGCAGAACAGCTCCTTTGCCTACAGCCTGGCCGATTCGGTTAGCCGTATCCTGCTCATCCTGGCCCTTGTGCCTTTTAAGGGGATGCAGGGCTTTTTGGCCGTCATGGTCTTCAGCAACATCCTGACCTCTTCCTTGAACATTCGGCGGCTCCTGCAGGTCACCGGCCTTCGCCTGCGGCTGATACAGTGGATTTTCAAGCCCCTCCTCTCCCTTTTCGCCGCCGGGGCCGCCAGCCTGCCCCTCTTTTCGGCTCTGGACGGCGCCGGCCTTCCCCTGCTGTTCGCCGCCGGGCTCTCCATCCTGCTGGCCTGCGGCGTCTATCTGCTGGTTCTCTTCCTCACCGGCGGCATCCGGAAGGAGGATTTGAAAGCCTTTTCCGGCAGGGAAACCGCCGCGGCCTAGCTGCCCCGGGGCCGATGTCAAAAATTCATGAGAAATATTTCTTTGCCCCTCTTGACAATCCGCTTAGAGGGGCATATACTATAATCGAAATATGAACAACTATTCATATGATGAAAGGTGATTCAAATGACAGACCTGTCTTACACCCCTGCGGAACCCGCCGCCACGGATATGGTGGAAGAAATCCGGGCCGAAATGCCCCCCCAGGAAACCTTATACGACCTGGCCGAACTGTTTAAGATGTTCGGCGACTCCACCCGCATCGGCATCATCTGGGCATTATCCCAGAAGGAACTTTGCGTATGCGACATCGCCCGGCTGCTGAACATGGCCCAGTCGGCCATATCCCACCAGCTGCGGCTGCTGCGGACGGCCGGGCTGGTACGGGCCCGTAGGGCGGGCAAATCGGTCTTCTACTCCCTGGACGACGACCACGTGCACTCCATTTTCAAGCAGGGCCTGGACCACGTCACCGAGCTGGGATAATCCCCGGCGGCTTTCCCTACCAGATTTCCCCTTTTACCCGCCCTGGGTAAAAGGGTTCGATTGGGATACATCCTATTTCTTTGGAAAGGAGCAACTCCCTATGGAAATAACCCGTCATTTATACCGGCTGGAGGGCCTGCACTGCGCCAACTGCGCCGCCAAAATAGAGGGCTCCCTGCAAAAGCGGCCGGGGGTGCGGGAAGCCCGCATCGACCTGGCCACCGCCCGGCTGACCGTGGAATCCGACGCCGAGCCGGCCGAGCTGGAGCAGGCGGTGCGCAAAATCGTCAAATCCACCGAGCCGCACGTGCAGGTGGTCAACCTGACCGGCAGCCAGGCGGCTGTCTCCGCCGGCGTACAGCATCCGGAGCAGGCCAGCTGCGCCTGCGGCCACGACCACAATGCCCACAGGGACGCACATACCCAGGGCGACAGCCAGGAACATGCCCATGCCCACGCTGCGAAAAAGGGCGGCATGGCTGCCTCCCTGGCCGTATTCTTCCTATCGGTGCTGCTTATGGCCCTGTCCTTCCTGCCCTTTGAGGCGTGGATTCCCGGCGGCTTCTGGATTATGACCGGCCTGCGGGCGGCCGCCGCCCTGCTGACCGGCTGGCGCACCATCCTTTCGGGCTTCAAATCCCTCATCCGCCTGCGCATGGATGAAAACACCCTCATGTCCATAGCCGCCATCGCCGCCTTCGCCATCGGCGAAAGCTTCGAGGGGGCCATGGTGCTCTCCCTTTTCTACCTGGGCGAAATCTTTGAAACCGCCGCTGCCGGCCGTTCCCGGAGGGAAATCGAAAAGCTGGCCGAAATCCGGCCGGATACGGCCCATGTACAGACCGAAGCCGGCGCCAAAACCCTGCCGGCCGCCGATGTACAGCCCGGTTCGGTTATCCTGGTGCATCCCTTTGAGCGCGTCCCCCTGGACGGCGAAATCATCGAGGGCCACTCCAGCCTGGACGCCTCGGCCCTCACCGGCGAGAGCCTGCCGGTGGAGGTACAGCCCGGCAGCCAGGTGCTCAGCGGTATGCAGAACGGCGAGGGGCTTTTGCACATCCGCACCATCGCCGGCTACGAGCAGTCGGCGGCCTCCCGCATCATCGCGCTGGTGGAGGAGGCCGCCGGCCGCAAGGGCAAGGTGGAGCAGTTCATCACCCGCTTTGCCCGCATCTACACCCCCGCCGTCACCCTGGCCGCCCTGCTGCTGGTGGCCATACCCAGCCTTATCACCGGCGACTTTTTAACCTGGCTCATGCGGGGGCTTACCTTCCTGGTGGCCTCCTGCCCCTGCGCCCTGGTTATCTCCATTCCCCTGGCCCTTTTCTCGGGGGTGGGGGCGGCCTCCAAGCAGGGGGTGCTCATCAAGGGGGGCCGGTTTGAGGAAATCCTGGCAAAGCCCAAGGCCGTTGTATTCGATAAAACCGGCACCCTGACCACCGGCCGGCTGTCGGTGACCGGCATCACGGCCGCCGCCGACTTCACGGAGGAGGAGGCCTTACGGCTGGCCGGCATAGCCGAGGCCCGCTCGGCCCACCCCGCCGCCAAGGCGGTCTGGGAAAAGGCCGGCAGCCCGGCCCCCGGCCAGGGGGACTATGCGGAAGTCCCCGGCCATGGGGTCGTATACACCCCCAAAGAGGGGCATACCGTCCTCTGCGGCTCGGCCCGGCTGATGGAGAAATACGGCATTGCCATTGCCGGCCTTACGGGCTGCTCCATTTACGTGGCTGTGGACGGCCGGCTGGCCGGGGGCTTTGCCGTAGCCGACACCCTGCGGGCGGATACGCCGGCGGCCCTGGCGGCGCTGCGGAAGCTGGGCGTGGAGAAGCTGGTCATGCTCACAGGCGACAGCCCGTCCGCCGCCGCACCGGTGGCCGAGTCCTGCGGGCTGGACGGCTACTATGCCGGCCTGCTGCCCGAGCAGAAGGTGGAGCGGATGCTGGAACTGAAAAAGGAGGCCAGCCCCATCCTCTTTGTGGGCGACGGCATCAACGACGCCCCGGTACTGGCCGCCGCCGACGCCGGCGTGGCCATGGGCCTTGGCACCGACGCGGCCATTGAAGCCGCCGACGTGGTGCTCTCCTCCGATTCCCTCTCCTCCCTGGCCACCGGTATTCAGGTCAGCCGCCGGGCCATGGGCATCGCCCGGTTCAATATCGTATTCGCCCTGACCGTAAAGGCCGCCGTGCTGATTCTGGCCGCCGCCGGCCGCGCCCCCATGGCCGCCGCCGTATTCGCCGACGTGGGCGTATCGGTGCTGTCGGTGCTCAACGCCACCCGCATCCTCCGCCAGCCCCGTGGGGAGAAAAGGGCGGCCAAAGAAGTTTAGCCCCAAATGATAAATCGGCAGCCCCGCCTCCCGTATGTGCTTACGGGAGGCGGGGCTGTATTTATGCTATTCCGAGACAGGTTCCAGGGGCGAGAAGAGCTTATTCCCCGGAATTTGAAAATGTTCCGCCAGATTGGATACAACCGAAATCAATGTACGGTCGGGGATATCACCCGATTCTATCCGCTTGAGGGATTTTACAGACACGTGCATAATCTTCGCCATGGCAGATAGGGATAATCCGTTTTCCTTCCGCAGGTATCTGACATTCCGGCAAAAATGCAGCCAATATCCATGTGCTTGCATAGGAACACACCTCCGATATTATTTTACACCTGATAAGATGTAAAATCAACATAATTAAGCGGATATAAGATAAAATAGCTGCGGAGGTGTTGACATGTCTTATTATCCGCGACTCAAGGTTCTTCGGGAGGAAAAGGAACTAACGCAGGCGGCCGTTGGAAAATTATTAAACACCACGCAACAGCAATATGCTAAATACGAAAAAGGTGTTCAGCCAATTCCTGTGCATCATTTAATTACATTGGCAAATTTCTACCATACTAGTGTTGATTATATACTGGGTTTAACAGATGATAAAAATCCATAATGCCACTGCTATAAAACTTTTTAGGCAAAAAGAATCCCGCCCCGCTGTCTTACGACAGCGGGGCGGGATTTTATAGGGGAAACATTTACTTGATAACGTGTTCCGAACGGTCCACATAGGAGGTATGCAGAACCTTATGGGCCAGGTGGCTGCCCGGCTCGCCCAGGTATTCTTCATACAGGGTCTTGATCACCGGGTTCTCGTGGGACTTGCGGATGGCCTTGTTCTTATCGATTTCATACAGCGCCTCGGCCCGCTTGGCCTTCAGGTCCACAAAGTTGCGGACCACGGCGTGCTGGACCGGCTGGCCGCCGCCGTTGACGCAGCCGCCGGGACAGCCCATGACCTCGATAAAGTGATACTTCTTCTCGCCCTTGCGGACCTTCTCCAGCAGCTCGTGAGCGCCGGACAGGCCGCTGGTGACCGCCACGTTGACCTCCATGCCGGCCACATGCAGCGTGGCCTCCTTGATGGTCTCGGTGCCGCGGACGGCGGTAAAGTCCAGATTCTCCAGGGGCTTGCCCTCCAGGGTTTCCACAGCCGTGCGCAGGGCGGCTTCCATAACGCCGCCGGTGGCGCCGAAGATGGTGCCCGCGCCGGTGGACTCGCCCAGGGGATTGTCAAACTCCTCGTCGGGCAGGTTGGTGAAGTGGATATGGGCCCGGCCGATCATGCGGGCCAGCTCCCTGGTGGTCAGGGCGATGTCGCAGTCGGGCACGCCGGCGGCGTTCTCGTCCTCCCGGCCCACCTCGAACTTCTTGGCCGTACAGGGCATGATGCCCACCACCACGATGTCCTTGGGATCCCAGCCCATCTTCTCGGCGTACCAGGTCTTGATGATGGCGCCGAACATCTGCTGGGGGGATTTACAGGAGGACAGATTGGGGATCATGTCGGGATAATAGTATTCGCAGTATTTAATCCAGCCCGGCGAGCAGGAGGTGATAAGGGGCAGGGTGCCGCCGTTCTTCACCCGCTCGATGAACTCGTGGGCCTCTTCCATAATGGTCAGGTCTGCCGAGAAATCGGTGTCGAAGACCTTCTCAAAGCCCAGCCGGCGCAGGGCCGCCACCATCTTGCCGGTGACGTTGGAGCCGATGGGCATATCGAAGCACTCGCCCAGGGTTACCCGGATGGAGGGGGCGGTCTGGACGATCACATGCTTGTCGGGGTCGTTGAGGGCCTGGAAAACCTTGGCCGTGTCGTCCCGCTCGGACAAAGCGCCGGTGGGGCAGTTGACGATACACTGGCCGCAGGACACGCAGGACACCGCGCTCAAATCCGAATCAAAGGCGCAGCCCACATGGGTGTCAAAGCCCCGGTCGTTGACGCCGATAACCGACACATGCTGGGCGTTGCAGGCGGCGATACACCGCCGGCAGAGGATACATTTGTTGTTGTCCCGCACCATGTGCACCGCGCTGTCGTCGGGGGCGTACTGGGGGTTGTCGCCGTCGAAACGGCCCTCGTCCTCCACGCCGAATTCCTTACAGAGCTTCTGCAGCTCGCAGTTGCCGCTGCGCACGCAGGACAGGCACTTGCGGTCATGGGTGGAAAGGATCAGCTCCAGGGTGGTCTTGCGGGCGTTCTGCACCCGCAGGGAGTTGGTGTATACCTCCATACCCTCGCTGACCGGATAGACGCAGGAAGCCACCAGGGACCTGGCCCCCTTGACCTCCACCACGCAGATCCGGCAGGCGCCGATCTCGTTCATTTCCTTTAAGTAGCACAAAGTGGGGATTTCAATCCCGAGGTAACGCGCCGCCTCCAGAATGGTGGAGCCGGCCGGCACGCTGAGAGGCATGCCGTTGATTTTCAGGTTTACCATCTTGACATCAGACATCTGGCACACTCCTCTCTTACTTCTTTACAATCGCGCCGAATCTGCACTTCTCGAAGCAGGCCCCGCACTTGATACACTTATCCTTATGGATGACGTGGGGCTGCTTGACAGCGCCCTCGATGGCGCCCACCGGGCATACCCGGGCGCAGGCCGTACACATCTTACACTTGTTGGGATCGATTTCGAAGGACAGCAGCTTCTTACATACGCCGGCCGGGCAGCGCTTCTCCTGCACGTGGGCGATGTACTCCTCCCGGAAGAACTTTAAGGTAGACAGCACCGGGTTGGGGGCCGTCTGGCCCAGGCCGCACAGGGCGTTGTCCTTGATGTAGTAGCACAGCTCCTCCAGCTTGTCGATATCCTCCATGGTGCCGTTGCCCTTGGTGATCTTATCTAAGATTTCCAGCAGGCGCTTGGTGCCCACCCGGCAGGGGGTGCACTTGCCGCAGGACTCGTCCACGGTGAATTCCAGGAAGAACTTGGCGATGTCCACCATACAGGTGTCCTCGTCCATGACGATAAGGCCGCCGGAGCCCATCATACAGCCGATGGCGGTCAGGTTGTCATAGTCGATGGGGGTATCCATCAGGCGGGCCGGGATACAGCCGCCGGAGGGGCCGCCGGTCTGGGCAGCCTTGAACTTCTTGCCGTTCGGGATGCCGCCGCCGATCTCCTCGAC
>CAJFVX010000028.1 GCA_904420585.1 Candidatus Howiella intestinavium | reverse complement strand
AGTTGTCACGCCAGTGGCACAGCTGGGCAGCTATGTGCGGATCGGATAAACGCTGAAAGCATCTAAGCGTGAAGCCGGCCTCAAGATAAGATATCCCATAGCGTAAGCTAGTAAGGTCCCCGGAAGACTACCGGGTTGATAGGCTGCGTGTGTAAGGGCGGTGACGTCCTCAGCTTGGCAGTACTAATAGACCGAGGGCTTATCCTTATGCCTTCTCTCTCTCCTCAGCTTTCCCTTTGTTCAGTTTTTAGGGTGCGGAACCTATCTTTTGTGCATTACAGCCTGTCCTTTGGACAGGCTGTTTTAGTTTTGACAAACTGCAGAAGAGGGGCGAGTCTCCCTTCTAACATTCCCCCTGCAAATCCCGCGCCCGCGGGATTTGTCCTATGCAGAAACCGACGCACATGTCGCCGGTTTCTGCGATTGAATAGGTTTTTCGAGAGTTTGCTCCCCATCCGACGGATGGGCTTTTTTTATGCCTCCCGGCTGCTGTGCCCGAAAAGAATCCATACCGATTAAGGTAGATTTAAGGTAGGCGTGGTAGAGTCCAATGGAAACCAATGAGGACATGGAGGTATCGTTTTCTATGTATATCTTAAAAAACGTGCTGCGGAATCTCACCCGGTCCAAAGGGCGGACGGTGCTGGTGGCCATCATCGTCCTGGCCATCTCCTTTTCAGCCTGCATCGGCCTGTCCATCCGCCAGGCGGCCAATACGGCCAAGGAGCAGAGCCTGGAAAGCATGCAGATTACCGCCCAGATTTCCTTAGACCGCTCCAGCATGATGCAGGACTTCGGCGGCGCCCCGGAGGAAGGACAGGAATTTGATATTTCGGGCTTTGCCGACCGGATGCAGGAGGCAGGCTCCCTGACCCTGGAGGAGATGGAAACCTACGCCCAGGCCGCATCCGTGGAGGATTTTTATTATAGCCTCTCGGTATCCTTAAACGGCGCCGACGGGCTGGAGCCGGTAAGCACCGATACCTCCACCGACACAGAGGATGCGGAAGATACAACCGACAGCGATTCCGCCATGCCGGATATGGGCGGCGGCCCCGGCGGTATGCAGGATATGCCCGGAGGCGGGCCGGGCGGTTTCCAGCGGGGCGGCTGGGGCACCCAGGGCGACTTTACGGTTGTGGGCTACGGCTCCGACGCCGCCATGACCGATTTTATAAACGGTACCAGCACCATCACCGATGGCGCCATGTTTGAGGAAAACACCGGCGAGGCCCAGTGCGTGATTTCCGACGAGCTGGCTACCTATAACGCCCTGGCTGTGGGGGATACCATCGCGGTGGAGAATCCCAACAACGAGGGGGAGACCTACACCTTCCAGATTGTGGGGATTTATAACAACAGCCAGTCCACCGTCACCACCGGCGGGATGATGGGGGGGATTTTCCACCGCCAATGACCCGGCCAACCAGATTTACACGGGCTATGCGGCCCTGAAGGCGGTGACCGAAGCATCGGAGGCCGCCGCCGTTACCTCTACCGACGAGGAAACCGGCATGGAGACCACCACGGCCATCCCTGAGCAGCTTTCCGGCACCTATGCCTTTGCCTCTGTGGAGGACTACGAGGCCTTTGAGGCGGAGGCCCGGGCCCTGGGTCTGGACGACAGCTATACCATCACCTCCTCCGACCTGACGGCCTTTGAGCAGAGCATGCTGCCCCTGGAGAATTTAAGCCAGATGGCCTTATACTTCCTGCTGGTGGTGCTGGGCATCGGCGCGCTGGTGCTGATTGTTCTGAACATCTTCAATGTGCGGGAGCGGAAATATGAAATCGGCGTGCTGACGGCCATCGGCATGAAAAAGCGGAAGGTGGCCTTACAGTTCATCACCGAAATTTTCATCGTCACCTTCTTTGCCATTGTGGTGGGCGGCGCCGCCGGGGCGGTTTCCTCGGTGCCCATCACCAACTCCCTGCTGGCCTCCCAGACCCAGTCCCAGGCCGACACGGCCGACCGGCAGGAGGCCGGATTTGGCCGACCGGTGGGCGGCCCCGAAGCGGACCAGGGCGGACAAGGCGGCGAACAGGGCGATGTCCCCGCGCTGCCCGACGGCGGGGAGCCGGGGGGCAATATGCTCCGGAATTACGTCACCGAGGTTACCTCGGCCACCAATATCACAGTGCTGCTGCAGCTGCTGGGGCTGGGTATTCTGCTGACCATTGTGGCCAGCGGGGCGTCGGTCGTCTTCATCATGCGGTACGAGCCGCTGAAAATCCTGTCCAACCGGGACTAAATGGGAGGTTGTGTGTATATGTCGATTTTGGAATTGGAAAACATCTGCTTTTCCTACGGGAAAACCCCGGTTATCAAGAATTTGTCCCTGGTATTTGAGGAAGGGCATATCTACGCCATCGTAGGCCGGTCGGGGGCGGGCAAGACCACCCTTTTATCCCTGCTTTCGGGGCTGGCCTCTCCCGATTCCGGTACAATCACCTTTCAGGGGGAGGATATAAGGAAAATCAACAAGTATGACTTCCGGCGGAAGTGCGTGGGGGTTATTTTCCAGAATTTCAACCTGCTGACCAACCTGTCCGCTTTGGAGAACGTGGTGCTCTCCATGGAGATTTCGGGCAACCGGATAAAGGATAAAAAGGCCCGGGCCTACAATCTGCTGGAGAAGGTGGGGCTGAACCGGGACGAGGCCGACCGGCGGGTTTTAAAGCTGTCGGGGGGACAGCAGCAGCGGGTGGCCATCGCCCGGGCCTTGTCCTACGACCCCTCCATCATCCTGGCCGACGAGCCCACAGGCAACCTGGATGGGGAAACCCAGGACGAGATTATGCAAATCCTGCGGGGGCTGGCGGAGGAGGGCAAGTGCGTCATCATCGTGACCCATTCCCCCGAGGTTTCCCGGCAGTCCGACTTTGTGTATACCCTGAATCCCCTGACAGCAAAAAAGCAGTAGGATGTAAAAAGGCCGACCGGTTGCTGTATACAGCCGGTCGGCATTTTTGATTTGCGCTTTGTGCCGCCAGGAGGGGCTTTGCCCCTCCACCCCACCGCTTTTTAGAAAAAAGCGGGCAAAAACTTTTAATTTTTAAAGGCCAGAAGGCGGTTTTTATGCGCCTTATAATAGACAAGGCCTACCAGGTCGGCCAGGGCCCAGCCGATGGGTACACTCCACCAGATGCCGGTTACGCCGATACCCGGAATGGCCGACAGCAGGTAGGCCAGCCCCACCCGGGTGCCTAAGGAGAAGACGGTGAGAACCACCGACATGCCCGGTTTTCCCAGGGCCCGGTAGAGGCCGTACAGCAGGAATAAGCAGCCGATGCCGCAGTAGAAGGCCCCTTCAATGCGCAGATAGCGCACCCCTTCGGCCAGGATGGCCGTCTCCCCCGCGTCCACAAACAGCAGCATAAGGGGGCGGGCGAAAATCCACACGGCGGCCGAGATGACGAGGCAGAAAAGAAGGGCCGCCAGCACCGCTCCCCGCAGGCCGGCGCGGATGCGCTTTTCCTTCCCGGCCCCGTAGTTTTGGGCGATGAAGGTGGAAAAGGCGTTGCCGAAGTCCTGGACGGGCATATAGGCGAAGGCGTCGATTTTCACGGCCGCCGCAAAGGCCGCCATAACCGTGGGGCCGAAGCTGTTGACCAGCCCCTGCACCAGGAGAATCCCCAGGTTCATCACCGATTGCTGCACGCAGGTCAGCAGGGAGAAGCCGGCGATTTCCTTTATACGGGCCATGCGCAGGCGGAACCCTTTTATCCGCAGCCCCGGCCGGCGGAACCAGGTGTAGAGCCCCAGCCCTATCCCGGAAACGTATTGGGAAATGACCGTGGCGGCCGCCGCCCCGGCTACCCCCCAGTCCAGCCCCAGGACAAACCACAAGTCCAGCCCGATGTTTAGGACGGCCGAAACCGCCAGGAAGACAAGGGGCGCCACCGAATCCCCCACCGCCCGCAGCAGGCAGGCGAAGTAGTTGTATAGAAAGGTGGCGGCGATGCCGCAGAAAATCACCAGCAGGTAGGCCCGCATAAGCCCCGTCACCTCCGCCGGCACCTGCAGGAAAAGGAGAATCCAGTCCAGCCCCAGGAAGACAAGCAGATTTAAAAGGATGGTGACGGCCGCGATGAGCTGGAAGGAGGCGCAGATGCTCTCTTCCAGCCCCTTTTGGTCCCGTTGGCCGTACCGGATGGAGAAGACCGTGCCGCTGCCCATGCACAGCCCCAGCAGAATGGAGGTCAGAAAGGTCATGAGGGTAAAGGCCGACCCTACGGCCGCCAGGGCGTCCGGCCCCAAAAAGCGGCCCACAATCAGGGTGTCGGCTATATTGTAGCACTGCTGCAGCAGGTTGCCCAGTATCATGGGCACCGCAAACCGCAGCATGGATTTCATAACCGGCCCTTCGGTCAGCGCTCTGTCCATGTTGTCTCCCTCTGTTTCTAAAAGAAAGTATATTCTGACGAATCGTAAATATTATATGCCGTATATTTGCATATGTCAATTTTATTCTTGCGAATTAGCGGTATACGGAGTATAATGACAACAGCAAACAGAAGGAGGCGGCCGCATGTTTTTGGAAGGGTTGGACGAGCTGGACGAAAAAATTGTCCGGCTGCTGCTGGAAAACGCCCGGATGTCCTATTCGGAAATCGGGCAGAAGGTGGGGCTTTCCCGGGTCGCCGCAAAGATGCGGGTGCAGGCCCTGGAACAGCGGGGGATTATCGAGGGGTATACCGCTGTCATCAATCCCCAGAAAATCAGCGGGGCGGTATCCTGCTATTTTGAACTGGAAATAGAACCGGCCGCCCTGGGGGAGGCTTCGGAAACCCTCCGGCAGAGCAGCCTGGTCACCAAGTTATACCGGGTCACAGGCGGCGGCCGGCTCCACGTCCACGCGGTGGCGGCCTCCCCGGAGGAGCTGGAGGGTTTCATCCGGGAGATTGTGGACTCCCTGCCCGGTCTCATCCGCTGCGAGTGCAATATGATTTTGTCCCGCCTTAAGGACATCAAGGGCCTGCGGCTGTAGAGAATCTCGGCCCGTCCCCCGAAAACTGTAAAACAAGGCCAAAAGGGCCGTTTCCCCGCCATATGCAGGGAAACGGCCTTTTTGCCTTGTATCCTATACCGCCGGCGCAGAGGTCAATAGGCCATCTTCTCCGCCGACCAGTTTTCCAGCAGGGCCGCCATGGCGGCGGCCTCGGCCTTGGCGGCGCCGGCGTCCATATCCCGGTAATTGCCGCATTCGATTTCGCTGGCGCCGGGGATGGGGCCGGCGTGGGCCGCGCAGTTCCGCAGTCCCTCCCGCACCAGTTCCAGGGCGTCCGCCGGGGACAGGCCCTGGGTCAAAACATAAAAACCCGTCCGGCAGCCCATGGGGCCCACGTAGACCACATGGTCCTTTTGGGGGCTGTTGCGCAGGTAGGTGGCCAGCAGGTGTTCCAGGGCGTGCATGGCGCCGGTGGAGAGATAATCCCCGGCGTTGGGCTTTTTCATGCGCACGTCCCAGGTCAGCACCTCCCCGTCCCGGCGGGAAAGGTACATGCCGGGCATGAGTTTGGTGTGATCCACGTTAAAGCTTGCAATGCGTTCCATTTGCATTACCTCCCGGTACAAGTTTTATCCGTATCAGCAGCGGCCGCCTATTGGTACAAATCCGCGCCGTTCTGTAAGGTATACCGCCAGCAGACCACATCCCCGTCGGCCAGCTTATACTTGCTGCAGGGCTTGCCGGGAAATTCGCCGTTGACGCTGTACAGCCAGCCGCTGGTGGGGCCGCAGTCCTTTTCTCCCAGCCCCTGGATGGAGAGAACGTATTTGCCCATGATGGTGGTATCCGCCTCCACCTCCAGCCCGCTGCGCAGCAGCAGGTCGTAGGCCGTGGTTCCCTCTTGGGCCACTATGGTGGTGGCCGAAAGGATTTCCCCGTCCTCCGCCGCATCAATGGCCGCCTGGTATCCCTCTTCCACCCCTGTGCGGCAGTCCACCGACAGGGTGACCGTGATGCGGTTGGCCGCCGGGGCGGAAGTGGCCGGGGCCGAAGAGGGCTCGTCCGCCGGCGCTTCGGCCGCCGGGGAAGCCGGCAGGGAAGCAGTGTCCGGGGTCGGGCCTTGAGAGGCAGAGGTCGTCTGGGAGGCTGTAGCTGCCGCCGGTTCGGACGGGGCGGCGGATGTCTCCGGGAGGGCGGAGGAAGCAGCCGGCCCGCTTTCCGCTTCCGACGACGGCGCAGAGGTTTCGGCCGTCTGGGATACCGCCGACTGGGGCAGCGAGGTGGTGCCGCCGGGTTCTTCGGCCGGTGTGCAGGCCGAGAGGGAGAGGGCCAGCAGGCAGATAAGAGGGATAAGGATATTTTTTCGTTTCATAAAATCCTCTTTTCGTGTTGTGGGTATAATAACCGCTTGGCGGCTATTATACCACGCTTTTCACTGCCTGCCAAGCCCGCCGTATTCCCGCAAAGTGGGCTAAAAGCTTTTATTTATGACTTCCCATAAAGAAGAGGGCAACCGTCCCCGGCCCCGAATGGGCGCCGATAACCGGGCCAATGTAGTGGATGACCACATCTGCCACCTTTTTCCCCATGCGTTTTTTCACCTGACCGGCCAGATATTCCGCGTCTTCCGGGGCGTCGCCGTGGCTGATGAAGACCGTCTGGGGTTCCCCGCCCAGGAAGGTCTCCTCCAGCTTATCCGCCAGGGCGTCCAGGGACTGCCGCCGGCCCCGGACCTTGGACATGGGGATGAGCCGGCCCTCGTCGTCTACGTGCAGCACCGGTTTAATCCCCAGCAGGGTGCCGAAAAGGGCCGCGGCCGAGGACACCCGGCCGCCCCGCTTGAGATGGTTCAGGTCGTCCACCGTGAACCAGTGGCAGAGGTGGTCCCGGTTTTCCGTAAGCCAGGCGGCCAGTTCCTCGATGGACAGCCCCTCTTCCTTCTTTTTTGCGGCGTACCAGGCCAGCAGGCCCTCCCCCATGGAGGCCGCCCGGGAATCCACCGCCAGAATTTTCAAGTCGGGATATTTGCCGGCCAGTTCGGCCGCCGCCAGGCAGGCCGACTGATAGGTGCCGCTGAGAGCCGAGGAAAAGGCCAGAATCAGCAGGTCCTTCCCCTCTTTTAGGATGGGTTCCGCCCATTCCATATAGGTGTTCATGGTGATTTGGGCCGTCCGGGGCATGGCCCCCGCCCGCACTTTATCGTAAAATTCCCTGAAACCCAGTTCCCGGCCGTCGGGATAGTGGAGGTAGGTTTTGTCCCCTATGGAAAATTCCATGGGAATCACCGCCAGCCCCAGCTTATCGGCCATCTCGGCCGGCAGGTCGGCGGTGGAGTCGGTCAGAATCACATAATCGCGCATACGTTACCCCCATTTCCGGCTGTCCTTCCGATTTGGAAACAAAAACAGCCTTTTTCCATATAATAGGATGAAATTATGTTTATTTTAACCTGTATTTTGTGAAATTGCAAGGAAAACCCGCCGGCATCCGCCGGATTGACAAAATCCGGCTGGTAAGATATACTTTTACAGGATATACGGTTAAAAACTCGTACATTTTTATACACGGCTGTAAAAGCCAAACGACGGAAAGGACGGTGCCGCATCATGTGTGGTATTGTTGGATTTGTAGGCAGGGCCCAGGCTGCCCCCATCCTGCTGGACGGCCTGCGGCGGCTGGAGTACCGGGGATACGATTCGGCGGGTATCGCCGTTGAGCAGGCGGGGGAAATCCGCATTGTCAAGACCAAGGGCCGCATCCAGTGCCTGGCCGACCTGACCGGCGAGGGCCAGAAGGTCCCCGGCACCCTGGGCATCGGCCATACCCGCTGGGCCACCCACGGGGAGCCCTCCGATGTCAACGCCCATCCCCACCGGAGCATGAGCGGCAAAATCGCCGTGGTGCACAACGGCATCATCGAGAACTACGTGGAGCTGCGGGAGTACCTGCAGAAAAAGGGCTATGTTTTTGTCAGCGATACCGACACCGAAGTGGTGGCCCATCTCATCGACTACTATTACAAGGGCGATTTGTTAAAGGCCATGATTAAGGCGGTTAACCGGCTGGAGGGCTCCTATGCCCTGGGCGTGGTCTGCGCTGACTGTCCCGACCAGTTCGCCGCCGTCCGCAAGGCAAGCCCCCTGATTGTGGGCCTGTCGGAGGAGGGGAACTTTATCGCCTCCGACGTCACCGCCCTTATCTCCCACACCAAGCGGGTCATGTATTTGGAGGACGACGAAATCGTCCTTGTGGGCCGGGAAGGGGTCCGGGTGTACAATATGAACGAGGAGGAAATCGAAAAAGAGATTTCCGAAGTGACCTGGAATATCGACGCGGCCGAAAAGGGCGGCTATGAGCACTTCATGCTCAAGGAGATTATGGAGCAGCCCACCGCCATCCGGGAGACTATCCGCCCTCGGCTGAAGGAGGGCAGGGTGGTGCTGGACGACGTCTGCCTGACCGCCGAAGATTTAAAGGGACTTCGCCGCATTATCATCACGGCCTGCGGCTCGGCCTACCACGCCGGCGTGGTGGGGAAGTACGTCCTGGAGGAACTGACCCGCATTCCCGTAGAGGTGGACCTGGCCTCCGAATTCCGCTACCGCAACCCCATTGTGGACGATAAGACCCTGGTGCTCATCATCAGCCAGTCGGGGGAGACGGCCGACACCCTGGCCGCCCTGAAGGAGGCCAGGCGCCGGGGGGCCCGGACCCTCTCCATCGTCAACGTGGTGGGCAGCGCCATCGCCAAGGAAAGCGACGACGTCATCTACACCTGGGCCGGCCCGGAAATCGCCGTGGCCACCACCAAGGCCTATTCCACCCAGCTGATTGTGCTGTATCTCTTCGCCCTGTACGCCGCCGGGCTGCTGGGCACAAGGGAGGAGGCCGAGCTGCGGCGGCTGGCTGCCGAACTGGAGAGCCTGCCGGATAAAATCGAGGCCCTGCTGCCGGCCTGCAAGCCCGAGATGCAGCGGCTGGCCGCTATTCACTACGGGGCGGAAAACCTCTTCTTCATCGGCCGGAACCTGGACTACGCCGCCGCTCTGGAGGGTTCTTTAAAGCTCAAGGAGATTTCCTATATCCATTCGGAGGCCTACGCCGCCGGCGAGCTGAAGCATGGCACCATCTCCCTTATCGACCAGGGGCGGCTGGTCATCGCTTTATGCTGCCAGAACGCCCTGTTTGACAAGATGCGCAGCAATATCCGGGAGGTCAAGGCCCGGGGGGCGGTGGTCATGGCCCTGGCGTCGGAGAGCCATCCCGATATCCGGGAAACGGCCGACCAGGCCGTGCTGGTGCCCGAAACCGACCCGCTGTTCATGGCCTCCATGGAGGTGGTCCCCCTGCAGCTGTTCGCCTACTATGTGGCCTCGGCCAACGGCTGCGACATCGACAAGCCCCGCAACCTGGCCAAGTCGGTGACGGTGGAGTAAAAATCGGCATATTTCACAGGCATAATCTCTGCAAGTGGGGCATACATATGGATACCGGAAATAAATTTGTATAAATCATGAATAGGCTCTTAATTTTTTGTTGACGGATTTCTTAAGATGCTGTATAATAAGGGCGAAATATTCATGAGGAGGTAGTTTTTATGCAGAACAACGGTTATCCCAATCCCGCACCCAACGGCTACAATCCCGTGCCCAACGGCCCGGCTCCCAGCAAGGGCGGCGCCATCGCTTCCCTGGTGCTGAGCATTATCGGTCTGATTCTCTTTATCATTTTGTGGTGCTGCTCCTGGATTCCGTTTGCGGGATATTTTATGATCCTGCCGATGATTCTGTCCATCGTGGGCATCGTTACGGGTATTTCCGGCCGTAAGTCGATTCCCCTGGGCCAGTCCGGCCGCAGCATGGCCACCGCCGGTATGGTTATATCCATCATTACCCTGATTCTGTCGGCCATTCTGCTGGTCACCTGCGGCATCTGCTACAATTGCACCATTTGCAACGCTGCCAACAGCGGTCTGAGTGACCTGAATGACCTGAACAATAGCTTAAACGACCTGAACGATCTGCTCAACTAAGCGATCTATTCTGCGTTTCTTGATTTTCGATCATAAAAAGGATCGTGTGGCGCTTCGTCATTCGATCCCTTTTCTTTTATCCATCAGGAAGGAGTTTCCTCTGCATGCATCCCTTTTTCCATTTCATCATCTGGGACATCCCCGCCTATTGGCTCATGGGTGTCATAGGCGTCGCCGCAGCCAGCCTGTTTGTGCTGCTGCGCAACCGCCGGTTCAAGCTGCCGGGGGAGGATGTGCTGCACATCGGCCTGCTGATTGTCGTGGGGGCCATCATCGGTTCCAAGCTGCTGTTCCTGATTACCATTCTGCCTACCCTCATCCGCTACGCCGGCGTGATTTTCACCTCACCGGAGGGGTGGGCTATGCTGGTCCAGGGCGGCTATGTCTTCTACGGCGGCCTGCTGGGCGGGGCGGCGGCGGCGGTGATTTACTGCCGGAAATACAAGGTGTCGGTTTCCGAGGCCGCCGCCCTTATCACCCCGGCCATCCCCCTTTTCCACGCCTTCGGCCGGGTGGGCTGCTTTTTGGCCGGCTGCTGCTGGGGGATTGAAGTGCCCTGGGGCATCGTCTACACCGAGTCCCTGGGCGCCCCCAACGGGGTGCCCCTGCTGCCTATCCAGCTTATCGAGGCGGGGCTGAACCTCTGCCTGTTTATAGGGCTGTGGCTGTACCAGAACCACCGGGCCCGCACCGCCCCCATCGACGCCTGGCAGCCCCTGCCGGTCTACATCCTCCTTTACGCCGTCCTGCGCTTTACCCTGGAATTTTTCCGGGGGGACGCCGAGCGGGGGGTGGCCCTGCTCTCCACCAGCCAGTGGGTGTCCCTTGTGCTGGTGCTGGCCGTCTGCGGCTGGTATATCTTCCGGCGGAAAAAGGCCGGGCGGCAGACCCCGGCGGCGGCCTGACAGGCGGCAAAACCGCGCAAACTCCCGGCGGATTTCCAGCCGGTTTGTACGCGGCCTACAAAATTCGCCCGAATCCCGCCCGGGCGATAGACAGCGCCTGCCCTTTCGTGTATAATAGATACGTTTAGAGGGCTTAACAGGCCGAAAAATTGGAAAGGAAGTCTTACCTATGCAGAAATTGGAACAGCTCTACGAGGGAAAAGCCAAGAAGGTTTTTAAAACCGACGACCCCGAACTGTATATTGTGGATTACAAGGACGACGCCACCGCCTTTAACGGCCTGAAGAAGGGCAGCATCGAGGGCAAGGGCGTCATCAACAACCGGATGAGCAATTTCCTCATGACCATCATGGAAAAGGCCGGTGTGCCCACCCATTTTGTCAAGGAGCTTTCCGACCGGGAAACCCTGGTGAAGAAGGTCACCATCGTGCCCCTGGAGGTCATCGTGCGCAATGTGGCCGCCGGCAGCTTCTCCAAGCGCTTCGGCGTGGAAGAGGGCACGGAGCTGAAGAATCCCACCCTGGAATTCTGCCTGAAGAACGACGACCTGGGCGACCCCATGATCGCCGAGTCCCACATCACCGCCCTGGGCCTGGCCACCCGGGAAGAGCTGGACAATATTTCCCGGATGACCATGAAGGTCAACGAGGTGCTGAAGGCCTACTTTGCCGGCATCGGCATCGACCTCATCGACTTTAAGATCGAATTCGGCAAGACCTCCGACGGGCAGATTATCCTGGCCGACGAGATTTCGCCCGATACCTGCCGCCTCTGGGATTCCAAGACCCACCAGAAGCTGGACAAGGACCGGTTCCGCCGGGATTTGGGCAACGTGGAGGACGCCTACAACGAGGTATTCGCCCGGCTGGGCCTGTAAGAAAAGAAGGGCGCTTCCCCTTCTTAAATTTGGAAGGAACGAGGTCGTTTCATGGAAAAGATTCTGGTTTTGGATTTCGGCGGCCAGTACAACCAGCTGATTGCCCGCCGGGTCCGGGAAAATCATGTGTATTCGGAGGTCCGGCCCTACACCACCCCCCTGGAGGAAATCAAGGCGGCGGGGTACAAGGGCATTATCCTCACCGGCGGCCCCCACAGCGTGTATAAGGAGACCGCCTATACCTATGACAAGGCCCTTTTCCAGCTGGGCATCCCCGTGCTGGGCATCTGCTACGGCGCCCAGCTCATGACCCATCTGCTGGGCGGCCAGGTGGAGCCGGGGGCCCGGGAGTACGGCGAGGTGGCCGTATCCCTGGACACCCAGAGCCAGCTTTTTTCCGGGCTGGACTACGGCACCATCTGCTGGATGAGCCACACCGACTATATCAGCCGCATCCCCGCCGGGTTTAAAATCACCGCCAAGTCGGAGACCTGCCCGGTGGCGGCCATGGAGAACCCCACCGCCCGGCTGTACGCCGTGCAGTTCCACCCGGAGGTCATGCACACCCGCAAGGGCATGGAGATGCTCCACACCTTTGTCTACGACATCTGCGGCTGCAAAGGGGACTGGGTCATGTCCTCCTTTGTGGACCGGACGATTTACCAGCTCAAGGAGAAAATCGGCGACCGGAAGGTGCTCTGCGCCCTGTCCGGCGGCGTGGATTCCTCGGTGGCAGCCATCCTGCTGCACAAGGCTGTGGGGGACAACCTGACCTGTATTTTTGTGGACCACGGCCTGCTGCGCAAGGACGAGGGCAAGCAGGTGGAGGAGCTCTTCCGGGGCCAGTATGACATCAACCTGGTATCCGTGGACGCTTCGGCCCGGTTTTTCGAGAAGCTGAAGGGCGTCACCGAGCCGGAGAAAAAGCGGAATATCCTCGGCGAGGAGTTCATCCGGGTCTTCGAGGCCGAGGCCAAGAAGATCGGCAAGGTGGACTTTTTGGTCCAGGGCACCATCTATCCCGACGTCATCGAAAGCGGCGTGGGGGATGCGGCCCTTATCAAGAGCCATCATAATGTGGGCGGCCTGCCCGACCATGTGGATTTTGAGGAGATTGTGGAGCCCCTGCGGGATTTGTTCAAGGACGAGGTGCGCCAGGCGGGTCTGGAGCTGAAGATGCCCGAATCCATGGTCTACCGGCAGCCCTTCCCCGGCCCGGGGCTGGGGGTGCGCATCATCGGGGAGGTTACCCCTGAGAAGGTGGCCCTGCTGCAGGAAGCCGACGCCATTTTCCGTCAAGAGGTGGCCAAGGCCGGCCTGGACCGGGAAATCAGCCAGTACTTTGCCGTGCTGACCGACATGCGCAGCGTGGGCGTCATGGGGGACGGCCGCACCTACGACTACACGGTGGCCCTGCGGGCCGTGACCACCAGCGACTTTATGACGGCCGACTGGGCGAAAATCCCCCACGAGGTGCTGGGAAACGCCTCCAACCGGATTGTCAACGAGGTGGAGCACGTCAACCGGGTGGTCTACGACATCACCCAAAAGCCCCCGGCCACTATCGAGTGGGAATAAATGTTTTCACCCGCAGGTTCCTTTTCAACGGGACCTGCGGGCGTTTTGATTTTTCATTTAAAAGAGCGACAAATCCGTATTTGAATATCAGTAAATTATGACCTCTCAACAGAGGTTACAGTGTTTTAATAAAATCCTCCAAAAGCCTTGAAAATAAAGGATTT